>JAVBUC010000039.1:0-36310 GCA_031555765.1 Bacteroides sp. | reverse complement strand
ACTCTTTTTTACTTAATGGTCTTATAAACAGCTCGATAGACCGTGCAAGATAAATATATATTTACATCTTACTTGCACGCTTACTTACACAGTTACACTGGTGCGGTCAAAGGTGTAAACTCAGATCCGGAAGAGTCTTTGATTAGTATGTTATCGAGCAGTTATTATCCTATTACGATAATTAATTATCTTATTACAATAATTTTTTTTCCTATTAGCTTACTGGATTATCCTAATAGGATATGAGGGTGGCTTCGTTTGCTGATAGAAACCGTGTGCACGTCCTGCAGCAACCGTGTGCAGCCTCTGTAGCAACCGTGTTCTGTCCCTGGAGAAACCGTGTGCAGGGCTGTTTCAAACCGTGAAACAACCAGTTTCCTACCGAGAAACAGAGAGTTTCCAGGAGTGAAACAAGCCAACATCAGGAGGCTACTGAGGTAACATCAGGAAGCAACCGACCTAACATCGGGAAGCAATCGGGGAAACAGCAGGAAGCAATGAGGGCAACAGCAGGGGTATCTACTCAGTAGCAGGCATCTGTGTAAGTAAGCGTGTAAGTAAGATGTAAATATATATTTGTCTTGCACGGTCTATTGAGTTGTTTATAAGCCAACTACACAAAAAAACGTGCAACCGTGTAAGTAAAAACAGAAAAACAAAATCTGTGTAGCCAACCTGAGACTGATCCCATTTTAATCAAATCCCCCAAGATTTGAGACTGAGCCCTGAGCCCAACCTAACCGGCCGCTTATAAATTATCCTCTCATACGAAAAAGGTCCGATAAATCGATGATTTACCGGACTTTCCCGAGGGTGACTGATGGGGCTCGAACCCACGACATTCAGAACCACAATCTGATGCTCTAACCAACTGAACTACAGTCACCATGTTTGCGTTTGTCTAACGCGGTGCAAAGATAGGTATTATCTTTTGTTTTGCAAATATTCCTGCTTGTTTTTTATTGCATGAAGTCATTTAATCTGGAAAAAGTCATAAAGAATCTAAAGGAGGCAAACATGAAAATAAGATAATTAGTTCTAACTGAAGTGTTTGTAGACGTTTAATGACCTAAACGCTAACCAGTTATGAAGAAATTAGAAAAACTCCTAATTTATTGATAATGCCTGTTATTAGCCATAATCGTTTGAGGGGGATGGCGACACTGTCTCTGGAACATGAGTCGAACGGTAAAGACAGTATTGACAATCGTAGTTGGAACTATCTCACCCTGTCCGGCGTGTACTTCCATAACGCCGCTTTTCCATTCAGGCTAAAGTATGGTACGGGTGGTTGTCCGACGGAAATCGGGACTTGTTTGATTATAGGGGATATGGATTGATTGCCATGAACTACCGAAGTACGAACGGCCAGTTTGGTGCTGCATTGGTGGCCAATCCTTGTAAGAAAGGAGTAAATACCCAGCTGGAAATCACCTTTAACCCCATCAAAGGAGCTAACCAGTACTTATTCCTGCAATGGTATCAGGGGTATGGCGAGAGCTTGTTGGAGTATGACCGGTATGTGTCGATGGTACGGGCGGGAATCAGTATGAGACTACCTTTCGGTAATTTATTTTGATGGAACGAATGATGGAATCGGTTTCTCTTCGTAAATCAGGTACTCATCGACTCCTTTGTTATGCTTCCGGAACAAGGCGCGGGCATCGTCTTTGAAGATCTTCAAAGCATTGCGGGCATCGACGGGGAGCGAATCGGCCGGGTAGTTCACCGGATAGAGGCGATGGTTCTTTTCGCGGATCAGCGGCGGGCGTCCTACCCATACCAGGCTGTACTCGCAGTTGCTTACGTGCACCACGCTGTCTTTGGTCAGCTCCAGTTTCACGAACAGGCCACCATCGGTGCGACGGGCGGACATGTTCGAGATGAGGTTGCCTAAAGAATAAACCACTACGTGCTGGCTACCGTCCACGCTGTCCGTGCGAAGTTCTATGGGTTGCACCACGTGCGGGTGACCGCCGATGATGTGCGTCACTCCGTGGTCGAGCAGCCAGTCCGTCAGTTTCACCACCGAATCGTCGGGCAGGGTGCGATACTCCGTTCCCCAGTGCATACAGGCGATGATGGCATCGGGCTCCATAGCTTTGGCAGCTTCGATGTCGGCAGCTATGGTGGGCTTGTCGATATAGTTGACCACGTTGGGAGGAGTTACCTTGATTTCGTTGGTGCCGTAGGTATAGTTGAGCAAGGCGATGCGGAATCCGTTTTGTTCCAGCAGGAGCGGGTAGCGTTTGGCACGTTCTTCCATATTAATATAGGTACCCGCGTAAGGAACGTTCAGAGAGTCGAGCATCCCGATGGTACGTTCCAATCCCTTTCGTCCGCGATCCAGGCTGTGGTTGTTGGCCGTGATGAGCACATCGAAACCGGCATCCTTGATGGCTGTAAGGTATTCGTCGGGAGCACTGAATTCCGGATATCCTTTATACGGCTTTCCACCCAAGGTTACTTCCAGGTTGGCCACGGCAATATCGGCCTGGCTGATCTCTTCTTTGACCAGCTCGAAATAGGAAGAGTAGTCATACGTGCCGCTGTCGGTACGTGCAGCATTGATCTGCGTGTCGTGCTGCATCAGGTCGCCCGCAAAGAGGAGGGTGATGCGCTGTTGTGCGCAACTATCGGTAGGCTGGAAACGAACGTCTCTCCATTCCTGCGCAATAACAGTGCAGGAAATGGAGAGACCATATAGAATAAATGCGGTACGCATATTACGAGTAGATGGCTTTCTTGCCGGCCAGCAGGGTGTTCTTCATCAGCGAAACGATGGTCATGGGGCCTACGCCGCCGGGAACAGGGGTGATGTAGGAGCACTTGGGGGCTACCTCGTCGAACAATACGTCGCCGGTGAGCTTGAAACCTGACTTCTTGCTGGCATCGGGTACGCGGGTGGTACCTACGTCGATGACCACGGCTCCTTCTTTCACCATTTCAGCTTTCACAAAGTTGGGCTGACCCAATGCGGCGATGATGATATCGGCTTCCTGGCATTCCTTGACCAGATCGCGTGAGCGGCTGTGGCAAACAGTCACGGTAGCATCGCCCGGATAGGCTTTCTGCATCATCAGTGAGGCCATCGGCTTGCCTACGATGTTGCTGCGTCCCAGCACCACGCACTTCTTGCCCGAAGTTTCGATGTTGTACCGTTTCAGCAGTTCGAGGATACCGTTCGGGGTGGCCGATACGTAGCACGGAAGCCCGATGGACATGCGTCCCACGTTGATGGGGTGGAATCCGTCGACATCCTTGCGGTAGTCGATGGTTTCGACGACCTTCTGTTCGGAAATATGTTTCGGCAGCGGGAGTTGTACGATGAACCCGTCGATGTCGGCATCGTTGTTCAGTTCGCGTACTTTGGCCAGCAGTTCCTCCTCCGTCACGTTGTCTTCGTAGCGAATCAGGCTCGACTTGAATCCACACTCTTCACAGGCTTTTACCTTTCCTGCTACATACGTTTCACTTCCACCGTCGTGGCCCACCAGGATGGCAGCCAGGTGCGGACGCTTACCACCACGGGCAACGATTCCGGCAACTTCGGCGGCAATTTCCTGCTTCACCTGTGCGGCGATGGCTTTCCCATCTATCAAATTCATATTTTCCGGTATTATTAGTTGTTCTTATTTCTTCGGCATCATCTTGCCCATCTTGCTGCTGGTCACCATCTTCATCATCTTGCGGGTTTCGTCGAACTGCTTCAGCAGACGGTTTACTTCCTGGATGGTGGTACCGCTACCTTTGGCGATGCGCGTGCGGCGCGATCCGTTGAGGAGGGCCGGGTTGCTGCGTTCCTTCGGAGTCATGGAGTGGATGATGGCTTCGATGCTCTTGAAAGCATTGTCGTCGATGTCGATATCTTTAATGGCCTTACCCACACCCGGAATCATGGATGCCAGGTCTTTGAGGTTACCCATTTTCTTGATCTGGGCTATCTGGCTGAGGAAGTCGTTAAAGTCGAACTGGTTCTTGGCGATTTTCCGTTCCAGACGTTTGGCTTCTTCTTCGTCGTATTGCTCCTGTGCACGTTCCACCAGCGAAACGATGTCGCCCATGCCGAGGATACGGTCGGCCATACGGGAAGGGTGGAACTGGTCGATGGCATCGAGCTTCTCGCCCGTACCTACGAACTTGATAGGCTTGTTGACTACCGAACGGATAGAGAGGGCGGCGCCACCACGGGTATCACCGTCGAGCTTGGTCAGTACCACACCGTTGAAGTCCAGACGGTCGTTGAACTCCTTGGCGGTGTTCACAGCATCCTGTCCGGTCATGGAGTCGACAACGAATAAGATTTCTTGTGGTTGGATGGCCTCCTTGATGGCAGCGATTTCGTTCATCATCTGCTCGTCGATGGCCAGACGACCGGCGGTATCGACAATCACCAGGTCATATCCCTTAGCGCGGGCTTCCTTGATGGCGTTCTGTGCAATCTCCACCGGGTTCTTGCTGTCCGGTTCCGAGTAAATCGGTACCTCGATCTGTTCGGCCAGGATGCGGAGCTGTTCGATAGCAGCGGGGCGGTACACGTCACAAGCCACGAGCAAGGGGCGTTTGCCTTTCTTGGTTTTCAGCATGCGGGCCAACTTGCCCGAGAAGGTAGTCTTACCCGAACCCTGCAACCCCGACATCAGGATCACGGCCGGCTGACCTTTGGTTTCGATGTCCACCGCTTCGCCACCCATGAGTTGGGTCAGTTCGTCGTGAACGATCTTTACCAGCAGTTGGCTGGGCTTTACGGCTGTAAGCACATTTTGTCCCAGTGCCTTTTCTTTTACCGTATCGGTAAATGTCTTGGCTACTTTATAGTTAACGTCGGCGTCGAGCAAAGCTTTCCGCACGTCTTTCAGGGTTTCTGCTACATTGATTTCGGTGATTTTACCTTCACCTTTCAGAATTTTAAAGGACCTCTCGAGTCTCTCGCTTAAATTATCAAACATGTCTCTATTACAGATTACAATATTACAATACTATAGTATCTTCTTTACGAAGACGCAAAAGTACGAAAATCTCTTGTAATTCCTCCTTTTTATTCAGGCATTTTGGGAGTTTCTGTTGCAGGAAGTGTGAAAATGACGGTCGGGCCCTCTACTTGTTTGGACTTAATCTGGTAAGTTCCGCCGAAATGCTCCACCAACAACCGGTTGATCTCGTGCCGGATGGCTACCGATTGGGTGGCAAAAGCGGGATCGGCCAGCGGGGAATTGTGCAGTTTGAATACATATTCTCCTTTTTCTTCCTCCAGATTGAAGACAACGCGGCGCGGTTTGTCGTTCGTTTCCGGGTACACCATCAGGCTGACGAGTACTTGTGAGAGACGGCTGATGTCGATGTGGATGAAGTTGTTACGGAGTTCGGTGATGAATAGCACCTGAATGGGCGACTCTTTCATGCGTACTTGCCCGATGGCATCGTTGCACAGGTCGATAATCCCGTAATCGGACAGGTTGAAACGCATCATCCTGGCTTCGAGCCGGGACAGGTCGAGCACATCGTTCACCAGCTGTATCAGTTCGGTGGCGTTCTTCTGAATGATCTTCGAGTAGTCCTTTAGCATCGCTTCGTCAATGTTGGGATCGGCTGCAATAAGTTGCGAGAATCCTACTACATTATTCAGCGGGATGCGGATGTTGTAGCTCATATTTGTGAGGAAGCGGTTCTTTACTTCGTTGGTTTCCTCCGTAATCCGGGTAGCTTCACGCGTTTCGCGCTCGGCCTCTTTCAGTTTCCTCCGGGTACGGTAGAAATGGATCATGAATACGGTGGACAGCACCAGCATGAATCCGATGACTATCAGGGCAATGAGTTGAATGTGAGCCCTGAGCTGTCCTTTTTCCAGCAAAAGCTTGTCTACATTATAGATGCTTTTGATCTGTTCCATTTGCTTGCGCGAAACGGCCATGTTCACCGAGTCATTCTGCACGATGACCCTTTTGTACAGCGGAAGTGCATCCTTCATGCGTCCGGCTTCGATCAGTATGTCTGCCTTCTTCACGTTCTGAAAGATGGCTTCGCCTGGGAACATGTTGATAACCATGGAAATAATGGAATCGCGTTGCGCCAATGCCTTGTCGAACTCCTTGTTGTACAAGCTAAATTCGGCGTGTGCATTGAGGTGGTCTACCTTGGCCGACAGGTAGAAGTTCGGATTGTAGTATCGGTCCATGGCTGCCAGGTGCTTGCGGGCCTGCGCTACATCATCCTTGCGAAGGAAATAGTTGACATAGTTGGACTCGACGCTCATCGGAACATTGTTGTAAGCACTTTGCAGGGCAGGGGGGATATCGTTGTAGGCTTGTTCCAGTTCCAGAAGAACACCTTCCAGTTTGTCGTCCTTCTTGATGAAACCGTATACGGATACAATCCGCATCAAGACATTGATCCGGGTGAGCGGCTCGTCGGTAGGGGAGAGCAGCTTATGAGCTTTGTCGGCTGCTTCCATGGCTTTGTTGAACTGAAGTATTCCTACATAACCGCTCAGCAGGCAAAGATTGGCTACCATCTGGCCGTGTATGTTTTGGTGCTGTTGGGCTTCGGTTTCCATCTTCTTGGCTTCATAGATACCGAGTTCTACCTCTTCGCGGAGGAAGTATAGTTCTATCATCCACCGTTTGGCATCGAAGTACAGGTCGTAAAAACCATTTTTGGGTGCTACCTCACTCAGGCGCGTCATCCACTGCTGGACCTCTTCCTTATTATTATGGTTGAAATAATAAATAATGTGGTTGTGCATGGCGATGCACTGGTATTTTATGTTTTTCTGCTTGATGGCTTCTTCGAGCAACAGGTCCTCGTAGTACAGAAAAGAAGGAGAGGACTGGTCCAAGCGCGCCAGTGCATGGAGCGTCATGAGACGGGTGCTGTCACTCGGTTGCGAGTTCAGTGCACGCAGCAAACTGTCTTTCACCGCTTCGGGCGACAAATTGGCAGCCAGGCAGCTTGCTATGGCAACTATAAATAGAAGTGGTGTTATAATCCGTCTTTTCATGTGAGGTCCTCCTTTCTGGCTTCCGGGCTATTGCCTACCGGATGGGTGAATAAGAACCGCGCACCTCCTGTGTAGTTCGGGTCGATCCAGATCTTTCCTCCCAAACGTTCGATGATCAGTTGGCAGATGGAAAGTCCCAATCCGGTTCCCTGTGCACCTTCGTTCAACTTTTCGAAACGGTTGAAGATGGCTCCCTGTTTCTCTATGGGAATGCCGAAGCCGGTATCAGTCACCGAGAACAGAGCTGTGTTGTCCGATTCTTGGGTGACTTCCAGCGTAATGGTACCTTGCTGGGTGAACTTGGTGGCGTTAATCAGCAGGTTGATAAGTACTTGTTGCAAGCGCGAGCTGTCGGAAAAGAGTTCCAGGGCGGACAGTTCGGTTTTGAAAACCACGGCAGTGCTCGTCTGCTTCACACGTTCCACGGTGTCGATGACGTTTCGGCAGATGGAGATGGCGTCGCACTTCTCAAAGGTAAATTCCAGTTTCCCCAGTTCCAGGTTCGACAGGTCGATCACATCGTTGATCAGCTTAAGCAGCAACTCCGAGTTCTGCTGGATGATGTCGTTGCATTGCCGGCGGGTTTCATTGTCGATGTGCTCCTCGGTGAGGATTGAAGAGAAGCCCGACAAGGCATTGAGTGGCGTACGTATCTCGTGGCTCATGTTGGAGAGGAACATGCTCTTGGTTCGAATGGCATTCTCAGCATTGGTCTTGGCCACCTCCAGTTGCTTTTGGGAGTACAGCAACTCTTTGTTTTGTTTGCGGATGCGGAGTGCCACGAATACCACCAGCCCAAACAGGCACAGGAAACCGATAATACTGCCGAAAAGCAAGCGGTTTCGTTCTGTCTGGTTATCTATTTCTATCTGGTCGGCATCGTAATGGACGCGCATCTCATTGATCTGTCTGGCGTAACTCTTGGCACAGAGGCTGTCTTGCATGGCATATACCCGTTGGTAGATAAGGCAAGCTTCGTCAATGTTCCCGGTCAAATCCAACAGCCGGGCGCGTGCCAGTGCGTGTTGTATGGATTGGGCTGCCGCAAATTGGGGAGTTTTTTGTTCGAGGTCTTCGTAGAGTGCTAACGCTTGCTTGTATTCTCCCTTTTTTTCGAAATAAGCTGCTTGCGCCTGTTCTAAAAGGTAGTGATAATAAGCGAAATTTGCTGAGTCTGCAATCTCCCGGGCTTGTTTCAGGTGAATGTTTGCTTGTTCCAGCTGGTTCGTCTTTATTTCGAAATTAGCATAAGAAAGGGGGAGGGTGAATTCCAGCAATTCAGGTGAAACAACTTCTGCCAGGTCGTCCAACTGCCGGAGGCAGACGATAGCTTCATCGATACGGTCGGCTTGCAATAAAGTTGAAATATATTTGGGTAACATGTTAGCTTGGATGTCCCAGGTGTTGGGAACGCGTTGTATCAAGTGGTAGGCTTGCTCATAGGATTCCATGGCTTCCTGAGGCATGTTGGAGTTGAGGTATGCCTCGGCTATGGCCCCGTAAGCCAGTACGATGCCCGTTTCAAAATTCATGGCTTTAGCATCATCGTACATTTGTCTGGAAAAGTCCAAGGCTGTATTTACGTCGCCTCGCATGGCGTAGGCATAAGAAGTCAGTTGGCGAATACGAAATAGCAATACATCGTTTTTTCGCTCCATCAAGACTGGATTCAGTTTTTCCTCCCAAAGGATGATACTGTCATTATCTACCCCGTCACAAAACAAGAGGTTGTGGTTTAGAAGAAACTCGAACCTAGACACGTAATAGTCCGCTCTGTCTTCCGCATGGACCGGCAGCGAGATTAATATGCCGATGACTGTTATGATTATAGATACGTAAATTTTCACTGTTCGGATAACTGTTTTATATCAGGCCTGTGCAAAAATAATAAAAAAAGTGGAAGTTTATATAGAACTTCCACTCTTTTTACCTTTTATTTTTAGCAAGTTATGTTATTTGGGCTCTGATATAGTTTGTGACATGATTAATGTACAGGTTTTAGCTATTCATGCTCATCAGGAATTCATCATTGTCACGAGTTTTCTCCAAACGATCTTTGACGAAGTCCATGGCTTCAATCGGGTTCATATCCGACAGGTATTTGCGGAGAATCCACATACGATCCAGTGTTTGCTTTTCGAGCAGCAGGTCGTCACGACGTGTACTGGAAGCAATAATATTGACAGCCGGGAAGATGCGCTTGTTGGACAGGTTGCGGTCGAGCTGTAACTCCATATTACCTGTTCCCTTAAATTCTTCGAAGATAACTTCGTCCATTTTTGAACCGGTATCGATAAGTGCGGTAGCAATAATGGTCAGCGAACCACCGTTTTCAATGTTACGGGCTGCACCGAAGAAACGTTTCGGTTTGTGCAGGGCATTGGCGTCCACACCACCGGAGAGTACCTTGCCGGAAGCTGGTGAAACGGTGTTGTACGCACGTGCCAGACGGGTAATCGAGTCGAGGAAAATAACTACGTCATGTCCGCATTCCACCAGGCGTTTCGCTTTTTCGAGTACGATGCCGGCAATCTTCACATGGCGTTCGGCCGGTTCGTCAAACGTAGAAGCGATAACTTCCGCATTGACGCTGCGAGCCATGTCGGTTACTTCTTCCGGACGTTCGTCGATCAACAGCATGATCATGTACACTTCCGGGTGATTGGCAGCGATGGCGTTGGCAATGTCCTTCATCAACAGAGTCTTACCTGTCTTGGGTTGAGCCACGATCAACGCGCGCTGTCCTTTACCGATAGGTGAGAACAGGTCGACTACACGTGCCGACATAGAGTCAGAGTAGTTCCCTTTGCACAATTGGAACTTTTCGTCCGGGAAAAGCGGGGTGAGGTGTTCGAACGGTACACGGTCGCGCACGAAAGCAGCGTCACGTCCGTTGATTCTCGATACTTTGACCAGCGGGAAATACTTTTCGCCTTCTTTCGGCGGACGGATCACGCCTTCCACTACGTCGCCGGTCTTCAGGCCGAACAGTTTGATCTGCGATTGCGATACGTAGATATCATCGGGTGATGACAGGTAGTTATAATCAGATGAACGGAGGAAGCCGTAGCCGTCCTGCATGATTTCGAGTACTCCTAATCCGGTGAGGATATCGTCAAATTCATAAGGTTTCTCGCGTTCGTTGCCTTTTCGTTGTTCAGGCATGGGGGCACCTTCCTGTACCGGTCTTTGCGGTCTTTGCTGTCCCTGCATATTGGGGGTTTTAGGTGCGGGTACATTCTGAGGACGTTGTTGAGGATGCTCGTTGGCAGCAGGAGCTGCTTCCGGTTTATTCTCGAATTTGCCGAACAATTCAGTCGGGAGTTCAGCCTTTTCAGACGGTAGGTCTTCGATGGGGATAAATTCATCGTCGCTACTATCTGAGAGGAGTGCGCTTGAATCGTCGACAACAACCTGTTTGCTTTTAGCTACCGGCTTGGCGATAGGCTTGTTCTCCGGTTGTGGTTTTCTCTCAACGGGAGCCTGTTTTACCTGTTCTTCGGCAATTGGCTCAGCAGTTTTATTTTCAGTCTCTTTATTGGAGTCTTTACGTGGGCGTCCTACTTTCTTTTTATTAGTACTATCAGCGGCAGGCTCGGCGGCTTTCTTTTCTGCTGGTTGTTCAGTGGCAACCGGAGCAGTTTTGGCTGCAGCGGGTTGCGGCTTAGCCGGCTGTTGCTTGGCGGGTTGCGGTTTGGCAGGTTGGTTGGAAGCCGGTTGCTGAGGTTTAGCCGACTGCACGGGTTGTTTAGAGGAGCTTCCCTCTGCTTTAGTCAACTCACCATTTTTAGATGCGGAAAACACTTTGTTTTCCTTCTTATTAATTTGTACGCGCGAGCGTTTTTGCTTATCATCCTGACGTTCTTCTTTCAGCTTGTCGGCAGCCACTTTCTTGGTAGCTCCGGCAATAGCCTGTTCGTCTAAGATACGGTAAACAAGTTCTTCTTTTTTTAGTGAGTCAGTTTTTTTGATACCCATTTCCTGGGCAATAGCTTGAAGATCGGACAAACTTTTGTCGTTCAGTTGAATGATGTTATACATATAGTATAATGTAAGTTAATAAATAATTCAATATATCCATAGAAACGTGGCGATAGCTACGACTTGGTAAGTCACAGTCTATGCCCGCATACACTTCTTGATCTCGAAAATAATTAGGGATTTAACTGTTGAATTGAATATCTGGTTAATTCCTGTCGGTGGGGAACAGCAGAGAGTGTTTCAACGGCGCAAAGATAAATAAAATATTTAAGATTTATTCAAAAATGCTTGTTTTTTTGCTTTTTGACTATCTTTGTAGGATAAAAAGTAGAAAACATGATTCTGGAAACTACTCATTTAATTTATTTTTCGCCTACCCATACATCAAAACAAGTAGCGCAGGCAATTGTTCGCGGAATAGCACCCGCAAGTGTGAATACAATCAATATTACCCTGAATCCGGCCGATGATATTGTATTGCCTGCCTCTTCATTGGCTGTTATCGTGGTACCTGTGTACGGAGGACGAGTGGCCCCGTTGGCAATGGAACGTCTGCAAGGTATCCGTGGAACCAATACGCCTGCTGTGCTGGTGGTGGTTTACGGCAACCGGGCTTACGAGAAAGCCTTGGCCGAACTCGATGAGTATGCCGTGCTGCATGGCTTCAAGGTGATTGCCGGTGCTACATTCATCGGCGAACACTCTTACAGTACGGAGAAGAATCCCGTTGCTGTGGATCGCCCCGATGCGGCCGACCTGGAGTTTGCCTGTGATTTCGGACAACGAATTGCCGAAAAGATATCCCATGCTTCCGGCATCGAAACACTTTACCCGGTGGAGGTGCGTGCCATTCCACGTCCGCGCCAGCCGTTGTTCCCGATGCTTCGTTTTATCCGCCGGGTACTTCCTTTGCGTAAGAACTTGCAGCAGCTTCCCCGAACCCCTTGGTTGCCCGATGAAAGTCAGTGTATACACTGCGGATATTGCGCACTGCACTGTCCGGCCAAAGCCATCGTCAAAGGGGATGAGCTGCATACCGATGCCGATGCGTGTATAAAATGTTGTGCCTGTGTGAAGGGATGTCCGCAGAAGGCTCGTGTGTACGACTCGCCTTTTGCAGCCTTGCTCTCGAAGTACTTCCATCGCCCCAAAGAGCCGAAGACACTCCTTTAGCGGGCAAATCAAGTGGATTTTGGAATCAAAAAGGCGGAAACAGAGCTTTTCGCTTGTTAATATAGGAAAGGGAAGAGGGAAACTTCTTCCTTTTTTTTATTTTTGCTTGCAAATAGCGAAGTTACTATGGAAACCAACAGACATTCATCTGCTTTTCGACGCCTGCTTATGGGGGCATTGATCCTTGCTGCATCGACCACCCTGTGCCGGGCTACCGGTTCTTCTATTATCACTCACCTGAAGTTCAATCAACTCTCCACGCTCAATGGCCTGCCCACCAATGAGGTGCAGAAGGTCTACCAGGATAAAGACGGCTTCATGTGGTTTGCCACCCGCTACGGACTGTGCCAGTACGATGGATATAAGACCAGTGTGTATAAGTCGAACCTGTATACTCCGTTCCTTTTCACGAATAACGACATCCTCTGTCTGGCCGATGATTACAACCATCAAATGTGGTTGGGTACCCAGGAGGGGCTGAGCATCCTGAACAAAGAAACGGGAGAGGTACGTAAGCGTACCTTGCCGGGGGCTGCCAGTAATGTGGTTTCTTGTTTGTTGGTGACTAAGGACAACACCGTCTGGGTAGGTACGGAAGTTGGACTGTTTCGATACGAGGCGGCTCGTGACACCTTCTTGCTGTACAACCGGCAGAATACGGACGGGGTGATGCCCGACTGTACCGTGAAAGCCTTGATGGAAGACTCTGACGGCGATGTCTGGATAGGTAGTTGGGACAATGGCATGTTCCGTTATTCTCCTTCAGCCGGTAAGTTTTATGCCTATCCGCCTATCAACGACCGCCAGTCCGCCCACGTTATCTTTGAAGATTCCCGCAAGAACATCTGGGTAGGGACCTGGGACAGAGGGCTGGTACGGTTGCATCATCCGAAAGAAATGGATCGGATAGCATACGAAGACTATACGTACAGTGCCGGCCGTACGAATTCTCTTCCGGACAACATAGTCTATGATATTTCCGAAGACTTGAATACAGGAACGCTGTGGGTGGGAACCCGTAGCGGACTGAGTGTGATGCCGTCCGACCGCCCCGGCGAGTTTTTCAACTACTTGTCCCGTAAGTCGGAATATTACATCCCCTGCAACGAGGTCAACTCCATCCTGCGCGACCGGGAAGGCAACATGTGGATCGGTTCCATCGGTGGCGGTGTGCTGATGTCCGATACCCGTTCGCCCAAGTTCCAGCTTTACCAGTTCAATATGGAGAAGAATCAGTTGCCCACCCATGCGGCTCACTCCTTGTTTGTGGACAATGAAGACCATATATGGGTAGGAGTGGGAACCTACGGCATCGGCCGGCACGACCGGAATACGGGTGAATTCCTATACAACTCACAAATCCCGGAATTCTCTGAAATTCCCATCATACCTACTATCTATGACATCATCCAGCGGAAAGGTAGCCATGAAATATGGTTTGCTGCGTATGATGGCGGAGTCTATATATATAAGAAAGGTGTAAAAGTGCGCAACCTGCTTCCCGAGAACTCGACATTTGTGAAAGATCACTGCGTCCTGGCACTTTACGAAGACCGATCCGGCAATTGCTGGGTGGGGACGCGCAAGGGAGTGGGAATCCAGTATGCCGATGGTACCGGAACGCTGCTGCAAGACATGACGGCCGATAACCTGCTGCTGGATCGTTGCCATGTGCGCGATATCGTACAAGATACCCAAGGGACCATCTGGGTGGCTACGGTCAACTTCGGAATCATCAGTATCTCCGGCGATGTAAATCATCCCACTACCCTGGTCTATAAGTATTACGGTCCCGGCAACGGTAAGCTGATCAACAAAACGGCATTCTGCCTACATGTAGACCATGCCGGAAAGCTGTGGGCCGGAACAGAAGGAGGCGGACTATATTTGTACGATCCCCAGCAGGATACCTTCTGCGAGAAGAGCAAGCAATACAATATTCCGGGCGACATGGTAGGCAGCATCGAAGAAGATGCGTCGGGCAATCTCTGGCTGGGAACCAATGCCGGGCTGGTGAAGCTTTCCGTTACGGACGATCTGCAGGAGGTAGTCACCCGCGTGTATACCTCGGCCGATGGGTTGCAGGACAATTTCTTCATTCCGCGCTCTTCGTGTTACAAGGATGGCGAGCTCTTTTTCGGCGGTTACAAGGGGTACAACAGCTTCCGTCCCAATGCTTTAAGCGACGATATGCAGGAAGCCCCCTTCTTCATTACCGATATCCGTATCTTCAATCGTTCGTTCAGTTCGATGGAAGAGGGGATACGAAAAGAAATATCGGACAAGGTACCTTCGTTCACCAACCACATCACCCTACCTTATAAGTATAATAACTTCAGCATCGAGTTTGCTTCGCTCACTTACCGCAATCCAGAACTCAACAAGTATGCCTACATGCTCGAGGGCTTTGATAAAGAGTGGCAATACACCGACGTGACCCGCCGCTTTGCTTATTACAACAACCTGGAGAGCGGAACGTACACTTTCCTGTTGAAAGCTACCAACGAAAACGGTCTGTGGAACGAACAGGTGCGCAGCCTGAAGGTCACTATCCTGCCTCCTTTCTGGGCTACCTGGTGGGCGTATACCATTTATGCGGTGTTGGTGTCTATTCTAATTTATTACAGTTTCCGGATTACGCGAAACCGCTTCCTGCTGCGCAACGAGCTTCGCTTGCGGGAGATGGAGAAAGCCAAGGCCGAGGAACTGAACCACACCAAACTGCAGTTCTTCACCAACATCACCCACGAGCTGCTTACGCCGCTTACCATCATCTCGGCTACAGCCGACGAGATCAAGCTCCGGGCTCCCGAGCATGCCGACCTCTACTCCGTGCTGGGCAGCAATATCTACCGCCTCATGCGATTGCTGCAACAAATCCTGGAGTTCCGCAAAACCGAAACGGGCAACCTGAAACTGCGTGTATCGCCCGGCGACATAGCAGCCTTTGTGAAGAACGAGGCCGAATGCTTCCTGCCGCTCATCAAGAAACAGAAGTTGCACTTCTCCGTACTCTGCGATCCGGAATCCATCACCGGCTACTTCGATACCGACAAGGTGGATAAGATCCTGTATAACCTTCTGTCCAATGCCGCCAAGTACAACCGGGAAGGCGGTTTCGTGCAGATTACCCTGACGCGTGCCGAGAATAAGGACTTCGTACAGATATCCGTGCGCGACAATGGCAAGGGTATCTCGAAAGAGAAACAAAAGACGCTGTTCCGTCGCTTCTATGAGGGCGACTACCGCAAGTTCAATACCATCGGTACGGGCATCGGACTCTCACTGGCGAAAGACCTGGTGGAACTCCACGGCGGTACCATTCGGGTAGAAAGCGAGATAGATCACGGAACGACCTTTTCCGTGACCCTTCCCATCGAGCGGTCGTACTTCAAGGAGGAGGAAATCGACGAAGAAGCCATCCTCCCGGCACAGAAAACCATCACGTTCGACGAACAGATTGAAGTGCCGGTAGTAGGGGAGGAGCAAGCGAAGTTGCACTCCATCCTCATCCTGGAAGATAACGAGGAGCTGCTGCAACTCATGGTGAAGTTGCTGGGCAGGGAGTACAACGTATTCACCGCCGACAACGGCAAGGAAGGTGTGGTTGTAGTAGAGAACGAGGACATCGACCTGATTGTGTCCGACATCATGATGCCGGAGATGGACGGTATCGAGTTCTGCAAGTACGTCAAAGGGAAACTGGAAATCAGTCACATACCCGTCATCCTGCTCACCGCCAAGAACAAGGAAGAAGACCGTGCCGAAGCGTACGAGATTGGTGCCGATGCGTTCCTGAGCAAGCCGTTCAACCTTACCGTGCTGCATGCCCGCATCAAGAACCTGCTGAAATACAAGGAACGCATGGCACGCGACTTCAAGAACCAGCTGGTGTTCGAAATCAAGGACTTGAACTACACCAGCATCGACGAAGAGTTTCTGCAAAACGCCATAGACTGTGTGAACCGCCACCTGGAAGATAGTGAGTTCGACCAGCCGCAGTTCATCGAAGAGATGGGAACCAGTAAATCTACCTTGTACAAGAAGCTCAAGTCACTTACCGGACTGAACACCTCCGCCTTCATCCGCAATATCCGCCTGAAAGCCGCCTGCCGCATTATGGAAGAGAAAGGCACTTCGGTACGTGTGTCCGAGTTGGCTTATGCCGTGGGGTTCAACGATCCGAAGTATTTCAGCTCCTGCTTCAAGAAAGAGTTTGCCATGCTTCCTTCGGAGTACTTGGAACGATTCATCCCGGAAGATAAAGAGTAGAAAAGTCACTGTAAGTTTCAACCCAGTCTGAAACACTGTGTATCTTTAAATGAAACACTGTGTATCTTTTAAAGAAACACAGTGTTTCTTTAAAAGGTACACAGCGTATCATTCCGGGGTGCATCTCTTTTTTATCAGGGGAAGTTGCGAAATGAATGATATGTAGCCCTAAATGAGCCAAAAGTACCCATTATATTCCCTGTTTATTCGGTACTTTTACACCGGTTAATTAATCTGTTATATACATATCATGAAAAAACTCTCTATTTTACTGCTGCTGATGCTCCTGTTTGCATCGCGTGCCGAAGCACAGGCTATCCCCGAGAAGGACTACGTGGGTTATCTGTTTACCTACTTCACCGGGAACCACATCAGCAAGGAGGCCGTGTGCTACGCCGTGAGTACGGACGGTTACAGCTATTGGGCGTTGAACAACAACCAGCCCGTTATCGACTCCAAAGAAATCAGTTCCACGGGCGGCGTGCGGGATCCACACATCCTCCGCACCCAGGACGGAAAGACATTCTACATGGTCGTCACCGACATGGTGTCCGACAATGGCTGGGATTCCAACCGCGCCATGGTGCTGCTCAAGTCTGACGACCTGGTCCACTGGACACACTCCGTGATCAACATGCAGAAACGCTACGCCGGACAGGAAAGACTGAAACGCGTCTGGGCACCGCAAACCGTTTACGACCCGCAAGCCGGCAAGTATATGGTTTATTGGTCCATGAAGCACGCCGACGGGCCGGACATCATCTACTACGCTTACGCCAATGCGGACTTTACCGACCTCGAAGGCGAACCCCGTCCGCTCTTGATTCCGCAGAACAAGCTGTCGTGCATCGACGGCGACATCGTTTACAAGGACGAAGTCTTCCACCTTTTCTATAAAACCGAAGGTCATGGCAACGGCATCAAGGTGGCTACCACCCGCTCGCTCACATCCGGCGTTTGGGAGGAAGCCCCCGACTACAAGCAGCAAACCACTGATGCGGTGGAAGGTGCCGGCACCTTCAAGCTGATAGGTCAGGACAAATACATCCTGATGTACGATGTTTATATGAAAGGTAAGTACCAATTCACCGAAACCACCGACCTGAAGAACTTCCGCGTGATCGATGCCGACGTGAAGATGAACTTCCATCCGCGTCACGGCACCATCATTCCCATCACCAGGAAAGAACTGAAACGCATCACCGACCGCTGGGGATGGCCGGCCGAACTGAGTACCAAATAGTAAAAACACATAGATAGTATGAAGAAAAGCCTTTTTATCCTGCTTCTGTGCCCGGCGGTATGGCTCTCGGCACAAAGCACAAAGCCTCATTGGCAAAACCCGGAGGTTTTTGCCGTGAACAAAGAAGCGGCACGCGCCACTTCGCTTCCTTACTCCACTGTGCAACAAGCCGCGGACGGCGAGTGTGCAGCCTCTCCCTATTACCGCCTGCTCAATGGCAAGTGGAAGTTCAACTGGGTGGCCAAAGCGGCCGATGCGCCGGAAGGTTTCTACCGGGAAGATTACGACATCTCCGGATGGAGCGATATGCCCGTACCCGGCAACTGGGAATTCAATGGTTTCGGCCTGCCCATCTACGTGGCCAGTAACTTCGGCTTCGAAGCACCTTATTTTGAGATCGACCCCGAAGACTCGCCGACAGGTTCTTACCGTCACGAGTTCAGCGTGCCGGCCGACTGGAACGGTCGCCACGTATTCCTGCACTTCGAAGGAGGTACCACAGCCATGTATGTATGGGTGAACGGCAAAGAAGTAGGCTACACGGAAAATGCCAAGAGTCCTGCCGAGTTCGATATCACCCCGTACATCCGTCCGGGAAAGAATACACTGGCCTGCCGTGTGTACAAGTATGGCGACGGTTCATACCTAGAAGACCAGGACTTCTGGCGTCTGGGCGGTATCAACCGCGATGTATATCTGTACAGCACGGCCGATACCCGTATCTTCGATTTCTTCTCGCATGCCGACCTGGACGGCAATTACCGCAACGGACTTTTCTCTGCAGAGGTGATACTGAAGAACTACAGCAACGCTCCGAAAATGCAGACACTCACCATCGACTTGCTCGATGCGAAAGGAAAGAAAATACTTAGCGAATCGCAGAAAGTAGAGATTCCGGCGCAAAACAGCAGTGAAATCAGCCTCGCCGGCAAAGTCACTGCCCCGCAAAAATGGACGGCCGAGACTCCTGACCTCTATACCATGCTGCTTACCCTGAGAGATCAGAACGGACACATTGTGGAAACAACCTCGCATAAAATAGGTTTCCGGAAAGTGGAGATTATTAATAACCAAGTACTTGTTAACGGCAAAAAAGTCTGGTTCAAAGGTGTCAACCTGCACGAGTTCAATGCAGCATCAGGTGCTGTGGCCACTAAAGAGGAGATGATGAACAACATCCGCCTGATGAAAGAACTCAACATCAATGCCGTACGTACCTCGCACTACCCGCAACCTACCTTGTGGTACAAGCTTTGCGACCAGTACGGTATTTATCTCGTAGATGAGGCCAATCTGGAATCGCACGGCATCCGTCACCTGGGTGCGGGCATGATCTCTAATCTGCCGGAATGGCGTCAGGCGCACATCGACCGCATCGTGAGTGTGGTAGAGCGGGATAAAAACCATCCGTCGGTCATCATGTGGTCGCTTGGCAACGAGTCGGGCAACGGAGAGGCCTTCAAGGTCAACTATGCCTGGGCAAAGAAACGCGATACCAGCCGTCCTACCGTGTACGAACCGGCTTACAGGGAACCAAACAGCGATGTCAGCTTCCCCATGTACCCCAGCTACGAGTCCATGCTTCGCGAAGCAGCGAATGAACAACCCACCCGTCCCTACATCATGTGCGAGTATGCACACGCCATGGGCAACAGCATGGGCAACATGCAAGAGTACTGGGACGTGATGCGCAGCAGCAACCACATGCAGGGTGGCTTCATCTGGGAATGGTACAACCACGGTCGTCCGGCCAAGGACGAGCAAGGCCGTTTCTACTGGGCGTACGGTGGTGATCTCGGTGCTTACGCCAAGATGAGTAGCGACAATTTCTGCATGGACGGTATCATCAGCCCCGACCACAAGTATGTTCCCCATACCTATATAGTAAAGAAGGTATATCAGAACATCTGGGCGGAGTCGGCCGATCCTGCGAAGGGCGAGCTGACCATCGTCAATGATTTCGTCTTTACCGACATCACCCCGAAGAACTACAGCTTCCAATGGGTGCTGCTGAAGAACGGCGAGAAGATAGGAGAGGGTACCTTCGATGCCACCGTTCCTGCTGCTTCGAAGAAGAATGTGAAGATTAAGCTTCCGCAGATCGCTTCCGAACCCGGAACGGAGTACTTCCTGAACGTATTTGCCCACACCAAGGTGGCCGATGAGTTCATTCCGGCAGGTTTCGAATGCTCGAAGAGTGAAATAGCTTTCCCGGCAAACAACTATTTCGCAGCCAAGCCTGCTGGAGATCTTTCATTGGATATAGAGAAGGCAACCGATAAAATTGTCGTGAAGGCGGGAAATATCTCTTATACGGTCGTTACGGGCGAACAAGCTCCGGAGAAAGTAACTCAGGGTGCTACCGTGGGTGCAGGTGCGGCCGAAGCCGGCGGTGGTCCCCGGAACAGAGCCCGTACGGCAGGTATCAGCATGTCTAAAGACGGGCAACGGTCGTTCGCCCTGCCTTCACTTAACTTCTGGCGTGCTCCGAACGATAACGACTTCGGTTCCTGGGATCATGTCACGATGAGAGTTTGGGAAGTGGCCGCTATCAATCCTATTCTCACATACAAAGGTCTGTCGGAGAAAGACGGAACGATCACTTTCGACTTCGAAGCCAAACTCCGCGGCATCGAAGCCAAGGTTGATCTTCAATATACCGTCAACAAGGATGGTAGCCTGACAGTGGCTGCTCATTATCAGGCCCTCACCAACGACCTGCCGGAGATGATGCGTTTCGGAATGATGATGTCACTGCCCCAACAGTACGATAACTTCACCTGGTATGGCCGCGGCCCGCACGAGAACTATGTAGACCGTAATGCCGATACGTTCATCGGTATCTGGAACGGTAAAGTAGCCGATCAGGCGTTCCCGTATTACCGTCCGCAAGAAACAGGTAACAAAACCGATGTCCGCTGGCTGACGCTGAAGAACGAAAAAGGCGAAGGACTTATGGTAACAGGTGCACAACCGCTGTCGGTCAGTGCCACCAACTACCGTCCGGAAGATCTCGATCCGGGAATGACCAAGAAGCAGCAACATGCTTCCGATCTGCTTCCGCGCGATAATGTGTCTCTTTGCATCGACCTGTTCCAGCGTGGTGTAGGCGGACTCCATTCCTGGGGAGCCAAGCCGTTGGACAAATACCGGTTCAATGAGAAGTCTTATTCCTACGAATTTACCATTCGGGTGCTTTGATATCCGTATAGTGACTAATCGGTGAGCGAAACCTGAGGCTTCCCACTGTTACTCCATGAAGAGGATGTGTCGAAAGATGCATCCTCTTTTTGTGTTGAAAAGAGGGTGTGTCAAAAGTCCAACAACAATCTGCGCAAGTTACAGATTGTAAGTTCATCTCTCATAGCCCAGAGGGCTATCGTGTTCGTAGCCGTGGGCTTCAGCCCACGGAAAATGGCATTCCCTGCCTATGCGCCACGTAGTGATGCCGTTGTATATATACAGCACCACTACGTGGCGCAGGTGGGGGATTCATATACCCCCGTGGGCTGAAGCCCACGGCTACGAACACATTGGCCCGCTGGGCCAAGATAGAGTGACTTACAATTTGTTACTTCAAAATTATATCAAAGGGCTTTTGACACACCCTCTAAATGTGGATAACCCTGTGCGCTTCGCTTGCACGGGGTTATCTACATTAAACCCATTTCAAGGGTTCTTTTACTCCTGAAAACAGGAGATGCGGGTATTGATATAATTTTACAGTCCTACTTCATCCAAGGGAGGTCGAATTATAGTTCAAAAAGGGCGATGAACTATAATTCCCCCTGTAATAACCCTATTAGGACGCTGTTTATTCCATTACAAGTATATATTTGCAACGTGAGTCATCTCACAAAAAAGAAGAATATTTATTGTTTAATCTTAAAGTTCGTACTAAATGAAAAAGCAAAGAACTTTTTATGAAGCTTACATGAATAAGGTGATTGCATCCTTATTGATATGTATGGCTCTCTTTTTGAATGTTCAGCACCTGGACGCTCAAAATCAAAAAATCAATGTAAAAGGAGTGGTGAAGGACGTTAATGGCGAAGCCGTTATCGGAGCCAGCGTGATGGAGAAAGGATCCTCTAACGGAACAATCTCCGACTACGATGGTAATTTTGCTCTCAGTGTATCGTCTAACGCAACGCTCGTCGTTAGCTACATCGGCTACGTATCACAAGAAATCGCCGTTGCCGGAAAAACATCTCTTATTATCACACTGAAAGAAGACGCTCAGGCGTTGGACGAAGTCATCATCGTTGGTTTCGGTACGCAGAAGAAGGTGAACCTGACAGGTTCTGTTGGTCTGGCTACTGCCAAAGACCTCGAAGCTCGTCCGGTGACCAATGCAACACAGGCTCTGCAAGGTCTGGTACCGGGTCTGCAAATCACCACCAATACCGGTGAGTTGGATAAGAATATGAGCATCAACATCCGTGGTAACGGTACCATCGGCGATGGAACCAGTGGTAGCCCGCTTATCCTGATCGACGGTATGGAAGGCGATATCAACACGGTGAATCCGCAGGATATAGAGAATATCTCGGTATTGAAGGATGCGGCCGCTTCTTCTATTTATGGTTCGCGTGCACCGTTCGGCGTGGTTTTGATTACCACCAAGAAAGGAAAAGCCGGTAAAGCTACTGTTAACTACAACAACAGCTTCCGTTTCAACAGTCCGGTGAATCTTCCGCAGATGATGGATTCGTATACATTTGCCAACTACTTCAACGAAGCTGCACACAACACCGGATGGGGCGATCAGTTCAGTGCCAGTGTGATGCAGCAGATGTTGGACTTCCAGGCAGCCGGAGGAACGAACAAAGGCGGCTTACAGGACAATGGTAGTGTATGGGGAAAGCCTGCCGGCGACCCGTTTACCACAGCGTATGCCAATACCGACTGGTACTCTGAAATTTATAAAGACAGCAGCTTCTCACAGGAGCACAACCTCAGCATCGGTGGCGGTGGCGAAAAGTTCGGCTACTACGCTTCATTGGGTTACCTTGACCAGAACGGTTTGCTTCGTCACGGCTCGGACAACCTTCAACGCTTCAATGCTTCTGCTAAATTCAATGCCGAACTGACCGACTGGTTGAAGTTCAACTACAGCCTGCGTTATGTACGTCAAGACCTCGGCCGTCCGACTTCTTTCGGCGGTGGCTTGTACGAGAAGATCGGTCGCCAGACCTGGCCTAACCTCCCTGTTTATGACGAGAATGGTTTCTACCACAACAGTAATGCCGATACCCCCGCCATGTCTTTGGCCAATGGTGGTGTACGCAATGTTCAGACCGACAAGGTGTACCAACAAGGTGCTTTGATCTTCGAACCTATCAAGAACTGGGTGACTAACGTAGAGTTCAACTACAGCACCAATACTGTCGACACCCGTCAAACAAGTCTTCCTTACTACAACCACGATGTGGCTGGTAACGTAATAGACACCAAAGGAACTTCCAGCCTTTATCAGGATTTCACCAAAGAAAACTACATGAACTGGAATATCTATTCTACTTATTCACTTACAGTGGCTGATGTTCACAACTTCAAGGTGATGGGTGGTTTCCAGTCGGAAGAAATGCGTCAGAAGTTCTTCAAGGCTACAGGTTACGGTTTGCAGGTAGAAGACCTTCCGGAATTGGATCTTATCTCTAACCTCGACGGTGCTGGTAAGGCTAAGGTACCTGTAGTTGGCGGTTATCGCAACCAATGGGCTACAGCAGGTTTCTTCGGTCGTATCAACTATGACTATGAAGGCCGTTACCTGGCCGAAGCCAACTTCCGCTATGACGGTTCATCACGTTTCCGTAGAGGTAGCCGTTGGCAGTCATCTCCTTCTTTCTCGTTGGGATGGAACATTGCACAGGAAAAATTCTGGGAAGACTTTGCGAATACATGTAACCAACTGAAGTTCCGTCTCTCTTACGGTGAGTTGGGCAACATGAATACTACCGGATGGTATCCTACCTATCGTGTCATGAATCTGGAACCTGCGAATGGTAGCTGGCTTCAAGGCGGTTTGAAACCCAATAAGTCTTATGTAGGCGATCTCATCAGTACTGCTCTGACCTGGGAAAGCGTACGTACATGGAATGCCGGTCTTGACTTTGGCTTCCTGAACAACCGCTTGACTGCTTCGTTCGATGCATACGTTCGTTATACTGACAATATGGTAGGCCCTTCAGTAGAAATGCCTGAAGTATTGGGCGTTAAGCCTCCAAAGACCAATAACTGCGACCTGAAAACCAAAGGTTGGGAACTTTCTCTCGGCTGGCAGGACCGTACCAAGTTTGGCCTGGGTTATGGTGTGAAGCTCAATGTAGCCGATGCCCGCACCTATATCGACAGCTATCCCGGTAACCCCACCAACGGTATCAGCACTTACATTGCCGGCCGCGAAATCAATGAAATATGGGGCTTTGAAACCGTAGGTATTGCCAAGACAGACGCCGAAATGCAGGCGCATTTGGAGAAGGTAGGCGGACAGCCGCTGGGAACCGAGTGGGGAGCAGGTGACATCATGTATGCCGACCTCGATGGAAAAACCGGTATCACCAAAGGTGCACAGACATTGGAAGATCATGGTGACTTGAAGGTAATCGGTAACAGCACGCCGCGTTACCACTTTGGTATCGACATGAACGCTAATTACAAAGGTTTCGACGTTCGTCTCTTCTTCCAGGGGGTGATGAAGCGCGACTACTGGCAAGGTTCTAATATGTTCTGGGGAGTTCATGCAGGTGGTGGTATGTGGTGGTCAACTGGTTTGAAGGAACACCAGGATTACTTCCGTGCCGAAGCCATCGGATTGGCAGGTCATGAAATTGAGGCCAACCTCGACTCTTACTACCCGCGTCCTACCTGGTCTTCTGGAAAGAACCAGGAAACACAGACCCGTTACTTGCAGGATGCATCTTATATCCGTCTGAAGAACTTCCAACTCGGCTACACGCTTCCGAACTCTATGACCAACAAGGTTGGGCTCAGCAATCTCCGTATCTTCGTATCAGGTGAGAACTTGTGGACAGGTACCAGTTTGAGCAAGCTGTTCGATCCGGAAACGATCAATGGCGGTGACACTGCAAGCGGTGCAAATTCGACTATTAGAAGTGGTGGTAACTCTTATCCGCTTTCAAAAACCTGGTCTGTTGGACTCAGTGTAACCCTTTAACTTATTAAAAAGCAATATATCATGAAATCTAATTATAAATACATAGCCCAGGCATTCATGGCAGTAGCCATTGCCGCCGGAACTACCTCCTGTGAGGACTTTCTGGACAGAGAGCCGATGTCAAAAATTTCTCCGGAGACCTATTATTCTTCGGCTGCTCAGTTGGAGACTAATCTGAATGATGAATATCCTAATATCCTTCCGAAGATGGACCAATGGAGCTACAGCATCTACGGCGATGACAGAGGAACAGATAATCAGATTGGAGTAACAGCCGATGACCGTTATACTTCGGATCGTTGGAAGGTGCCTCATAGCGAAAATGACAACTGGAAGTTCGAACGCATTTACCGCACCAACTTCTTCCTGTCCCAGGTACTTCCGAAATTTGGTGACGATATGAGTGGCTCTAAGAATACCATTGCAGGCAACGTAGCTGACGTTAAGCACTACATCGGCGAAATGTATTTTCTCCGCGCCTTCGAGTACTTCAAGAAACTGCAACTCTTTGGAGACTTCCCCATCATTACCGAGCCGTTAGCCGACAATATGGAAGTGCTTCGCGAAGCCAGCAAGCGCGCTCCGCGCAATGAGGTGGCCCGCTTTATCATCAGCGATCTGGACAAGGCTGCTGAGTATATGAGTGATGTAAACATGGCTACTACCCGCATTAACAAAGATGCAGCCCTGCTGATCAAATCCCGTGTGGCTCTGTTCGAAGCAACCTGGTTGCAGAACTTCAAGGGAACAGCCTTTGTTCCGGGTGGCGACGGTTGGCCGGGTGCTGCTCAACACAGCAACTACCAATATCCCAGCGGAAGCATTGACAGTGAAATAAACTACTTCCTGGGCGAAGCGGTTTCTGCAGCCAAGCTTGTGGGCGACAAATACAAAGGTAGCCTGACTCAGAATACCGGTGAGCTGCAACAATCGGCTACCGATCCTGCCAATCCTTATTTTGACATGTTTGCACAGGAAAACCTCTCGGGCGTTTCTGAAGTGTTGTTGTGGCGCCAGTATGCCCGTGGCTTGGTTACTCATAACATCAACTCAGCTGCCGGCCGTGGTAACTACCGTATCGGCTTGACCCGCGGATTTGTACAGAACTTCCTGATGGAGGACGGATCTCCCGTTTATGCACACGGTACGTATGCCGATGGCGATGGTTACTACATGGGTGATAAGGTTATTGCCGATGTTCGTGTGAACCGCGACTCACGTCTGAGCATCTTCCTGAAAGAACCGGGACAGTCGAACATCCTGTTCGAAGTAGACAATAACGAAGGTACCGAAGTAGTCATGGTAGAGCCTTATCCCGGCATCACCAACGGTGACGGCGAGCGTGGTTATGCCACCGGTTATGCCCTGCGCAAAGGTGGATCGTTCAACCGTAAGTATTATGCCAATGGTGGCGGCTATACGGCAGTTCCGGTTTTCCGTGCAGCCGAAGCTCTGCTGAACTACATGGAAGCCAGCTACCTGCTCAACGGATCACTCGATGCTACCGCTCGCGAATACTGGACAGCACTTCGTCAGCGTGCCGGTATCAGCACCGATATCGACAAGACTATTACCGCTACCGATATGAGCAAGGAAGCTGCGAACGACTGGGGTGCTTACTCTGCCGGAACCGTATTGGCCGACAAGACGCTGTACAACATCCGTCGCGAACGTCGTTGCGAGTACATGGCCGAAGGCCTCCGCTACATGGACCTGCGCCGCTGGCGTTCTATGGACCAGCTCATGACTACACCTGCACACCTGGAAGGTATGCACCTCTGGAACACTCCGATGGAAGGCTGGTATGTCGATGATAAGGGAAATAGTACATTAGTTGCCGATGGTTCAAGCAGTGCCAACGTTTCGTCTAAGAGCAAGAGCGAATACCTCCGTCCGTTCGAAAGAATCTCGACGCAGGCTGCTTTTGACGGTTGTACCTGGAAGATGGCTCACTACCTGTATCCTATTATGGTTAAGCAGTTCCAGCTGACTGCCACATCGGGAGCGGACGTGTCTACCTCTACTATCTACCAGAATCCTTATTGGCCTACTGTGGCCGATCAGCCTGCAACAAAATAGCAATAGGTTTTTTATAATAGGTAAAGATTGTTTTACGGGATAATCTGGTATAAGGTACAGGGAAAGGATGAACAGTCATCGTACACTCTGTACCTTTTTCCATCTAAATAAGTTTATTTATGAAGAAAAAAGCGATAAAGACAGGGCGGTTTTTAGCTTTGTTGGCAGCATTGGTGCCGGCAACTCTCTCTGCCCAGCAGGATTACCAACTTGTTTGGAGTGATGAATTCAATGTCGACGGTCGTCTGGACTCCCTTGTGTGGAACTACGAGAATGGTTTCGCCCGCAACGAGGAACTCCAGTGGTACCAGCCGGACAACACCTGGTGCGAAGGAGGCCGGCTCATTATCGAGGCCCGTACGGAGAAGCGGGATAATCCGCTCTACCAGGCAGGCAGTTCGTCCTGGCGTACTTCACGCCCTCACATAACCTGTACTTCTTCTTCGGTCACCACCTCCGGAAAGAAAGAATTCTTGTACGGCCGGTTCGAAGTCCGTGCCAGGATACCCGTAGCAGGAGGTTCCTGGCCGGCTATCTGGACACTGGGACGCGACATGGAATGGCCTTCCAACGGCGAAATCGACATCATGGAGTATTACCGTATCAAGGGTATACCGCATATCCTGGCCAATGCGGCCTGGGGAACGGATCAGCGTTACCATGCCAAGTGGGCTACCAAGACGGTTCCTTTCACGCATTTCACCGATAGGGATGCCGACTGGGCTTCGAAGTTCCATACCTGGCGCATGGACTGGGACGAAACAGCCATCAAACTCTACCTGGACGATGAATTGCTGAATGAAGTTCCCCTTTCACAAACCATCAACGGAAGCCTGGGCGATCACAAGAATCCGTTCATGCAGCCGCACTACCTGCTGCTGAACCTGGCTATCGGTGGTATCAACGGTGGCGAACCGGATCTGACAGCTTTCCCTATGCGTTATGAGATCGATTACGTACGGGTGTACCAGAAGCAAGCCAAACAAATCCGCTCCGGAGAGATCTGGCCCGATACCGACGGCGTACATATCAATGCACACGGAGGCGGCATCCTGCCTGTCGACGGGAAATATTACTGGTACGGCGAACACCGGGGAACGAACGGCAGAGATGCCCGCTTGGGTGTGACGTGTTATTCGTCTACCGATTTGCTGAACTGGAAGAACGAAGGCATTGTGATGTCGGTTTCGGACGATCCGCAAAGCGATATAACCAAAGGCTGCATCGTGGAACGTCCGAAGGTGATTTACAATGCCAAGACCGGTAAGTACGTCATGTGGTTCCACCTGGAACTGAAAGACCGTGGCTACGAAGCTGCCCGGGCAGGGGTTGCCGTCAGCGATTCGCCCGTTGGCCCGTTCCGTTTCCTGAGTTCGGGGCGCGTAGCTCCGGGTAAGTATCCGCAGAATATGCCGAAAGCTGACCGCAAAATCAAGTGGGACATCGATAAGTATGAATGGTGGACACCCACCTGGCGCAAAGCCATCGACCAGGGTATGCTTACCAAGCGTGACCTCGAAGGCGGACAAATGTCGCGCGACATGACCTTGTACGTGGACGACGACGGCAAAGCTTATCACATCTACTCGGCCGAGGAGAACCTGACGTTGCAGATTGCCGAGCTGTCCGACGATTACTTGTCGCACACCGGCAAGTACATCCGCATCTTTCCGGGCGGGCACAACGAGGCACCGGCCATCTTCAAAAAGGATGGAGTGTACTGGATGATCACCTCCGGCTGTACCGGATGGGCACCCAACGAAGCCCGCATGATGTCGGCCACTTCCATTTGGGGACCGTGGACGCAACACCCCAATCCTTGCGTGGGCCAGAATGCCAAACTTACGTTCGGCGGACAGAGCACTTACATCCTTCCGGTGAACACTTCGAAGGGTACGAACTACATTTTTATGGGCGACATCTGGCGTCCGAAAAACCTGAACGATTCCCGCTACCTGTGGCTGCCCATCAGCTTCAGTAAAGAGGGAAAACCGGTCATAAACTGGCAACCTGGGTGGACTTTTGATTCATTTTGAGGGTTCAAATCGTTCACGTAGCAAATTCAATGGAGAGGAAGTACTCCTGTTTGGAAAATTAGATGTATTTTTCGACAGGATTACTTCCTTTCTTTATAACACAACTCTTTGGTTTGACTTATGAATAGAAAAACACTTGTGAAATCTTTCTTTATCATAGCCTCTTTGTTGGCTGTTGGTCTTCAACCCTGCCGTGCAGCCGAAGAGCGTACCGATTCGGAAATATTCCGGGTGGTACAGCCCGATTACCAGACAAGTCCTCTTACGGGAATGACGCGCCAGCACTGGATAGATGCCGCCACGTACCCTGTCCGACGGAATCCTGCGGGTGGATAAGGTGAGCAGTCCGGTGCAGTGACCACGAGCACCCGGAAAGTTGGCAAACACACGGCTTACATCACCGGTAACGGCGAATACCAACTGGCTCTGATTCCGGTCGAGGGCTGGAAAGGTGGCGAATTCGTGCAACCTTCAGGCTTGCACCCCGTGAGCGAGAAATGCGTACTGCCAATGGTGTACAACAGTCTGGAGGCCGGTTGCGAGGTGCTTCGGGCGATAATTCGTCCTTTTAGAAATATAATTGGAACAGGCTTCCATGCCTTTAGCTTATTTTTGTGCCAAATAATATACCATGAAGAGATTCAGTTTAATAGGATTGTTGCTGGCTTTCATTATTGCACTGCCGGCATCGGGTAAAAAGAAAACAGAGAAGGTGATGACCGACCGCGAGGTGTGGTGCGACGTGATGTACCGCATGGCGGCTCCGGTGCTCAGCAGCATGAGCGAAGGACGGCTGCAACAGGAGATGCAGGTGGAGGTAAGCCCCACCTGGGACGGACGCGACAAACGGGTGACGTACATGGAATGCTTCGGCCGCCTCATGGCCGGACTGGCTCCGTGGCTCTCGCTACCCGATGACGATACCCCCGAAGGACTCCAGCGCAAGCAACTCCGGGAATGGGCGTTGAAGAGTTACGCACAGGCGGTAGACCCGGCCAGTGGCGATTATTTGCTGTGGCGCAAAGAAGGTCAGCCGTTGGTGGATGCCGCCTTCCTGGCCCAGAGCTTCCTGCGGGCTTTCGATACCCTCTGGATGCCACTGGACAGCACCACCAAGCAACGTTACATCGAAGAGTTCAAGCTGCTCCGCCGGGTAAATCCGCCGTACACCAACTGGCTACTCTTCTCGTCCACCATAGAGGTGCTCCTGCTGAAAGCCGAAGCCGGGCCGGATGAGTACCGCATCACTTCTGCTTTGCGGAAAATCGAGGAGTGGTACGTGGGCGATGGCTGGTATTCCGATGGACCCGACTTTGCTTTCGACTATTATAACAGTTTCGTGATACAACCCATGTACGTGGAATGCCTTGAGGTGCTGACCGACCGGAACCAGAGTCAGAACCGTGCCCGGTACGATAAGGCGGTGAAGCGTATGCAACGCTACGGTGCCATCCTCGAAAGGTTTATCTCGCCCGAAGGTACCTTCCCGGTATTCGGACGCAGCATCACGTATCGTACGGGTGTGTTGCAACCGTTGGCCCAACTGGCCTGGCGCGAGCAACTCCCCACCGAACTGTCCAACGGACAGGTGCGTGCGGCCATCACGGCAGTGGTGAAGCGGATGTTTGCCGGTCAGCAGAACTTCAACGAGAAAGGATTCCTGCGTCTGGGCTTCAACGGCTCGCAACCGAATATCTCCGACTGGTACACCAACAACGGAAGCCTGTATCTGGCATCCCTGTCATTCATGCCGCTCGGCCTGCCTGCCGATCATCCGTTCTGGACCGATGCTCCGCAGCCGTGGACATCGAAGAAAGCCTGGGAGGGAGAAGATTTCCCCAAAGATCATGCTATCCATGATTAGTAAATATTCACCACAGAGTCACACAGAGTTTCACAGAGTTCTTAATTTTGTTCTTTTGTCTGAGAAAAAACTCTGTGAAACTCTGTGTGACTCTGTGGTGAACTAAAAAGCAATAATTAATTCAATATATCAACCATGAAAAGACTGATTATTTGTCTGCTGGCATTGGCCGGCATCAGCCTGGCCGGATGTGCGCAGAACACGCCCGGAACTTTCGAAATAGGCAAGAACACGTTTCTGCTCAATGGCAAGCCTACGGTACTGAAGGCTGCCGAGATTCATTACCCCCGTATCCCCGAACCCTATTGGGAGCAACGCATCGAGATGTGCAAGGCGCTGGGTATGAACTCTATCTGTATTTATATCTTCTGGAACCTGCACGAGCAGAAACCGGGCGAGTTCGACTTTACCGGCAATAGCGACATTGCCAAGTTCTGCCGCCTGGCGCAGAAACACGATATGTATGTCATTGTGCGCCCCGGTCCATACGTGTGTGCCGAGTGGGAGATGGGCGGACTGCCCTGGTGGCTGCTCAAGAAGCAGGACGTGAAGCTCCGCACGCTCGATCCGTATTACATGGAACGTGTGGGTATCTTCATGAAGGAAGTGGGCAAGCAACTGGCTCCCTTGCAAATCAACCGCGGCGGTAACGTCATCATGGTACAGGTGGAGAACGAATATGGCTCGTACGGTATCGACAAACCGTATGTGTCGGCTGTGCGCGATATGGTTAAGGAAGCCGGATTCACCGATGTGCCGCTGTTCCAGTGCGACTGGAGTTCCAACTTCCTGAACAATGCCCTCGACGGGCTGCTCTGGACAGTGAACTTCGGTACGGGTGCCGACATCGACAGCCAGTTCAAGAAACTGAAGGAGGTAGCTCCGGACGCTCCGCTGATGTGTAGCGAGTTCTGGAGCGGCTGGTTCGACCATTGGGGCCGGAATCACGAAACCCGCGAAGGTGCTTTGATGGTGGAAGGTATCAAGGATATGCTCGACCGTAATATCTCGTTCAGCCTCTACATGACGCACGGAGGTACTACCTTCGGTCACTGGGGTGGTGCCAACAACCCGGCTTACTCGGCCATGTGTAGCTCATACGATTATGATGCGCCTATCAGCGAAGCCGGATGGACCACCGAGAAGTTCTGGTCGCTGCGCAAACTGCTCCAAACATACCTGCCCGCAGGCGAAACGCTGCCCGAAGTACCTGCCGACTTCCCGTTGATCGAAATTCCGGCCATCCACTTCATTCAGACGGCTCCGCTGTTCAGTAATCTGCCCGAGCCGAAACAGTCGGTCGATATCCAGTCGATGGAAGCGTTCGACCAGGGTTGGGGAAGCATCTTGTACCGTACCACGTTGCCCGAAGCCGTGAAAGCCGATGCTACGCTGAAGATTACCGAGGTGCATGACTGGGCACAGGTATTTGCCGATGGCAAGCTGCTGGCTCGTCTGGACCGTCGTCACGGGCAATTTACTACCACACTGCCTGCACTGAAGGCCGGTACCCGTCTGGATATCCTGGTGGAAGCCATGGGCCGTGTCAACTTCGGCATCTCTATTCACGACCGCAAGGGTATCACCGAAAAGGTGGAAATCATCCCGGCGGCAGCCGCAGGTGGCAAGACCACGGAACTGAAGAACTGGACGGTGTACAACCTGCCGGTGGACTACGCGTTCGTTGCCGACAAGAAATACATGCCGACCAAGAAGTTGCCCACCATGCCTGCTTACTACCGGGCTACTTTTACCCTCGACAAGACAGGCGATACGTTCCTCGATATGAGTACCTGGGGCAAGGGAATGGTGTGGGTCAATGGCCGTGCCATGGGGCGTTTCTGGGAAATTGGTCCGCAGCAGACACTCTTCATGCCGGGTTGCTGGTTGCAAGAAGGTGAGAACGAGATCATCGTGCTCGACCTGAAAGGCCCGCAGAAGGCTACCATCAAGGGAATCAAGACGCCTATACTCGATGTGCTTCGCGAAAAAGCACCCGAGACTCACCGCAAAGCCGGTCAGAAGCTGGTACTCGATGGCGAGACAGTGGCTCAGCAGGGTACCCTGAACCAGGGCAATGGTTGGCAGGAAGTGAAGTTCGGCTCACCGGTAAAGGGTCGCTACTTCTGCTTCGAAGCCCGCTCTTCCTGGGATGCATCCAATGTAGCTGCCATCGCTGAGTTCGACGTGCTGGGTGCCAACGGCAAACCGGTTAGCCGCGAGCCGTGGCAGATCATGTACGCCGACAGCGAAGAAACACGCAGCGGCAACTGTACCGCCGACAAGATTTTCGACTTGCAGGAATCTACTTTCTGGAGCACGGTGGACAACACCGCTTACCCGCATCAGGTGGTAATCGACCTGGGCAAGGAGTACGACGTTACTGGATTCCGCTACCTGCCGCGTGCCGAGAAGGATGCGCCGGGCATGATCAAGGAGTATAAAGTGTACGTGAAAACTACTGATTTTAAATACTAAAGAATTAGTGATTAGCGGTTAGTGATAAGTGATAAGTGATTAGTGATTAGCAGTAAGTTTATCACTAATCACTAACCACTAATCACTATTAATTAACTGTTTTATTATGAAAAAGATATTACTGGCCTTCCCGCTGATGCTTTGGGCATTGGCGGGATGCGCTCCGCAACCGTCGATTGATAAGGGTGAGGTGATTGCCACCATCCACAAAGTAAACAACTACTGGCAGACGAACAACCCGGAACACGGGCGTTCGTTCTGGGACAACGCTGCTTACCACACCGGAAACATGGAGGCTTATTTCCTGACCAGGGAGCCGAAGTATCTGCAATACTCGGAAGCCTGGGCGGAGCACAACGAATGGAAGGGTGCCAAGTCGGACAATAAAGAGGAGTGGAAGTTCTCCTACGGCGAGAGCGACGACTACGTGCTCTTCGGTGATTATCAGATTTGCTTTCAGACGTATGCCGATCTCTACACACTGGCTCCCGCTGAGTATAAGATAGCCCGCGCCCGTGAGGTGATGGAGTACGAGATGAGTACACCCCGCAATGATTATTGGTGGTGGGCAGACGGTCTCTACATGGTGATGCCTGTGATGACGAAGTTGCACAACATCACTGGTAACCCGCTTTACCTGGAGAAACTGCACGAGTACCTGGCCTTTGCCGACAGCATCATGTACGATGCCGAAGCGGGTCTCTACTACCGGGATGCGAAGTATGTCTACCCGAAGCACAAGAGTACCAACGGACAGAAGGATTTCTGGGCGCGTGGCGACGGTTGGGTACTTGCCGGACTGGCAAAGGTGTTGAAGGACCTGCCCGTGACCGACCCGTATCGTCATGAGTACATCGAACGCTTCCGTACCATGGCCAAAGCGGTGGCTGCCTGCCAGCAACCGGAAGGCTACTGGACGCGCAGCATGCTCGACCCGGAACATGCGCCGGGGCCGGAAACCAGCGGCACGGCATTCTTTACCTACGGTTTACTTTGGGGAATGAACAATGGCTTCCTGGATAGGGCGAAGTATCAGCCTGTGGTAGAGAAGTCATGGAACTACCTCACCACTGTGGCTCTTCAGCCGGACGGTAAAGTGGGCTATGTACAGCCCATCGGCGAGAAAGCCATTCCCGGACAGGTGGTCGATGCTAATTCGACTTCGAACTTCGGGGTAGGGGCGTTCCTGCTGGCTGCCTGCGAGATGGTGCGGTTCGTGGAATAAAATCTGCAGCAGATTTATTTCACCACAGAGTCACACAGAGTTCCACAGAGTTTTTATTTTTATTACTCTGTGGAGCTCTGTGTGACTCTGTGGTGATTTTTTATATTAAATGCTATCCGTTTCGTAAACGTCTTCCAGTTGCTCGTCTTTCACCATCGACATGTGCCCGTCGGCAGTAATGGTGATGGAGATGGGAATGAACAGGTCGGACTGCGGGTAGCAGACGCTGGCGGCGTACACGATGCCTTGCGGTGTGGTCTTATTATACACGATGCCTTCCAGAATGGATTTGGAGAGGAAGTCGCTGCCGATGAGTGTGGCGAAATCGCTCTTGGTGAAAGTCTTGCTATACACCGTCTCGCCGCCACGTTGTAGGCGCAGGCTGATGGTATTGTCTACGAACGTATCGCCCTGGTCGTTCTTCACGAGGGGAAGCGATTCGTCCGGCGTGCGCGATACGTGTGAGGTGTATTCCTTGCCTTTGAAGGTGAACGTCCGTTCAGCATTCGATACTTGCATGCGTTGGTTGCCCTTGGCATCGGTGGTGCCCTGCAGAACGGTCAGGCCACCCTCTTGATTGTTACCTGTTTTTCCTCCGCAAGCGGAAACTACCACGATCACTGACAGTATAAGTAAATGGAATCCTTTTTTCATTCGGGTTGTTTTTTAGTGAGGCAAAGTAACAAAAACCGCGCGAGATTCACAAGCTTTGGCCGTGCTAACTGTCGAAAATAAGTATCCGGAAGCCGATGGCACATGGGGCATTCGACTTCCGGATACTGCTATTTTATCACTTTCTTAACTGTCAACGCCGACGGTTGGCCTGACGTTCTTGCTCGTCTTTCAGGAAGGATTTGTACTGCTCCTCGGTGAGAATTTTCTGTATCTGGGCATTATAAGCCTCACGGGAATCTTTCATCTCCTGTTGCATCTTTTCGCGCTGTTCGGGAGTCATCCGTGGACGTTCACCGCTGGGGTTGTTGCCTGCCTGTCCGCGTACGGCTTCGAAACGTTTCTGGGCATCTTCCAGAAATTGCTGGTTGACTGTCTGCAACTGTGTCTTCTGCTCGTCGTTCAGGGAATAGGCTTTGACCATGCGGTCAGTCATTTCCTGAGCGGTTTCGCGCGGGTTCATACGTCCGTTGCCTCTGTTCTGGGCCATGACCAGGTTGCCTACCATCAGGAGGCTTACCAATATCAAACTAATCTTTTTCATATCTGTTTTGCTTTTTAATTTGTTCTTTTTTTGTTGCAACTTATTGTATGACGAAATGAATTTTGTTAGGTTTAATTTGATTTTAGGTTTTAACGTTTTTTGTCGGCTGCGTGGTAGGCTGCGCTGTGCTTTTACTTTCTCTTTTGCCATGGCGCAAAAGAGAAAGTAACAAAGAGAAAAAGCCACGGCTGCATTTTCTCCGCTACTCCGCCTGTGGGAAAAACGATCGGAGCTCCAACTCACTCCGCTTCGCGTTCGTTCAGACAATCGCTCCTTTACTCGTTTTTCGCACAGGCTCCGCTTAACGCTGCGAAAATGAGGCCGACCTTTAGGGCTCGCCACATCGCTTCGCTCGTGTCGTTTCGGTGTCAGGGCATCCGCTCAATAACTTTTACAAAGTGTATTTCCCTGAAAGTCAACATTTATAGGTATAAACCATCACTTAAAGAGGCCAACGGCCTCCAAGCAATAGGAGGGTGTTTCAAAAGTCCCATCGCTTTTTGAATAAGTTACAGATTGTAAGTTGATCCATCATAGCCCAGCGGGCTATCGTGTTCGTAGCCGGG
>JAVBUC010000042.1:0-18039 GCA_031555765.1 Bacteroides sp. | reverse complement strand
TTAGGTGGTACGGCTCCGGGCATTGATGCACGTCATTCTCACTATCCGCGCACACGGACATTCATGTTCGGCTTAAACGTAAATTTCTAATCACATAAAACGCAGAGATATGAAGAAAAAATATATTCTCCCGGCAGCATTGCTGGCTTTAACGGTAAGCAGCTGCACAGATTTGAATGTAGATGTCAAATCACTATACACAGAATATCCTGATTCGGAAATTGCCATTGAGGCCAAAACTTCCGATGTATATTATGCTTTCGCCGGTCCTTTAAACCGTCGATACAATGAGCTGGTCACATTTTCATCCGACGAAGCCATGGGTGTAAGTTTCGATGGCGACTACTATGATTCCGGTAATAACGCTCATCCTTCACTGCACAATTCATTGCCCGACGATGCCTGCATCGGCTGGTATGGCGACTTGTCGGGTGGTATTACCAAGTGTAATCAGGTAATCGTCGAACTGGGTGGCGACGAGGCTCCTCCTACTGGTATTGCTCCTGTGCGTGCTGCACGCGCTTTCTATCACTTCATTCTGATGGACTGCTATGGTGATGTGCCCATCCTGGATCGTGTTCCCGAAGAAAACGAAGCTGTAGAGCGTATGCCCCGTGCAGACGTGGCCCGCTGGATTGAATCGGAGTTGCTGGCCGTACGCGACGATATGTCTACGGAAGTGAATAAAGCCACTTACGGCAAGCCTACCCGTTGGATGGTAGAGGCTCTGTTGGCCAAACTTTACATCAACTGGAACATATATACAAAGGACGTAACAAGTACCGGATGGTCGGCTACGGATGCCAACGAAAAGCTAAACGACTGTATTGCTGCTTGCGATAACATTATCCGTAGTGAGTTGTTCAACCTGAGTGATGACTATAAAGCCAAATTCCTTTACAACAATGGTCCGCACATCAAAGACTTCATCTATGCCGTGGACTATGACTGCATCACCCGTCAAGGTATGAACTATGCCCGTTTCCGCACCTGGCGACGTGGTCAGAACGACGGTAGTGGCGGTGCCGGTTTCTATACCGTAGCCATGAGTAATTCCGTGGGTGGTAATGTTGTCATGACTGAAGAATTTGCCAACTTATTCAACCTGCAAGGCGACCGCCGTAACGATTGTGTCGTGGGAGGTGATGTTTATCAGATAGATGCCACAACAGCTGAAAAAACCGGAAATCTCAATATGTATCAGGGAGCAGCTGTCAGCTTCTCAAAGAGCATTAAGCTGAAAGAAATCGTGGATAATGGCAATGTTGTGCCCCTCGGATCTGCTTACGACAACCTGAACACAGGTGGCACCGTCACTGGTTGGACACAAGGCTGGCGTTCCATCAAGTTTGCCGCTTACGTGACGGAATACAACCAATACAGCCGCAACCAGAGCAACGATGTACCTGTCTTCCGCTATGCCGATATTCTGTTGACCAAGTGCGAAGCCATCCTGCGTGGTGGTAGCACTACCAATGGGGATACTCCGCAGAGCCTGTTCAATCAAATTCGTACCTACGTACATGCTCCTTCGATCAGCGCCAATCCTACATTGGATGAACTGCTGGACGAACGTGGACGTGAGTTCTTCGACGAAAATTGGCGTCGCAATGACTTGATACGCTTTGGGGCTTACGAACGTGACTGGGGCTTCAAGAACATTGTCAATCCGGGAGCTAAAACCAAACTGACCAATCGTATCTTCCCGATACCGCAAGGTATGTTGGATACCAATACCAACTGGAAACAAAATACAGGGTATTAGTAGTGCAGGCCTATAAGATTGTACCTGTACGGGGCGGTTCGGAAGCCGCCCTACAGTAGTGTGCAAAACTACTCTTGACAGAAGCCTCGCATTGCAATGGGATCCCCCATTTATTCAGTTGCAATGACGGGGCTTTTCTTATTAATAAAAAACGCTATCTGATGAAAATTAAATTATCCATACTATCCGCTTTACTACTATCCTGTGCCAACATGCTGGCACAAGATACTTCGTTGAACCAGTACGTTGACCCGCGTATAGGTTCCGAAGGTTTGGGACGAGTCTTCATCGGCCCTTCCTGCCCCTTCGGCATGGTGAAACCGTCGCCGGACTGTACACCCGCCCCGAATAGCGGTTGGCTGCCCATGCCCGTACGAGTAGACGGCTTCGCACAGGTACACGTCAGTGGAACCGGCGGCGGCCCCAAGTACGGCAACGTCCTGGTGATGCCTTTCGGTGAAGGAATGGACTGCACGCAGCACATCGATCACCGAAAGAGCGAAACCATCAAACTGGGGTATTACGCCACACAATTCGAGCGTACGGGTATACAGACTGAGATTACCACCGCTCCCCGGGCTTCGTTCTACCGGTTTACTTATCCGGCCGACTCGCTGAAGTCACTGGCCATCGATGCCGGTTTCTTTCTGGGCGAAAGCCCGGTGCCCGACAACCGGGAGTCGCAACAGTTCGTAGGTTCGGAAATACAAATCATCTCCGATCGTGAAGTAATGGGCTATACCCGCATCCGCGGCGGATGGAACAACGGACGCGCCTACACGGTCTATTTCTATGCCCAAGCCGATCAGCCTTTTGCGCAGACAGTCACCTGGAAAGATGGAAAGATCAGCAAAGAGGCTTTCCAATATGACTCGCAACAGAAGACCGGTGCTTTGCTGCGCTTCGATACGTCTTCCGGCAATGTGGTGCAACTGAAAGTAGGCATCTCCTACCTCAGCTCCCTGAAAGCCCGTGAGAATGCACTGACCGATATTCCTCACTGGTCGTTCGACGCTGTACACCAGCAACTGCTCGACCAATGGGAAAGCTTGTTCCGGAAGATTGAGATATCGCCCCGCACCCCCGAAGATTATAAGCGGATGTTCTACACCGGGCTCTATCACACCATGCTGATGCCGGTTGACCGCACCGGAGAGAACCCGCTCTGGGCAGATGCCGAACCCTATTATGATGATTTCTACGCCATCTGGGACACATACCGCAGCTCGTCTCCGCTGATTACCCTGATCGACCCGAAACGGGAAACAGACATCGTCCGTTCCCTTATTAATATATATAAGCGTGACGGCTATATGCCCGATGCCCGCAGCGGGAATAGTAACGGCCGTACACAAGGTGGTTCCAATGCAGAAATCGTCATTGCCGATGCGTTTGTGAAAGGACTCGAAGGCATAGACTATGAACTGGGACTGCAAGCCATGCTGAAAGACGCCACCGTACCCCCCGGCGGCAATGAAGAGGCAGAGGGGCGAGGTGGACTCATCCCCTATCTGGAACTCGGTTACATTCCTTACGGCATACCGCGTGCAGGAAACCGCACCGTGGAGTATTCTTATTGCGACTACGCCATCGCCCTGGTAGCCAAAGGGCTTGGCCGGGAGGATTTGTACCAACATTACCTGAAACAGTCCGGTAATTGGAAGAACCTGTGGCGCGACGACTACGAACATGCCGGAGCCAAAGGCTTCATCCTGCCGCGCGACGAGAAAGGCAACTGGCTGGACCAGATACCCTACGGGAAGTCCAAGATACAGAAGCCGACATTCACGTACACACCCGTCACCTTCGAAGGTCCGTGGTACACGCCTTGGTGGAGCATGTTCTTCTACGAGGCTTCATCGTGGGAGTATTCGATGAGCATTCCGCACGATGTTCCCAGACTAATAGAGAAATGCGGCGGTACGGAACAGTTCGAGAAGCGTCTGGATATCTTTTTCGACGAAGGCTTCTTCAATGTCAACAACGAGCCTTCGTTCCTCTCGCCTTGTCTGTATCACTGGATCGGGAAGCCTCACCGCAGCAGCGATCGTATCCGGGAGATTATCGGCAAGAACTACAACGACGGCCCCATCGGCTTACCGGGCAATGATGATTCCGGAGCTATGTCGTCCTGGCTCGCCTTCCACATGATCGGCTTGTATCCCAATGCCGGACAGGATTATTACCTTATTAATACGCCTTTGCTGGAGGATACAACCTTCCAACTGGAGGGCAGGAAGACATTCAAAGTCTCTACCCAGGGGCTTTCGGAGAAGAACCGGTATATCCAGTCCATCACCCTGAACGGGAAGGAGTATCTCTACTCCGCCATCCGGCATAAGGACATAGCAGCAGGCGGAGAACTCCTGCTGAAGATGGGGAAGAAGCCCAGCCAGTGGGGAAAGCAATTATTGTCGAACGAAGAAAGCAGCACGCAATGAAGATACAGATAAAGAAAACCGTAAAGAGATCCGCCATCCTGTCGCTGTTGTTGTGCATCGGTGCCGGGGGAAGCCTGCTGGCACAAAGCGTAGTGACAGACACCCTGGTCTTCGTATTCAGCCTCCACGGCCAAACACGAAGGTATCAAACCACCTTTGAGGAACAGCAAGATACGTTGTACATGCATTGGGGAATAGAACGGAACACGAAATGGCAGTCCGGAAGCTATGCCATGAGCCGGGCGTCGGTGGAGCGAGCCATCCGCCTCAGCTTCCTGCAACCGGAAGACGGCAAGCACGTGAGTCTTCCAGCAGAAGAAACCGTTGGCATCCTTTCGCAAGCCGCCTATCGGCAACTGAAGGAACGCCAGGCACTGGTGTACAACCAGACCCATTACTCTGCGCTACCTACCGATGAAAAAGCCTTAGGATATCCGCTCATTCATGTAAAAGATTCAGTGGAAGGTTGCGAGATGTGGATTGTGGATCATCCCTGCTTTCCACTTGTTTGGAAGATACGAAATAATCCTTTGGAGATCAATTGGACAATACAGAAAATGTAACCTTTAATAATTCATTGCTACTTTTAAAAGTTAGAAGAGGATTAATATTATTCACTATTTTAGTGAATAATCCAGGAAAACGTCTATATTTGCATAACTAAATGAATTTGCAATGGTTATTGAATACGAAAAGGAATACCTCAAAGAACTGTATATCGATGGAAAATGTATAAACAAAAAATATCGTTTCAATACATCTGTAGTAAAGAAATACCAGATGCGAATTGATACACTGATTGCAGCAATCCGGATAGAGGATTTGTTCGTTTTTAATTCCTTGAGTTTTGAAGCATTGAGCGGGAGTGATTTATTTTCTATACGAATAGATTATTACTACAGATTACAGTTTAAAGTTCGGGTGGAAGGTTCAGAAGTTCCTGTTACTATTTGCAGAGTTATGGATATAACCAATCATTATCAATGAGTTACAGTATGGATACAATAAAAAGATTACCAACTCATCCGGGAGATGTGTTGAAAGAGGAACTGGAAAGCAGGAAAATCTCACAAAAGAAGTTTGCTGAGGTGTTAGGAATATCATACACCATGTTGAATGAGATACTTAACGGCAAGCGTCCGGTGACCAGTGATTTCGCATTGATGGTAGAGGCAGCTCTTTCGATTAATGCCGAATTGCTTGTCAATATGCAGACGCGCTACAACATGGCATTTGCGCGAGAGGAAACAGCATTGGCTGAAAGGCTGCGTGAAATACGTAAATTATGTGCTACGCTATTGTAGTTCTTAAGTAAGCCAAAAGGACAGTGACTACATCATGAATCACTGCGTAGTAAAATAAGAAAAGGAGCAAAGACGTTGGTCTTTGCTCCTTTCTTATTTCATCTCAAGCAACTGCTTATGCTTTTCTTCCGTTGTATTCGTCAGAAACAGTCAGTTTCTTTCTGCCTTTACCACGACGGGCTGACAATACTCTGCGGCCATTGGCCGAAGCCATTCTCTCACGGAAACCGTGTTTGTTCTTTCTCTTTCTGTTCGAGGGTTGATAAGTTCTCTTCATTGCTATATATTTTTATTGTTATTATTCTACGTAACGGGCTGCAAAAATAGACACTTTTTTTAAATTAACCAAGGAATAACGCTTTTTACTCTAAACTTTTTGGCTTTTTTGCCGATTTAGATTACTTTTGTACCCGGAACATAGTTCCTAAAGGCTTGAATTTCATCAATAATTATATAAAAACAAAAAGAAAAAAGTATGGCTACCACTTCAGACATCAAGAATGGCATGTGTATCGACCTCGACGGTCACTATTATTTTATTACCGAATTTTTGCACGTTAAACCGGGTAAAGGTGCCGCTTTCGTTCGCACGAAAATGAAGAGCGTAACTACCGGACGTACCTTGGAAAAAACATTCAACGCCGGCGTAAAGATTGAAGAAGTTCGTATCGAACGTCGCGCTTACCAATACTTGTATCAGGACGATATGGGCTACAACTTCATGAGCCAGGAAACATTCGAACAGATCCCCATCCAGAAAGAGCTGATCAACGGTGTAGAATTCCTGAAAGAAGGTTTCATTGTGGATGTAGTAAGCCATGCTGAATCAGAAACAGTCCTGTATGCAGAAATGCCGGTCAAAGTTCAGCTGCAGATTACTTACACTGAACCGGGCTTGAAGGGTGATACCGCTACCAACGCTACCAAACCGGCTACACTGGAAACAGGTGCCATCGTACGCGTTCCGTTGTTCATCAACGAAGGCGAAACAATCGAAATCGACACACGCGACGGGTCGTATCAGAATCGCGTGAAAGCATGATAGAATAGGGAACGCACAATTTTCCCGACAAAGCGACTTCCATTTCTCCCCCAGAGTTTTATTACAGGGAGAAATGGAAGTTTATTTTTTAACGAGCGGCACTCATCAAGGCATACAGGGCAAAAGTACCCAGCCAATGGCTACCCATGTAATGATCCTCTGCAGTAATATTACCGATGGAATAATTGAAATGTTCTTCTGCCAGAAGTTTCAGGTGACTCAACTCGGGCAACTTCCGCGCAATTCCATAAAAACAAGTGGCCCTACTAAAGTTCAATCCGTCCAGATGCACCAGCTTCCCATCACTCCGATCGGAAACTTTCCCTGGTGCCAACTGCATCTGCGGGTCAAACAGAACCGGCAGAAAGTTCTTCAGCCATGACCGGTACTCATCCACCTCCATAACTCTACTCATCAGCAAAGCTTCTTCCAGGCAAGGAGACAAGAAATCGTTGCCGCTTGGTTCGTAAGCCAGGTTGCAATCTACATCCGCTTCGTACAATCGGCGGGCATGTTCGCGTATGGTTTGTTCGAACGCTTTGTCCTCAATCGCTAATGCATAATCAAACGCAAGGGAAAGTCCAAAAGCCGTATTGTCATGCTGCCCGGTACGTATGGGGTAATACAATTTTGGGAGATACATTTTATAACTCGTAACTAACAAATCCTCCAGGGTCTTGAGTGTGTTATACCAGCGTTGCGCATCCGGATCCTTCCAAGCCGACAATTCATTTTGTAGTTGCAAGAACCAGGCCCAACCGTATGTACGCTCGAAATCTTTATTGTTGTATTCTTCGAAAAACGCTTTTTCCACTGCTACATTGGCAGGAGTGATCACTTCATTGAGCACTGCACGAACTTCTCCGGATGTATCCAGTTCCGGGAAGTCTTTCATCAACCGTACAATGGACCAGTAACCATGCACCGATGAATGCCAGTCGAAGCATCCATAGAAAACAGGGCGCAACTCTTTCGGACGCTTCAATTCGTCCGGGCTACCCAACACTTGCCCCAATTTGTTCGGGAACTCCACCTGAATACAGCCTACCGGTAGCTCAAAGATTCTTTGAGCCTGCTGATAATCCAGCTTCTGGGCATGTACCCAGGGAGAAATCAACAGTAAGAGAAAAAGAAGTTTTTTCATTTCAATAGATTATTAGAGAATATAGGATGTATTGCAAAGTTATATTTTTTAAGGATGGATGCTACGATTCTAAACAAATAATATACCGACAGAGACAATATCTTTGAGATATTTTGTGTACGTTTGTCCTCGAAAAGGCAACCCAATGCCGGAAAGCTTTAAAACGTGACCCTATGCGATACTCTGTCATCATCCCCGTGTACAACCGCCCCGACGAGGTGGACGAACTCTTGCAAAGCCTCACCGTACAACGCTTCAAGGACTTCGAAGTGGTCGTCGTGGAAGATGGCTCATCCATTTCCTGCCGGGAGGTGACGGAGCGATATGGCAATCGCCTTAACATCCGCTACTTTGAGAAGCCGAATTCCGGACCGGGACAAACCCGTAACTACGGTGCCGAACGCAGCCGGGGCGAATACCTTATTATATTGGACTCCGACGTGATCCTGCCCGAAGGGTATTTCGACGCCGTGGAGGAGGAACTGAAACGTCGGCCTGCCGATGCGTTCGGAGGCCCTGACCGGGCGCACGAATCGTTCACCGACATGCAGAAAGCCATCAACTACTCCATGACATCGTTTTTCACCACCGGAGGCATCCGGGGTGGGAAGAAGAAGATGGACAAGTTTTATCCTCGCAGTTTCAACATGGGTGTACGGCGCGAAGTGTACGAGGCTTTAGGCGGTTTCTCGAAGATGCGCTTTGGCGAAGACATCGATTTCAGCATCCGTATTTTCCAAGGGGGCTATGCTTGCAGGCTGTTTCCCGGTGCCTGGGTGTATCACAAACGGCGCACCGACCTGAAGAAGTTCTTCAAGCAGGTACACAACTCGGGCATTGCCCGCATCAACCTGTACAAGAAATACCCTGACTCGCTGAAGTTGGTGCATTTGCTTCCGGGTGTGTTTACATTGGGCGTAGCTTTCTTCTTAGTAGGTGGCATATTCTGCGGATACAGCCTGCTCCCGCTTCTGCTCTACGCCTTGCTGGTTTGTGTCGACTCTGCCATTCAAAACAAAAGCCTGCGCATCGGCCTCTACTCCATTGCCGCCTCGTACATTCAGCTGTTAGGCTACGGAACGGGGTTCTGGCGCGCCTGGTGGAAACGTTGCATACTCGGCAAAGACGAATTCGAAGCTTTTCAGAAGAATTTCTACAAATAAGACCCAACCTCCCTTGTAAAACTAATCATAACCCTAATATCCAACTAAACAATGAGCGAAATACAAAAGCTATCTATCCCCCAATGGGCGGAAGAAGACCGTCCGCGCGAAAAAATGATGAGTAAAGGAACCGAAGCACTGAGTGATGCCGAACTACTGGCCATCCTCATCGGTACCGGAAACACCGAAGAAAGTGCCGTATCACTGATGCAACGTATCCTCGCCTCGTGTAGCAATAATCTGAATGAGCTGGCCCGCTGGGACATACACCGTTTCTCGCAGTTCAAAGGCTTCGGCCCCGCCAAGAGCATCACCATCATGGCGGCACTAGAACTGGGCAAACGCCGCAACCTACAGGAAGTGAAAGAACGAAAGACAGTCCGATGCGCCAGCGATATTTACGACCTCTTCCACCCCATCCTGGGCGACCAGCCGCAAGAGGAATTCTGGATCCTGTTACTGAACCAGGCCTGTAAAGTCATCGACCAGGTGCGTATCAGCACAGGAGGCATCGACGGCACGTATGCCGACATCCGCACCATACTGCGCGAAGCTATCCTGCAACGGGCTACTCAACTTGTACTGGTACACAATCACCCATCGGGCAACGCTCGCCCCAGCAATGAAGACAAGCTCTTGACCCAACGCATTCTCAAAGGAGCACAGACCATGAACATCTCACTGACCGACCATGTTATTGTTTGTGACGGGAAGTTCTTCAGTTTTGCCGACGAGGGACTGCTCTAAATCAATAATATTACTATATTTGCATTCTATAAGACGAACGATTATGACAAAATTTGTGATAGAAGAGAAAACGGTGCAAATGCTCAAGACGGTGTTCGATCCGGAAATCCCGGTCAACATCTACGACTTGGGACTTATCTACCGCATTGAAGTAGACGACGAAGGCAAAGTGGAGATAGACATGACGCTGACTGCACCCAACTGCCCGGCTGCCGATTTTATCATGGAGGATGCGCGCCAACGCGTGGATTCCATCGATGGCGTTACCCAAACGACGATCAATCTGGTATTTGAGCCGGAATGGCACAGAGACATGATGAGCGAAGAAGCCAAACTGGAACTGGGCTTCCTTTAATGAGTAAACAATCTGTAAATATCTGTCAATGAAGAACATTTATTTCTTGTCCGACGCTCACCTCGGTTCGCGAGCCATCGAACATGGTCGCACGCAAGAGCGGAGATTGGTCAACTTTCTGGATAGCATCAAGCACAAGGCTTCGGCTATATACCTGCTGGGCGACATATTCGACTTCTGGTACGAGTTCAAAACGGTGGTACCAAAAGGCTACACCCGCTTCCTCGGAAAACTTTCCGAACTGACGGACATGGGGGTAGAGGTGCATTTCTTCATCGGCAACCACGACTTGTGGGTGGGTGACTACCTGACCAAGGAGTGCGGCGTCATCATACACCGTGAACCGCTCACCACGGAGATACATGGCAAAGAGTTCTACCTGGCACATGGCGACGGTATGGGCGATCCGAACAAAACGTTCAAGCTACTCCGGGCCATGTTTCACAGCAAGACCCTGCAAATACTCTTCTCGTCTCTGCACCCGCGTTGGAGCATCGACCTGGGACTGACCTGGGCGAAAGCCAACCGCCTGAAACACATGGGCGAAGCAGAGCCCGCCTACATGGGCGAGGACAAAGAATTCCTCGTGCTCTACACCAAGGAGTATTTGAAGAGCCATCCAAATATCAACAATTTCATCTATGGTCACCGTCACATCGAGCTGGACCTGATGCTGAGTGCATCCGCCCGTATACTGATCCTGGGCGACTGGATCACGCACTTCTCCTACGCTGTATTTGATGGAGTGAATCTTTACTTAGAAACATTCATAGAAGGCGAAACGAAAGTATAAGACACTATAACAAAGAGAGCCGGCTGTTCCTCATCAGAAACAGTCGGCTCTCTTTATTACAGATATTTATTAGTATCTACCTGCCTTGGCAATACGTTTCGGAATGTCTGTATTGTCCATCTTGCCCTGGAAGAGCTCAGAACCAGCACCGATAGCATATACCGGGACATAGCCGGCCGAGTGACCACCGGTGGTCCAACCGATCAAAGCAATCTGGTTGATTACTTCCTTGGCGCGGGAAGCCAACGGTTCGGTCCGGGCATAGAGGCTTTCTTCGTATACTGCTTTGTTCTGTACAAATGAGATTTCAAATTCGTCGCGTAACACACGTTCCTGCTGCCAGGTGAGCGGAAGCTTCGTCCAGAATCCCATCTTTTCAGACAACAGGGCTTTTACATCTTCCCAAGCTACGTGGTTATTCTTGGCTTTGCGCAGGTCACTCAACGCGTTGGAGAGTTCGTCCTGCGACAGGCTTTGGTTAGCAAGAGCTTTCAGGTTCAGTGTATAGCCGCGTGCGCCGAGTCCCAAACCACCTGTTTCATGATCGGCAGTGACAACGATGAGTGTTTCTTTCGGGTGTTTCTTGTAGAATTCATAAGCTATTTTGACGGCGTCATTGAAATCGACTACTTCATTGAATGCCGTAGCGGCGTCGTTGCCGTGGCAAGCCCAGTCTATTTTACCACCCTCTACCATCAGGAAGAAGCCTTTCCTGGCATCCTTTGAAAGGAAGTTGATAGCGCTTTCCGTGATTTGTGACAGGGTCAGGTCGTCCGCCTTACGATCGATGGCATAAGGCAATGCACTTGGGTTCTTGCCGTCTTCCTGGATCAGGATCATCTTCTTAGCTGTAGCCGATTTGGTTTTAAAATCGTTATATCCTTTAGCTATGACGTAGCCAGCCTCATCGAACTTCGGGAACACCGAAGGAGCAGCCTTGCCATCCTTGTCGGTAGTTGGTTTCAGGAAACCGCCGCCGGCATAGAAATCGAAGTTCGCTTTCGGCAGATCGGTAGCAATCTCGTAGTACCAATCGCGTTCCTCCTGGTGGGCATAGAAAGCAGCCGGAGTAGCATGGTCCACACTCACGCTGGTAGTGACCCCCACGCGGCGACCCGCTTTCTTGGCCTTCTCGGCTACGGTTTCGAGACGTTCTTTATCCGGTCCCACGCCGATAGCGGCATTGTACGTCTTCACACCGGTAGAGAGAGCCGTTCCGGCAGCCGATGAGTCGGTGATAGAGTTTGTAGCAGCGAAGGTCGTCGCCATGCTTGCCACCGGGAACTGGGTAAACAGCAGAGGCTCCACACCGATGCGGTTCTCATTCTTATCTGCCAGATACATTTCCGTACCGTTTACCTGATTTACGCCCATTCCATCGCCGATGAAATAGAACACATATTTTGCCTGACCGTTGACTGCAACGGCAACTAAGACAAGGAATAATACATTTATGAATCGTTTCATGATCTATGAATTTGGTTACTGCTAACAAAGATAGATGAAATTCAGTTAGCAAGCCCGAAAAGAGTATGAATAAAATATTAAAAAAGGCCGTACCGACTTGCGGAACGACCTTTTTACTACATGTTGTTTGTCGTTTATATGTCTATTTGCTTAGAATTACCAATGTATCCGATGCAATGAGCAACTCCTCGTCGGTAGGTATCACCACCACTTTTACCTTCGAATCTTCGGTGGAGATGGTGATTTCTTCACCGCGAACTTTGTTCTTCTCCAGGTCGAGCTTCACGCCCATGTATTCCAGACCTTCGCACACACCGGCACGGAAGCCCGATTGGTTCTCGCCTACACCGCCGGTGAAGAGGATTACATCCACGCCACCCAGCGCAGCAGCGTATGCACCGATGTATTTCTTTACACGATAGTAATACATCTGCTGGGCCAGCACAGCTTTCGGATCGCCTTTCGTAGCGGCAGCATCCAGTTCGCGCATGTCGCTCGATACACCGAAGATACCTTGTACACCGCTTTTCTTATTGAGCAGATTGGATACGCCCGTAGGAGTCAAGCCTTCTTTCTCCATGATGAATGTCACCGCTCCGGCGTCGATGTCACCACTACGGGTACCCATCATCAGTCCTTCCAGCGGGGTGAGTCCCATGGTGGTATCCACACACTTACCATCCTTGATGGCCGAGATAGAACCACCGTTACCAATGTGGCAGGTGATGAGCTTCATGCCTTGAGCCGGACGGTTCAGGTATTCGCACACGCGGTTGGACACGTAGCGGTGCGATGTTCCATGGAAGCCGTAGCGACGGATGCCGTATTTCTCATACAGTTCGTACGGGATGGCATACATATACGCATAATCGGGCATTGTCTGATGGAAAGCGGTATCGAATACACCCACTTGCGGCACCTTCGGCAGAATGGCCGAAACGGCATTTACGCCTTTCAAGTTGGCCGGATTGTGCAGGGGAGCCAGGTCGTTACAGGCCGCAAAAGCGTCGAGCACTTCCTTGTTGAGCAGTACCGATTCACTGAAACGTTCGCCTCCGTGCACCATGCGGTGACCTACGGCATCGATCTCATCGAGCAAGCGGATAGCACCGTACTCATTGTGCGTCAGGGTGTTCAGGATGAACTCCACGCCTACCGTATGTTCGGGGATGTCTTTGTCAAGCTGTATTTTCTCGCCGTTGGGCAATGCCAGTTTCAGGAATGAACCCTTCAAACCGATTCTTTCGATGCCCCCCTGGGCGATCACTTCTTTTTGTGCCATGTCGAACAGCTTGTACTTGATGGACGAGCTGCCGCAGTTCAATACCAATATCTTCATCTTTTTTATAAATATATATTATTGTGCGTTCCGGGCAGCAATGGCCTGGTTGGCAGTAATAGCAATCATTCTGTAAATGTCTTCGATGGAGCAACCGCGTGACAGATCATTCACCGGACGGGCTATACCCTGAAGGATCGGGCCGATGGCTTCGGCATGTCCCAGGCGTTGCACCAGTTTGTATGAAATATTTCCCACTTCGAGACTCGGTACGATGAGCACGTTGGCTTCGCCGGCAATCTGCGAATCCGGAGCTTTGCTGGCACCGATACCCGGAACCAGGGCAGCGTCGGCCTGCAATTCACCGTCGATCAGGATGTCAGGTGCCATCTTCTGAGCAATACGCACGGCTTCCACCACCTTATCTACCACCTCGTGCTTGGCCGATCCCTTGGTAGAGAAGCTTAGCAATGCCACTTTCGGAACTTCGATACCGGCCACAGCCTTTGCGGTCTGTGCAGTACATACGGCTATCTGAGCCAGTTGAGCAGCATCGGGCACCGGAGTCACTGCCACATCGCCCATTACGAGCAGACCGTTCATCCCGTAATCGGGTGCTTTGGTCAGCATCAGCATGGCGCCCGATACGCAGGTAATTCCCGGCACGGTCTTGATAATCTGTAACGCGGGGCGAAGTACATCACCCGTGGTGTTGCACGCACCGGCCAACTGTCCGTCGGCATCACCATTCTTGATAATCAGACAGCCCAGGTAGAGCGGGTCAAGTACCAGTTCGCTGGCTTTTTCCATCGTCATGCCCTTGCTTTTGCGAAGTTCGAACAACAATTTGGTATATTCTTCCTTCATCGGATGGCAAGCCGGATCGATAATGGTAGCCATACCGATGTTGCCCAACCCCCACTTCACTGCGTTGCGGATAATCTCTTCGGGGTTACCCAGCAGAATGAGTTCGGCTACTCCATCTGTCAAGATTTGATTGGCAGCTTTTAAGGTACGTTCTTCGGTTCCTTCGGGAAGAACAATGCGCTGACGACAGGCTTTCGCGCGTTCAACGATTTCGTTAATCAGATTGATCATATTATATTATTTTTTTATATATGCGTATTCCGGTACTTATTCCTAAGCCGCTGCAAAAGTAGCTAATTTTGCAATACCCACATTGCAAAAACTGCTCTTTTTTATGGAATATTTGATACTTTCCGCATTTGTTTCGCTTTCTTCTACCTATCCATCGAAAAGATTTTTATCACAAAGAGAATTCTGCCGTCAGAAGCGACTCCCTTTTGCAACTATTTGTCTACTTTTGCGTTCTATTCTAAAAGGAAACAAGTTCTATGATACGTCAATGTGCTATCCTGTTCGGGTGTCTGGCTCTGGGCGAGTTAGTGGTATATCTCACCGCCATTCAGCTCCCGCCGAGCATTATCGGAATGTTGCTACTCACCCTGTTTTTGAAATTGGGTTGGATCAAACTCTCCTGGGTGCAGGGTATGTCCGACTTTCTGGTTGCCAACCTGGCATTCTTTTTCATCCCTCCCGGCGTGGCCATCATGCTTTATTTCGACCTAATCGCTGCCGAGTTCTGGCCCATCGCCGTGGCTACCATCGTCAGTACTTTGCTGGTGCTTGTAGTCACCGGCTGGGTACATCAACTAACACGTAAACTGAAATGATGTTCTTAGAAAACGAATTTTTCCTGCTTGCCATCACCTTCAGCCTCTTCTTTCTGGCTAAGTGGCTACAGAAGAAGACCGGGTTGATGCTGCTTAACCCCATCTTACTGACCGTCGCTGTACTGATAATATTTCTGAAAACGGCGGATATTAGCTATGAAGCATATAATAAAGGTGGCCGTTTCATCGAGTTTTGGTTAAAACCAGCCGTCGTAGCATTAGGTGTTCCGCTCTACCTGCAACTGGAAGCTATTAAGAAGCAACTGCTCCCCATCCTGCTGTCCCAACTGGCAGGGTGCGTCATCGGAGTAGTCTCCGTGGTGCTCATTGCCAAATGGATGGGGGCTTCGCAGGAAGTCATCCTGTCGCTGGCACCGAAGTCGGTAACGACGCCCATTGCGATGGAAGTTGCCCACACATTGGGTGGTATTCCTTCGCTCACTACCGCCGTGGTGGTTTGCACCGGTTTGCTGGGCGGCATACTCGGCGTACAAGTGATGCGGATGACCCGTGTGGGCAGTCCTATTGCCCAGGGATTGTCGCTCGGAACAGCCGCTCACGCCCTCGGAGCATCTGCTGCCATGGACCTCAGCGGCAAGTATGGAGCCTATGCCAGCCTGGGTTTAACAATTAACGGTATTCTTACAGCATTATTAACCCCAACAATTCTCCGATTAATAGGCATTATCTAACAAAATGGCATTATCTTTGTTCTTTAGATGAAATAACATCCACTAAAATTTTTATGATTGAGTTCAAAGACATCACACCGGGTGACAAAGAGGCAGTTATGGCCTTCACCCTGAACAGCAAACGCAGAAATTGTGACCTCGCTTTTGCCAATCTCTGTAGCTGGAGATTTTTATACGACACGAAGTTCGCCATTGTTGACAATTTCCTCGTTTTCAAGTTCTGGGCTGATGGAGAATTGGCCTATATGATGCCCGTCGGCAACGGCCCCATGAATAAAGTGATACACACGCTCATGGAAGATGCCCGCCAGGAAGGACAGCCGTTCTGTCTGCTGGGGGTATGCACGGATAGCAAAGAAGAACTGGAGCAGATAGCTCCGGGGAAATTCCAGTTCCAGACCGACCGCGATTATTCCGATTACATCTACCTGCGTAGCGACCTCGCCACACTGCGGGGAAAGAAGTTCCAGGCCAAGCGCAACCATATCAATAAATTCCGCAGCTTGTATCCCAACTACGAATACGCCCCCATCACCCCCGACCGCATCCAGGAATGCTTAGACCTGGAAGCCGAGTGGTGCAAGGCCAACGACTGCGCCAAGAACGAAGGTACCGGCAATGAACGCCGCGCGCTGACGTATGCACTGAACCACTTCGAAGAGCTGGGGCTCACGGGCGGCATCCTGCATGTCGACGGTAAGATTGTGGCTTTCTCCTACGGTATGCCTATCAATGAGGATACCTTTGGCGTACATGCCGAGAAGGCCGACACCTCCGTCGAAGGGGCGTATGCCATGATCAATTATGAGTTTTCCAATCGCATTCCGGAACAGTATACGTATATCAACCGGGAGGAAGATCTTGGACTCGAGGGATTGCGCAAGGCTAAACTGTCCTACCAACCCACCATTATCCTGGATAAATTCATGGCTTGCCTGCAAGAGCAGCCCGTAGAAATGGTCAACTTGTAAGCTATGATCAAAGAGAAAGTCAAGGCACTGTGGCAACTCTGCTTCGATGATACGGAGGAGTATGTCGATCTGTACTTCCGCCACCGATACAACAACGAAGTGAACATCGCCATCGAGAGCGGGGAGGAAGTGATTTCCGCTCTGCAAGCCATTCCTTACCCGATGACTTTCTGCGGCACCACCATACAGACAGCCTATGTGTCGGGTGCTTGCACCCACCCTGATTACCGGAACAAGGGGGTGATGCGCGAGCTGCTGAAACAAACCTTTGCCCGGCTGTGGCAGAAGGAGATACCTGTAAGCACGCTGATTCCTGCCGAGCCGTGGTTGTTTGCCTACTACGACCGGCTGGGCTATGCCCCGGTTTTTCACTACGACAAGCAAGAAGTGAATGCCAACTTGCTCACTCCGGTACCCGGCATGCTGTGCAATCACACCAACCAGTTCAACGAACGGCACTATCAATACCTCAGCCGCAAGCTGGCCGAGCTTCCGGCCTGCGTACAGCACACCGTGGAGGATTACAAAGTCATCCTCGAATCGCTGGCATTGGAGCGCGACTATGTGTATGTAGCTTTGCAGAACGACCGGATTTCCGGACTTGCCATCGCCTGGAAAACAGACAAGGGACTCATCGTGGACACGTTCCTCACCGAGAGCGAATCCGCCGGGAACGCCTTGCTTTACCACATCTCCAAGATCACCAAGTACCGCACCATGACTATCCTGCTTCCCCCGGCCAAAGGAAGTGTACGCTTGCCGCTCGGCATGGCACGCATCATCCGGGCGGAGGAGATACTAAAGTTGTACGCCGCCGCTCATCCGGAAGTCGACCTGACATTTGAGTTGTTTGACAAGCACCTGTCTGCCAATAATGGATACTATACTGTCAAGGATGGCACGTGTAGAAAGAAAAAGGAGATGCACCCTGCACCTCCTTTGCGATTGACGAGCGGCGAACTGGCCGCTAGGATGTTCGCCACTCCCCAACCTTACATGAATTTAATGCTGAATTACTAAGGCTGAAAGCCTTTGTACCAATAGCGTAGGGCATCGCCCAGTCATGTTCGGAAAACAAATTGGGGTACTATTTTGGCAATCTTAAACAACTGCAATAAATTACGTGGTAATCCCCTTTTTGTTTTTTTCTTTTTTATGGATCCGGTAAATCCACTTTCCTTA
>JAVBUC010000061.1:0-24360 GCA_031555765.1 Bacteroides sp. | reverse complement strand
TATTTGCACGGATGGTGAACAGGCAAATGAAAGAACAATCAGTTATATAGATTAAGCAGGCATCATGAAAGTAAATCTGACGGGAGTTCCCGAAACATTATTTATTACGCTGCGGATTCGGGCAATCGAAACAAAACGCCCTGATGCAGCGGTCAAAGACCCGTATGCAGTAGAAATACTGGAGCGAATAGAGTTCGACGAGTCATCCAAAAACAAGGTGTCGGAAGCCTCACAAACAGGAACAATTATCCGCACTATCATTCTGGATAATATCATCGACGACTTTTTGCACCGGAACCCACAGGGCATTGTTGTGAATCTGGGTTGCGGACTGGATGCCCGTTGCAAACGGCTTTCCCTGAACGGCAGCCGGTGGTTCGATATCGACGTGAAAGAAACGATGGATGTGCGGGAAAAGTTTTTTGAAGAAACGCCTTCCTGCAAAATGATAGCCAAGTCCATGTTCGACTATTCGTGGATGGATGATGTCCCCAAAGACCGACCAACGCTGTTTATTTTGGAAGGCGTAATGATGTACTTTGAAGAAAAAGATATTAAGGCTCTGTTTTGCGAGATTGCCGAACGGTTCAAATCCGCCGAAATCGCTTTCGACACCATTAGCCAATGGGCGGTCAGAAACCACAAACGGCATCCCGATGTGAAGAAATACAACGCCCCGTTCAAGTGGGGAATCAACGACAGCAAAGAGATCGAGAGCTGGCACACGGGTATTCGGATCATCAAAGAATATTGTTACGCCGATTACCTGAAAAACCGCTGGCCGCTGCCGATGAAAATAGTGATGAAGCTGTATCCGCCGTTTATGAAATCATTCCGGGTGTTGCATTTGAAACTGGCTCAAAATAGTTGATAGAAATGGCTATATTCAAATCAATACCAATTTTCATACTTGCAGGACTCTGTGAGATTGGCGGCGGTTATCTTGTTTGGTTGTGTTTGAAAGAAGGTAAACCTTGGTGGTATGGGCTTCTTGGCGGATTGATACTTGCTTTTTACGGGGTTGTTGCGACTTGGCAGACCTCCAATTTTGCAAGAGTTTATGCGACTTATGGCGGTTTCTTTATCGTCATGTCTATTTTGTGGGCAATGAAATTTGACCACTATTCACCAGACAAGTATGATATAATCGGGGCGTTAATAGCGTTATTAGGGGTATGTATTATATACTACGCCCCGCGATACTAATTAAGCAGGTCTTAAGGATCACAGAAACGATCACACCCCGTAAACAGATAGTCTCGGGGTGTGATTGCAGCTCTGTCCTACCGGAGAAATACGGCAGGCAGATGTAAACTTAGAAATTGTCCAGGTTCATCACTTTATTCCACGCCGCAACGAAATCATTCACAAATTTCTCTTCGCTTTCCAAACATCCGTACACCTCGGCAATTGCCCGCAATTCAGAATTTGAACCGAAAATTAAGTCAGCCCTGGTTCCTGTCCATTGTACGTTTCCGGTTGCCCGTTCCTTGCCTTCGAACAGGTTTCCCAATTCCGATACCGCTTTCCAGGTGGTATTGAAGTTCAGCAGGTTTATAAAGAAATCGTTTGTCAACTGTTCCGGCCGGTGGGTAAATACCCCGTGTCTGGAATCGTCATAATTGGTGTTTAAAACCCGCAACCCGCCAATCAATACGGTCATTTCAGGAATTGTCAATGTCAATAGCTGTGCTTTGTCAACCAGCAATACCTCGGCGGGAATGCTGGAAACTGCGGCACTCTGGTAATTCCTGAAACCGTCGGCTTTCGGCTCTAATACAGCAAACGAGTGTACATCGGTTTGTTCCTGCGAAGCGTCATTGCGCCACGGCTTGAAAGGTACGGCAACGGGATGACCGGCATCTGCGGCTGCTTTTTCTATGGCGGCAGAGCCACCCAATACGATCAAATCAGCCAGAGAGACTTTCTTATTCCCGCTTTGTGCATCATTGAATTCTTGTTGGATAAGCTCCAGCTTTGCCAGTACTTTTTGAAGTTGTGCCGGATTATTTACTTCCCAATCTTTTTGAGGTGACAGGCGGATACGGGCTCCATTGGCGCCACCCCGTTTGTCGGAACCGCGGAAAGTGGAGGCCGAAGCCCAGGCAGTGGAGACTAATTCGGAAACAGTCAGTCCCGAGTGAATGAGTTTGTTTTTCAACGTAGCGACATCGGCATCGTCGATGGGCTGGAAATCCACAGCAGGAACGGGATCCTGCCACAATAATAATTCATGGGGAACTTCATTGCCGAGGTAACGGGTGACAGGCCCCATATCCCGGTGTGTCAGCTTAAACCAGGCACGGGCAAAAGCATCGGTAAATGCATCGAAGTTTTCCAGGTATTTCCTGGCAATGGCGTTATAGGCAGGGTCCATTTTCAGTGCCATGTCAGCGGTAGTCATCATAGGGGCATGACGTTTGTCCGGGTTGTGGGCGTCTTCTACCAACTTATAGGAAGATTTGTCGGTCGGGATCCATTGATGGGCTCCCGCGGGACTCTTGGTCAGTTCCCAGTCGTATCCGAACAGCGTTTCGAGGTATCCGTTGTCCCATGTCGTGGGGTTGGGTTTCCAGGCACCTTCCAGTCCGCTGCTGATGGTATCGCCGCCCTTACCCGTTCCAAAGTTGCTTTTCCATCCCAGACCCTGCTCTTCAATACCGGCAGCCTCGGGTTCGCGCCCTACATGTGCGGCACTTGCTGCACCGTGCGTTTTACCGAAGGTGTGTCCTCCTGCAATCAGTGCCACCGTTTCTTCGTCGTTCATCGCCATCCGGGCAAAAGTTTCACGAACGTCCCTTGCCGACGCAATCGGATCGGGATTCCTTTCAGGGCCTTCCGGGTTTACATAGATCAATCCCATCTCAACAGCCGCCAACGGATTTTCCAGATCGCGTTCACCGCTGTAGCGTTTTTCGCCCGTCCAGTTCGTTTCCGAACCCCAGTAAACATCCTGTTCGGATTCCCAGCAGTCTTCCCGGCCGCCTGCAAAACCGAAGGTTTTCAACCCCATCGATTCCAATGCGCAGTTGCCTGCCAGTATCATCAAATCGGCCCAGGAGATTTGCTTTCCGTATTTTTGCTTGACAGGCCATAGCAAAAGACGGGCTTTGTCCAGATTTACATTATCCGGCCAACTGTTCAACGGGGCAAACCGTTGGTTGCCGTGTCCGGCTCCCCCGCGTCCGTCGGATACTCTGTAGGTACCTGCGCTGTGCCAGGCCATGCGGATAAATAGCGGTCCATAGTGCCCGTAGTCGGCAGGCCACCAATCCTGCGAAGTGGTCATCAATGTAAAGATGTCATCCTTGACCGCTTGAAGATCCAGCTTCTTGAATTCTTCCGCATAGTTGAAACTCACTCCCATAGGGTTTGACTGGGAGGAATGCTGACGAAGGATGCCGAGATTCAATTTGTTGGGCCACCAATCTTTGTTGGAGGTTCCCATCCCTGCCACCGGCTTTGATCCGTGGTGAAAAGGACATTTGCTTTCATTCGAGTCCATAGCTAAACTTTTTTAGTGAATTATTTATTGAATTTACCTGTGATTTGCAGGTTTATATCTTGTATTTCGAAGTCTTTTATGCTATTTTTCTTGAAATAATTACTGATGAGTTCGTCCAGTTTTTCGTCTTTGTAGTCTTCTATACGGTCCGTTTCGGAAGAGTGCAGATGGTGATGGGGGATCATCACCGCATCATACCGCGCAATGCCTTTCTCTGTTTTCACTTTCGACAGAAGGTTATTTTCTACTAAGGAATCCAGTATTTTATACACGGTAGCCACCGATATGTTGGGATGATCGGATTTGATGTTCTCAATGATGTTTTCGGCGGTGGGATGATTGTTCAACTCTGTAACAGCCCTGAACACGGCTATGCGCTGGGGCGTTACTTTTAATCCTTTTTCGGTGAGTTTATCTGCATAAGAGTTATTCATAACCATATTATCTAAGTTATAACCATTACGCAAAGATAATGATTATTATTAGATTGTTATTATTGTGATAGGGATTTCTGACTTTTATTTTAAGAATGAGAGACTGGTATAAGATACAGGTTTCAGGGAACTTCTGTTTTATGATTAGAGGCGGTTACGCCTCCTGTGAAAAATCTGTAACACCATTACCAGAAGAGAAATCCATGCGATGCTGATGACAATCATGTAGCGGTTGAACAGGTATTCTCCCTCTTCCGGTACATGATTGAACATGCAAAGCAGGCAATCGCAGGCAGGGAGCAGCCCGTTATGCGATAAATAGGAATATACTAAAAATGATACGCTACCTATAAATAGGATAAGAGCTGTTGGGAATATCCATTTATCTGACAGCTTCTTTTGTTTCAAAGGATTTTTATTCAATCTTTTACTCATTTTCTTATACGGCTAATATCTTTTTCTACTAAAATGAAGTGGTCCCGTTGCAATGGGACAATAATCCCGTTATAAAGGGACTACTTCGTTTTAGTAAAAGAGGAGTTAGTTGGTAGTAAATAAAAAGTTGGTTTATGCGGCTCACAGGCTTCTTTTAAGCAGCTCCCTTATTCCGGTACATAAATAATCTCACCGTTCTCCAACTCATACGCAATACCGACTTTCTTCCCTTTCTTGCCCGATGACTGCTGTTCGGACGACGGGGTGTATTTGTTTATCTTATTGCCTTCTTTGGTGATGATCTCCATATTCTCCTGCCCGGGATTCTTCACTACTGTAAAGTCCTCTCCGGTAAACATCTCCGTCATGTTCATGTGCATCACCATAGCCACCATAAGGGCCACGGCAAAGACCATCGCCACATCGAACAGGTTCACGATGACGCTGAGCGGATCGGTATCCTCTTCGCGGAACTTATTGATTCGTCGTTGGCGCTTCATGCGTTTGTCTCCTTTTGGGTTAATATACGCGATACATAATCCAGGTTATTGACATCCTTGGCATACCAACGTTGTTTGTATTGCAATGTCACCAAGCCGACGGCACTTACCACCAAACCGACTACCGTTGTGGCAAATACCACCTGCATGTTGTACGCCATTCCTGAGATATCACCCGTGGAAAGTCCTACCAATGCCGGACTCATGGCAATCAGCGTGCCGATCAGTCCCAGTACAGGTCCCATCTTGGCAAGCATTTTGGAAAGCGATGTATCCTTATCGGCTTCGTTCTCGAAGTTGGTGATCAGGTAGTCCGAATAGGCTTCCGAGGGTTTGTTGGTGAGCAGGTCGCGCAGGTACTTGATGAAAAGCGAGTTGTCTTTCTCCGGAAGTATGGCTTTCAGTTCATTGATAGTGGTATCGGTCGACAGACTTTTGATGGTATTGTTCAATGCCTTGTCCACTTTCCGCTTCACCATGAACTGGTTGTAAAAGCTGCCTATCAGCAGCAATGAGCGGCCGAACAGGCACAGAAGGATGATGATATCGGGAATGAGCAAACTGTTTGCCACCCAGAAGAGGACTTTAGAGATAACTTCCATTTTTCTTGTTTTTTAATTGTTTCTTATAGGATAGGATCCATTTGATTCGATTCAGGCCGATTCCGGCAAGGAACAGGACGAGGAACAACCCGGCAGATAGTCCGATGGCTGTCCAGTTGGCAGGTTCTTCGACGGCGGCATACGTCACATTGCCGTTCACCGTGGTGATAAGACCGAGAATGCACACGAAGAGGCTGACAAGGAAATGTATTTCCAGTCGCAGTTCCTTCTCGGGTATCAGCCAGCGGATGGCCTGACAGAGCAGCGGGAAACCCACCAGAATAACAGCCGACAGTGTGTAAGCAATGGTTTCGAAACCTGTTCCGGGCAAAGCGAAGATGCTTTCCGTGAGTCCGTAGAAAAGCACCGGAAAGATTAGCAGACCGGGATACCAGTAGAATACCATGACCCATTTTTTATAGGTCTTGCCGAAGAGGTTGCGCAAGGCTGCAAAACAGAAACCGAAGCAGATGGCCGACTCGATGGTGACGAGTACGGCCGCGTTTTGCAGGGCTCCGGTGTTTTGCAGATAGTCGGCTATCTGTGTTTTGGACTGCTGGATGGCATACGGGTACATCCAAACGACAAACACGGCGCAGGCCAGGGAGAACAACGTGGCCTGCCACCAGCGCCAGAAGCTCATCTTGAGCAGGCAGTTGACCACGATGAACATCATCAATATCTGAATGATCAGTTCCATGTGCGTTAGCTGTTTTTTCTTTTTCTACGCAGGATGGTCAACAGGCCGACGAAGGCTATAAGTACCACAGACACAATCCACAGACCGTTCAGACTGTTCTTTTCGCCTTGTGCTGCCTGGGAGAGTTCGTTCTTTTTCAGGACGGTTCCGTTCCGAGGGGCATCGGCTGTGGCGCCTGTTTTCATCTGTTGTACCTGACGGTTGTAAGTCTGAGCTGCTTCGGCTGATACTTTTCCGGCGATGTAATCCTGCAATTTGGCATTGGAACCGGAGAATCCGGAACCGCTGGCGCCAAACTCTTTCACGAGATCGGTATGGAGTTGTGCGATGTCGGCCAACTGTTGTTCACTGGCTTTCCACATGCCTTTGCGGGCGGTTTCCATCATCACAGCGGTGATTTCCTGCATGGCTTGCGGATTCTGCTGCCGGAAGAATTTCTGAACGCCCAGATTGTGTGCGTCTTTCACGTACACATCGTATATCTGGTTCCACATGGCATTGTCTATCACATCGGGCTTCATCACGTTCCAGGCGTACGTGTTGGTCACCACTTCGGTGATCTGTGAGGCGCTGGATGCCTTGCCTTTCATCACTTCCTTGATGTAAGTGGGGTTGAATATGGTAGAGCGCGATTCCACACCGATGGCTTCTTTCAGTTCCTGCATTTTCATGTGGTTGCGGTTGCGGTAGTCGGCGAAGTAGGCGTCGGGGTCTTTTCCGGTTACCTCGCGGACGGCCAGGTTGATCCCGCCCATGAACTCGAATACGTGGTCGAGGCTCAGCGCGCCCCAGGTATTGCTCTGGCGGGGCTGTACCACTACGCTGGTGTTCTGCAAAACGGCGCGTAGCAGACCTGCCTTGTAGCTTCCCCACTCTTTTTCGTTGCCGTATACGGCTCCCATATTCTGAATGTAGGTTTCGGCGATTTCTTTCTCCTGTTCCCACTTGTCGCCGCTTTTCACCATCTCCTGAATGCCTGTGCCGTACATGCCGTTCACGCCTCCGAATACACGCAGGGCGGACATTTCGCGGGCGTCTTTGGGCGGTACGCCTTGTTCTACCAACTGGCGTTCGATCTCTGTAGTGCTTGCGGATACGTAATTCTCATACTTGCTGTCTTTGGCGAATGCGGCCATCTCTACGGCTCTGGTAATTAAGGAAAGACGGGAAGCGGCCAGGTCGCGGAACTGTCCGGAGGTTTGTACCACCACGTCGACACGCGGACGGCCGAGGGTTTCTGCCGGGATGAGTTGTATGTCGGATACCCGTCCGAAAGCATCCCGCACGGGTTCTACGCCGAGCATGTATAATACCTGAGCGATGGTAACCCCTTCACTTTCGATAAATTCACTGCTCCAAAAGGTATAACTTACCTTCTTGGGGTACTCTCCGTGTTGCTTTTTGTATTGTTCCAGCGTGGCTGTCGCCAAAGCTACGCCCTTGTCCCAGGCTACTTCGGAGGGGGTGGCTTCGGCATTGATGGCGTACAGGTTGCGTCCGGTGGGGACGGCATTCGGATTGGCTACGGCATCTCCTCCCGAAGAAGGAGCCAGGTATCCTCCTGCCAGTGCATTGAGGATCGATTTCAGTTCCGTTTCGGGGCTTTGCAGCAAGGCATTCCGGTAGTTGGTGATGTTGCGGAGGGTGCGTTCTACTTCGGCGATGGCGCGGGCACGGTCTTTTTGCTCTTTGGTGTATTCGGGTTGCCGGGGCTTGGCTGCTTGTTTGGGCTTCTCCGTTTTGGTTTCTCCTACATTCTCCGGCTTTTTGCCGAACTTGGGAATCCAGGCGGGGTGACCGCCTCCGGAACTTCCCGAGGGTTTGCCTCCTTTGGATGGTGAAGCGGCAGCGGACATCATGGCTGCCATTCCGCGTGCCGGAGGGGTCAGTATTTTCTTTGCTTCTGCCAGATCTTTGGGGGCGATACCTGCTATGCTGCATATAAAGGTGCTGTCGACTGTCTTGCCGTTCAACACTTGGTTGACCCATCCTTTGGCGGGTTCCAGGTATTGGCGGTTGAAGAACGGGCGGTTCTTCAACTGCTGGCCGGTGATCTTGCCACGCAGCTTGTCCAGTGCGGCCAGACTGTAGGCAATGGGGTCGGCACTCATGGCCATCACGGATGAGTTTATTTTTCCGGCTTCGTAGGGAATGCCTGTGGTGTAGAGTTGCCCGGTCATCTTCTCATTGGCTATCTCTTCGGCAAAGTTTTCTATCTTTTCTATCTCTTCGGTGGTGTAGGGATTGGCCAGTATGCTGTCCAGACGGAGTTCGCGGTGCAGTCCCATTTCCACTGCCAGCTTTTTAACGGCCAGTGAGGCTTTGGGTTGTAGTTGTTCGTCCGTCTTGTGATAGTCCTGTATCTTGCTTTGCAGGGTTTTGAACTGCGAACGGGTTTCGCTCTCCATGAACGGAGGGGTGAGGTAAGAGATGACGCTGGCGTATGAACGGCGTTTAGCCATCATACTTTCGCCGATGTTTCCGATTGTGTAGTAGTAGAAGTGCGGCAGGCTTCCTACGAGGCGGTCGGGCCAGTCGTTGTTGCTCAGTGCAACCTGCTTCTGCGGGGTAAATTCAAGGCTTCCGTGGGTGCCGAAATGCAGCATGGCATCGGCCTTGAATGCGTATTGCGACCACAGGTAGGCTCCGATATAGGTGTGGGGCGGTGCCGACTTGGCTCCGTGAACGATGGCGAAAGCGTCGCCGCCGAGGGCGGCCATGGGTTGTGGCAGCAGGGCGATATTTCCCAGTTCGATGCGGGCTACGGCGAGGTAGTCTTTACCGTCCTGATGCACACTCATGTAGGCTCCGGGGGCTTCGCCATAGGTATTTGTGACATCTGCATAAAGTTCTTTGGGCAGGGATTGACTGATCCATGACTCGTATTCGGATTTCTCGATCAGGGCGGGCTTTCCGTTTTTCAGGTAGTTGTCGAAGGCTCCTTCGGCATAGGTGCTCAGAACGGCTCCTTGCGTCATAAGCAGTTTTTCGAATTCTTCTTCGGTGGCAGGCAGACGATCTACTTTATAGCCTTCTGCCTGGAGGCGTTTCAGCAGCATGTACAGGGAGGGTACGGTTTCCAGTCCTTGGGCTGTGAGGGTTTCCTGTCCGGCGCCTTTGAAGTAGTAGATGGATATTTTCTTTTCGGCATTGCTTTTCTTTTGTAGAGCTATGAAGTTGCTGACAATCTGAGTAAAGCTCTTTAGCCGTTCGGGAATGGCTTTGAAGAGGTACAGTCCGTCTTTGTCTACTTCCTGCGCGTTGACTACGTAGGGGTAGATGGCTCCGTCGAGCTCGGGCATGATGATGCTTTGTGACAGGAAACCGCCGAACATGCCCATGGGGTCGTTCATCCATTCTTCCTTGGTTTGCAAAGTCGTTAGCGGGGCGAACAGTGGGATGTTCCTTTCCTTGAGCCACTCTATGGCGGCATCGGCTTGTCCCATGGCCAGACGGCCGTGGGCGAAGTAGACCACTGCGTCGGGCTGTATCTGTTTCAGGAACTCCATACGCTTCATGGCTGATGAGACGGGGTAGACATTCAGTCCTGCCTGCTGGAAGGAGACGTTCATGCTGTCTATGTTGTCCTTGTTTCCGCTGAAGGGGTCGTTCATACCACCGAGAATGGCTACTTTGGGGGCTCCTTCTTTGTAGAAATGGTGTTGTTTCAGGTACGTTTCATAGTCGCTTACTTGTTCGAAGGCTACTTCTTCGTCCAGATGGTAGAGCACATCGGAGGCGCTTTCGGCTACCGGATCGGCGGGGGTGATGAAGAAGGTTTTGGAGTCGATGTGCTGGCGGATGTACCGTGCCATGTTCCGGTAGTTCTTTTTGTTTCCGTTTTTCAGGTAGTCGGAGATTCCTTCCCGTTGCACGCTGTCCAGGTTGCAGATGTTGTTCTCCGGGTTGGTGGCGGCGTATATCAATACAGGGGTGCCTTTATCGGCTGTGGATTGTATGAGGTCGCGCTGTTCGGCAGAGACGCCGAGGCCCATGCCGAATGCCAGCACACAGTCGTAGTTTTTCAGCTTGCTGAGTTCTTCCAACGGAACGACTTCGTATTTTATAAAGTTGTCGTCATTGGCTCTGACGATGCTTGTGACCTGGAATTGCTGGAAGTTGACCAGTGCGATTTTGGTTGTCGATGCCAGTTTGTGCCAGGCAAACCAGCAGACGGCGATAACGACAACGACAGCCAGGAGGGTGATTAGTCTTTTTTTATTCATGATTTTATGAGTTGCTATGGAGTTTTTTATTTGAATAACCTGTCGATATCCAACGAAATCCCTGCTGTGAAGGTGGTTCCGGTGGTATAGGGCGAGTTATTGTAATAGTGCGTAGGCACGTAATTGAATAGGTTGTCCGCTGCCAGTGTGATGTTGATTCCTTTCCATACCTTTTGCGTGAGGCTGAGTTTCCAAATGGAATACGCCGGATAGGTAACGCTGACGGTTTCTTCATACGATGTGGAGGAAACGTATTCGTCGGCAGTGACTTTCGACAGGTAACGGCCGTTCAGTGCGATGTTGAACCCGTAATTCTTCCACGATTTACCGTAGTCGATACGGGCGGTGGCGGTATGGGGACGCGTTTGCGATACGATGGGTTGTCCTTTTTCAATATCTTCGTGCGTATAGGTGTATGACAGGCGTGTGCTGATGCCACAAGGCCATTTGGCGGAGGCGTTGGCATCCACTCCCATGATCTTGATGTTGTCGATGTTGGTATAAACTTGACCTTTCAACGCCTGGTCCCATGCGGTGGTAATGCGTCCGTCCACCAGGTTGTAATAGCCTGTGAGCGAGACGTTGTAATACTTCTTCGTGTATTCGGTGGAGAGTGAGAAGTTATGGCTTGTCTCGGACTTCAGGTCGGGGTTGCCGTATATCATGAATATATTGGCCATGTCGAACACCATGTATTTTTCCTTGAGCGTGGGGGCACGGAATCCGGCGGAGTAGGAACCGCGCAGGGAGCAGTTACCCACTTTGTACATGAGTCCCAGTTTGGGCGAAAGGCGGTTGATGTGGTTGTCCGAGTAGTAGTCGTAGCGCAGGCCTGTGAGGACGTTGAAGTGTTCGGTGGGGTTCCAGTCGAACTGGACAAAGGCGTCTGCCACGTATTGGCGGTAGTCGCCGTTGTCCCGGAACTGGTAGCTCATCAGGTAGTCGCGCAGGTAATCGCCTCCTACGGTCAGGATGTTTTTGTTGTTGAATGTATAGCTGTACAAGCCTCTGAGGCTATGCTGTACGTTGCTGTAATTGCGTACATCGTTCTGATCTTGCAGGAGATAGGTACTTTTGTCGTACTGGTCGAACGAGTAGGCCAGTTCGAGGTTGCTCTGTTCGTTGATGTCATAGACTCCTTTCAGCCCTCCGCTGAAATCGCGGTAGCGGTCTTGGCTGGCGACTTGCGAGTTCCTTTCCCTGAAAAAGTATCCGGCGCGCCCTGTCAGTTTGATTTGTTTGTTCAGGGTGTATTGCAGGTTCTCTTTGATGTTCCAGGTACGGTTTCCCATTACTTTGGTGGTATCATTGTCGTCTTTGTTTACCACTATATATCCTTCATCATTCGTGTGCTGCACGTTGGTGATGCTGCTGAACCGGCCTGTATTGAAGCCGACATTGGCGCCGTACCGCCGCTCGTTGTGCGAGCCGTAGCGGGTGTTGACGTTGGCTGTCCACTGTTCGGTGACTTTCCGGGTGATGATGTTTACCACGCCTCCCACGGCATTGGACCCGTACAGGGAGGAGGCTGCGCCTTTGACGATCTCGATGCGTTCTACGTTGTCGAGATTGAGGCGGCTGTAGTCTACGTTGTCCAGCGTTTCGCCGGCTATGCGTTCGCCATCGATGAGGAAGAGTACGGAGTTGCCGCCGAATCCTTGCATGTTGAGCGACACTTGCTGGTTCATGGAGTACGAGAATTCGATGCCGGGCAGTTCGGATTGCAGCAGTTCGCCGATGTGGGTGGCGTCTACTTTCTGTATTTCGCTGGCGGTGATCACGCGGGTGATGATGGGGGCGTCTTTCAGCAATTTGGGGGTACGTGTTCCGGTCACTACGACCACGTCCAGGTTGTTGACATCTTCTTTCAGGTGGAAGTCGATGCGCCCGGACGGCTGGTGGGGTTTCAGCTTGCGTTCTTCCCGGGTATAGCCCATGTAGGAAACCTGTAGGGTATATTCCGTGTCGTTGCCGGGCAGGGAGAGTGTGTAGTGCCCTTCGGCGTTGGTAGTGGTGGCTATTTTACTGTTTTCTTTGAGCACAATGGAGGCTCCGATCAACGTCTCGTTGTTACCGAAAACTGTTCCCTTGACCGTCCGTTGTGCAATGAGCGGATGGGTCAGGGAACAGCAAAATATCAGGCACACGATGGCCAGTATTCTTTGCATATAGAAGATGTCTTAAAAATGGAGTGGATAAATGTATTCTATGGTCATGTAACCTTTGGTGCCGGAGGCGTTCATGAAGTTCTTGAGGCGCACGGCGGCTGTGGTGTTGTCTTTCAATTTCAGGATGTACACTTTGTTGGACGGATTGTAACTGGGTGGCATGCTGCTGGTATCGACAAACAGCCATCTGGAAAGCTCGGTGTTGTAATACGAGGGAGCGTATTTCAGTTCGCCTTCCATCATGCCGGACATGTCGGTGACGATTTTTTCTTCTGTCCATACGTCTTTTACGTACGTCCCTTCGGGCATCTTTCCGCTGGTTCTGAGGATGGACAGTCCGGTAAATCCTGTTTCGAGCACGGATGCACCGTTTGTCTTGGCGTCGTAGCGGTGGATGGCCATGTCCCAGTTGCCGGGCTCCACCCTATCGGTTGTGATCCGCAGGGAGTCGATGGTGAGGGTGTGGAAGTCGATGTACGTCCACTGGTCATATTCGGTAGCTTTTATGTATATGGTTCCGGAGTTGTTTACGACGTCGGTTTCGATGAATCCGTATTCTTTTTTGTCTTCGGAAACGGGCACGTCGTAGATGCCGTCCATAATGCCATTACAAGCTGAGAACGACCAGAGTATGGTCATTCCCAGCATGCATCGTCTGAGAAGATGAATTTGTTTCATTCTTTCTTATTTACTGGCGAAGGTGGCTACGATGTTCATCGGCATAGCTCCCGGCTTCATGGTAAATACAATGTTGGCTTTACCGTCTTTGATGGTACCTTCGAGGCTTCCGGTTACGTTGAAGGAACCGCTGGTGGTGTTGATGGTACCGGTTACTTGGTAGGATTTGTCTGCCTGGGAGGCGACTTCTACATCGGCTACTACCACATCGCTAAAGGCCATCGCTCCGGAACCGAATCCTGCCAGTGTGATTTCTGCTTTTCCGTTTTCCTGACTTTTGATGGTCACTTTGCTGTTGTCGTCTGTTCCGGTAACTGATCCTGATACGGATTGCTCCAGTGTGCCTTCGTACACGCCTGCTATCACCATACTGGCGGGAGCATCGCCCAGGGTGAAGGTTACTTCGAGTCCGCCCATCACTGAAGGTACGTTGAACAGGATGGATACTGTTTGCTTGTCTTTGCTGATGTTTCCTTCGAGGGTGCAGTCATATTCTTTCTGAGAGGCGGGGTCCATGCCCATGACGGTCTTTCCGCTTCCTTCGATGGTGTATGTATCGTTTTTCAGTGCGATCACTGCATTGGATACGGTGAATGTACCCCATTGGCCGGATGTGAATGAGACGTTTCCGGTACCGTCGGTGTTGGCTGTCAGGGATACACTTTCGTCGGCCGTTGTCATCGGTATGGTGGTGTATTTAAAATCTGCAACCGTATAGCCTTTATAGGTACCTGCGAGGTCTTGCACCAGATTGGGAGTGGGTTCGTCTTCATTGCTACATGCTGTCATAAAGAGTGCGACAGCCATCACCATCATTGCATAAATTTTTGATTTCATACTTGTTTTTTTGTTTTGGGATTAAATCGAATGCAAAGTTAAGGGAGCTTAACGGGTACGGCAATACCTATAAATCATGATTTGTTTTTGGATGGGTCATGGTTTATGGTTATATAACCGATAAGGGAAATTATATGTATATCAGTGTAAATGATGACTATTACTATTTCTTCTTGTAACGTCTCTTATATATAATGTAACCAGATAGAAGTACCGACAATATCAACACACCCGATAAGAAAACAAACAAGTCAGAGAAGATACCTATGACCGGGGAATAGAATCGCCCGACATGTACTTCGAGGCAAAAATGCCAAAGCGAGATTTTCCCATCCTCCTTTATAGTAGCAGGCATCGGGACGAAAGACATGTCCGGCTTTAGTCCTCTGGCTCCCATAAAATAGTCAAATATGATCTTCCTGTTACCGAAATCTTCCGAATAACCGGATACAGCATCTTTTATCACCGGGCGGCCTCCTTGTTGGATACTTGCAGGTTCCAGCGTATAGGCATCCAGACTCTTCCCCGTCTGCCGTTCCCAATAATATAGTCCGCTGAACGAGCCTGCCAGCCAACGGCCGGAAGTTTCTTGTTCCAGAACTGTGACACCCATTACACTGACAGGTGGGGGAGTCTGAAGCTTTTCGGGACAGGCTCCCAACTCATCCAGCCGGAAGAAACCTTCGGAAGAGTAGAGTAACCAGTCATTCTCCACCCGGTCATAGCGTATGCACCTCAACTTGTCAAACCACGGGTTGTCATCGTTCAGAACCGTACCCGGCACCGTGGGGACTTTGGCACGGATGATGGCGATAAGCAACGGCGGGCGCAGGAATGTACCCGATAGAACCAGTATCAACAGGAATACAAGCAGGGCAGTACCTGCTTTATTGTGAAGGGTTACTGACTTTTTCCAAATGGTAGTATAGGGTTTGGCATCCTTCTTTTGCTTCTTTTTCCGCTTGATAATCTTGGGGAAACAGGTGAATATTACTCCGGTGACACACAGGACGATAGAGATAACTCCCAGCAAGTCGACACCTATCTTCCCCGGAAGTCCGAACAACTCACCGCTGTGCAGGGTCCACATGGTACGAAAGAGGGATGCTTCTTTCCGGTAACCTTCGGGAGTTTTCAACTCTATTTTACTAAATCGGTTGTAAGGATATCTCGAGATAAAGACATGGGAACGGGAAAGGACGACCAGCGAATCGCCTACGGTTTGAACATCCGATATCCGTTCGTCCGTATCGAGTTCAGGTGACAGGAGTTGCCACTTGCCGGATGCTTCGTCCAGACGATATAGGTCGAAGGGAGTGATGGCGAAAACGGAGTTCGTGCGGGTCCGAACAATGTTCCCTACCATACGGTTATCCGCTCCTTCTTTCATACCTACCTCAAAGTGCGTAATTTGCGAGCCCAACGAATCGGTCACAAACAAGCCTGCCCCTCCGTAGAGCAAAACCGAATCGGGAAATAGCCGAAAGGTGCCTTTCAACGCTCCGTTGTTCCAGTTGTTGTACCGGTAACTGTCGGGCAGGCAGGAGCGGGAGATATCGATACAGGAGATTTCCTTCCGGTGATTGAGGAAAATGCCCGACAAGGCATATACGATAAAAAAGAAAGCGAGGACGAGTCCTGCCCATTTATGCCATTTTCTCATATTTCTCAGTTGTAGAATTTTCTTATACTCCTGCTTTTTCGAGTTTCCTGTTCCTTGCTTTCTTTAGAGAAGCAATGTACCATAGATAAATGGATAGCACCACAAAAGCTATCAACAGGATAATCATTTCCGTCTGATGTCCCAATGGGTCTGTCCATATCTCGCTGAAGAAGTTCATACGCCCCAGAATCTCCACAGGCGTCCAGAATACAATGACTGTAGCAATGGCGAAACGAATATTCGCTCCCCACGAACCAATCCGGAGTTGCCTGATGAACATAAAGACGGCGCCAATGAAACAACCTACGCCTACGAGGAATGTCAGCGGATGATGGTCGCCGAGGAAACGGCTGTCGTAGCAGAACATCAGCAGCAGATAACTGGCCCACAGCATCATGTTCAGTTCCATAAAGGTGACGATAGAGGTGTGGCGCGTCATGCCCTGTCGTACGATTTGATTCCTCCGGCTGCGGAAGAGTAATTTCTGCCACCAGTTGATGAAATGGCATCCGGTCCGGGTACAGAATATATACAGCACCATCACCATCATCCAGAACCCAAAAGAGGCCGGTAGGATAAGGTATTCGGGGCGGGTAACTATTTCACCGTTCAGCATTTCCGGTTGGGTACCGTGGCGGTTGGCATAGTACATGAAGAGGAATTCTACCCATCCAGTCCAGAAGAGCAGTCCCCCGAATAGCCCCCACAGTGTTTGTCCGGTATCTCCTTTGCCGAATACACCGATTATTACCATAGCCAGCCCTACTGCTCCCATGGCAAAGGCTGCGTAATGCAAGGTGGTGGTGTCCATCAGGTGTTCCATGGTAATCATCAAGGCATGTCCCAGGGGCATGGTGAACAGCACCAACAGGAAGGAAGCGATTGTTCTCCACCAGTATCTTTCTTTGTTTTGTTTACTCATTTTCTTTGTTTACTTAGTTGTTTATATTCTTTGTGACTGGCGAACTTAATTCAACTCGTCACAATAATAACTCATCCGGCCGCCTTCGTCGCCAATCTCTACGTTGGCATCGTACCAACTAATGATCTGTATCTTAAAATAGCGTTCACCATCGGTAGTACGTACCACGTAGGTGTGGAACGATGGGGTGTACACCGGTGGCGGACCGGCAAAGCTCATGGAGCGGGACAGTACGGGATTACCACTGACTTTCTGTATCTTCGGACCGTTGTTGGGGTCGAACCACGGGTTGGCATCAAAATCCATGTCGTGGGCTATCAGGTACTTGTTCCAATCGTTTTGAGACATGGTGACGTAGACTGTACTGTCGTCTACCGCCCAATCCAATCCGGTGGGTAGTTGCGACAGGCGGGTCCAACTCTCATAGCTGTTGTCCCGTCCCAGGTCGGCGGCTCCACCTTTACCGATGCCGCTTGTGCCCGAGTTGGTACGCATACTGTATCCGCAGAAGGCCAGGTCCCAGTCGGTTCGCGCGGTTTGTTCCCCTTCGGTAATGTCCCGGTTCGGAGCATCGAGATTGAATATCTCCCCTGTACGCAGGTTGAAGTACAACCAGTCGTTAGTTACCCCGGTGGTGTACCCGCTTTTGCGCGGCAACGTTTTGCCTTCGAATGGCAGGGCGTCATATTCCACACACGATGCGGCAACCCATCCGCAAAGGCATAGGCAGAGGGCTCTCCATAAATCACTCGTTTTCATTTCTTTTTCTTCTTTATAGCATTGATCACATCCTCCAGCATAAACTCTACCTGCACATGTCCGCGAGCACCCGGAGTAGCAGGCACATTAAACATAGTGATGCCCGAACCAAGCGTCTCGGGTACATAATCGAACAGGTTATCCACGCCCAGCGTAAGCTTTACCTTGTTGCAAAACGTCTGCGAGACAGACAGGTTACACTGCACATAACCGGGCAGGTCGCACCGGAAATAAGCATCCCGGCTGGCCTGTTCTTCCTCTATCCACACCCGGTCCTGCACGTCGAATTTCTTACCTCCCATGTATGAAGTGCTGAAAATAGCATTGAGACGGTAGTTCTTCCGGGCCAGTTTGTAATCGATACTTCCGGTAGCCGCATGGGGCGAAGTGGTGTTGACCTGCACGCCGTGACTTTTGCTGACATTGACATAGCTGTAAGTCGCATTGAGCGTTAGGCAGTCCAGTGCGTGCCACCTTGCCAATGCTTCCATGCCTAGCAGGCGTTGCCTGCTCAGGTTGGTGTATTCGAAGTTGTACTGCATGTCGTAGATGCGCCACACGCCTTCTATCTTGTCACGGAAATAATTGCCGTAGGCTGTACCGGAGAGAAACAGGCGGTCGTTGCTGTATTCCGCGCCCAGGGAGAAGTAGTTGTTCTTCTCCGGTTGCAGGAACTCATTGCCCTTTATCTGGAACATGCCCAGGTGATCCCAGTTGAAGAAAAGTTCCTTGATGCTCGGAGAACGGTAGCCCATGGAGTAGTTGGCACGGAAGCTCCAGTGCTCGCCGGGCGAGAACTTGGCAGCCACCTTAGGCATTCCCATGAAGCCGAAGGCACGTGAAAAGTTGGTGCGCACTCCGGCAGAAAGTATCCACCGGGGTGTGAGGGTCCACTCGTCCTGCAGGAAGTATTCGGTTTCTTTCAGGGAGCGGGTGGTCATCTTCCGGTTGACGAAACGGTCACTGGTAAGGTCGTCCGAGAGGTGTTCCACCCCGAAAATGAGACTGTGGTTCTTGAAGTAATCGCTGGTGAGGGTGAGCCGGGGCTGCAAGATACGGCTTTCGTAGACCTTTTGCCGGGTGTCGATGCGTTCGTGACGCTTGAAACGGTCGTAGAAATCACTGTGCAGGCTACCCGTCACGCTGAACCAGTCCTTTACGTGGTAAGTAACCTTTGCGCCGGCTGTCCAGTCACGAGACTGACTGAAGGTCATGTCCTGTATCAGGTCGTATGTATTCATGAAGAAAGCACTCCCGTAGGCCATCACCGAGAGGCTTTTGTTCGGCTCATAGTAGAACTTCTGTGCTGCACTGATGTGTTCCGTACCCTCGATACCCATCGGTGGACGTTCGGCCAGACTGGTCACCACGATGTCATGCGGCAGGAAGGGGTTGGCTTCCTGGGTGTACACTTTCTGGTCGTTCTCCGCCTGATACATGTAGAAAGCATCGCTTTCGCTGTACCACACATCGGTTTGCGAGGTCAGTGCACCTTGTTTGAAACCTACTGACGCCCAACTTTGCAGGTTCGGACGGTCGGCATTTTTCTCGAACATGTATAAGAAGTCCTTCGGATCAGCATTCTTGTAGTTCCGTTCATTCATCTGCCCGTAGCGCACCCCAGCATCGATGTCGAGCGGTTTATGGGTCTTTTTGGTAATCAGGTTGATAACGGCTCCCGAAGCTCTGGAACCATACAGGGTGCTGCTGGCTCCTTTCACGATCTCAATGCGGTCGATGGCATGCAGGTTGAAGCGTTCGTAGTCGAGGTTCCCCGCCATGTCACCTGTCAGACGTTCGCCGTCCATGAGAAACAGCACGTGCCGGGCATCAAGCCCCTGCATGCTGATTTCATTGCCGAATCCGACTTTCTGTATGTTCAGCCCCGGCGTTTCCTGCTGGAGCGCTTGTTGCAGATTGCCATATCCGGCATCGACCAATGCCTGACCGCCCAATACCTGGGTGGTGATGGGGGAAAGCTTCACCGGACGGGGAGTACGCGAACCGGTGACGACAACTTCGTTTAATCCCATGGCATCTTCTTTCAAATAGAATACCTGCCAGGGTTCGTTTTCATTCAATTTCCCGGCCAGCGGGACAAAGCCTATATAGGTAAGTTTATAGAAGCAGTTCCCACTGGAAGGAAGCTGTAGCGTTGCTTTTCCTTCGGTATCTGTAGTGACAAAATGCGGGTTACGCATCTGTTCGTTGTTGGCATATGCCACGCCTACGGCTACGAGCGGCTGTTCTGTTCCTTTTTCCAATACGGTGAGTGTTACTTTCTTTTGGGCAATGGATGGTAGGGCAGTGAACAGCAGCAGGCAGAAGAGAGTAGTGGCTCTTGTTCTTGTTTTTTTCATTGGTTTACTGTGCGTGCGGGGCTGAATCAGTTCAACCCGTGCTCTTCTTTGTACTTTTTCAGGTCCTCTTCGAATTTTGCGAATTCTGCTTCAAAGTTATTGATACGGGATTTATCGATGGTTTGCAGGAAGCATTCGGAACGGACATTCATCATGTTGTAATCGACGATGAAGTTGATTTCGTGGGTGCTTACATTGTAGTAGCCTTGTACGGAACTGCCTTTTACATCACTGGATTTTCCTCCGTCCTCGGCTGCAAAAGTTTCACCATCCGTACCGTACAGCTTTATCCAGTCGCTTCCTTTGTACGTATCTTTCTCCCAGGCATTAAGTTGCATGGTTTGCACGTTGCACCTGAAGTTGATGCTCATGGGCATATTACCCACGGTGAAATTGGTCAGCGATACGGTGAGCAGGTTTTTTCCAGCTTTGTCCCATTCGAAGTTGAACTTAGTGGGGCATCCGGTGGGGAGCAGGGTTTTGCTTACACCGTTCAGGGTGGCGTGGGTGTTCAGTACGATATCGTTGGTCAGGAACTCTTTGGCTTTCTTTACCAGTTCAGTGGATGCCGGTTCTTTGTCTATTTTTTCGTCGGAAGAGCAGGACACAGCAAAAGGGAGTATGCTGACAAGTAACAGTATGTATATTGATTTCAAAAGTTTCATAATGGATAGTTATATAATGGATTGAAAGTATTATCGTTTTAATATCATGATGGAGAGGGGACGGGGCTGTAAAGCCTCCCCCTCTCCTGATTTGGATTATTTATAAGTTCGGATTATTATAAATAATGGTACTTTGTCCGGTCAGATTACATGGCCGGAGCAGTGAATACAACCTTTGCTTCGAAAGGAATGCCTAGGAATCTGGCATCTTTTACATTCAGGGTATATTGCAAGGTGTTGGCATCGTATGCTGTGACGGAGATTTCAGCATCGTAGTCAGTCGGTACACCCAGTATTTTTAATGTTACAACTCCTGAATACCTATTTGTACTGCCATCAATGGCTACACCTGTTGCATCAACTTCAATGGTGCCTGGCATTTTACCAACCTTAAATGCAGGTATGTACATATCAATATCACTGCCATTGTCCGTTACTTGGGTAAAATGACCGATGGTGCTCGTTTTTCCTCCCATCGTAACATCCATTGAACCTGTATAGGTTGTGGTACTTGCAACGGCCGTTGCGCCATCTACACTATTACTTGAATCACTTGCAAAAACATTGTTCGGCATAGCTGTCAATCCGAATACAGCTACCGCTACTAAAACGATTTTTTAAAACATAATACTTTAAGTTTTAAATTAATAAATATATTGCTTGCTATATAGCCTACATTAATTTGCTCCACCGAATAGCACCGTATTCCGTCTGGTAAGTACGGTATCTATCCCGTAATCCAGTTCTGTATTTAGTAATAAATTCTTTGGTGGATGCCATATTGAATACATCTTCTGTAATAGCAAAGTCGACCGATTTCTCAGTTAAGTCATACAGAGCTCCTTCGGCTCCACTATAATATTTTTTTAAGTCAGGATATATTATATTGCATTTAGGTAATTGCAATAAAGAAATGTCCTGTGCTGCATGTACGAATTTTAGATCCAGTTTTTCCAATGCAGGAAGATCACCCAAGGTTAATGTCCAGGCAATGCCTTCTGCTTGTTCAGGGAATTCGATGCTTTTCAGGTTCTTACAATGGGTTATGTTGAGGGAGTTTCCGATCGAACTATTAATATCGCCTATTTTTTGATTATAAATAAGGGTGTTGGATAGATCCAACTCTGTCAGGTATTCATTATTGCTCATAGACAAAGTAGCCAAACTCGTTGCTTTTGACAGGTCCATTCCTTTGGAAGTGGATATCGCAGCAAAGTATAATCCCATTATATTGTTCCGGGGGGTAAGATGCGATACTTTGGAGTTTTCAAACTTGTATCCGACAGATACATTAAAACTTTTATAATAGGGATTGTTGATGAAGTACTCTACTCCTTCAATCGATTCTATTTTTTCAATATCAGCATACTGGCTCGCATCCCACAAAACAATAGCTGCTCCTTGCTCAGTCAGGCCCATAGGTTTGCTGATATCCAGTTGTATGCCGTTATTCGGGAAAAGGCTGGCGAATAGTGTTTTCAGATAGCCACGGAAATGTTCATCGGGAATATCACGCAGGATTGTATAAGCTTGTAGCTTTCCGCTGGCATCCTGTATCTGCATGTCCACAGTGACGGATTTTGCTTTGTTCTCTACGTAAAATGGCATCAGGTCCTCCACATTCCATTTGGCAGATTCCGGCAGGTAGAGTTTGGTAAGTGGGCGGAGGATGGTAGTCTTTACATCGTCATTCTCTACTTTGGCATCTACTAAACCCTCGAAATCGTATATCTCGTTTCCTGTTAAATTAATGGCTTTTATATTACTGGTTATGGGGGAGAAATCGAATACCGGGCCGTACTCATTATTTGATAAGTTCACTTCTGAAAGGTTGGGGAAGATGTCCAATCCCGAGAGGTCGGCAAGTTTTGTTCCCGAAAGATCGAGATTTGTAGTATTCAGAACTTTATCGTCCTGAATCAGTTGTCCCACATCATTGAAAGAATATCCGCGTTGCGACAGGATGGTTTTCAGTTCGGGGTTTTTAACTTCTACATTTTTGAAATTGTCGTCATTACTGCACGACGTTAAATATAGCCCCGTGGCCAGGGCTAACACAAACAGTTTCTTCATCTGATTCATTTTTCTATTAAATATTTGGTTTTACTAACTCGAATTAGGTTGCTGCAAAGGTAGAGGGTTTGCTTCGGGCTCACAACCGCTATATTTGGGTATTTTATGTTTTTGCAATACCTTATTGTATTTATTTAATTCAAGTTTCGCAAGTTAATGAGATCTGTTGCCATGATGGCATAAAAAAAGCATAGGAGTTTCTGTATGTTGCAGAAAATGAGTAAATTTAAAGTGCAAACTAAAATTAATACTCGCCCCTATGCTCATGCACAAAGTTACAACATTCCTCTCAGAGATCAGCATCTTTTTTCGGGAAAATGATTCCCATAAAGCCATGTATACATTATGGATGTGATTAAAGGATTAAAAATGACAGAGCTATCCCTTTTTGGGACCAAGAGCAAGTGCAACCATGTATATACATTGCTGCAAGTGTTCCAGACTCTATTGATGTATCCTTGTTTCATGGTTCGCAATCCTTTCAACTTTCATGATTCTTCTTTAAGCCATATCCTGCCTTGCAAGAAAGATGTATTCTATCGGTTTATGAGTAACCCTCAGATAGACTGGCGTAAACTTCTTTACAGTCTCAACAGTCAATTGTGGAATAAGATAAGAGTCCGCACAGACCATAAGGAAGGCACTACCTGTCTGATAGTTGATGACACAGACTATCCCAAGGCCGGAAGACGCATTGAAAACATTGGAAGAGTTTACTCCCATGTTCATCACAAGTGTATTCTTGGCTTCAAAGCTCTGTTTCTTGCCGTCACTGACGGTACGAGTCAGATGATCCTTGATTTTGCTATTCTTGGTGAAAAGGGAAAGAACGGAAATTATGGCATGAGCGACAGGGAACTTCAACAACGCTTTACCTGCAGAGCGGGATCCGGATTCCGCTCTGCAGGAACGGCTCAACGAATATTACCAGAAGAAAACAGACTTGATGATAAGCATGATCAGAAGAGCCATCCGCAAAAACTTTGGATTCCGCTACGTGTTGGCTGACAGTTGGTTTGCCTGTAAGGATATTTCCGTTTCATCCGCTCCCGCCATATCAAATGCGATTATCTGGGTATGATTAAAGTTGGAGAGAATGGAAAGACCAAGTATGGTTTTGAACGGAAAGACTTTACTGCCCCTACATTGATAAAGCTTCTTACCCAAAGAAAACAGAAGAAGTACAGTCGCAAATTGCACTGTTACTACATCACGGTTGATGTGGTCTTTGCCGACACCTCTGTCAGACTCTTTTTTGTCCGCCGCAGTAAGAACGGAGCTTGGAATGGACTTATGACAACCAATACCAAACTGGAGTTCTTTGAGGCGTACAAAATTTACTCCCAAAGATGGTCTTTGGAGGTCATTTTCAAGGAAGCCAAAGGGATGCTTGGATTGGGCAAATGTCAGGCCAACAACTTTGCTTCGCAGATTGCCGCCACTTCTTTGGTGGCTTTGCAATACAACATCCTTTCGGTGGTAAAGAGGTTTACAGCATACGAAACGATGGGAAAACTCTTTGAAGACATTACCAAAGATTCTTTGGAACTCTCGGTTACTGACAGAATATGGGGAGACCTTCAGGAAATCGTAATAGCCATAGCCAACCTCTTCGGTTTGATCGATGAGGAAATATATGATGCTATTATCAATAGGTCTGAGGAGTTGGGCCATATATGTGATATTTACAAATTAACCCACATTGCACTTATAGCTTCTCCTACCCTGTTTACAAACATTAAAAGCGTCTATTTTGGGCCTGTTTTCCCTAAAAAGATGTTATAATTTGCCCTGCTTTTCTCTTCAAAATCGAATTATCCCTCCTGTAGTGCA
>JAVBUC010000002.1:0-136297 GCA_031555765.1 Bacteroides sp. | reverse complement strand
AACGTCAGCACAAGTTCCACAGTCAGTACATACATCCGGGTTGATTACATAGATATCGCCCTCAGAGATAGCTTCAACCGGACACTCATCGATACAAGTTCCGCAAGCAATACAATCGTCAGTAATTACGTAAGCCATTTTTGCTGTTATTTAAATTATTAGTACTAATTATAAGGGCAAAAATACGGGTTTTATTCATTAGTTGGTCTCAAACTTTAATAAATTGCCTCAATTTGTAAGGCGTCTAAATAAGAAGCCGGTGGTTGTGGTTGAAAATAGGTCACTTATCGTTTCGTCGGGCGAATAGTTAAAATGAAAAACTCTGTGAAAGGATGTGCTATTCTGTGGCGAAATCGCTACTTTTGCAGTTGATATAAAAACAGTTTGTAATTATGCCTTTAAATTTACCCGATACACTTCCGGCCATTGAACTGCTCAAGGAAGAGAATATATTTGTGATCGATGCTTCGCGTGCCACACAGCAGGATATCCGCCCGTTGCGGATTGCCATCCTGAATCTGATGCCGCTGAAGATCACGACGGAAACGGACCTGATCCGTCTGCTGTCCAACACTCCGTTGCAGATTGAAATCTCGTTCATGAAGATCAAGAGTCATACTTCGAAGAATACGCCGGTGGAGCACATGAAGGCATTCTACACCGACTTCGAGAAGATGCGTACCGAGAAGTACGACGGGATGATCGTCACCGGTGCTCCGGTGGAGCAGATGGACTTCGAGGAGGTGACGTACTGGGACGAGATCAAGGAGATATTCGACTGGGCGCGTACGCATGTCACTTCCACCTTATATATATGTTGGGCGGCGCAGGCCGGGCTGTACCACTTCTACGGTGTGCCGAAGTATCCGCTGGACAAGAAGATGTTCGGCGTGTTCGAGCACCGGATGCTGGACCCGCTGCATGCCATCTTCCGTGGGTTCGACGATGTGTTCTACGTGCCGCATAGCCGCCATACGGAAGTACGTCGGGAGGATATCCTGAAGGTGCCGGAGCTGACGCTGTTGTCTGAGTCCGAAGACTCGGGTGTGTATCTGGCAGTGGCTCGCGACGGTCGCGAGTTCTTCGTCACCGGGCACTCGGAGTATTCGCCGATGACGCTCGACGGAGAGTACCGGCGCGATGTGGCGAAGGATCTGCCTATCGAGATTCCCCGTAATTACTACAAATACGATGATCCTGATAACGAACCGCTTGTTCGCTGGCGGGGGCATGCCAATTTGCTGTTCTCCAACTGGCTCAACTACTTCGTATACCAGGAAACACCTTTCAACATCGACGATATCCGATGATCCGACAACGTAAAATAGAGCTGCTGGCACCTGCCAAGAACCTGGAATGTGGCATAGAGGCCATCAACCACGGGGCGGATGCGGTGTATATCGGTGCACCGAAGTTTGGTGCGCGGGCAGCCGCGGGCAATTCGTTGGAAGATATTGCTGCGTTGGTGCAGCATGCCCACCTGTACAATGCCCGCATTTATGTCACCATCAATACGATTCTGAAAGAGGAGGAGTTGCCGGAAACGGAAACGCTGATCTGGGAACTTTATCGCATCGGGGTCGATGCGTTGATTGTGCAGGACATGGCGATTACTGCCCTTCGACTGCCACCTATCCCGCTGCATGCCAGTACACAGATGGACAACCGTACGCCGGAGAAGGTGAAGTTCCTGGCCGATGCCGGCTTCCGTCAGGTAGTGTTGGCCCGTGAGTTGTCGTTGGACGAGATACGGGCGGTGCACGATGCTTGTCCGACGCTGCCGTTGGAAGTGTTTGTGCACGGGGCACTATGTGTGAGTTACAGCGGACAGTGCTACGTCAGTCAGGCTTGCTTCGGACGGAGTGCCAACCGGGGTGAGTGTGCGCAATTCTGCCGCCTGCCTTTTACGTTGGTGGATGCCGATGGGAAGGTGATCGCCCAGAACAAACACCTGCTTTCGCTCAAAGACTTGAATCAACTCGATGTGCTGGAGCAACTGCTCGATGCAGGTGCTTCGTCGCTCAAGATAGAAGGACGGTTGAAGGATGTGGCGTATGTGAAGAACGTCACGGCGGCTTACCGTCAGAAGTTGGACGCCATTCTGGCCCGCCGCAAGGAGTACGTACGTGCTTCGTCGGGTACATGCCGGTTTGAGTTCCGTCCGCAACCAGAGAAGAGTTTCAGTCGCGGTTTTTCGCATTACTTCCTGCAAGGGCGCGGCAAGGACATCGGCTCGTTCGATACGCCGAAGTCGCTGGGCGAGGAGATGGGTGTGATGAAAGAGATGCGTGGCAACTACCTCACCGTAGCCGGGCTGAAGTCGTTCAACAATGGCGACGGGGTGTGCTACATCGATGAACAGGGTCGCCTGCAAGGTTTCCGGGTGAACCGGGTGGATGGCAACAAGCTCTATCCGCAGGAGATGCCCCGCATCAAACCGCGTACGGTCTTGTACCGCAACTTCGATCAGGAGTTCGAGCGGATGCTGTCCCGCAAATCTTCGGAACGGAAGATAACCGTGTCGTTCCTGCTGACGGAGAATAACTTCGGTTTCTCCCTCACAGCCACCGATGAAGACGATAACAGTGTGACGCTGACACTTCTGCGTGAGAAGGAGTTGGCTCGTACCCCACAAATAGAGAACCTCAAGAACCAACTGGCTAAGTTGGGCAATACGCCATACGAAGCCGATCGCCTGGATATTGAGTTTGCCGACAACTGGTTTCTGCCTGCTTCCATCCTGGCCGACTTCCGTCGCCAGGTCATCGAACGCCTGACAGCTTTACGTTATACAAACTACCGGCAGGAAGTAGCTGTATGGAAACCGACTGCTCATCCGTATCCGCAACCGTCGCTCACTTACCTGGGCAATGTGATGAATACGCGGGCGGCATCGTTCTATCATGATCACAGTGTACAGGCAGTGGACCCCGCTTATGAACAAGAAGCCCCGGAAGATGCGGTGCTGATGTTCTGCAAACATTGTTTGCGCTATAGCATGGGTTGGTGCCCTACGCATCAGCACGAACGCTCGCTTTACCGGGAACCGTTCTACCTCGTTACCACCGACGGGAAACGTTTCCGCCTTTCGTTTGATTGTAAAAACTGCCAAATGAAAGTTTCTGCTGAATGAGAAAGCTCTGTTGGATATTCATGATTCTGCTTTTGGCAGCCTGCCATTACCCTCGCCCCGATTTATCGGACGAAGAGATGGTGGCACATACCCGCGACTCATTGACGTATCTGATTGAACGACACTATACATACAACACGAACTTTGAAGTCCGTTCCGATTCGGTGGAGTTGGAGTGCCTGCCGGTGAAGGATGCTTATATCACCCTTCCCAAAGGTGCCCGTGTAGTGGTGGCCGAGTTTGCCGTGCATCCAGCCGATAGCGTGGACAGTATTTGGGTGAAACTGGCCCATTCGCAGGAAGCGCAAGGATGGATCCGGGAGAAGGACTTGATCCGCTCGTTTGTACCTACCGATAGTATTTCGCAATTCATTTACTTCTTTAGCGATACGCATGCACCGTACTTTGTAGTGGTATTGGCCCTGTTTATCGGGGTATACCTGTTCCGTACGTTGCGGCATGAACAGATGCGGCAGGTGTTTCTCAACGATATCGACAGCCTGTACCCGTTGCTACTCTGCTTGCTGATGGCGTTCAGTGCCACGGTGTACGAAACAATGCAGGTCTTCCTGCCCGATACCTGGCAGCATTTCTACTTCAATCCCACGCTTTCGCCTTTCAAGGTGCCGTTCATCCTGTCGGTTTTCCTGCTGAGCATCTGGCTGTTTCTCATTGTGCTACTGGCCGTGCTCGACGACCTGTTCAAGCAACTCACTCCGGCTTCTGCGGTGTTCTACCTGTTGGGGCTGGGTGCTTGCTGCATCTTCTGTTATTTCTTCTTTATCTGGACCACCCATATTTACATCGGGTATCTCTTCTTCGCGGCTTTCGTTGGGGTATTCCTCCGGAAGTTCCTCCAAAGTACCCGGTACAAGTACCGTTGCGGTCATTGCGGGAAGAAGATAGAGGCAAAAGGCATTTGCCCACATTGCGGGGTGATCAATGAGTAGCCCCTCCCCCTCCATACTTTAACACCGATGGGTAAAGGGTTTCGGATGTGTTGGAAGATGTGAAGGCCTGAAAAACTTCCCTTGTATATAGCCCAACCAACACGCCTGATACATGCTTTTTAAAACTTCTTGGATCTGTTGAAAACAAAAAAAGCAGCACGAAAACAAAAGTCTTCGCACTGCCTTTGAGTGATTGAGTGATATAGAAAGGATTTAGAATCTGCAACGAATATCTACACCAATCTGCATCGGCCGACCTTTCTGTTCGAAACCGCGACCCATTGATTCGAAATAGAATGTATCGTACTCCTTATCCAAAGCATTGCGAATCCAGAAAGCCACTTGCCCGGGACCTTTGGTGAAGGCAACGCGTCCGTTCAGTGTGCCGTAGAACGATTGGCTGGTGGTGTTTGTCTCCGTCCAGTAGATGCGGCCCACGCCTGTGTAGTCGGCATTCAGCTGTATCTGGTCTATCCAGTGGTGGGGAGCAATCCGGAAAATGTACTGTCCACCCAGCGAGAACGTATGTTTGGGAACGAAAGGAACGTAGTTGCCATTGTAGCTTATATCTTCCAGACGATATCCTTTCTCTGCTGTGGGATCGGTTATTTTCTTATTGATTACGTAGTCGGTGAAGGTGGCATACGTATACCCGTAATTCAGGTTGAGGCTGAATGCGTCGGTCAGGTTCGTGCGGACGCTTGTTTCTACACCGATGCTACGGCTCTTGCCTGCATTCTCGGTCATTCGTCCCAGTCCGCTGTCAATGAAACGAGAGATCTGCTGGTCTTCCGTGTCCATGTAGAAAGCAGCCAGGTCAGCCTGTAGTTTGCCGTTCCATAGGGTGAGATGCGAACCTATCTCGTAGCTCCATGTGTACTCAGGTTTATAGATTGTTGCATCCTCAATCATTTGTTCGGTGTGTTCAGGAAATGTTCCCGGTTGGGCTTGCAGTTCCTGATTTACTATATCGGATATATTCTGGATGTTATATCCTCCACTACGATATCCGCGACTGGCAGATACATAGATGTTATTATGTTTGTTGAAGTCGTACTTCAGGGCCACTTTCGGGAGCAAGTGTGTATCTTCGTTTTCGGCTTTACCGATGATTGAGGATTTCTGTTCTGCGGGTCCTCCCATCGGATTGCCGTTTCTGTATGGCTGCAAATGCATACTGCCTGATGTGTTGTAGTCTATTTTGAACTTCTCGTAGTCGATGCGCAATCCGATTGTGGCCGAGAGTCCTTTGATTAGCAGATTATTAAATGTAGACTGATGGAAAATGGCCGCTCCCATAGAAGGGGTCTCAAAGACACCCGGAATTACTACCTCCGGTTCGGTTACTTTCATAGACATTCCAGTACCAGCCATAGCAGCATTCATTGGTGCTTCAATCATGTCCTTTAGTCCATCCGCTCTGAACGTCACCGGAGGAGTCGTTTCCTGCCCTTGATAATACCCGAAAGCACCCGTTACCCAGTCCCAACGGCGATTGTTCCCACGGCTCTTGAAAGTGAGTTCTTCCGAAATGGTATGCTGTTTCTGGCGTTGCTCCACGGTGAAGTAGTCCTTGCTGAGGAAATCCTGGTCCATGAACATGCGGTCTTTCAGGTATTGGAAACCGGTGACCGAGCTCATGATATAATTCTTTCCAGCGTACTCCATGTTCAGACCGGTGTTGAGCAGGTTACGGTAATAATCGCTCTCGCGGTTGTTGGTCACCTTACCAATGCTTTCCTTGAACGCTTCGGCAGCAGGATTCAACGATCCGGCATATACATACGGGTAAGCACCTTCGTCGCTGTATTCATAGCTGACGTTCAGGTCGAGCTTCAGGTTATCCGTCGGCAAGTAAATGGCGCGGATCCGTCCGCCTGCCGAACTGCCCTGATCGGCTTTCTTGCCGGTGGTGACATTGTCGAAATACCCGCCTTCGTACTCGTAGAATCCTCCGGCTGAGAAGGCAAAGCGATCGGAAATGCGGTGGTAGTGCGTCAGCGAAGCGTTGTATGAGTCGTACGTGGCGGCACCCAGGCGTACGTCCGTTCCCTGATAGTCGAACGGTGATTTGGTGTGTACCTTGATGAGCCCACCCATCGTATTGCGTCCGTACAGCGTTCCTTGCGGACCACGCAGCACGTCGATACGTTCGATGTCGGCATAGTTGAAGTCGAAAGCCGACTTGTCGAGGTAAGGCATATTGTCCACGTACAGTCCTACGGATGGGGTATTGATGCGCGAACCGACGCCACGGATATAGATGGCCGAAGTCAGACGCGAGCCGTAATCAGGGATGAAGAGGTTGGGCACCTGTCCGGTGAGACTTTTCATGGAAGTCACTTGGGCTGCCTGCATGTCTTTCTGTGAGAGCATGCTCACGGCTACCGGTTGTTCGCGTAGTTTGCGGGTTTCTTTGGGAGAAGCGATGACAACGATTTCTTCTACATCGATTACTTTTAATGTGTCTTTGGGAAGGTCCTCTGCCCATGTGTTTCCTGTGACCAGAAGAGCCAGAGCGACAAGTACATTTTTACTTTTCATTTGCAATGTTTTTGGGATGTCACTTCCCGCTTACCGGGAGTGTTGTTATTAGGACTGCAAAGTAAGGAATTTTGTGATCTTTAGGCAATCCTCATTTATGAGGATTTTCCATTCCATTCATTTTCGAACTCTGTCTCATCTATGAAATCTGATTCTTCAATATCCAGACTTTCCAATGATTGATCGCACAATCCGGAATCCATATAAACAGGATTAGACACGGACAAATACCGTTTGTCGTCTGGATATACCTCAATTTGTCTGATGGCAATATTGTTCTTAAAATGTATATAGAAAACAATGTTTTCCTCTTCCCACTTCTTTTTAATAAAAATATCCTTCTGTATCATAATCCTTCTTTTTCTAAACTAATTCCGTATGTTTTTGCAAGCCTTTCCATTGATTCAATGTAATAGGTATTAATGTACTCTGTTTCCGTTTTCGTTTCTGTCTGTTCCCGAATATTTATGGTTGTCACGGATAGTGTCTGAGGGGCTAATGCTTCTTTGTGTTTTTCTCTCAGTAAACGTATTCCCATTTCTATTTGATTAGTAATCATAAAAAAGACAATTTCACATTCAGGGGATATCTGGAGGGTGTCTTTTTCTTTGACTAATTGTGTCAAGTCTTCAAGGGATTGATGTTTTTCAAATAGTGGTTTCAAGTAATGTTCAAGGCCGCCCTCAACTTGTGCGGCTAGTTTTTCTTTATCTATCCGATTGTTCAGGTCATACCATGACCCGCGTTCGCGAGGGTAAGTTTTCAGCCTGAATTCTATGAAACAATCCGTCACTTTGGGAAAGTCATTCATACTATCTTTTCCATAAGCAATGTCACGTATCTGTTTATTATAGAAACCGATATTGAATGTGAAATCCATACTGTCAAAATGGGACCTTGACCTTTTTTGAACATTCACGCATTGCGTTATATCGTTAACCGGACGAATAAAGTTTTGTCCTTTTCGTTTGAACCCCATTTCTTTCAGCATGGGGATAATCGAACTCTTGAGGATCTTATTAAAGTCTGCTTTTAGATTTTCTGCTGACATATTCTTATTCTTTATGTTGAACTCTTATCCTATTCTTTTCAATGCTGCTTTTGCTTCTCTTCGATAATACAATTTGGGATGATTTAAGAATGTTTCGATCTTCGCCTTGGCTTTCTGCGATTTCAGTCGCCCAAGTGCATACAGCGCATGACCAATAACATCTTTATCATCCAATAAAGAGATCAGCACATCTTCTGTTTGACTCGATCCTGATTTAATTTTCCCTAATGCATATACAAACATTTGTCTGGATGTACCGTTTCCCTTATCCCGAACAATGGATAGGATCTCATCCACATCCTCCTTTGTAATGATAACGGAAAAAGCATTGCCTATCACCCACCCATAAGAAACGATGTTTCTTTCTCTTCTTTCTTTATAAAAATGAGTCAATTCAGCGGATTCCTCCGGCGTTTCAACCCCTATTTTCTCAATTATAGCAACAATATGTTCCGGGAAAGAAGCTAAATGATCTTTGGGGATTTTCTTATACTCAGCCATCAAAGCTTGATTGGCAATGCCTTTCGCTTCTTTTACGGTCAAAGCTCTTATCACGCCCTCTTTATCCCGGTTGTCCGAAAAATCCTGTTGAACCAGATTCACTAACACGGGAATAGCTTCAGGGTATCGTTCTCTTGTATTCACTAAATCCCAGATAGAGTCGACTTTTATCCCTACGTTGTGTAATTCGTTCTTGATTGTTTCTGTATCTACCATTGCATAATCACTTAAATCGTCTCTAAATATTGTATTTCAAGGTAGCATCCGGATTAGACAGATAGCTTAACTTTCGCGGGCCGCATCCGTGATAATACGATTTGGGGAATGTTAATTCCCAATACCGTTGGTCGGTCGGATCTTGATACAAGATGGCCCAACCTTCATTGGCTGTAGCTGTCTTTACCAAATGGTGGTGAGTAAGATGCAGGATTCTCAGGTTTGCTCTCCGGGCTTCCTCTTCTGATCCAACAAGGGTCGAATCACTTTCTATGATTGTTTCATGGGCTTCTATTTTCATCCAGTACAAGATCGTTAGTTGACCATCATCAAATCCCGTTGTTATGGCAGTGGATTTGGACAAGATGGATTTCTCGAATTTGTCGGAGAGAATGTAATAGTCGATCAATTCTTCGGAACACTTCTGAATGTCCTTCCACGTTTTGTCTTTTGAGAAGGTTTTTCCGAATTCGAAGTACTTGCTTCGGGGGGCAAAATCTACTTCTGCGGCCCAATCGTCATTGTCCTTGTCGAACGTTTTAGAACCTGTCAGATACATCACGTATCCCTTGGGGGATTCCAAAAGTCCAAAATTGAAACCGACTATCGATTCGTCGGGCTTCTCTTTGTGATTGATTCGCTCCAACCATTTTTCAAATTTAGGACGGAGCTCATCGGGCTTCTGCTTGAAAATTCTATTGAATATGTTCATGATATAATTTTTTTTGCAAAGTTCTGACATTTATCTTTACTGTACAATACGTGACAAGGATTTCGATTTCCGAAACTCGCGCAGCGTATTATTTATGAGGCGGTTACGACTGTTTTTATGTAGAAGATTTAACGGGTTTCAAAGTCCTGTTTTGGTGGCTTTCAAACCGCATTTCAGGCAGACTTCAATCCCGTTTTTGCCAAACATCAATCCCGTTTATGCCTGCTTTTCTCGAGATTCTCTAATGTCTTCTTCAGTTGCACATCCGTCGTCTCGTTTTTAAAGAGTTTCAGTATCTCCGATTTCTGCCTGTTCGTCCTGGTAGAAGATTCGTTCATAAGAATGGCGATGTGATGATTCTGAAACCCTAACATCGTCAGGCAACAATAATGAATTTGTGTTCTATCCATCGAGTATTCTTCTTTCAGCCAAGCAATAAATCCGGGGTACAACAGTTCTACCGGCTTGGTGAAGATGGTGGAACTGTACGTCCCTTTGCTTCCGTAGATAATGCTGTTTACATCATTCATAAATTTCCGGCCCAACCGCTCGCCATTCTCTTTCAGGTAGAGTTGCAGTTCGGCCTGCTTCCTGAAAATATCGAACTGAATCAACAGATTCTTCCGTAGCTCCTGAATGAATAGTTCTTTTTGTTCTTCATTTTTTCGGGTTTCCTCCAGGGCCGAATGAGAGAAGATGTACGCTTCGTTTAGCAATTTCACCTGGCCCAGGAGCACTTCTTCTCTTTCTTTTAGATTTTTGTCCTGTTCCTGTAGTTCTTCGTTTTCGCCCTGAGCCATTTCGGCCAACTCCTTGAAGAGTAAAGCCTTTTTCTCGGCCTCTGCTATTTTCTTTTGGGAGCCGACTCTTATCTTTTCGGCTATAAGAATGATCAGGAGCAATAGAATGACGAAAATAAGCATCATGTGCATCGACCGTTCATGATCGGTGTTCAACCGTTTATGGTCGCCTTGCAGAAGTTCCAGCCGCTGTCTTTCCAGAATTTGCCATATCCCGGATTGGGTATGCTCTTGGATGACTTTCTCCAAACAGCCGGCATATCTGCGAAGATAGTCCATACTTTCCGGTAGATTCCCGCTGTTTTGCTCCATGTGGGAAAGTAGCAGATAGACGGACGATGTGAGCATGTGGTTTTCTCCGGATAGGTGTAACGCCCGTTGAGCATATTGTTTCACTGAATCGGGGTTGTTTTCTTTCAGATACGCCTGAGCTAAATGAAGGTAAAGCCGGACCTGTTGTTTCCCTTCGCCTACTACCAATCCCTCTTGGAGTGCTTTCTTGGCTGCTTCCGTATACCCTGCAGATAAATAAAAAGTACCTAAGTTGTTTTTCAGGTCCGCCAGCAGGAGGGTGTCAGCCTGTTGCTCTGCCAGGGAAATGGCTTTTGAAAAGTAAGCCTGAGCACTGTCGAGTTCGTGAAGCATGAAAAAGCATATACCGGTGTTCTGGTAGGTGAGAGCTGTTTCTTTGTATCTTCGTTGCTGTTTTGCAAAGATGGTTTCTGCCGATGCATAGTTTTCAATGGCTTCTTGGGGTAAATGTTGTGCGCGATGAATGTCTCCGATACGGAAATAGCTCAGTCCTGCCAGGTAAGTATCGTTCATCGCCTGTGACACTTCATTGGCTTTCCGGTAGTAAGTCAAAGCTGAATCCTTTTTATCTATATCCTGGAAGAACTGTCCGCAATAGAAATCGGCCCATGCGGTGTACTTGCTTGGGGCTTGTTGCAGAGATCTGTCTTGCGGAACAAACAGGGGCGGGGCGGCAGTCATCTCTTCTTGTGTTTGGTGCTTTACCAGTACTGAGAGCAATATATACCGGTTGTATTCCGATGCGTAAAGTTCGTAAGGATCTTCTATTGAATTCAGGAGTACCAGTGCGCTGTCCGGATATTCGTAAGCGATTGTTCCGGCTTGATCCATCAGGGCAGACGCCTGTTGGGGTGCCATCTTACAAGATTGGAAGGCACAGATAATGGAACTTATGAGGCTGATCGTAATAAGATTTCTCATACGTATTGTGACTTAAATATTTGTGCCTTTTGCGGCTAATCTTCCTTGCAGACAGCAGCTGCCATCTCCGCAGCTTGTTTGATACGGTGCCCCATGCCCACACCATCGCGCAGGTTACCGCCCAGAATAATCCCGGGATACATCTGCTGAAACTCTTCGACGGCTTGCAGACGTTCGCCCGTGCTCTTCTCGTATTGCGGAATGGCATACGGATGCCTGAATATCCGGAAATAGTCGTACAGCAACTCGTCCAACTTATAAAGATCTTTCAGTTCCTTGTCCACCAATGCCCGGATCGCTTCGTCCGGCAGGTCGATGATCTCCGGATGGCGGATGCCACCCATGAAGATGGACAGGACGACTTTCCCTTCCGGACTCCGGCCATCGAAGCAGGACGATGGGTAGAGAATGCCCAGTATCTTCCGGCGTTCCAGCGAAGGGATCAACGCGCCGAAGGCTTGTGTGTCCATGCCGGGAAACTGCGGCATCCCCACGGATACTTGAACCACTTTGGCATAACGCAGGTTATTGATGGACTGTAGCAAGCGATCGGGAGCAAAAGGAAAGAGTGCCGGAAGCGTATGTGCACCCGAGGTGGTGATGAGGTGCGGCACCGTCAGTTCCTGTTGATCCAACTGCACATGCCAACGGTACGCCTCGCCCGATATCTGTATGGAGGAGTTATTCAGGATGATGTTCTCCTGGCCGATGGCTTGCACCAAGGCATCGATCAGCGTGCCCAATCCGCCTTCTGCGGAGAATACTTTCTTTGTCGCCTTCCGGTCGCGCTCCGTCTTAGGCTCTTTGGCTTTCCGGATGGCTCCGCGGATGAAACTGCCGTAGTTCTCTTCCAGCGCATAGAGCTTGGGCAGCGCATAGCGGGTGACGATCTTTTGGGGATCGCCCGCATAAATACCCGAGATAAAAGGGTCGACGGCATAGTTCAGCATCGAAGCACCCAGACGGCGTTTGGCCAGTGAGGCGATGGACTCATCAGGATCGATTCCCTTCTTGCGAAAGGGTTCGAGAAAGATGCCGAACTTGTCTTTCCACGAGAACAACGGAGTGAAGCAGGCAGAGAGAAGCCCGTCGGGAAGTGCCCGGAGTTTCCCTTTCTTGCAGATCAATCGTCTATTAGCTTCCGGTCGAGCCGTTTGCAACCGGCAGGAAGGTAGTTTCTCGAAGAGTTCCACTATTTCCGGATGCGATACCGAACCCGTATTGGGGCCCGATTCGAAGATATAGCCTTGTTCGCGGTAGGTCCGGATAGCCCCTCCGGCCTGCGCCGAACGTTCCACTACCAGCACCCGCTTTCCTTTTTCTTTCAGGAAGAAAGCGGTGGCGAGCCCTGTCAGTCCGGCTCCGATAATGACTACATCGGTTTGTTTCTCTTTCATAACGGGGCAAAATTACCGTTTTTTCCCGTATACCCAACCATTATAGAACAAGAAAAGCAAAGAAAGCACCGCGCCGAAGCCAAACAGGTGGGTGTACGACCATTGTCCGGCTATCAGTCCGCTCACTCCGGCAAGTACCATCCCCACAAGGCTGACCAATACCGTTTGCAGCGTGAAGTCCGTTCCTTCGTACCCGCTGCGCACCAGTCGCATAGCGGTGGTATAGATGATAACTGTTGCCATGCCGTACGTGCCCCATATACCTCCCACGACAGCATACACGTACGGCGCATGGCCTGGCTGGAAGTAGGACACCCAACATGTGTAAAGCATAGTCAGCAGGATGAGGACGGAGGTCACCACCGACGGGCGACGGATGCCGCCGTACCGTATCCACCATCCCATCAGGAAGGAACACGCCGCAGCCGCGCAGGTCCCGGCGATGCCCGACAGCCAGCCGATATCTGCTTTTGAGAATCCGGTGTCCAGCAACCAGGGGCGAAGCATGGCTAAGGAAGTCATCAGTCCGGCATGATAAAAAGCGAGGAATACCACTTGTCTCCCGATGCCTGGTTGGCGGAAGAAGGAGGGAATGGAAGCGAGTGATATCTTCTTCGTCATTGTTCCCGGGGCATATTCCTTGAGAGGGTGGGAGTAGAGTATCAATGGCACCATGGCCAGCAGGACAAATCCCGCCAGTCCCAGCAGCAGGCTGCTCCACCCGAAACGTTGGTAGATGATCAGCAACAATCCTCCGCCAACCAGTGCTCCGATAAACCCTCCCATCGACTGCATGCCTGCACCGATGCTGTGCGTGCCAGTATGCAGCATGCGGACGGAGAGGGCGTCGGTGGCAATGTCTTGCGTAGCCGAGGCTGTAATGGCTATCACCATCAGTGCAGTAATGGCCACGAAGTCGGTTTCCAGATGCAGGAAAGCGATGAGGGCGATAAATACGGCGTAGAACAGTTCGGAACGGATGATCCATCGTTTGTAGTCGCTGAGTGTGGAAGTGCGGTTGTCCACAAACGGTGCCCAGAAGAGCTTGAGTATCCACGGCAGCTTGATGAATTGCAGCAGTCCGATCAGTTCCAGTGAGAAGTTGCCTTCGCGCAGGATGACGGGGACCACGGAGGAAAAGAAGCTCATGGGGATAGCCTGAGCGGTATAGAGCGATAAGAGTGTGATTTGTTTGTGCTTGCCCATCTTGTTTTAAATTCTGTCTGCTTCTACATAGCCGTTCATCACGGCATAAATGGTGAGTCCGGAAACCGACTTGATGCCCAACTTCTCGGTGATATTCTTCCGGTGGGTGATGACGGTAGTCAGGCTGATGTTCAGCTTATCGGCAATCTCTTTGTTGATCAGCCCTTTGGCGATGAGTACCAGCACCTCGATCTCCCGCGCCGATAGTTCGTGCTCCGGCATGAAAGTATGATGGGGGCGGGAAGGACGCGCATCCTCGGCCGGGTGACCGTCGTGGTGGGCATGCTGATGCATCTTCAGGATGTCCTTCACCAAGGCTTCTTCGGGTTGGTACACGTTCAGCATCGGAATGCCCGATAGTTGTAACGGCAGACTGCCGCTCGCCAGCACGATGGTTTTCTGTTTCCGGGGAAGGAAGAAACTGTTGTGCTCCACGTACATCTGTGCCGAGACGAAGTAGTGGGCATACATATCGGGCGTGTCGTCCGTCAGCTCGGCAAAGGAGTGGAATGTGCGGATAGTAGCCATCGGGAGTAGTTTCTCCAGGATGGACTTCAGCCCGATACAAGTCAGCGTGTTCGGGTCAATGATGGCGATTTCGGGTTTACTCATATGTTATCTATTTAGATAGGTCGATACAGCTTCGGCGCATCGTTCGCCGTCTACTCCTGCCGAGACGATACCTCCGGCATATCCGGCACCTTCGCCACAAGGGAAGAGCCCGCGAATGGCAACGTGCTGCAAAGTGTCTTTATCTCTTACGATGCGTACAGGCGATGAGGTACGTGTTTCAACGCCAATCATCACCGCCTCGTTGGTCAGGAAGCCGTGGCTCATGCGTCCGAACTGCTGGAAACCCTGCGACAATCGCCCGGTAATAAACTCCGGCATCCAGAAGTGCAGGGGAGAGGCGATCAGCCCCGGGCTGTACGACGATTCCGGCAGGTCGAAACTCAGCTTCCGGCGGGTAAAGTCGGTCATGCGTTGGGCAGGAGCGATTTGCTTCCGGCCTCCTTGCAACCAGCATTGCCGTTCCAGTGCTTCCTGAAAGCGAAGCATGCTCAGGGCGGGATGACTTTCCCTACTCTCATTCTCTTCACTGATCGTCAGGCCTTTTCCATTGGCTATATCCTCCGGATGAATCTCCACCACCATTCCCGAGTTGCTCCACCGCGAACCACGGTTGGAAGGCGACATGCCATTTACCACCACCTGTTCCGGTCCGCTGGCGGCGGGCACGATGAACCCGCCCGGGCACATGCAGAAGCTGTACACCCCACGCCCTTCGGCTTGCGTCACGTAACTGTACTCGGCAGCAGGGAGGTATTTCCCTCGTCCGTTGCGGTTGTGGTATTGTAATTGGTCTATTAGTTCGGCAGGATGTTCCAGACGAACACCGACAGCGATACCTTTCGCTTCGATGGCCACATTGTTTGCGGCCAGCCAACGATAAACATCCCGTGCAGAGTGTCCCGTAGCCAGGATTACCGGGCCGAGGAAAGTCTTTCCGGTACTGGTCTCAATACCTTTCACCTCATTATTTTCGATGATCAGCGCATCCATTCGCGTTTCGAAGTGTACTTCGCCACCACATTCCAGAATGGTATTGCGCATGTTCTCTATCACGCGAGGGAGTTTATCGGTCCCAATATGCGGGTGAGCGTCGGCCAGGATAGCCGTCGATGCCCCGTGCTGGCAGAATACATTCAGTATCTTGTCCACATTGCCACGCTTCTTGCTGCGGGTGTAGAGCTTCCCGTCGGAGTAAGCCCCCGCACCACCTTCGCCGAAACTGTAGTTCGATTCCGGGTTCACGGTGTGCTCCCGGCTGATGAGGGCGAGGTCTTTCTTTCGTTCGCGTACATCTTTCCCCCGTTCTACTACGATGGGGCGCAGGCCGAGTTCCACCAATCGCAAGGCAGCAAACAATCCGCCCGGCCCTGCACCTACCACGATGACTGCCGGACGATCTTCCACCTTATTATATATAGTACGCGCGAAGGCATCGTCCGTTGGTTGCTCGTTGAGGTACACCCGCACGTTGAGGTTCACGAAGATGGTGCGCTGGCGGGCATCGATGCTTCGTTTCAGTATGCGGGTGGCGGTGATGTGTCGCGCATTCAGCCCCTTCTCTTGAACAAGATATTCCTTTAACCGCTGCTCATTGGCCGCAATCTCCGGCAATACTCGTAATTGATATTCTTGTATCATAATTCACCACAGAGTCACACAGAGTTCCACAGAGTTTTTCTTTGTTGAATTCTGTTGAGTTAAACTACTATTCTTTTTATTCCGTCTTTCAAACTTCGAACGTTGAAGTTTAAAAGTAGTCCACATTTTATGTGGGATAACTTTAAATAAGTCATCAATTGAGCGATATGTATGGGAAGTAAACCCTCTACGGATTTTAGCTCAATGATAACACTACCTTCTACAATAATATCCAATCTGTATGCAGCATCAATTTGTGCGCCTTTGTACAGTATGGGTAATGACTTTTGTCGTTCCACATGTAAACCGCAATGAATAAGTTCGAAATACAAACATTCTTCGTAGGTATTTTCTAATAAACCGGGTCCTAAAGTGGTATGCACTTCATAAGCCTTTTTAAGAATAAGTTCCGTTAAGTTATTAAGATCCATAATTATAAATATATAATAAGTCTCAGCTATGTGAAAAAAGAGAACTCTGTGGAACTCTGTGTGACTCTGTGGTGGATAAAAATCACCCAAACAATGCCCGGAAAGCCTCTTCCACCTTCCGTACAGGCACCAATTCAATCTTCAATTTCTTCGCATCCAACCCTTGCATATTGTACTTCGGCAGGATGAATCGCTTAAAGCCCAACTTCTCTGCCTCGCCGATGCGTTGCTCGATGCGGTTCACCGGACGGATCTCGCCCGACAGACCAATCTCGCCCGCCATGCAAATCTCCGGCTCGATGGCTACATCCATATTCGACGACAAAATAGCACTGATCACCGCCAGGTCGATGGCCGGATCGTTCACTTTCAGTCCCCCGGCAATGTTGAGGAACACATCCTTCTGTGCCAGCTTAAAACCGACGCGTTTCTCCAGTACCGCCAGCAACATATTCATTCGCCGGATGTCGAATCCCGTGGCCGACCGTTGCGGATTGCCGTACACCGCCGAGCTGACCAACGCCTGCGTCTCGATGAGAAACGGCCGCACCCCCTCGATGGCCGAAGCGATGGCAATGCCGCTCATCCCCTCGTGATCCTGCGTGAGTAGCAGTTCCGACGGGTTGCTCACCTGCCGGAGACCGTCTTGCCGCATCTCATAAATACCCAGTTCCGCCGTGCTACCGAAACGGTTCTTGATGCTGCGAAGGATGCGGTACATGTAGTGCTGGTCGCCCTCGAACTGAAGCACCGTGTCCACGATGTGCTCCAGCACCTTTGGTCCGGCAATGCTACCCTCCTTATTGATATGTCCGATGAGCAGCACCGGCGTGTGCGTCTCCTTGGCAAAACGCAGGATGGAGGCCGAACACTCACGTACCTGGGTGATGCTGCCGGGCGACGATTCGGCCATTTCGGTAGAGATGGTCTGGATGGAGTCGATCACCACCAGGTCGGGACGGGTATTCTTGATGTGGACATAAATCTGTTCCAAGGATGTTTCGCACACGATGAGGCAGTCGCTCGGTGTGGCAGACAGCCGGTCGGCGCGCAATTTCAACTGCCGGGCACTCTCTTCGCCCGAGACGTATAGCACCCGTTTCTCCGGGATGCTCAACACCGTTTGCAGCACCAGGGTGGACTTGCCGATGCCCGGTTCGCCGCCTATCAGCACCAGTGAGCCCGGAACCAATCCGCCACCCAATACCCGGTTCAACTCGGCGTCGTGCAGGTCGATGCGTGGTTCGTCGTCCGCCTGGATGTCGCTGAGTGCCAGCGGCTTCGGTTTGCTGGTCTCGATGCCCGATGTGGGACGTTTGCTCACCGGCTCCTTGCGGATGATTTCCTCCACATACGTGTTCCACTCACCGCACGACGGGCATTTGCCTACCCACTTGGGGGAGTCTTGTCCGCAGTTGCTGCATACATAAACGGTTTTTTCCTTAGCCATCGTGTACTGTTGAAAAGTTTGCCCAAAGGTAGCGAATAATTGCGGAAATACGAGAGGGTAGGACAGTTTAGTCGATATTTTAGAACTTGATGGAACTATCAGTGCAGGAAATATCCGGACAATGGGTGCTTTCTTGTCAAGAGCAGGTTTACATATTATTAACGCTTTGCCGACTTGTTCGAATATCCTCAAGAGATAATTTCATACCCTAATAGGATAATTCATTATCACTTGATGAAAAAACATTTTCGCGGTATGATAATTCCATTTCAAGACACAGAAATGACCGTTCGATACCTGTTTTTGCTGTTTTTTGGTAAGTTTGGGAGAGTTCTACAAACAAAAATAGGGAAGCACGGGCTTCCCTATTTCTTTCGCAGTATAATTTGAATATACTGTATGATTACCTTACAAAGATACGTCGTTTATAGATAGAAAGCAAGCGTTACGTCCGTTTTCTTCCTCTCCCGGTTTTATGGGCGCGTCTCGATAGCCAATGCCGGCGTGCTGATTTCACCGGCGATGGACATTCCCATCTTCCGGCGGATTTCGGCTGGTGTTAGCCCGTGCCCGAGTAAGAACATCAGCTTTGTTACGGCCGACTCCGTGGTACTGTCCAGTCCGCTTACTACCCCAGCCTGTAGGAGTTGGTAGCCGGTTTCGTAGCGTTCCATCTCCACCGTTCCAGCGTTGCACTGCGTCACGTTCACCACCACGATGTCCCGTTCGCGAGCCTCGCGCAGCAACCGCAGGAACCATTCCTTCCGGGGAGCGTTGCCCGAACCGTACGTTTCCAGGATCACCGCCTTCAGCCCTTCGGTGGCCAATACCGCCGCTACGACATTCTCCTGAATGCCGGGGAAGAGCTTCAGCACGGCGATGTTAGTGTTCAGCAGATAATGAGGAGCCAGTGTCCGGTGATGGCCGTTGCAGTGAATCTGCACGTTGTTGTACTTGATGTGGATGCCCGCGTCGGCCAGCGTGGGATAGTTGAACGACCGGAACGCGTTGAAGTTTTCCGCATTCATCTTCGTGGTACGGTTGCCTCGCATCAGATGGTTCTCGAAGAAGATGCACACTTCCGGTACCATCGGCTGTCCCTGCGCGTCGCACGCTGCAGCAATCTCGATACTCGTCAGCAAGTTCTCCTTACCATCCGTGCGCAATACGCTGATGGGTAGTTGTGAACCCGTCAGTATCACCGGCTTGCAGAGCCCTTCGAGCATGAAGCTCAGTGCCGAGGCCGTATACGCCATCGTATCCGTGCCGTGCAGGATGACGAAGCCTTGGTAGTGGTCGTAAGTCTCGCTGATGATGCGCACCAGTTTGCGCCAGGCATCCGGCTCCATGTCCGACGAGTCCATGGGCGGATCGAACTGATACGTGTCGATGGTGAAATGAAACTTCTGGAGTTCAGGCACATGCCGCTGGAGCTGGTCGAAGTTGAAGCTTTCCAGCGCGCCCGTTTCCGGATTCTCGATCATGCCGATCGTTCCGCCGGTGTATATGAGCAATATGGAAGTATTATTGGGAGTCATACCTTTGTTTTTGTCTATTGTTGACAGGCAAATATAGTGATAATTCCGAACGGATGTAGCAAAATGTCATAAATATATGCCGATAAGTAAGATAAACTTCTTGTTTGGCTTACAAAAGAGTAGGTCGCTGTATAACACTTTTCTGAAGCTTTTCGGCTAATTCTATGCTTTTATTACAAAATATTCTGAAAAAGTGATAGAATGCTGGAAATAATTACTACTTTTGCGACACTTATCAAAAACAACGATAGAAACAACGAGAATGATGAAGTATTACTCACATACAGTCACATCCATGTTCACCACAACCATGACCCTTAGGGGTTAATGGATATTTTTGTGTTTCTACGTGATACACCTCTTCAGCAGATTTTTCTTAATTCAATTTTTTATTCGTTAATAACCCATGACCGCTCCGCAGGGAGAAGGACGTGGACATAAATACAGTATTCGCATGAAAGTAATGAAATTCGGCGGAACATCCGTAGGTTCCGTGAACAGCATTTTAGAAGTCAAGAAGATAGTAGAGTCGGCCAGTGAGCCGGTCATCGTAGTTGTTTCGGCACTTGGAGGTATTACCGACAAACTGATACTGACGTCGAAGTTGGCAGCAGCGGGCGATATCGCTTACGAAGGCGAATTCCGCGAAATCGTCTACCGCCACGTAGAGATGATCAAGGAAGTGATTCCGGCAGGCGGGGGACAGGTGGAACTGCAACGTCAGGTGGGCGAACTGCTCAACGAGGTGAAGAACATCTTCCAGGGCGTGTACCTCATCAAAGACCTTTCGGTGAAAACGTACGACACCATCGTGAGCTACGGCGAACGCCTGTCGTCCATCATCGTGGCCCAACTTATCGACGGTGCCAAGTGGTACGACTCGCGCACCTTCATCAAGACTGAATTCAAGCATACCAAACATGTCATCGATACAGACCTGACCCATAAACTGGTAAAGGAAGCGTTCAGCGTCATCCCGCAAGTGGCTCTGGTACCCGGCTTTATCTCGTCGGACAAAGCCTCGGGCGATGTGACCAACCTTGGTCGCGGTGGCTCGGACTACACGGCTGCTATCATAGCTACTGCACTCGATGCCAACGCATTAGAGATCTGGACGGATGTGGATGGCTTCATGACGGCCGATCCGAAGGTCATCTCTACCGCCTATACCATCAGCGAACTGACGTACGTAGAGGCTACGGAGTTGTGCAACTTCGGTGCCAAGGTGGTGTATCCGCCTACCATCTACCCGGTGTGTCACAAGAATATTCCTATACTTATTAAGAATACCTTCAACCCGTCGGCTCCCGGCACTATCATTCAGCAGCATGTAGCCAACGGGAAAGGAAAAGCCATCAAGGGTATCTCGTCCATCAACGACACGAGCCTCATTACCGTGCAAGGTCTCGGTATGGTGGGTGTCATCGGTGTGAACTACCGCATCTTCAAGGCGTTGGCCAAGAACGGTATCAGCGTGTTCCTCGTATCGCAGGCGTCCTCGGAAAACAGTACGTCGATCGGTGTGCGCAATGCCGATGCCGACCTGGCTTGCGAGGTGCTCAACGAAGAGTTCGCCAAAGAAATAGAAATGGGAGAGATCTCGCGCATCCAGGCCGAGAAGAACCTGGCTACGGTGGCTATCGTAGGCGAGAATATGAAGCATACGCCGGGTATCGCCGGTAAGCTGTTCGGCACACTGGGACGCAACGGTATCAACGTGATAGCCTGTGCACAGGGTGCGTCGGAAACCAATATCTCGTTCGTGGTCGATGCCAAATACCTGCGTAAGTCGCTCAACGTGATTCACGACTCGTTCTTCCTGTCGGAATACCAGGTGCTGAACCTTTTCATCTGTGGTATCGGTACGGTGGGCGGCAGCCTTATCGAACAGATCCGTCAGCAACAGCAGAAACTGAAAACGGAAAGCGGATTGAAACTGCACGTAGTGGGTATCGCCGATGCCGATCGCGCCATGTTCAGCCGGGCAGGTTTCGACTTGTCCAACTATCAACAGGAGTTGATCGAGAAGGGAAGCCCCAGCACATTACAATCGCTTCGCGACGAGGTGATCGGCATGAACATCTTCAACTCGGTGTTCGTAGACTGTACCGCCAGCGAAGGCATCGCATCGCTCTACAAGGATTTCCTGCAACACAATATTTCGGTGGTAGCGGCCAACAAGATCGCTGCTTCATCGGCCTACGAGAACTACCGCGACCTGAAGCAGGAAGCCCGTCGCCGCGGCGTGAAGTTCCTCTTCGAAACGAACGTAGGGGCCGGACTGCCGATTATCAATACCATTAACGACCTGATCCACAGTGGCGATAAGATTCAGAAGATCGAAGCCGTCCTGTCGGGTACGTTGAACTACATCTTCAACAAGATCAGTGCCGATGTGCCGTTCAGCCGTACCATCAAGATGGCGCAGGAAGAGCGTTACTCGGAACCCGATCCACGTATCGACCTGAGCGGTAAAGACGTGATCCGCAAACTGGTGATCCTGGCGCGCGAAGCCGGTTATGTACTGGAACAGGCCGATGTAGAGAAGAATCTTTTCGTGCCGATGGACTTCTTCGAAGGTTCGCTGGACGACTTCTGGAAGAAGGTGCCCAGCTTGGATGCCGACTTCGAAGCCCGTCGCCAGGTACTGGAAAAGAATAATAAACACTGGCGTTTCGTGGCCAAGCTGGAAGACGGCAAGGCGTCGGTAGGCTTGCAGGAAGTAGGCTCCACCCATCCGTTCTACGGACTGGAAGGTAGCAACAACATCATCCTGCTTACGACGGAACGGTATAAGGAATACCCGATGATGATTCAGGGATACGGTGCCGGTGCCAGCGTAACAGCTGCCGGGGTATTTGCCGATATCATGAGCATCGCGAATGTATAAATTCAGTTCACCACAGAGTCACACAGAGTTCCACAGAGTTTTTTCTTTGGAATTCCATGTGTTTTTCCGGTGAAAGATGCTATACTAAAATGAAAACCTCAGTGTTCTCTGTGATGAACCAACGGTCGGCGTAAGCCAATTATAAAAACTCTGTGGAACTCTGTGTGACTCTGTGGTGAAACAAAAACAAAGTTATGAAACACATTATTATATTAGGTGACGGAATGGCCGACTGGCCGGTGAAGGCGTTGGGCGGTAAAACGCTCCTGCAATACGCCCACACACCGAACATGGACTTGTTGGCCCGTTTGGGGCGCAACGGTCTGCTGGCAACGGTTCCTCCGGGCTTTCATCCCGGAAGCGAGGTGGCCAACATGTCGGTTCTCGGCTACAACCTCCCGAAGGTGTACGAAGGACGCGGCCCGCTCGAAGCCGCCAGCATCGGCGTGGACCTGCAACCGGGTGAGATGGCGATGCGTTGCAACCTCATCTGCGTGGAAGGCGAGATCCTGAAGAACCACTCTTCGGGTCACATCACCACCGAAGATGCCGATGTGCTGATCAAGTACTTGCAAGAACACTTGGGCAACGACCGCGTGCGTTTCCATACCGGTGTGCAGTACCGCCATCTGTTGGTCATCAAGGGTGGCGACAAGCGTATCGACTGTACCCCTCCGCACGATGTGCCGTTGAAACCGTTCCGTCCGTTGCTGGTGAAGCCGGAAGTGCCCGAAGCAGAGGAAACGGCCGCGCTGATCAACGACCTGATACTGAAATCGCAAGAGCTGCTGAAGAATCATCCGCTGAACCTTCAACGCATGGCCGAAGGCAAAGACCCTGCTAATAGCATCTGGCCGTGGAGCCCGGGCTATCGTCCGCAGATGGATACGCTTTCGGATACGTTCCCGGAAGTAAAGAGTGGATCTGTCATCTCAGCTGTCGACCTGATCCGTGGCATTGGAACCTATGCCGGCCTGCGCATTATCGAAGTCGAAGGTGCTACCGGACTCTACGATACCAACTACGAGAACAAAGTTGCCGCCGCACTGGAAGCCTTGAAGACAGACGATTTCGTCTACCTGCATGTTGAAGCGAGCGACGAAGCCGGTCACGAAGGCAATGTGGATTTGAAGCTTCGCACCATCGAGAACCTCGACCGTCGTGCTGTAGGTCCTATCTACGAAGCTTTGAAGACTTGGGATGAACCCGTAGCCATCGCCGTGCTGCCCGATCATCCTACCCCTTGCGAGTATCGTACCCACACCGATGAACCGATTCCGTTTATCATTTGGTATCCTGGCATCGAACCCGATGCTGTGCAGGTGTACGACGAAGCATCGGCTAAAGAAGGCGCATACGGTCTGCTGAAAGAAGACGAATTCATTCGTGCTTTCATGGCTAATCACTAATCACTCACCGCTAATCACTATTTGAACATGAAATATTACAGTACCAACAAACAAGCCCCCGATGTTTCGCTGCAAGAAGCCGTCGTGAAAGGGCTGGCCTCCGACAAAGGTTTATACATGCCTCACAGCATCAAGCCGTTGCCGCAAGCGTTCTACAATAACATCGAGAACCTGTCGTTTCAGGAAATTGCCTACCAGGTAGCCGATGCTTTCTTCGGCGAAGACATTCCTGCCGAAACCCTGAAGGCAATCGTTTACGATACCCTGAACTTCGATGCTCCGCTGGTGAAAGTAACAGAGAATATCTATTCCCTCGAACTCTACCATGGACCAACACTGGCGTTCAAGGATGTGGGTGGACGCTTTATGGCCCGTTTACTGGGCTACTTCATCCGCAAGGAAGGACAAAAAAATGTCAATGTGCTCGTAGCTACTTCCGGTGATACGGGTAGTGCTGTGGCCAACGGATTCCTCGGCGTAGAAGGCATTCATGTGTACGTGCTTTACCCCAAAGGCAAAGTCAGCGAGATACAGGAGAAGCAGTTCACCACACTGGGGCAGAACATTACCTCCCTCGAAGTGGAAGGAACTTTCGACGATTGCCAGGCATTGGTGAAGTCGGCTTTCATGGATAAGGAACTGAATGACCACTTGTTGCTCACTTCAGCCAACTCTATCAATGTGGCTCGTTTCCTCCCGCAGGCATTCTATTACTTCTACGCATACGCCCAGCTGAAAAAGCTCGGCAAAGCCGACAATGCCGTAGTATGCGTACCCAGCGGAAACTTCGGAAACATCACCGCCGGACTCTTCGGCAAACGCATGGGACTTCCCATCCGTCGCTTCATCGCTGCCAACAACCGCAACGATATCTTCTTCCAATATCTGCAAACGGCGCAGTACAATCCCCGTCCGTCAATCGCTACTATTGCGAACGCCATGGACGTAGGCGATCCGAGCAACTTCGCCCGTGTACTCGACTTGTACGGTGCATCGCACACTGCCATCTCTGCCGAGATCAGCGGAACTACCTACACCGACGAGCAAATTGCCGAAACAGTGAAGAAGATCTGGAACGAAACGCAGTACCTGCTTGATCCGCACGGAGCCTGCGGTTTCCGCGCCCTCGAAGAAGGTTTGCAACCGGGCGAAACGGGTATTTTCCTTGAAACCGCCCATCCGGCCAAGTTCCTCGAAACGGTAGAAAGCATCATCGGCGAGAAGGTTGAGATCCCTGCCAAGCTGCAAGAATTCATGAAAGGTGAAAAGAAGAGCCTGGCTATGACGAAAGAGTTTGCAGACTTCAAGCAGTATCTGCTCTCTATCTAAGCGGATGTATATAAATAATAATCCCCGGTCGAACGAATCGATCGGGGATTATTGTTTTACATCGGATGCTACTCGGAATCAGTGCGCCAGGAAAACTAAATAACTCCCTGAGGCACGAACCGTGAACTCTTCGCCGGTTGCTCTGTTGAGGGTACCCTGCCACCAGTTGGTGAAGTCGCTTAGCGGGTAAACTAACCCTTCACCTTCCAGGTTCGTAGCTCCGAAGTTGAAGATCGATATCTGCTGCCCGGGATAGCAAGCGAAGGTACTCGTGTCACAGGCCGGGATGAAAACCCCGTAGTCTGTAGCCATCCATACTTCCGCACCGGCTTTCTGGTAATCCATGAGCAGGCTGATATTTCCCAGCGTATGGTCTTCGCGCTTTCCGGTGGCACCGATGAGGACAATCTTCTTCTTGCCTTGATTCAACAGGAAGTGCACTGCTTTGGTCTGGTCGTTCGTTTCCTGATCGTCCACTTTGTGGAAGATGTGCAGGAATCGATCCTTGTTCTCGGGCAGGAGAGAGTCGCCGTCGCCAATGATGAGATCGGGAGTCCGACCGCGACGCATCAGCTCGTTGGCTGCTCCGTCGCAGCATACTAAGTAGTTGGGTTGTTCCAGAATGCCCAGTGGGAGGGAGTGCGTGGGATAGTCGCCATTGCCGAGTATCACGGCGTCCCAATCGGTATTGATAATGGTGTGTATAATTTCTTTTGCTGTCATAACGGTTCGTTTGTTTGGTAAGCCTGTGCCGATTCCTCCATAAGTTCTTTCCATTTGAGATAGCCAAAGAAGGCAACCACGGTGTAGATTCCATAAAGCACTCCCGTGAAGTACAGTTCTTTGTAGATGTACAGTCCGCAACAGGTAATATCAACAACAATCCATACCAACCATTGTTCAATATACTTGCGGGCCAGCATCCACATAGCGATGATGCTCAAAGCCGTTGGCAGACTGTCCAGCCAGGGGACGGTGCTGTCGGTATGATAGATCAGTATGTAAGCGATGCCGAAGAACAAGGCCAGGAAGATGCAGAGGAGGGCGAATAGGTAATTGATAGGCATCCGGGTGATGGGGAGTTCAGCCAGTTTCTCTGCATGGCTGTTCTTCTTACCCAATTTCTGTTTCCAGTAAGCACCGTATCGCCACACCAACCATCCGTACAGGGCAGCCAGCAGATAGTAGATATTGATCCCGAAATCGGCATACAATCCCGCCCGGTAGTAGACGAAGATGTAGATGGCCGGCATGATGATGCCTGCCACCCACAGGTAGATATTAGCCTTGTATTCCAGCCAGAGGTATACCAGGCCGACGATGGTTCCTATGATTTCGAGATAATCCATAACCGTTTAAAATCTGATGGTTACATGTGCCAGTGCATTTGTGCCCGCCATGGGGTAGTAGCGCGGATCATGAGCCAGCACATACGGGTTCGTCTTGTCGCCATCCTTGTACACGGCTGCCGTCTGCGAGTATCCGTTGGTTTCGTACTTCGCATTGAACAGATTATATACACTCACGCCGAGGGTGATGCCTTTGGTGTGCAGAGCTTTAAAGGTATACGCCACATTGAGGTGACTCACGAAGTAGGCATCGATGGAGTTCTCTTTCAGCCCGAAGTTGTCCAGATACTGGCGGCCGACGTATTGCGACTGGAACGAAGCATCCAGTCCGCGGTAGTTCACGCTGATGAGGCTGTTGGCCATGAACGACGGGGAGAACGATATCGGTGAGTCGCCCATGTCGATGGAAGTTTGTGTCCACATCTCGTCCCAGTTGTCGTCATAATCGCTCACGTATCCTTTGTAGTCCTTGATGCGGTTCTTGCTCCAGGTACCGTTCACGTCCCAACGCAGCCAGCGGGTGATGCGCGCACCGAGCGAGAGTTCGGCTCCCATGCGGTAGCTGTCCTTTACGTTCTCGGCCATCGGTTCGCCGATGTCGTTCACGCGGCCGTTGAGCACCAACTGATCGGTATAGTCCATGTAATACAGGTTGAGGCCGGCTGTAAACCATTGGTTGCGGTAGGTGTAGCCCAACTCGTAGTCGAACAGTTTCTCCGGTCGGGGTTGCTCCGTGAAGAGTCCGTCGGTGTAGTTGTTGCGGGTAGGCTCCTTCTGCGCCACGGCAAATGAACCGTAGGTGCTGTGATGCGGGTTGATTTGCCAGAACAGTCCCGCTTTGGGATTGAAGAAGCTGAAGTGTTCGTCCACATGGAGGTTTTGCATGTGGGACGGCTTGGCTGTATAGTCCCACTTGTCGTTGGTGCCGTCGATGGTGTAGTTGATGTAGCGGTACTGCACATCGGCATACGCACTCAGTCCGGTAGTGATCTGGTAATTCGCTTTGGCATAGATGTTCCCATCGGTCTTGGCACCCGTGTTGCGGTAGTACTCATGCTCTGGGTCGAGCTGTCCGAGGTAGTTCTTGATCCAAATTACCTGACCGTAGTGGTCGTTCTCGTAGCGGTTCAATCCGCCACCGAGCGAAGCATCCAGCCCGTCGCCCTTGTAGTTCAGCGAGAAGATACCTCCGCCGAAACCGCTGTCTACTATCTTCTTGCGCACAAGGTTCGATTTGTCGTAGGTCACCCCATTCGCAGTGTACGGTTGCAAGCCGTATTCTTCCAGGGTACGTCCGTTCTTGTACTCCTGATAAAAGCCGAATCCATCCGTATAGTGCAGCCCTACGTTCATGTTCCATGCCGGCGAGAATGTATGGTTGAGCAACAGTTGGTAATGCGTCTGGCGATAATCGTCCACCTGGTCGTCATAGAATCCGATGACTTTCCCTTCGTCTATGTTGTCGTCTTTGATCTTGCCGTTAGGATTATAGGTGCGATCCGTCTTAAGCATCTCCTTGCTGATACCGTCCCAGGCATGATACGTCTCTTCGTGCCCGCCGAAGGTGATAAACTTCACCGACGTGTGGTCACCGTAATATCCGGCCTGTGCGAAGTACGACTTCAAGTCGGCCGAAGCCCGGTCGCGGTATCCATCGCTCTGGATGTTCGACAGGCGGGCATCGAACGCCCATCGATTATTAATAAGTCCCGAACCCACTTTGACGGTCTCCTTGTGCGTGTTAAACGAGCCGTATGAGCCCGAGACCTCGCCGTATGCTTGCGAGGGAATACCTTGTGTACGCATGTTGATGCTGGCACCGAAGGCTCCCGAACCGTTAGTCGACGTACCCGCCCCGCGCTGAATCTGCATGTCTTCGAGCGACGAAGCAAAGTCGGGCGTATTCACCCAGTAGATGGAATGGCTTTCGGCATCATTCATCGGAATGCCGTTGGTAGTGACGTTGATGCGCGAGGCATCCGTTCCGCGTACACGGATGCTGGTGTAGCCTACGCCTGCTCCGGCATCGGATGTAACCAGTACAGACGGGGTCGCTGTGAGCAGGAACGGAATATCGAGCCCGACATTCTGCTTGGCAATTTGTTCTTTCTTCAGGTCGGTGAACGCCACCGGAGTCCGGGCGGTGGCACGCGTAGACAGGACTTCTACGGCTTGGAGGTTAATCACTTTCAGACTGTCTTTTGAGTCAACTTGTGCTACAAGCTGGCTCGTTGCGGCCAACGAGATGGCAACAACAAGGGATTTTCTTTTCATTTTACTTAGTTCTCTACGCCGGCATTACCCGGATCAGGTTTTAAGGGTATATTCTCAGCCCGTCATGTATAAGGCACCCCTACTACTCAAATTTCGCTGCAAAAGTAGAGCTTTTTTTTATTAGAAACAAGAAAACTCTTCTTGTTAAGCTAAAAACAATGTAACTTTGTGCGTTGTTCTGTGAATTTATTAATTCTTAATTATACAAATATGTTATTATTTCAAGCGACACAACCGGCGGATACCATACAGGAAACCGCACATGAACTGACACGAGCCATTGCCGAAACAGGAATCGTAGAACGCTTCCCCATTCTGCAAGAGTTGATTGATTTCTGTATTGTAGGCGGCGGCCGTATCCTGGCTGCGCTGATCGTCTTTATAGTAGGGCGTTTCGTTATCTCTCTGATCAACAAGTTTCTCTCCAAGTTGCTCAACCGCCGCAAGGTGGATATCAGTGTAAAGACATTCGTCCGAAGCCTGGTCAACGTAATGCTCACCATTCTGCTCATCATTGCCGTGGTCGACAAGCTGGGCGTGGCTACCACCTCGTTTGCAGCCCTGCTGGCGTCTGCCGGTGTGGCCATTGGTATGGCACTCTCGGGCAACCTGTCCAACTTTGCCGGCGGCCTGGTGATCCTGCTCTTCAAACCTTACAAGGTGGGCGACGTCATCGAAAGCCAGAACTTCATCGGCACGGTGAAGGAAGTCCAGATATTCCACACCATCCTCACCACGGCGGACAACAAGATGATCTACGTGCCCAACGGCTCGCTGAGTAATGGAGTCGTGATCAACTACAGTCACCAGACGACGCGCCGCATCGAGTGGGTGTTCGGGGTGGATTACGGTGAAGATTACGCGAAAGTAGAGGCGATTGTCCGTCAGGTCATTTCGGCCGATCAGCGTATTCTGCCCGATCCTGCTCCTTTTGTTGCTTTGCATGCCCTGGCCGCCAGCAGTGTGAATGTCGTAGCCCGCGTATGGGTGAAGAGCGAGGATTACTGGGATGTGTACTTCAAGATCAATCAGGAGATCTATGCTACGTTCAACAAGCAAGGAATCAACTTCCCATTCCCGCAGCTGACGGTGCATCAGGCGAAAGCTTAGAAGTTCCCGGTATGGAACGAGATAGGGCTCCATATGTCCTGCGGACACACGAAGCCCTATCTTGTTTTGCTTGACGAAACTGAAGTCTTCCCATGAAGCCCCTTTTACATAGCAGGAGGGGTGGCTGTAGCCGCCCACTTCTCATTCGGAGTAGTTCCCATCTGCAGTTTCAATGTACCTCCTTTATAGAGTTCCTCCCGGTTGAGCCAATAACTGTCGAACGACTTTCCGTTCAGCTCGGCTGATTGTACGTAATAGGCATCCGGCGTGTTGTTCACCGTTTCGATCACGAACGATTTCCCTTTGGCATTCAGCGGGTTCAACCGGATTTCCACTTTGTCGAACAGCGGAGAACCGATCTGGTACGTAGGTTGCATGCAAGTTCCTCCCTGCACGTCGAACAGTCCGATGCCAGCCATCACGTACCAGGCACCCAACTGTCCTTGATCTTCGTCCTGTCCATATCCGTAGCCATGCTCGCCCGTTACGCCGTAGAATTCATCGCAGATGAGGCGAGTCCATTTCTGGGTGAGGTACGGTTTGCCGGAGAAGTTGAAGAACCAGGAGATATGCAGGTTGGGCTGATTTCCGTGGTTGTACGGGCTCTGCAAGCCGGAGAAGGCATACAATTCTTTTCCACCACCGAATACAGACTTGCGGGCTTGGGTAAAGATGGAATCCAACCGCTGGTTGAAGACATCCTGACCCACTTTGCCAATCAGTCCCATCGGATCGTGCGGTACGAAGAAGGTGTATTGCACAGCATTTCCTTCCTGGAAGCCTCTCCAGGATTCCAGCGGATTGAAGTTATCCAGGAACTTACCCTCTACATCGCGGGGATGGATCAGGTCCAGGCTGTCGTCAAACAATCTTTCCCAGCCTTTGGACAGGTCCATCAGGCGGTTGTAATCGTCCGTCTTTCCCAGCGCCTTGGCCCATTGGGCTACGGCGTATGCACTGAAGCTGTATTCCAGTGTATGCGAGGCCGAGAAGGTAGATCCTCCCGTGTGAGTACCGTAGAAAACAGAGTTCTCATAAGGCACATAGCCCCGTTCTACAAACTGTTTCACATCCATCTTGCCGGCGCCTTCGATGCGTCCTTCCCAGCCCAACTCGTTTTTACGCGCTGCCTGGTAGACTTCTTCCACATCGTATCCGCGGATGCCGCTCTGATAGGCTCCGGCCAGTGTGATGCTGGTCATGTTGGTTCCTACGCCGGAAACATATTTGCTGGTGGCAATGCCGTCGCCCAGCCATCCGGCATCCTTGTAAACCAGCATCTGGCTGTTCACGAAATCGTTGTAATAGTCCGGATAAGCCAATGCCCACAGCGGAGTAAGGTTCCAGTAAGCTCCCCAGACGGCGTCCGTATTGTAGTGGTTGTACTTCGGTTTTCCCTGGGCATTTTTCTCTATCATACCTACCGTTCCGTCGTTCTTAGGATAAGCGCCGTTCACGTCGCTGGCCAGACCGCGGCCCAGCAGGGCATGGTACAGTCCGGTATAGAACTTGATCTTGTTCTCTTCCGTTCCACCCGAAACGAGGATGCGTCCCAGAGACTCGTTCCATTTGACCGTTGCATTCTTATGCGCGGCATCGAAATGAAGGTCGGCAGCTTCTGTTTCCAGGTTTAGCTTGGCATTGTCGATGGAGGTGTAGGAGAGTCCCAGTTTTATTTCTACCTGTTCGTCCTTCGTCGTCGCATAATTCAAGCTCATGCAAGCGCCGGAGCCTTTGATCTCTTTGGCTTCTTTCAGGGACTCACCGCGGTAAAATACCTGTACCGACTCCGGTTTCTTGTCTACCACGGCGTAGAAATACATAGGCACGGTAGCACCCGCCTGGTATTTCTTGACGTATTCTGGTTCGGTGATGACGTAACCTTCGATGGTATAGTCGTCCAGTTGCTTGATGTACGCATCACGTACCGCACCGCTCTCGCCTATCCGGTTGCCGATATCCAACAGGATGTGCGACTGTGCCGATTCGGGGAACGTGTAGCGTTGGAAGCCCACGCGGGCGGTAGCCGTGAGTTCGGCTTTCACCCCGTAATCTTTCAACAAGACCGAATAGTAACCGGGATGGGCTACTTCATTTTTCTTGTCGAACCGGGAACGGTAGCCCGCATCTGGTTCTTCCAGAGTGCCGGGAATGGTTTTTACTTCGCCTGTGACAGGCATCAGGTTGATACCACCTACCTGGAATTCGTGTAGGCAGGGGAACCCATCAATGGAGGTATGTCCGTCTTCATAACCTACGGCTTCCCAGCCTTGGTTGTTGCCATACGTTCCATTCGTGGAAGCTCCCAGCTTGGCCAATCCGAAAGGTTCGGCTGCCGGTGTGTAAAAGAACCAACGACTGTGGATGGAACCGATGTTGGGGTTCACATACTTCACCAGATCGGGTTTCTCCGTTGTCTGGCAGGAAACGACGGATAGAAGGGCCAACGTCGCTAAAAATGATCTTACTATTTTCATATATACATATTGAAAGGTAAACAAAGCAATCTACGCGCGCACGGATTTTACACCGAAAGCACAGTACGTGAGGTAAAGCACGCACACCAGAATCACAAATACCCCGCCGATGATACCAATAGCATCGGTAGCCGCACCGATGATGGGAGTTACCGCGCCACCGCCTGCTACTGCCGTGATCATCAAGCCGGAGATCTGATTGGCTTTTTCAGGGCGTGCCTGCACAGCCATCGAGTAAATAATGGGGAATACGCAGGACGCCAGGAAGCCGATGGCTCCTATACAAACCAGATCTACCATAGGTGTTTCTACGAACGCCAGCACCAATAATACAGCGATACAGGCCAGGATATTGACCCGGAAATATTTCATCTCGGCAATCTTCGTCATCAGGAAAGCACCCAGGAAAGCTCCTACCGTACGGCAGAAGAAATAGACCTGCGGAGCCGTTCCTGCATCTTCCTTGGGCCAATCGAAACGGACCATCATAAGTTTGGAACTGATAAAGTTCGTTGCCACATCCACGCCTACGACAAAGAATATGCCGAGGAAGAGCAGCAGGATGGTCTTGTCTTTCAACAAAGCGAAAGTTTCGCCGAATGAAGAACCGCTTGCCGCTGTTTCCCGCTCCTCGCGGGGAATGGGAGTGGCCAGCAACCATACAGCAGAGAGCAGCGTAATGGCACCCAGTATCGGGAAGCAGTAATACCAGTATACAGTATCCCCTTTCCCAAAGTAGTTGACGGCAAACAGGACAATATACGGTCCTACGAACGAGGAAACCGCCTTGACCACCTGTCCGCCCGTAAGGCTGCTGGTGAGCAGTTTCTTGTCCGTAATCACATTGCTGAGCAATGGATTCAGGGAAACCTGAAGAATGGCATTGCCGATACCCAGCAAGGCGTACGCTACCATACAGGTGACACTGTTGTACACCACCAGCGGAATGATCATCCCGGCTACCGTTACGCCCATGCTGACCAGCACAGTGTTCTTCCGTCCCCAGGAATTCATCTTGATGCCCACCGGTATGCTCAGGAACAGGAACCAGACAAACACCATGGAAGGGATGAACCCGGTCATGGTATTGGACCAGCCGAATGCCTCTTTAGCATAATCGGAGGAGATGCCTACAATGTCGCAGAAGCCCATGACGAAGAATCCGAACAGGACGGGCAATGCTTTGGATAATGAATTTTCTTTTTTCATGGATGGCTGTTTTTAAGGGTCACTTCTTTCTTGATAAGGGCGGCGCGGGTGTACATCTCGATCATACACGATTCGTCGAGCAACCATTTGGGTTGTGTCTTCTCGTCCTTGCGGCCCGTCCAGTCGTTATAAACCAGTCCTATCTGGTCGCGTGCATGTTCCCAGGCCCAGTCCGCCGAGGCGATCAGTGCGTTGACATACTTCGGCTCGCCGTCAATGTCATACAGCTCATGATATCCGCGGAAAAGTACGATAACAAACCAGGGCAGATCGGCTATATAGGGCGTTCCTTCCGGAGTTTGTTTCACGTAGTAGTTGAAACTGCCTTCGGCCAAAGCGCGGGCATCGTCGAGATATTTCTGTTCGTGGGTGTGCCGGTACAGGCGGACAGCCGACTGGATCATCGTACCTGTATTATAGGTATATGCATGTTTCTGTACTTCGCCCTTCTCGGTGAGCCACGAGTTCCAGATAATATTCAGGGAATCATCCCGCAGGTGGTCCATCATCCAGTGGTAGAAGCGTTTTCCTTGCGCCAGATAACTGGTGTCCTGAGTAGCTTCGTAGAGTTTGAGGGACAGAACGGTGGCTTTCCCGTTAGAACAGGCCGGTTTCTGGTCCTTGTTTCCTTCTACCCAGGAGACAGCACCTCCCCAGTCGTCCCACCAACCGCTCATGATGAAGGTCATCACTTCCTTGGCTTTGGCTAAGTAAGCCGGATTACGGGTGACCTGATACGCGTCGATATAATCGATGCCCACCAGTCCGTTGTCGTCGTAATATCGGTCCACCTGTCCGAACTGCACCGGATAAGCCTGGTAGCCGGGCGGTTGGCGTTTATTATCGTAATACTGCTCCACAGCCATGACCATAGAGTCCAGGTACGGCGTATACGTTTCGGAATCAATTTCCGTCAGTAGCACCACCGAAGAAAATACCCCGCTCATGGGCCACAGGTAAGAAGCTTCCTGCGCTTTGCGGGTACTGTCCTGAAAATAATTCAGGTCGGGCTTGTAACTACTGGGGTAATGTTCCGAGAAGAGTCCGTACTCCGGTACGCGGTACTTCTCCCAGACCAGGGAGAACATATCCTCAGCCTTATCCAGGTAAGGAGTGGCTGCCGGTGGTACAGTACACGCCACCAGCAATCCCAAAAATGAACAAACTAATACTATATATCTCATTTTTACCTATTGTTCTGCTTTTTCTCCTTTATACAAGGCGATGGCTGCGTACGATTCCACCACGGCATCCTGCATAAGGAGGGAATAATACCGTTTGGCAGCGCCGCTGGTCCAGTCTTCGTAGAAGAAGCCGAGGTCCGTACGCGCTTTCTCGTAGCCGTTGTCTATGAACTTGATGTATGTCTGGATGTACTGATCGGCTTTGGAGTACAGGGGAGCCAGATCGATGTACGCAATCAGTAACTTGGTGTTGAACCAGGGGTCGTGATCCGGATAGGCCAATGCCAGTCCGTTGCGGCTCTTGACAAAGAAGTCGTAGGCACCATCGGCCGATGCTTTGGCTTCCGTCAGGTAGCTTTGCTCCTTGGTAATCTGATACAGGCAGAGACCGTTTTGTACCATGACTCCGGTATTGTAGGTCCACTTGGTTTTGTTGACGGCACCCTGGTTGTTCAGATCGTTCCAGTAACAATTGTCGGTATCCTTCAGATTCGTTCTCAGCCAGGTGTACAACCGTTTGGCAAAGGCCAGTACGTCGGCTTTCTCGGCCGCAGGACAAATCTGGTAATACCTCAGCAGGAATTGCGTGGCGTATCCATTGGAGCAGGCGGGTTTGTTGGAATCCGAAACGCCGGTCTGGTCTTTCTGGTCTTCGTTCCACCACAAAGCTCCTCCCAACCTGTCGTCTTCTCCTGTTTTCAGGAAGTCCACCACCTGGCGGGCTCTGTTCAGGAAGGCCACGTTCTGGGTAGCTTCATACGCTTCGACCAGATTGATACCTACGATGGAGTTGTCGTCATAGAAGCGGGTTCCGCCGCCGGTGGTTCCGTTGGTGGAAGAGCCGAATCCGGCTATCCCGTTGTTCCCATTGGCTATCCAGTACTTATCGAAGTTGGTGACCATCGATTCGTAATTGACATTATAGCCCAGCTTGGTCAGCAGCCCTGCACCGGACACCAGTCCGTCATAAGGCCACAGATAGGAAAAGGTAGGATCCCCGCTTTGTTGCGGGTTACTTTCCTTGTACAATCCGGCAGTACCATTCTTATAGTGCACTTGTATGAGGTCGAACATCTCTTTGGCACGGGCGGCATATTTAACTTCCGTCGGGTCGGTTCCCGGAGGGACCTCAGGTCCCTCCGGATTCCATTTCTCTGATCCGTCCGAACAGGAGACTGTCCAGAGGCAGGCCAGAATTATTAAAATGCTCTTTTTCATTTTTTTATCTGATGTTACTGAACTGGTGCACCATCATTCCCTCCAGATTGGTATCGATCGTTACCGTGCAGTATTTGGTATCCAACTTACCGCTCATTTTCCACAAGTGATCCCATTGCGACCAGCCGAATTCTCCCAACTCATAGAAGCGCAGAGGCTCATTGTCGGAAGGACGTTCAGCAGAGATGCCATCGTTACGTCCCCAGCAATAATCGCTTCCTTCGATGGTGGCAATGAAGTAGTAACGTTCTTCGGTCCAGCTTAACCAGCCGGGAGGATTCGTTTCCGGACGACTCTGGTCAACGAACAACACATATACATCGTCGGCCTTGAAAATGCCGCCGCCCTGGTAGTTCATCTGGGCTATCACACCGAACGTAGCTCCCCAGATCATCCGTACGCCGGAGATTTTTTCTGTTTTCATCTCTTTCGTGTTGAAGTTCACGGTCAGTCTAACCGGAGTATCATACGCTGTCACGGTAAAAGGAGTCGTTCCTTCGGCCAAACGGTTGTTATCACCCATCGTATAGTGTACGGCATCCTCCGTCAAAGCATCGGCAAACAGCAGGTTACCGGCACTCAGGTTAGTGAAGATGACAAACACGCCATCGCTTACCTGACGGAATTCCCGTTGGTCTGTACCGCCGTTTTCGGTTGCTGTTCCCGTGAGGTACATGCGCTCCGGAATTTCTTCCGACGGACGCGTTATGGTCACTGTACCGTTTCCTTCGGCTTGTTTTAACACGCCACCTTTGGAAGCCGTGACCGTCCACTTCAGTTCTTTGGTTTCACCGGTCTTTAATCCTGCCAGTCGGGCTATCTTATTCAGCGTGACGTGATTGAGCGTCACTTGCGGATGAGCACCCAAGTCACTGGTCATCGTGTATACCGGATCAGAGAAGTTACCGCCTGCTACATCGAAAAGTACCGAGTACAGCACGATTCCTCCATCATTGGCACCACCGCCTTCCCACTTGAACACCAGGTTCTGTGAGGAGGTCAGATCGATCTGCACGGCCGACGGACCCTCAAATGTGGTGGGCACCGTAAAGCCGGGATCAAAGTCGTACGATTCCTGGCAGGAAGCCAGCAGAATCAGGCCGAGCAAATATAAGTATATCTTTTTCATTGTGTCAAATCTTTTTAAATACATTACCAGTTCGGGTTCTGTGTGAGGTTATTATTTAAATCTCTTTCACTTTGCGGAATGGCCCACAAATAATGTTTGTCCGCTTTGAAGGTTCTTTGTTCCACGCGGACATACCCATTGTCGGTTCCTACCGTGGCATCGGTTTTAATACCGTGGCACCAACCGTTCAGTACGGTTTCGGCGGTTCTCCAGCGAATGATATCTTTCGTCCGCAGGCCTTCCAGAGCCAACTCGCAACGACGTTCGCGGCGGACCACGTTCACTATGTTCTCATTGCCGGGATAGCTCAAGGCGGCAGGGTTGCTAAATCCGGCCCGTTGGCGTAGCAGGAGGATAGTGGTGTTCCAGGCGGTTTCGTTCATCTCTCCGAGTTCGGCCAGCGCTTCGGCATTCATCAGCAGTACATCGGCATAACGGATCAGGATGATGTTCAGTCCGGACATCAGGGTGTTCCGATAGGTCTTGTCCCAGTATTTCTTGATGTAATAACCTGTAGGCGAACAGTTGGAACTGAAACCGAATCCATCCGGAGAAGCTCCGGGCGTGCAGTCGATCACGGCTTGGCTGCCGTCGGCCTTGGTATAGCTATTGTCGGTGTAGACGATGGAAGCAGCCAGTCGCGGGTCGCGGTTGGAGAAAGGATCGCTCTCGTTGTAATTGCTGCCGGTTTCCCGGATTCCCTTTCCATTGGTGGTGATATAATCATCTACCAGTTCCTGCAGCGGGGCCAACTGGCAATATCCACCTAACGAAGGAGGCAGGAACTCATACTGCTTGTTGTGCTCCCGGTCCGGAGAAAGGTACTGAAGATCCAGAATGACTTCCTGGTTGTTTTCATTGGCTACCTCGAACAGACCGCTGTAACTGCCGAACAGGCTAAAGCCTCCCTCTTTCATTATCTTTTCCGTAACAGTCTTCACTTCTTGCCAACGGCTTTCGAACAACAGGATGCGGGCTTTCAAAGCCATAGCCGCCCACTTGGTGATGCGCCCTTTGTCAGCAGCGTCGTATTTGGCGGGGAGATAGTTGTTGTCGATTACCTGGTTCAGCTCTGTCAGCAGATTCTCCACCACCGTTGCCTTGGGCGTGCGGGCCAGTTCCTGCGACTCCTTGATAGTGACCACGTTGGTGAAATAAGGAACATCGCCGAAGCGCGAGTAGAGTTCGAAATAAGCGAACGCACGGATCACCATGGCTTCGCCTACATAGCGGTTGTGCAGCTCGGTCGATAATCCCGGTATGCGGTCAATGTTATTCAGCAGCTGGTTGCAGTTGCGGATACCACCATACCGGAAATCCCATACGGATTTGAGGTAAGGATAGTCCGTAGTATACGTACCATTGCCAACGGATTGGTTGAACCCGGTCAACACCTTGGTATAGGCATTGTCGCTCATGGCATCGGCGTAGATCACTTCTTCGGCACTGAACAGGCTGGAATAACAGGTATTCAGTGAGTTGAGGGCAGCGTCCGGTTTTTCCCAGTAGGTGAGGTCCGTTTCCCTGTCATACGGTGGTGTGTCCAGGTCGATGCAGGAAACTGCACAAGCTGACAATGCCACCACAAAAGCTATTTTTAGTTGATTTGTTTTCATGATACATCTTAAAATTTAACGTTCAATCCCATTGATATAACTCTGGAAACCGGGTAGATACGTCCACCACCATCTGAGGTTTCCGGATCCCATCCACCGATCAGGTCGGTAAATGTCAGCAGGTTCTGTCCGCTTACGTACACGCGGATATTCTGAATCTTGATCTTATTGACCCAGCTTTGGGGCAAGGTATATCCCAACTGTGCATTCTTCAGACGCAGGTAAGAAGCATCCTGGATCCAGAAGTCGGACTTGGCGGCATTGTTTGCCGATTCAGAACCGACGGTCAGACGCGGATAGGAAGCGTTGGGGTTTTCGGGAGTCCAACGGTCGATGTGATATTCGAACACCGGACCTTCGTTGTTGTTGTGGAAGGCTTCCACCGATTCACCGCGCAGCCACACGTTACGGCGTCCTACTCCCTGCCAGAACATGGAGAAGTCAAGTCCTTTCCAGGTAAATCCGTACGTGAAGCCATACGTGTAGTGGGGAAAATTATCGGTCAGGATGAAACGGTCATCGTCTTCCTTCACGTATCCGTCACCATTCTTGGAGATGTAGCGGATATCGCCGGGCTTCGGCGTAATGCCGTCCAGGTGCGGACCTTTGGATACTTCTTCTTCATTCTGGAAGAATCCGTTCCAGCGGTAAGCGTAGTAGGAGTTGATGGGATATCCTTCTTTAATGATGGTATTTACATCGGATCCGTTGATCCATTGCACGCCTTTGGTGTCGATCACTTCGTTCTTGCTGTCGGAGATGTTGCCAGAAAGGCTGTGCTCGAAATCGCCTGTCTTGAAACGGTAATTGGCCGTCAGTTCCCATCCACTGTTCCGTACTTTGCCGGCATTCTGCACGGGGCTTCCACCGCCGAACATACCCGGAACGGGCAGATTGATGAGGATGTCGCGCGTGTCATTGACGAAGTAGTCGGCTGTGACGTTCAGCTTGTTGTCTAAGAATCCCAGATCCACACCGACATTGAACATGGAAGTGGTTTCCCACTTGATATTGGCATTGGAAGCGGCAAAGCTGGCTCCGTTCACCACATTGCTGCCGAAGTTGTAAACCGGCGACACGGATACGGAAGACATGTATTGGTAATTGGAGATGCGGTTGTTGCCCACCATACCCCAGGAGGCGCGGATCTTTGCGGCAGAGATGTACTCTTTCATGGATTCGTAGAAGCTCTCTTCCGAGATACGCCAGCCGAGCGAGAAGGAGGGGAAGATGGCCGAACGGTTTCCTTTGGCAAACTTGGAGGAAACGTCGTCACGGACATTGGCTTCGAACAGGTACTTACCTGCATAGTCGTAGTTCAGACGAGCAAAGCCGGAATAGATGGCCCAGTCGCCGGCCCAACCGGAGTTGCCCACGTTCTGGGTCTGGGTGCCTACCATGATGTCATAGTCGGAGGTAGGAGTCAGACGATAGGTGTTGAAGCCGTTGTCACTGCTTCCTTCGTACGAATAACCGGCCATGGCTCCTACGGTGTGCTTGCCGAACGTTTTGTTGTAGGTAAGCATCAGGTTGGCCGTAATATTCTGCGTGCGGGAGAAACTTTCGGTCATGCGGTTTTCCGTATCACCGGATCCGGGGATGTTAATGGCTTTCCGGTTTTCATGCGTACGGTTGTTGTACAGCTGTCCACCCAACATTCCTTTCACTGCCAGCCCGTCCCATATCTTGTATTCCAATGAGAAAGTTCCGGAGATATCATCGTTGGAGTTCTTGCGGTATCCGCCTTGTTCCAGGCGGGCCAGTGCATTGGAGTTACTTCCGCTTGGGAAGGTATAGCCGTTTTCGTCCTTGATGGGGTAGATAGACGGCATGCGGGTGGCTTGCTCAATCAACCATTCAGTCCAGTAGGCATGGTCTTTGATCTCGTTCCGGGCGTAGGCCATGGTGACATTCATTGTCAGGCGTTCAGTGGCTTTGTGCGATACATTGACACGGGCATTGTATCTTTCCAGTCCATAGTTGGGGCCTTTGAACATACTGGCCTGGTTCATGTATCCCAGCGAAGCCATAAACGTGGTCTTATCGTTTCCTCCGGAGAAAGAGACATTCTGTGACTGTTGGGGAGCTGAGTTCTTGTAAATCTCTTCCATCCAGTTCACATTGGGACCTCCGTTACGGTAATAAGCAATCTGCTCGGGGGTAAATGCAGTAGCTCTGCCGGAGTTGACCAACGCTTCGTTCCGCAGTTCGGCATAGACCCAGGAATCCACGATGTTGGGTAAGAAGGTAGGTTGCTGTATGCCGTACTGGCCTTCGTAGGTCACCTCGCTGCGGCCACTCTTCCCTTTTTTGGTGGTAATCAGGATGACACCATTGGAAGCGCGCGAACCGTAAATAGCGGTGGAAGAAGCGTCTTTCAGCACGGAAATACTTTCGATGTCAGAAGGATTCACGTTCTGGATATCGCCCAGGATCCCATCGATCATAATCATCGGATTGTTGTCGTTCATCGTGTTCAGACCGCGGATGTTGATACTGGGACGTGCGCCGGGTTGCGAGTTGGATTGCTGGATAACGAGTCCGGCCGTAGTTCCTTGCAGGGCTTCTACCAGATTCGTTACCGGCTTTCCTTCGATGTCTTTAGAGGATACGGTAGAAACAGCTCCGGTGAGGTTCACCTTCTTCTGCGTGCCGTAGCCCACAACGACTACATCTTCCAGCAGAACGACATCGGCTTTCAGGGTGATCTGGAGGAAATCACGGCTGTTTACCTGTACTTCTTTTTTCAGGTATCCGATGGCCGAGACCACCAGCGTAGATTTCGGAGAAACATTGATGGCGAAGTTACCATCTATATCGGTAATGGTACCCGATTGAGTTTCTTTGACCTGTACGGTAGCGCCGATAACAGGTTCGCCGTCGGCGATTACGTTTCCTTTTACACTTATAGTCGTTTGAGCATGGACTATTGAGAACATGTTCAAACAAAAGATCAAGGCCAGTGTCAGCCACCGACTAATCATTCTACGTCTGAAGAATGGTTGCTTTATACACCTTGGTGCATTCAATTGATTAGATTCACTCATGATAAAAATTGAATTATTAGTGAAATGATAAGAGATTTATTAATTATCCAGTTGGTGCAAGGCGAACGCATAAGCTCCCAAGGCTACTGCCCGGCTGGTCCCCAAAGGAGAGATCGCTATTCCTACGCGTTTGAGAGGACGATACACTACTTGTTTATCCATGAAAGGCACCTGGATGATGGTTCCTTCTTCTTTCAGAAATTCTTGTAGTTCGTGAGAGGTATTCAGATCGAAAACCTCCATCTGCAGTCCGGGAAAAGTGCTGCCGGCAAAGGTGTGGATCTCTTTACGCAGTTCCTGCAACAGAGAAGGCAGTATGTATTTGGCTGCACCTGCCAGTCCTCCGCCGATGACTATCAGTCCGTCCACCAATGTCATAGCACGGGTTAAGGCATCGCCTGCCATTTCTCCTAACTCAGCAAAGGATTGTATGGCAGCTTCCTGGTTTCCGGGTTTTGTGCCTTCGGCTATGTCGAAGATGTCTTTGGGGGTAAGTGCTGCGGCCGGTTCTCCGGAGCGTTCTTCGTACACCCGTCGTACAGCCCGTATACTGACGCTTTCTTCTACAATCATATCCGGGTATTTCTTGTTGCGGAACAGCCAGACATCTCCGCCGGTACCGTTATCGCCGGTCAGCAGGACTTTGTCAATCACCACTCCGGCACCGAAGCCTGTGCCCCAGGTTATACCTATCAGGTTTTTATACTGCTTGCAGATCCCTGCTTGTTCCAGGCGATGGTTTACTTGGGGTAGCAGTCCGGCCAATGCTTCGCCATAGGCAAACAGGTTGCCGTCGTTGTTGATGAAGACGGGGATATTGAATGTTTCTTCCAGTAAAGAACCCAAGGCCACTCCACCCCGGAAGGAAGGGAAGTTGGGCAAATCGCCGATAATACCGTTCTTGTAATCGGCCGGGCCGGGGAAAGCAAAGCTGATGGCCACCGGGGGGATGTTCAGCGCTTGTTTGACTTGGCGAAAACCTTCCAATAGTGTGCGCAGACACTCTTCCAGGTTGTCCGAATGGGACAGAAGAGTGAGCGGAGGAACAATTTCTTTGTTGCCCTGGATGGCGGAGAATACAAAATTGGTTCCGCCTGCGTCCAGGGTCATGACTACTCGTTCGTCAAAACTATACATGGTATCTTAATCTTTAAAACGTACATAAGCCTTGATCGTAGCGCATTCCTTGCCGATGGAAGAACCGGAAGGAGTGATAGTGTATTCGTTGACACCAGCCGGAACAATAAACGTTTCGGCATAGTGAACAATGAACGGATCAAAACTGCCTTGCGGGCTTTCCACTACTACCTCGTCGCCTTCTACCAGATTCAAGACATTGACACTGTTGCCTGTCTGGTGGGTAACGGTCTGGGTAAACCAGTGTCTGCGGGTTTCAATAAATTCGTTGGCATGCAATCCGGTGTGTTCTTCCCGCCAGCCTTCTCCTTCGGCTACGGTTACCGCCTGATTCGCCAGGTAGCGGTAGGTGTAATCGGTATCGCGTTCCCAGGCGATGACTTCTTTGCCACGGTCTACATTGATGGGGCGTGGCTTTCCGTCCAGTCCCAGTCGTTGCCAGTCCCACAACTTAAACGTAAAGAGGTTGGGAGTGGAGCTGATCTCCAATACCAGTGCTTCGGAGCCCGAGCAGTGGATGGTTCCACCGGGGATCAGGAAGTGATCGTGCTTCTTGGCCGGGATCTTGTTGACATATTTATCGGCATCGAAAATAAGTTCACCTTTTTCAGCTTTCTTCAGGTCGCCGATCATTTCGTCTTTGTCGATACCGTTTTTCAGGCCGAGATAGACGGTGGCTCCTTCGTAAGCATCGAGCAGGTAGTAGCTTTCGTCCTGGGTGTACTGCATGCCGAAGCTGTCACGGATGAACTGGGTGGTGGGATGTACCTGCAAGCTCAAATTTCCGCCGCCTACGGTGTCCAGGAAGTCGAAACGAATGGGGAATTCCTGTCCGAAACGGGCTACGACAGGCTCGCCGAGCAGTTGCTGGCTTTTCAGGAATACCAGATTGTTGGAGGGCATCTCGAAGAGCGTCCCATTGACATTCAGCAACAAGCTGTTCTCTTCCGGGACGCAATCAAAACACCATCCATAGTTGGCTTTATCCGGATTCAAATCGCAAACCGATTTCATCCACTGTCCGCCCCATGGTGCAGGGTCAAAGAACGGTACCACACGGAAGGGAGTAGTCGATGTCAGTTCGATTCCTTGGTGAAATGTCTCCCGGTCGATCATCTTGGGTTGATTGGGAATGTGTGTATCCACCCAATAGTCTACCTGATGGTATATCTTCTTTTTATAGGAGTCGCATACCTTCCAGTCGTTGAAATATCCCCGCTTGTATTGCAGCGAAACGGCTTCCTCGCGGTTGTCCACGCCCAATGCCTTTACTTCGCGCCGGCGAAAACGTTGCTGTATTTCCCAGCGGGCCATATCGGCATAAATCAACTTGTCGTATTCATGTGCCACCATGGATGCTCCATGTCCGAACAAGATGGTGAGCCCGTCCGTGGAGGATATCTGCGTGCGTGCCGCCTCCAGTTTGGCGTTGTCAAAGTACTCTTCCATAGCTAATGGAGAGATGTAGCCGAACAGAACATCTTCCGTCATGTACCGGGAAGTCATCTGGCGGATTGTCTCTTCCGATTGGAATAAATCGTCTGTACAGATGAACAAGAAAGGGGATAGAGTCGCTAAGGCGTTTTTGATTTCATTGGCATGCACTCCTGTATAGCAATCGAAAACCAGTGTGTGTTTCCCTGGTTGTATTTCCGACTTCCACTTTTGGAGTATCGCCTCCCATCCTTCCAGCAACAATCCTTGTACTTTTGTAGAAGGTTGTTTTTCGTAGTTAGATATTCGCATAACTTATAATTTTAATAGTTTCATGTATGAACATGTGTAAAGATTGTGCAAATATATCGATTGTTTTTTTTAATGCAAACAATTTGGGATGTTTTTTTTTATTCTTATCTTTATCGCGTTAAATAATTAAAATATGACCAGGAAAATAAATCATGAAAGCTCAGTACCCCTTCATTCTCAGGCGGAAGACTATCTGAGGACGTTGATAGAACAAGAAGAATATAAGAAAGGAAAGCTACTTCCTAATGAGGTGGAATTGTCTGAACAATTAAAGATTTCCCGGAATACTCTTCGACAAGCCATTAACAAACTGGTATTCGAGGGCTTGCTGATCCGTAAAAAAGGATATGGAACCAAAGTGGCTAAGAAAGGTATTTTGAGTGGGGCCAAGAATTGGATGAGCTTTTCGCAGGAAATGCGGGCATTGGGTATCGAAGTGCACAACTTTGAATTGTTTGTAGGCAGAAAGAAACCCAATGAAGAGGTCTGTGAGTTCTTCGGCATAGAACCGGCTGATGGGCGGATACTGTGTCTGGAAAGATTGCGCGGGAAAAAGGACTTTCCTTTTGTCTATTTTATCTCGTTCTTCAATCCGGTTATTCCACTGACCGGAAACGAGAATTTCGCCATGCCTCTTTATGAGATGATGGAGTCGCAGTACGATGTACAAGTGAAGACTTCCAGGGAGGAGATCAGCGCGCGGTTGGCCGGTAATTTTATCAGTGAAAAGCTGGAGATCTCGCCAAGTGATCCTATTCTGGTTCGCAAACGTTTCGTGTATGATATCAATGATAAGCCGGTGGAATACAATGTAGGGTATTACCGGGCCGACAGTTTTACGTATACCATAGAGTCGCAGCGCGGGTGAAAGGTATGCGTTTTCGTGGTGTACACAGTGCATGCGCTACAAAAAGTTTAGCGGATTAAGTCGCGCAGTCGCGCGATGTTGTTGAAACGCCCTATTCATCGGAATTACAGGCGCGCGACATAGGTAATTTAAGTCGCGCAGTACTCGCGCGCCTCTTAAGCAATAGGATGTTTTTTTCTTAAAGAAGGTATGAACCGTATCTCTTCCTGATATTGTTTTTTCAACAGCAGCTAACAAGGCTCTACACCCGGGCATACGACCTTTATAGATCCGGGTGTACAGTCTTTGCAGACCCGGGTGTACAACCTTTGCAGACCCGGGTGTACAAGGGCTCTACACCCGGGTCTATACAACCTATAGATCCGGGTGTGTACAATCTGTACACTTGGGTGTAGCAATAGCTTTCTCCTTTTGTGGAAAAGAGTTTCCTGCTTTGAAACAACTCCTATCCTCCTTTCTGTCGAAGTTATGTCACCAGCAAATGAACATGTCTCATGAGTATTATTTTTATTCCATTGAGTATCTGCAAGTTGAGAAAAATGTGCGCGACTACTGCGTGACTTAAATTGTCTATGTCGCGCGCCTGTAATGCCGATGAATAGCCGTTTCAATCACGTCGCGCGACTGCGCGACTTAATTCGCTAAACATTTTATGTAGCAATGCTGTTCCTAAATCGACGAAATAAAATCCGTGAGGCTTTGAGCTTTTTTATTGATCACCGTGTACTCTATGGTGAATCAAAACCTACAGCGTGCTGGATTTTGGTTTCAGTGAAGTAAGCGACTCGATCTTGACAGGCTGGCCGCTGTCGATGCTCTTACGTGCTGCCACGCCGATCAGGATAGACATGGCTCCCTCACGTACGCCGGCCCCTTGCTTCAACGTATCGGGCAGGTCCTGATCCTTGAACAGGTGCGCGTGCAGAATTGGGTCGCCACCGCCGTGTCCGCCTTCGGGTGCTGTGACACGGATCAGTTTCGACTTACCGAAATTCTTCGTCAGGCGAATCACATCGCCATCTTCCAGCTCTTCCCACGGCTGACGTTCCTTGATCCACGATTCCATACGACCTTTCGTGCCGTTGAACGCAATGCGGTAGCCCTCGTAAGGCGAGTATGTGGTAAGTGAGTAGCTGACCTGTACCTTGTTGGCATAGCGAATCTGCACCGCCATCTTATCGAATATGTCTATCTTTTCCCGGTATACGCAGCCGTCGCGGAAATAGCCGTCGTACTTCTCATTCTCGGCGTATAGCTCCATCAGACGCTTATCCTTTGTCATGTCCCAGAAGAAATCGCACTCCTTCTGATGGCTGCACTCGCGGCAGTTCTTCCCGCGGAGCTTTCCGTTCTTCCCGTAGAATTCCAGTCCGCCGTAAGCGAATACTTCTTCCGGTTCCGATGCGAGCCACCAGTTGAGCAAATCGAAATGGTGTGTGGATTTGTGTACCAGCAGGCTACCGCTCCATTCGCGGAAGCCATGCCAGCGACGGAAATAGTCCGCCCCGTGACTCGTGTCGAGATACCAATGAAAGTCCACCGACGTGATCTCGCCGATCTCTCCGGCACGGAGTAGTTCGTAGATCTTGGCGCGGTGCGGGGAGTAACGGTAGTTGAACGTTACCGTCACCTTCTTGCCCGTGCGGGCTTGGGCGTCGAGAATGGCCTGGCACTTGTCTTCGTCGGTTGTCATCGGCTTCTCGGTGATGACGTCCGCTCCGGCATTCAGTGCCTGGATGATGAACTGGTCGTGCAAGGCATCGGGCGTGGTTACCATCACGACATCCGGACGCGTTTGTTTCAGCAACTCATCGAAATCAGAGAAGCCCGGGCAGTTGGGTTCATCGATGATTCGTTTGGTGTACTCGATGCGCCCCGGGTTGTTGTCGCACAATCCCACGAATTCCATGTACTCCTTGTAACCGGTATCTACCAGTTGCTTGCCCCACATACCCGAACCGCGATGTCCGCAGCCCACCATGGCGTAACGGATTTTCTTCTTGGGTGTCTTGTTCTTGCCTGGCTTGTCGGCAGGGGCTACCATACCGAGGGCAGGCGGCGTAACGAGTGTACCGGCCACTAAGCCGCTCGTCTTCAGGAATTTTCTTCTGTCCATATTTCTTGTGCTTTTTGCAAACATACACATTCTTACGGGATTACGAAATGAATGACGGGAAAAAGCTTATATTTGCATCCCGAAGAGGATGGGTAAAGAATTTAGCAACCAGAGGTGCATTCGCCTCGCAAGTTCAGGCAGTTTTCTGTTTATCATAATGATGATAAAGTAAATCACCATCCTCTTCGCTTTTAAATTCAAACTTCGGATCGTGGGTATAAAGAACTTTTTGTGCGAACTCTTTGGTATTGGGATCGATGCCCGACGGGGTCGGGAGCCCAGCGACTCGGTGGACCGTATGCGATTGGCCTCCTTGTTGAAAGCCGACGAGAAGACGCTGCGTAAGGTGCTGAAAGATCCATCGCGCTACTACAAACGTTTCCAGATGCGCAAACGTCGCGGAGGGAAGCGTACCATTTCCGCTCCGCAAGCTCCCCTGATAGATATCCAACGCCGCATTTATATGTTGCTGGGCAAGGCGCAGATACATCCTGCCGCCATGGCTTTCCGCGCCGGACACTCCGTAGCCGACAATGCCGCCGTACACCTCGGACAACCCAATCTGCTGAAAGTAGACATCCATTCTTTCTTCGGCTCCATACAGATAGATAAGGTGATACCCGTTTTCGTCAAGCTGGGTTATAATCGCCCCATGGCCGAACAGTTGGCCCGGTTGTGCTGCCTGCACCACCGTTTGCCGCAGGGAGCACCCACCAGCCCGATACTTAGCAATGCCGTGGTGTACGAGATGGATGTGCAACTGAGCCAACTGGCGCGCACCTACCGGTTGTCATACTCCCGCTATGCCGATGACATGGTATTCTCCGGCAGCTTCGCGATGGACGATATCTACCCGGAAGTACGACAAATCATCGAATCCAACGGATTCATGCTGAACGACAAGAAAACTCAATATCTGGAGGAAAAGCAACGAAAGATCATCACCGGCGTATCCATCAGTTCCGGCAAACTCACCATTCCCAAAGCCCGGAAACGCGCCTTGCGGCAACAGGTTCACTACCTGCTCACCCGCGGAGTCGAAGCTCACAAGGCGTATATACACTCCGATGATGCGTTATATGTGCAACGCACCATCGGACACCTGTGCTTCTGGCACTTGGTAGAGCCGGAGAATCAGTATGTGATCGATTCTATCCGGGCATTAAAGGCATTGTGTTAGTAAGTGTGGATACTGTTTTGTGCACTCGGCAGGTAGTTTACACCGATCCAGGTAATCATAAGCAGTATGAAAGCAATGGGTAGTACCCAGGGGACAAAGCGTAGGTGGTTTTTCTGCAAACGCGCGTGTATATATATAAGGTAAGCAGCGGCTGTGACAAACGCCCAGGTCTCCTTCGGGTCCCACGACCAGTAATGCCCCCAAGCTTCCTTCGCCCATACACATCCCATCAACATGCCGAGCATCAGGAATCCGAATCCTATGAACACCAGGTTGTCCATCAACCTGTACAGTACTGCGGAAGATTCTTTCGCGCGTATCTGGATGATCGAGGCAATGGTAGCTGCTCCAAACATGGCATAGGAGAGGATGTACACCGTGACATGCGGTACAAACCAATAACTTTGCAAGGCAGGCATCAGGTTCTTGGAGTGTATTTCGGGCTTGAAGAGGTTGATACAGACGAATACAATGGCCATCAGGCAACTGAAGGCCAGCAACCACTTATACTTCCAGTGTTTGTACGTGATAAAGCCGACGAGTGCCAGGAAGAAGGAGTACCACAAGCGGGTTTCGCCCATCGTACGCAGGGGCGGACGTTCCTGTCCTATCCACAACCCGACGATGAAAGCAGCAAAGACGGCAATACCGGCAAGCATCAGGAGTTCTGTGTACCGGCGGTGCAGGCGGGTGTATACCAGTGATCCGGCACTGATCCACAAGGCGATGGCCGGTAGGGCGAAGTATATAAATTCATTCCAGGTCATTTGTTCCGTATCTTTATTTATTCATTCGGCAAGCTTTCTTTGCGGCGATTGCCTCCCCACAACATGCAGACCGAGCCGAGGGCCAGCAAGATGATTCCGGCATACACATGTATCACCCACGGATCGTACACCAATTCGAAACTACTGTAGGTAGAGAGCGGACCCGCTTCATTGTCATAACCATGTTGATATACCATCCAGTAGCCCATCTTGTAGGGCTTGTTCACTTCCAGTATAGCATGCGCCTGCTGTCTGTCTTCGGTGTAGATATTGATGTCCGATACGAACCGCTTGGGCTCCGGGCGTGTCATGGCTACGCAATACTGTTCGTCCAGATTCAGCGTCATGTAAAGTTGGGAGAGATTACCTGCGCATATCCAACCCTCTTTTCGTTCGCCTGTTTTCGGGCGATACACTTCCACTAAAGCAGCAGGCGATGCAGCGGGCATACGTACTTCGTGATAGGTGCTGTCACTGTTGCGCACAGCCTGGTGGATGTACTGTTTCAGTGTAATCTCCCAGTCGCAGAGACGACCTTCGTGAATTTGTTCGTCAATCTGGAAATAGTCCGCTTTGGCTTCCGGCTGGGGAGTGCCTGTTTCCCGGTCGATGATGGCCAACTTGGGCGGGTATTCGTCCATTGAGAAGTCTATGAGTTCGATGGCAATGGGGAGGTCGAGCATTTTCCCTTGATCATTGTACACCCGCCATTCGGCTTCGCCTTCGCGTACGTACATCACGTATCGTTTGATGTCCGATGCACCCATCCCTCCGGCAAATAGTAGCAGCCACAAACCGATGTGGTTGAGGTAGAAGGCGTAGTCTCTCCATCGGAAAGCGATGAGACGGCGGATAATGAGTGCGCCAAGCGAGAGAAGCGTGAGGAAGTAGGTCAGCACGAATGGCCAGGAGGAAGTCATCCGGGTCAGGCCCAGACGGTCGGGTAGGGAGTGAGGGCTGGCTGTGGTGGTTTGCGGTGTCAATCCCATGAGGATGCCGAGCACTACCAACGTTCCAATCAAAGTCACTGCCATCGGTATGCCGGAGATCCAACGGTAGAACGAACTCTTCCGCTTGATACTCATCAGCAGGAGCGCAGCGAGGAGTACATAGCCAAAGATCAGGTTGACCGGCCACTGCAGCAGACTGAAGTCGAATGCTCCGACGGTATATTGCAAAGCAATTCCCACGGCAAGAATACCACCGGTGAAAGCGATGCTTTCCCGGTATTGCCAAGGGAATTGCCACATTTTTCTCTGATTATCTTCCGACATGCTACTTCGTCTGACTCAGCAAACGGCCTTTTTCTTTGGCCGACTCCACCCACTTCGGCATTACATTCTCCATCCACTTCTCTTTCTTCTCGCGGATGGTTTTCATATCGAGCCCGATGTATTCCTGTGCTTTCTCTTTGGTCGAGATGTCCGGCAACTTCACATCGGCTACACCGTGAGCGAACAACACCTTCTGCACCTCAAGCTGAGCTAGTAACGACTTGTCCAGACTATGCGCCAGGATACGCTGCGTCTCCACCGGAGCATGGAACGAAGCACCGTGCGAAGCCACAGCAAAGTCCCAACGCCATTGTGCCTGACGGAGCAACTTCAACACCGGAGCCATTTCGGTTTCCGACGCACCATTGTCCCAGGCAGCCTTGGCCAGAATATGTGCTTTGGATAATTCCTGCTCGATGCGGTCGCGTATCTCGAGAGCTTTGTCCTGATACTGATATACATAGTTGCGTAGATTCTCTTCCGAGTCGCGGTGACACGTCTGGCACGTGCTGGAGATGTTCTTCAGCGGGCTCATCACCTGATGGTTGGAGTACTTGATACCGCCTTCCGATACGTACGGCATGTGGCAGTCGGCACAAGCCAATCCACGTTGGGAGTGCGGGCCGAGGAGGAATATCTCATAATCCGGATGCTGTGCTTTCAGCATCGGTGCCTTGCTCACGGCATGTACCCAGTCCTTATACTCCGCTTCGTCGTAGTATTTCTCCATGGCCTCCACTGTCATACCGCCGTCCCATGGGAAGGTGAGGTACTTGCCGTCGCCCTTGAAGTAATACTCCACGTGGCACTGTGCGCAGACCAGTGAACGCATCTCTTGCGGAGTCGCTTCGGTCACATCGTGTCCCTGACGCTCGAAGGCTTCGATCAGGCCCGGGCGGGTGATGGTGAGAGCCATCGTCTTCGGGTCGTGGCAGTCGGCACAACCGATGGGGTTGACTATCTGGTCGCCGAAAGTACTCCACGGTGCCTTGTAGAACTCCTCTATACCTGCTTCGTGCATCATGCGGGGCACGTCGGGGCTTTTGCAGGTCCAGCAAGTAGCCGGTTGCATATCCTTGGTCTGTTCGTCGGGCGAACCGGTGCGGAGCGTGGCACGAATGTCTTCCAGCGCATGCATGTGTCCGCGGGGGGCCGAGTAGTCCTGTGCAAAGGCGTAACCTGCCCACAGTACCACCATCTCCGGTCGACCGGCGAGTACATCTTCCGGCATATTGCCGAGGTGCTTGCTGCGGAAGTCCATGTCAGCTGTCTTCTTCCAGGTATTGTACTCGCGGGGGAAGTTCTCGCCCCACACTTCATTGCGCGACTCGATGTCCTTGATCTCCACTTTCTGGTTGGCAAACAACGTGGCAATTTCCGCCCGCCGCTCGGTGATGGAGGCGGCGAGAAGTCCGAGCATGAATACGACTACCATGACGGCAGCAAATATTCCCCATCCGATGATAGGCCGGTTTTTGATAGCTTCTGTTAGTTTCTTGAACATACCTTCTATTGTTTTATTGTTTTTTCTTCATTACTTTTTTCAGCCAGTCGGGTACCGGCGATTCCGGTAGCGGCACGATGGCGTTAGGCGATGAGCCGAGGTTGCTCACCTTGGTGTGCGGCACCTGCGTATGGCAATCCCAACAGGCTTTGCCTTCGCCCTCCCGTGCTTCGGTATAGCTGATCATCCCCGTTTTGACGAAATCCGTATTCAGTTGCGTATGGCAACGGATGCAGTTCTCCATGATCACATTATTGCTCGCCTCGCGCGGACGGATCACCTGCGGTTCCCCCTTCATGGTAAACACCGCCGAGTGGTACAGTCCGTCCATCGCCTTGAACGCATACTTGGCAGCCACGCTGCTGTGTGGCACATGACAGTCGTTGCAATTCGCCCAAAGCGCATGTGAGCTGTGGTTCCACGATTGGTAGTAAGGAGTCATGATGTGGCAGTTGATACACGCCGACGGGTCGTCGGAGAGATAGGAGTAGGCCCTCGACATGTATATGGCGTACGCCCCCAAGCCAGCCAGCAATCCCCCGGCTATAAACAGCGGGAGAATGACCTTGTCCGGTAAGCAGTGCAGAAGCCTTTTCATACGTATATCAGATTTAAACTTGAATAATTGTGCAAATAAATGAAATCTTTACGTGAAAGAGTGTAACCAATTTTACAAATTACGCCTCAATCAGTCTGATAAGTCCCTTTTTATCGGTGATTTCTATCCTTTTCTTCGTGGCGATGATCAGCCCGTCGTTCTCCATCTTCGTCAGCTCCCGTTCCAGTGAGGGGCGTGACACGCCGAAATACTCGGCCAGAGCCACTTTGGGTTTGTCCAACTCTACGGTGTCTTTTTGTGATATCTTGGCGAGATTGAGAATGTAGAGTGCCAGTTTTTGCCGGATGGTACGGAACGACATGAAGTGAAGTTTTTGGCTCAGCCGGGCGGCAAAGGTGGCGGAAATGTCCAGATAATTCTTCAATAACGTCTCATTCATGCTCAGCATCTTGAGTACCGACTGCTTGGAGATGACCAGGGCGGTGACATCTTCGCGGGCGGTAGCTTGTACCGGGAAACGGTTGTCCTTACCGAATAGAAAGAGAATAGCCAACGGGTTGGGAGCGTAGATATCTTCTACCTTGATCATCTTCCCGGAGGAGTCGATCATTTCACCCTTGACGCTGCCGGTGAGGATAATGATGAGGCGGTTGCATGGCTCGTCCTGCAAGGCGAGCAGATCGTCCTTACGGAAAGCTGTTTCGGTGATCTTCAGCTCGGCGAAGATGCGGGTCAACTCCTTGGAGTCCACCGAAGCGAATAGCGGAATGCGGGATAAAGCGGTAAAGTCCATTCTATTTATAAAAACTCTGTGGAACTCTGCGTGACTCTGTGGTGAACCAACGGTCGACGAAGTCAAACAAAGTTCAGCGTAAGCCAATCAAAATACAAAAATAAGAAAAAAGTTGAAACTGTAACATAAGAGACTATTTTAGTTGACAAGTTGCCGTACTTTTGCAGTGTAATTTAAAGAAAAAGAGAAATGAAACGTACAATTATTAAGATCGACGAGGAACTTTGCAACGGTTGTGGCAATTGTGTAAGCGGCTGTCACGAAGGTGCCCTGCAACTGATAGACGGCAAGGCCGTGATGGTAAGCGAACTGTATTGCGACGGGCTTGGTGCCTGTATCGGCGAATGTCCGGTGGGAGCCATTGAACTCGAAGAACGCGAAGCCGAACCGTACGATGAAGATGCTGTAATGGAACGTCTCTCCACGAAAGGCGAAGCGGTAATCCTGGCGCACCTGAACCACTTGAAGGATCATGGTGAAACGGGATTGTATCGTCAGGGATTGGCGTATCTGGATGCACACAACATAAAGATTGATATATATAATAAGGTGGAAAGCCCGCTTCCCTGTGGTTGCCCCGGTTCGATGATGCGTGAGCTCAAGCCCGCAGTGCCCACAGGTTATGCGCTGCCATCGGGTGTGAAGGTGCCACAGGCTGCGGGAGTAGCTGCTGCAACCGCTCAGCCGTCTGAGTTGCGTCAGTTCCCTGTGCAACTCCATCTGCTGAACCCGCATGCCGGATTCCTGCAAGGCAGTAACCTGCTCCTGGCAGCCGACTGTACGGCCTTCGCCAGCGGAGAATTCCACAGTCGCTTCCTGCGGGGTAAGATGCTGGCCATCGCCTGCCCGAAACTCGACAGTAACACACAATCCTACGTGGAGAAGTTGATCGAGATGATTGACGTGGCTGAAATAGATACCCTGACAGTACTCATCATGGAAGTACCTTGTTGCGGCGGATTGGTACGTATAGCCGAGATGGCTCGCGAAGAAGCCGAACGACATATACCTATTAAAGTCATCGTCCTCTCCGTGCGGGGCGAAGTGATCAGTGAAAAGTGGATGTAACCGATATAAACAGCAAATACTCTCAATAAATTCAGTTTAATACTATGTAAATCTTTCATGAGAAAAACGAGGACAAGCACCTCCTTGCTGCCGGATAAAGAGAATTTGTATGTACTCTCTGAATCCGGTAGCAAGGGGGTGTTTGTTCAATTGATAAATAGGTGCTATCTTTGCTTATATTCCTAAAATCAAACAAAGTATGGACCAAACAAATACCCCGCGCTACAAACATATTATTTTCGACATCGACGGTACCATGATCGATACCGAGACAGGCAATGTACAAGCCTTGCAAGATACCCTTGTAGAAATAGAAAACCGGAAACCGGAGCTGAGCGAACTGAAGTTTTCGGCAGGCATACCGGGCGAGGTGGCCCTGCGGCAGTTGGGCGTCAAGGATATAGAGACTGCCGGCCGTATATGGAACGGGCATGTCCGGAAGTACGCCCATCTGGTAGGCGTGTTCGACGGAATCCTACCGTTGCTGGAGCAGTTGAGAACCGCCGGGTATCAGTTGGGCATCATCACTTCCAAGACACGGGAAGAGTTCCGTGTCGACTTCCTGCCCTCCGGCCTGGCCGGTTTTTTCGGAACGATTATCTGCGTGGAAGATGCGCTGCATCCCAAACCATCGCCTTACCCGATGCTTAAATACCTGGAACTCACCGGAGCCGATAAAACTGAGGTGCTCTATATAGGCGACAGCGTGTACGATATGCAGTGCGCCTCGAATGCCGGTGTGGACGGCGCGCTTGCCCTGTGGGGGTGCGACTCGATACGTCATATCCAAGCCACGTACTATCTGACTCATCCCCGCGAGGTGCTTTCCCTGTTGGATACCCGCAAGCATCCGTTGGCAGAAATGCCGTGGCTGAGGTGGGCCATGGAGCTCCAATTCATCGCACAAGCCGGGCTGACTTACTCGAAAGATTTCTTCGACCTGGAACGTTTCTAGCGGCTTCGTGAAATGTCTGCCGAGATGATGAGTCTCAAAACCGGCTTATCATTGGAACACGTAAAAGAAGTGTTCTGCAATGAAACCGGCTTCCAGACACCGAAGCTTGATACGCGCGCCGCTGTCTTCGAGGATGGCAAGATCCTGCTGGTGGAAGAGAAGAACGGCACCTGGTCCTTGCCCGGCGGATGGGTGGATGCGTTGGAATCCATCCGTTCCAATACCATCAAAGAAGTGAAAGAAGAGGCTGGACTGGACGTAGTGCCCGTTCGACTGATTGCTGCGCATGACCGGAATCTACACAACGAGCCCCCTTATGCCTATGGCGTGTGCAAGGTTTTTGTGCTGTGCCGAGTCACCGGCGGTTCCTTCCAGGAGAATACCGAAACACTTCAAACCAAATACTTCGCGCTCGATGATCTTCCCCGGCTGGCGCTGGAAAAGAACTCGGCCAGCCAAATCGCTCTCTGTTTTGAAGCTGCGAAGGATGACAACTGGGCGGCACAGTTCGATTAAGACTAACCGCTAGTCGGATGAATATATTGCGAGTTTTGCTTGACTAAATGTCTGGGAAATACGCATTTTACTATCAACAACTCTGTGTATTTATTAATTTGGTGACGCGTACTTTCTTGTTTTTCGTTCATCTAAGATTTTTTAGGAATAAATATGCGGTATAGAAATTTAATATTGCCTGTTTTGAATCCGATTTATGATTAAATATACATTTTTGCTCGTAGGGCAAAGGGGCGTTGCTCTACGAGGGAAGAGCCGTTGGTCGTAGAGCAACGCCCCGAAGGTTTAAAACCCTCGACCCGAAGGTTTAAAACCTATGCATCGGATGTTTTAAACCTTTGAAATTTAACTTCTATTTACGATTTTCCCTTCGGTATTTTAAACCATTGGAGAATGTTTATTTAATGTTGTTGCGCACTGTTTAGTGATTGGATGATTTGAATTGTTGTTGTCTGGCATGAATGTGATCTCGAATAGCTGAATATGCTGTCATTGTGTATTGCCTAAAACTGAAATGAGGAGCTTCTTTTCACCTCAACCCCCTTTTGGGTCGAAGGAAGCGATTGTAGGCCCACCAGAATTGACATATTGTCGAAACTGTCTTTTTGCTAAACTGATACAACACTTGAAATGGTAATAGAGAGAATACGTAATTTTTGCAACTTAGTAGCGTGTTTCCTGTTATACCTTTACGTATATTTGTTCCGTAATAAAGCAAGAAGAAGATGACAAAATAAATCGAAGATCAATTACTGCACAGGAATATCAAACCGACAGCCGTACGGTTGTTGATCTTCAAGGCAATGGTAGACTATCCGCAGGCGTTCAGTCTTTCCGATCTGGAAGCGCAGTTGGGTACGGTCGATAAGTCGACCCTCTTCCGGACTATTACGTTGTTTCATGAACACTTGTTGATTCATAGTATCGACGATGGTTCCGGTTCCGTCAAGTATTCAGTATGTAGTGACGGTTGTACTTGTGCAGTGGGGGAGTTACATGCTCACTTCTACTGTACGCATTGCCACAAAACGTTTTGTTTGGAAAGCATATCCATTCCTGCTGTCCAATTGCCGGAGAAATTTCTGCTGGAGAGTGCCAACTTCGTGATGAAAGGCTGGTGCGACCAGTGTTCCCGGTTCGCAAAGCCTGACAAGTAATCCGTATATTCTATTCTTTTACCGCCTCCTTATATTTCTCATGTAACGGACGTGGGGAATATACATAAATCAAATTGCCGATAGGGTCATACAGACTGAATGCGCGGTCGCCCCACTCGTGGTCGGCTATCTCTTCGATGAATGTAAGGTCAGTCTGGCTCAGTTGCTCCCAGCAGGTTACAGATTGTAAGTTGATCCATCATAGCCCGCTGGGCCAAGATGAATGAACTTACGATTTGTTACTTTAAGATTTACTAAAGAGACTTTTGACACACTCTCAATAAAGTCTGCATAAGGGCACGATGCCCGAACTTTGCAACCAGGTTGCAGGAAATTCTTCTGACCTTTGTCATCATAAAGCAAAACATCGATAATTATGACACATAAAAACCCTAACGTGCCAAGCATGGCACAAAGTTGCGGTTGCAGTTGCAGCTGCTCGTCACAAATCCAATGCATGGCCGAACGACCGGCATGGAAAGCATATCTTCCGGTCATCGTCAGCTTCCTCCTTTTTGCAACCGGACTACTGCTTGATTATTTGTGGAAACCAGACTTCTTCACCGGCCTCATACGTTTGGTAGGATATATCATCGCTTACCTTCCCGTGGCCATTCCCGTTCTCAAAGAATCCTGTGAAGCCTTTGCCCGGAAAGACTTTTTTACCGAATTCTCGCTGATGAGTATTGCCACCCTTGGAGCATTCTTCATCGGCGAATACCCCGAAGCGGTAGCTGTGATGCTGTTTTATGCCGTTGGCGAACTGTTTCAGGAAAATGCAGTAAATCGTGCCAAGAGAAACATCAGTACCTTGCTCGATGTTCGTCCCGAAACAGCCACAGTCATCAGAAAAGGTGCCTTTATATCCACGGCATCTGGCACTGAGACACGTGTAACTGTAACGCCCGAATCAGTCCAGGTGGGCGAGACTGTTGAGGTGAAACCCGGCGAACGGGTTCCGCTCGATGGAGTCTTGCAAACCGGAACGGCTTCGTTCAACACCTCTGCGCTGACGGGTGAAAGCGTACCACGCACTATCCAACAGGGCGAAGAGGTGCTGGCTGGAATGATTGCTACCGACAGTGTAACACGGATTATCGTCAGCAAGCCTTTCGGACAAAGTGCCCTGTCCCGCATCCTCGAATTGGTGCAGCATGCTACCGAACGCAAAGCCCCCACCGAACTGTTTATACGGAAGTTCGCCCGCGTGTATACTCCTATTATGGTAGCGTTGGCAGTATCCATCGTGTTGCTGCCGTGGATTTACTCGTTGGCAGCAAGCAGTTTCGTGTATGATTTCAATGACTGGCTCTACCGGGCGCTTGTGTTCCTGGTCATCTCCTGCCCCTGTGCATTGGTCATCAGCATCCCGTTGGGCTATTTCGGTGGAATCGGAGCAGCTTCGCGCAACGGCATTCTGTTCAAAGGCAGCAATTACCTCGATTCAATTACCAAAATAAACAGTGTGGTGATGGACAAGACGGGAACGCTGACACAGGGAGTATTTGACGTACAGCAAATTGTTCCTGTTAGCGGTGTCTGCACCGAACAGAAACTACTGGAAGTTCTTGCCTCGGTGGAGTCGCAAAGTACCCACCCCATTGCCAAAGCTATTGTAGCTCATGCAAAGAAGCAGGAAATACCTCTTCTGCAGCCTCAGCAAATAAAGGAGATAGCAGGACACGGACTCGAAGCCATTGTCCATGGAAAAGCCGTATTGGCAGGTAATACCAAACTACTGGACAAATACGGCATTGCTTTCCCGGCCGAAACACTGACCATCCCTGAAACCATAGTGCTATGTGCCATCGACGGGGTTTATGCAGGCTATGTGCTGGTAGCCGATGCTCCCAAGGAAGATGCTTATTCGGCCATTGAATCGTTACGCAATATGGGTATAAAGAACATCGTCATGCTGTCGGGCGACAAACAGGCTATCGTCTCCAAGTTGGCTGCCTCACTGAACGTCACGCAAGCCTACGGCGACCTGCTTCCCGAAGGCAAAGTACAGCGCATGGAACAGTTAAAGGCTGACCCCACCAATAAAATAGCTTTCGTTGGCGATGGAATCAACGATGCCCCGGTATTGGCCATGAGTGATGTGGGTATTGCTATGGGTGCCCTCGGCAGTGATGTAGCCATCGAAACGGCCGATGTGATCATCCAAACCGATCAGCCTTCCAAAATTGCTACTGCCATACAAATAGGAAAAGCCACACGAAAGGTCGTGTGGCAAAATATAGCACTGGCATTCGGTGTGAAATTGCTTGTGCTACTGTTAGGTGCTGGGGGTATAGCCACGCTTTGGGAAGCTGTTTTTGCCGATGTAGGTGTGGCGTTGCTGGCTATACTTAATGCGGTGAGGATATTGAAGATGAAGTTCTGATGGCAGATGCATTGATAAGTTAACGAAATAAAAATATTGAAACGCGTCAAAGAATAATTCTGGTTATCTGTGTATATTTGAATCCTGTTTATACAGAAACAAGTCTCGAAAACTATATCTAAGATCAATTATGAAAACAAAATTATTCTTGAATGCCCTGTTGATAGGGCTTGCCGGTATATACCTCGTCACCGGGCTATTTTTCGTCGACAATTATACACTGAAGCTATGCCTTTGGGCGGTAGCCATCTCCCACATCGGCCTTCTGTTCCCAGCAAGGAAACACCGGATTCCGTTCGTCATTGTTGGGCTCGCTCTTATCATCGTATCACAACTCATTTAAAAGCTAATCTTATGAATCACCTTACCTACACTCATTACGCCAAACCAGCCGATGTCTGGAAACACCTTGCTTTGTGCGAGGTTCTTGTCAACGAACGGCCCCGGGTATATGTCGATACCAATGCCGCCTGTGCCGAATACTCGTTAACTCAAACCCCTGAACAGCAATACGGCATTTATCATTTTATGGATAAAGCAAACGATACCCTGCTTCAATCTGCGTATTATCTATCTGAATGCCAGGCCGTGCAGGAGAACAAATACCTCGGTTCTCCGGGACTGGCAATGAACATACTCGGCAATCGGGCAGAGTGCTTTATCTTCTATGATCTCGAAATTGCAGCACTGGCAAACATTGCTGCATTTGCTAATCGCCAGTCTCTGTGGGAGAGAACCCGAACCATTCGGCAAGATTCCATTCCCGGAACACTTGGCTTATTGCCCGGACTACCATCCGGTACATTTATACATTTCGACCCATACACCATTGATCAGCCTTCTACTAACGGGCGCGACTATTTAGACGTCTTTGTCCAGGCTGCCGAACGTGGCCTGAAATGCCTCCTTTGGTATGGCTTCAACACTCTCGAAGAGAAAAGACACCTCAACGAATTTATTAAGAACAAGCTAGCGAGTCGAGAAATAGGGAGTACCACCTGTGTCGAACTGATCATGGACATCATTCAGGAAGACACCATCCTGTGCAATCCCGGCATACTGGGCAACGGATTGCTGACATGCAATCTCTTCGAAGAAACCACATCTGTATTGTTGAAGTACAGCGAGCAATTAGTAGAACTATACAAAGACAGTCGGTACAATGGTTTTAAAGGAAGTATGTACCGGGATATTATTTTATAAACAATATAGAACGAATGAAATATTATTTATTTATGGATGAATGCGGAGATCAGAATCCGGCTAATCCGCGAAAGACTATAATATCTGCTCCCGATACTGCGTAGGAGTCATCCCTTTCAGCTTCCGGAAAACACGGTTGTAATACGGTACATCCCGGAATCCCGAAGCCAGACAAGCTTCTGATATGGTAACATGGGTTTTCTGTAACATCTGGCAGGACGACTCAATGCGGTATTCCATCAGGAAAGCAAAGAACGACTTTCCCATCATCTTCTTGAAGAATACACAGAACGAGGACTTCTCCATTCCCACCGCCTGGGCCACCTCTTCCAGCGTAATATCGCGTTGGTAGTTATTCATCACATACAGATACACCTGTTGCATACGTCTGGCCTTCTTGTCTTCCCGGATGGGATGGCCTGCGTCGCTCATGTTTCCGTTGTCCGGGGCTGCCAGCAATGTCAGCAACCGGATCATGGAAGAAGCTCTTTCTATATCCGTTTCCGCAATCATCGACCGGAGAAGACTTTGCAGCTTTTTCAACAGTTCGCCCCGGAAGCGGATGGCGTGCTTATACCATTGCACCTCCGAAATCACCTCCTGTAGCTCCGGAAATGCCACTTTGCAATTCTCCAGAAAAACGTCGGTAAAGATGATCGTAATATTCTCTATCTTCCCCTCTGCATCGGCTATAGATTCATCGAATGACCATTTGTGCGGGATATCCGGTGGAATGAGTATCACCACTCCGGCCGAGAAAGGCTCTACTTTGTCGCCTATCACCCGTACCCCTTTGCCGGTGATTACATACGATAATTCCCACGTCTGCTGCAGGTGAAGGGTGACTTGTTCGTACCACGCCACACGCACATGCTCGAATATGAAGGAGCGTTCCGGTTCTTCCAGTCGCTGACAGTATTTGATGTTTTTCTGCATTTTATGGATATGAATGATGGATGTGCAAATATAAGACAAAAGAAATAGAATATAAGACAAATCGAAATGAAGGATATAGTTTATTTTTGCGGGCAATATAAACAATAGGTATTAGTCAATTACAAAGTGTTCTTTTCCATGAAACAAACAATGAACCTGGCGGAGTCGAAACCGCATTACGAAATTCTCGACGGGCTACGCGGGGTAGCTGCTTTGGTGGTCGTAGTATTCCATGTTGTCGAAATCCATGCCGGTGGCGACCATGCCAAACAAATCATCAACCACGGATATCTGGCAGTCGACTTCTTCTTCCTGCTCTCGGGGTATGTGATCAGTTATGCGTACGATGACCGCTGGGGGCAGATGACGCTGAAAGACTTCTTCAAACGTCGTCTCATCCGCCTGCAACCGATGATCGTTGTAGGTTCCATCGTTGGTGCTTTACTGTTTTATTTTCAGGCATCGCCAGGAATGGGGTGGGGGATTATCTCCGAAACACCAGTCTGGAAGTTGTTGGTGGTGACAGTAATCGGTGCCACGTTGTTCCCCGTCTGGCGTGGGTTCGATATCCGTGGATGGGGCGAGATGCATCCACTGAACGGTCCGGCTTGGTCGCTCTTTTTTGAATACATTGCCAATGTGCTGTATGCGTTGTTCCTGCGCCGTACATCGAAGATGGTGCTGAGTATTTTAATGGTGATAGCCGGCGCAGTGACCGTGCAATACCTGCTTACTTGTCCGAGCGGTGACATTATCGGCGGGTGGAACATAGCCGATCCCGAACAGGTGCGGATAGGCTTCACTCGTTTGGCATTTCCGTTCCTGGCCGGTTTGCTGCTGGCCAGAGTGGGAAAGTTGAAATACAACAGCCATGCGTTCCTTTTTGCCAGTGTGCTGCTGGTGGTATTGCTGGCAATCCCCCGTGTAGGAGGCCCCGATCAGAACTGGATGAATGGGCTCTACGAATGTTTTTGCATCATGATTATGTTCCCGTTCATTGTCTGGATGGGAGCAGGTGGTAAGGTTACCGGGAAGAAGGCTTCAAAAGTCTGCAAGTTTCTGGGCGATATTTCTTATCCCATTTACATCACGCACTATCCGCTGGCTTATATCTATATGGCATACGTGGTGAACGGCAACCGCACCATGGAAGAGACATGGCCTTACGGTCTGCTTACCATCGTGGCTGCCATTGCTGTGGCTTATCTGTCGATGCGCTTCTTCGACCTGCCGGTACGCGAATGGCTCCGCAAACGATTCTTAGTGAAAAAGAAATGATACTGCGTATGAAGGGATGACGCAAACTTTTCACACTACGGTTTTGTTTATAACTCATAAAACGAAGAAATAAACCAAAACCGTATGTGTGAAAAATCATTCCTCAATATCCTGTGTTCATTGTTGACCGGAAGACTGTTTATACTCCTTTTCCTGTTCGTGGCGACGGATGTATTCGGGAAAGAGGAGGCAGCGCGAGATACCGTTTACCTGAAGAATGGAGAAGTCGTCATCGGCGATATCAAAACCATGCGGCTGGGAATGCTGTCGTTCGACTCGGACGATGTGGGGACGGTAGACCTGAAACTTTACAAGATAAAAACTCTCAGTTCGGCTTCCGATACACTTCGCATTGAGATGGCCAGCAAAGCCATCTACTTCGGAGCACTGAAACCCTCGGAGAAATCGGGCTGGGTATACATTGTTACCCCTACGAACCGGCATCTGGTGCAGATTGATAATATCAATACGTTGCTGACGCTGGAACCGAATTTCTGGCAAAATCTGTCGGGCAATGTCTCGGCAGGCTTTAGTTATTCCCGGTCCAGTGACATCGGTCAGGTGAACCTGAGTGCCAGTGCCACCTATACCATGAAACGGGTCGACTTCTCGATTACCGGGTCGGGTATTGCTTCCATCGACTCAGCCAGCTTCTCGCGTGACAGGGAAGATCTGGATCTCACCGTTTTGTATAATGTCAAGAACATGTGGTATGCCGTTGGGTCTGTTGACTACCAGCGCAACCTGCAATTATCCATTGCCCGGCGTTTCCAGGAAACGCTTGCTGCCGGTTATAAAGTGGTTTTCAGTCAGAACTTCCAACTGCTGGGTGTAGGTGGTTTCAGTGTGAGCCAGGAACGAAGCACCAATGGCGAGGACCAGAACTTCTTGTGGGAAGTTCCCATCGGTTTCACGATCGATTACTTTAAGTACTCGCATCCCGATATGCAGATTTCTTCCAACCATGTGTTCTACGCCGGCCTGACGCAGTGGGGACGTGTGCGTTATGATTCGAACACGTCTTTCGCCTGGGAACTGTTCAAGGACTTTGATTTCTCACTAAGCTTGTATTTGAACTACGATAATCGTCCGCCCGATACCAGCACATCCGGTAAGATGGACTATGGCATGGTAGTCGGGTTGGCGTATAAATTCTGAGGGCGAGAGTTTCGTCCTTTTTTAACTCTATAAATAAAATCAGTATGGATAAATCTAAAGATGAGCACGAGGGGATGGTATTCCCATGGGGGGAACTGACCTCGGATTATTTTTCGGGTACGGTACATGTGCAACCATTGGTAAGTCCCGAGGAGGTGGAAAACCTTTATACCATCGGGCAGACCATGTACGAACCAGGAGGTCGTACGTATTGGCACATGCACCCCGTTGGCCAGGTACTGCTGGTTACCGGCGGCAAAGGGTTCTATCAGGAGCGGGGAAAACCTGCCCGCCCGATTTCAAAGGGCGATGTGGTGGTTATTCCCCGGGATGTGGAACATTGGCACGGAGCGGCTAAGGATAGCCAACTGGTATATATTGCTGTCTCAAACATCTATGGCGGAACGAATGTGGAATGGGTGAAAGCAGTCAGTGAGCCGGAATACGAGCAGGCACATAATCCGTTTAAAACGGGAATATGAGCGGAAGTGCCAGTACCATAATAATACCCATGACGATTTGAAGCGGTAAACCCACCTTCACATAATCCATAAAGGTATATCGACCGGCCGACATCACCAGTGCATTGGGCGGTGTGGAGAACGGACTGGCGAAACACATACTGGCTCCCACAGCCACAGCGAACAGGAATGGGTAAGGACTGACTCCCATTTCGGTAGCCGCGTGCATGGCAATCGGGGCAAAGAGCACTGCCGTAGCAGTATTGCTAATGAACATGGTCAGCAGTGAAGTGCCGAAATAGATACCGGCCAGTAGAACCGTCGGTCCCATATCGCCCAAACTTTTTACGAAACCATTGGAGATTATCACGGCAGCACCTGTCTTCTCCAGAGCCAATGACATGGGGAGCATGGCACCAATCAGTACGATACTCTGCCAGTTGATGGTTTTGTAAGCTTCTTCTACGTTGCGGAAACAGCCCGTGAGTACCATCAGTACGGCAGCAATCATGACGGCTGTTACCGGAGCGATGGGAATACTGTCGATAGCCATACATGCCACCATTGCTACCATGATGATAGCAGCCAACGGGGCTTTGTAGTCGAGTGTTATCTTGGAAGCCTCGCTCAATGGCTGGCCTACGACTACCCACTCGCTCTGCTCTTCGTTCAGTCGGGCAATGTTGTTCCATTCGCCTTGTACGAGCAGGGCGTCGCCCGCCTGCATCTTCTCATCTTTTACGTCTTGCAGGATGTATTGCTTTTTGCGTTGGATACCGAGGATGTTTACATTGTACTTTTCCCGGAAGCCGGAGCTCTTCACCGGTTGGTTGACCAGCTTGGAGTTCGACATCAATACCACTTCGGCTATACCAATCTCGTCGAACATCAGCTTCCCTTCGAAGGTGGGACGGGCTTCTTCGGCCGAATGTGTATCGATCCAGTTCAGCTTATTGTCCTCGATGAACTGCCGTACGGCCTCGAACGAACCGAGAATATAAAGCACATCGTGTTCCTTGATAACCGTTTCCGGTCCGGCTACCTTCTGGTTGATGGTCTTCAGAAAAGGTTTCTGGTGATTGGTGCGTCTGCGTACTTCGAGTATGCTGATGTTGTACTTCTGCGTGATACCCAGCTCTTGCAATGATTTCTCCAACAGGAGGGACTCCGGCATCACACGTGCACGGAACAGGTTTTGCGCCAGTTGGTATTCGTTGGCCAACTCTTTGAGCGACTTTCCGCCTTTTTTCTTATTCTTATCCTTGTCTTTATCCTCTTTGGACAGGAACAACTTGCTCAATGGGAACAGGAGTAAGGTTCCCACCACCACGCAGATGATACCCACGGGCAGGAAAGAGAAGAACGTCAGTCCTTGGTGTCCGGCATCCCGTAGAGCACTGTCGATGACAAGGTTAGGGGGTGTACCGATGAGCGTCATCATACCTCCCATGCTACTGGCAAAGGCCAACGGCATCAGGTATCGGCTCGGGCTGGTGTTGGAGCTCACGGCCAGGCTTACGACGATGGGAAGCATCAGTGCTACCGTTCCCGTATTGCTCACGAAAGCTCCGATACCCGACGTCACAAGCATCAGCAACAGGAAAAGCTTCGTCTGACTGTTTCCGGCCAATGACATGATTTGGCTACTGATCTTCTTCGCCAGCCCTGTTTGGAAGATACCGCCGCCCACCACGAAGAGCCCAATCATCATAATAACAATCGAGTTCGAGAAACCGGAAAGGGCCTCGGCAGGAGTCAGTATATTGAAAACCATCAGGGAAATGAGCGCCAAGAGCGCCACAATATCCGAACGGATTTTTCCATGTACAAAGAGGATGGCCGAGATGGCGAGGATAATAAGTGTTACAAGCATGTTGTAAATAGTTTTTGATTTGGTGAGAGGTAGAAAGGTAACACTTCTAAAGTAGATAAGTAAGTTGGCGGGAGATTGTTTGACAGTTTTTCTATAATTCATACGGGCAGTTTGCTCTTCTACCCTGGTAGAAGAGCAAACTGCCGCAGGTTATTAGTCGGTCACTCCCCAGGCTTTGTTCGGAGTATTGCCTAACCATAGTTCCAGTACTCCACCTTGTACAAAGGCAGAATGTGGGAGTTGATAGGAATTATACTCCTTCCCGTTGAGGCGGGCACGTTGTATGTAGCAGTTCTCTTTCGAGTTACCGTAGGTCTTTATCTTGAACTCTTTTCCGGGGTAATACACGGGATCTAACTGAATAGTCACCTCATCGAATACGGGGCTGGTGATGTCGTAAACGGGATTCAGCTTCGAACCGCCATCCAGACTGAAAAGACCGATAGCCATCAGGGTGCTGATGCCTCCCATTTGCCCCTGATCTTCATCATGTCCGCCATATCCACGGTCGGGAGTGATGGCTCCATGTGCCTGCTCTTTGACGCGACGTACCCAGTATTGGGTCAACCATGGCTTCCCAGCATGTGCAAATACGTGAGCGTTGGAACAGCCCGGCTGGTTGGCATAACTGACGTATCCACCGCCGTACCCATACACAAAGTCGCTCGAAATAGATTCCTCGAAGGAATAATTCAGCATATCGCACAGCGTGTCATTGCCGCCCATTTGCTGAGCCAGTCCCGGTATGTCATGCGACAAACCGAAAGTCGCTTGCCAGGCGTTGGCTTCTACATATCCCCAACCGTTCAATGGGTCGGTATGTAGCCAGCTACCATCTCCTTTACGGGGCAGAATTAGTTTCAGGTCTTTATTAAAAGAAGCCGACCAGCCTGCTGCTCTTTTATGGAAGTAAGCATCGTCCTTCTTCTTTCCCATCTTGGCAGCCATTTCGCCCAATGCCCAGTCTTCGAACGTCCACTGAATTGTCAGTCCGGCACTCTCGGGGCAATATCCGTTCTGGACGTAGAAGTCGAGCTCCTTATCCATGTCCAAGGCCAGCATGCCGCCTTTGGCATGATTTCGCTTCATGACATTGTAGCCTGTCGAGGGCGACCATTTCTTGGTGATACCCTTCTGATAAGCACTCGTCAGCAGAGAAGTAGCCGGGCAACCGGTCATAATATAGGAGTATCCTCCGGCGCAAGGTCCACGGGGAAGTAGTCCGCCGTTGATATCATATTCCAATAGATTCGCTGCAATGTCATCGATAACCGACGGATAAGCAAGTCCCCATAAAGTGTTCAGATTCCATTGAGTCAGCCAGAGTGCGTCGAAATTATACATGTGGTGGAGCGACTTACCCGATTTATCTTTTTTCAACTGTCCCACTTTCCGCTGGGCATTCAACGTATGCGAACCTACACGTGTGCCACCTTTGGTGTAATCGGGGTATTGTCCGTTGAAGTCGTCTATCTTGTGGCGGCCCAACAATACGTGCCATAAGTCGGTGTACAGTTTGGTCTTCTGAGCTTCCGTGCCACCATTTACATCTATTTTGCCAAAATATTGGTTCCATTCATTCTGCGAATCCTGACGAACCTTGTCGAAATCCCAGTGCGCACATCCCGTCTGAAGGTTCTCTTTGGCGTTGGCAACACTTACATACGAGATAGCCATCTTCACTTTCAATTGATCGCCTGCCTGCACCCGGTAGTTGGCACTGATCCCCGAGGTAGGTGCATCGTGATACGTCCATCCCTCGCTTCTGCGGGGCGTGCTTTCTTTGGTTCCCTGGAGTTCCTTAATCCCGGGGAAGTAGTCTTTATCTGCCCATCCATCGAGCGATTCAAACGGTTTATCCAGTTGGGCTACGAAGAAGATCCTCACTACATCGGGGCCACCCCACAGGCGTCCTTTGGTGTCGAAGTATCCGCTGATTTCATTGTCGGCTGTCTGGCTTGTATGGGCATTAACCATGGTCGATGTAGCGACATACCCACCCAAGTTGAATAAGACATGCGCCAAGGCATCTTCTGTATACGTTAGCCGGTAGAAGCTCACCCGGTCTGTGGCGGTTTGCTCCACCCAGGTGTTGTACTTCTCTAGGTACAATCGGTGATAACCTGGCTGTACAATTTCGCCATCATGCGTGAAGTATGATTTCCAATGTTCCTCTCCTTGTGTTGGATCTACATGACCCGTTGTAGGCATGAGCGTAAGACCAGACAACATCCAGCAGTGGATTTGTGGGAAACCCAACACGTCGGTTGAGTTGTAATTGTACCCGCCTCCGTATTGGTTTTTGTTGCGGGTCAGTGGGGCTGCACCGATCATACCATAGGGCTGACTACCTGTTACAAAGAAGAAATACCGACCTCTGGCTGATTCAATGTATGGGTCTACCCAGGATACATAGTCCGTATAATCCTCGGGAGCCGGGAATACTTCAATCTCTGACAGTCCCAGGTTCTCACCATCGCCGTCGGTCACTTCGAAACGAATCCACTCCGTCTTTCTGGTGGGGAATTCCACCACTTTGGGACTGCCATCGTCGGCTATCTGCCATACGTTGATACGGCTTCCATCGCTGAAGTGCAAGACCCCTCCAGCGGTGTGCGACTGCCTGTCAGGGCGATCATACAGAATAACTTTGTTGACGGTTACCGGCGTGTCCCAGTCCAATTGTATCCAGGGGTAGTCAATCTCGCCCCAGAAGGTCATGGTACTTTTCGAAGCCCATTCACCCTTTCCGGCTACACGGATAATCTGGTCGGTGGTATTACCTGGGCTGTAGGATTCATTCATTGTAGAGGATGCTGTCACCCGGCTTTTACCTGCAATGTTGTACGAAGAAGCATGTGCCAGGGAGCAAAATGATAGTACAAAGAGGACAATTAGCAATCTGTAAATTCTCATTTTTTTCTATTCATTTAGTGGGTTAGAAGTTAGATTTCACCACACAAAGCGTCTGTATGGCGTAGTAGTGTCTGCAAATATAGTTAACTTGAGCGAGGAAACCATATGCAAAGAGTGAATAATCCGGATTAAGGGATTATCTTTGCCCGCATGAATAAATTAGTCATAGTAGGATGCGGACGATTGGCCGGAATAGTGGTCGACGCCATGGTGAATGGGTTGTTGCCTGAGTACGAACTGGTAGGAGTGTATTCGCGTACGACAGCCAAGGCTGGGCGGATCGTGGAAAAGATGCAACAACATGGATGGGCATGCGTAGCTTGTTCATCACTGGAAGAGTTGTTGGCGTTGAAACCCGATTATCTGGTAGAGACAGCCTCCCCTGCTGCTATGCGGGAGTTGGCCTTGCCTGCCTTGAAGAACGGTACATCGATTGTTACCCTCTCTATCGGTGCTTTAGCCGATGCGGCTTTCTATCAGGAAGTAATGGATACGGCCCGGGCCAATGGCACGCGGGTGTACCTCTGCTCCGGTGCCATCGGTGGCTTTGATGTGCTTCGTACGGCTGCTCTGATGGGTAATGCTTCGGCCAAATTCTTCAATGAGAAAGGTCCGAATGCGTTGAAAGGCACTGCTGTCTATGATGAGGCTTTGCAAACGGAGCAACGCACTGTGTTTTCGGGAAACGCTACGCAAGCTATTGCGCTGTTTCCAACGAAAGTCAACGTGTCGGTAGCTGCTTCGTTGGCTTCGGTAGGTCCGGACAATATGCAAATGTCTATGCAGTCCACTCCCGGATTTGTGGGCGACACCCAACGGGTGGAGATCAAGACCAATCAGGTACATGCTGTGATCGATGTGTATAGTGCTACGGCGGAGATTGCCGGTTGGTCGGTCGTCAGTGTGCTACAGAATATTACTTCGCCGATTGTATTCTGACAGATTAGCCAGCACCTTCTCACTCAGCCGATCGAATGCCTGACGGGTGCGTCCTGTCGATACCTGCATACAGCGAACATGTGGATGGGAAAGGTATTGCGATCCGCCCAATGCCCCCAGTGTATCACAGTAACAAAGGTTATCACCTTCGAGCCATTCGGCAAACGGCACTTTGTCCCATGCAGGTGATAGCCCGGTATTAAACAGAATCTTCTTATTCCCCAGTTGCCGGAATTCAGCTTCGTGAAGTAGGACAGTATTCTTGTTGAGGCAACAGAACACGACATCACTCGCCGCCAGCAGTTCATTCAACGGCAGGAAACGATATCCTTTCCCGGCAGCTTCCTTCTTTTCACTGCGAGAGAAATAAACCACCTCGGCGCCGAAGAACTTCATCGCATCGGCTATCATACCACCCGATTTTCCCAGTCCGATAACACCTACCCTGAGCCCGGTAATCTCACGCGGCATATCCTCCCACGGCTCCTGACCAAACCCATGCAGGCATCGTACTAATTCGCTCACCACATACTCCACCACACCCTCATCGCCATAATCGCGTATACCAGTCACGGTGATTCCACGCTCATTGGCATAACGGATATCTACGTTGGCACTCTCCGGCGAGTACAACGAACAACACATGCCGATGTATTTCACATTCGGACATTTTTCCAGCGCCTCGCGGGTGATACGGGAAGTATAACTCAAAAGCACCGCATCGGCGTCACCGATACGGGCAGCTACTTCATGATCATCAGCCGGGATATCCGGGTACATCACTACCTCACGGGCAAACGAATGCAGTGCTTCTTCTGCCGATGGAATCAGGCTGACAGGTTCTATGGCTACAAGTTTATCGAACATACTATATGTGTATTAAAAACGGCGAAGATAGTAAAAAGATGAGAGGTTTACTATTTTATACTGCTTTCCCGGATTTGCAATTGTGTAGGAACAACTACTTGCTTGATGACCTTGCTCCCTTTTATCTGCTCTATCAATAGCTGGCAGGCTGTTTCGCCCATCTTGTAAGTCTGATGCGAAATGGCAGATAGTTTAGGCTCCACATAGTTGGCATGTTGTTCATCCGTATATCCGATGATGGCTATATCCTCCGGTATACGCAGTCCATGACTTTTGATCACCTCTATCGCTGCAAAAGCCAACGTGTCGTTCATCGCCAGGATGGCATCGGGAGGATTCGGAAGAGACAGCAGCATTTCCGTAGCTATTTTACCTTCGTTGTAGTCTATCTTTCTGCAAACCACCAACTCCTTCTCAATAGGTATGCGGTTATGCCGCAAGGCTTCCAGATACCCGTGCTTCCGCCTACGGACAATGTCCAGGTGATTGGCACCACCGATAAAAGCTACTCGTTTGCTACCATTGTCCAGTAAATGCTGCGTAGCTATCTGGGCTGAGTGCTCCCCGTCTGCTATGACCGAAGAGAACTGATCCGTCAGGCACACCCGGTCGAACAAGATGAGTGGCATATTGATCTCTTTCAAGGCAGCCAAATGCGCATAATCCTTTGTTTCCTGGGACACACAAGCGATTATCCCCTCTACCCGCATGTTCACCAGGTTCTCGATGTTTCGCTTTTCGTACTCATAAGACTCGTGCGAGGTGGTGATAATCACGAAATACCCGTTGGCAATAGCCATATTCTCAATCCCGTTCAGGATGGACGAAAAGAAGTGAGTCACAATATCCGGCACCACAACACCGATGATACGAGGAGCGTTCTTCCGCAAGCTCAATGCAAAGGGATTGGGCCGATATCCCATTTCCCGCGCCAACTCCTTTACCTTGGCACACAATTCGCGACTGATTTCAGGGCTGTCTTTCAACGCCCTGGAAACGGTGGGGACCGATACACCCAATGCCTGGGCAATGTCTTTGAGCGAAATGTACTTCTGGCTTTTCATGGGTAGACCTTTCTTTGATATGTTTACAAAGAAAGCACATTCCCTGTTAAATACAAGTATGGGATGACATGTTTTTTTACGTAAACCGTTACGTGGCTTTTTCCCGTGTCTCTGGTTCGGACGAAAACCTTTCCGGCCTACTTTTGCAGCACATAAAAACACTTAAAGTCAGAAAGATATGCAATACCATGAAATCGGAAAGACAGGGATGAAAGTATCCTCCCTCAGTTTCGGAGCTTCCTCTCTGGGAGGAGTTTTCCATGACATCAAAGAGAAAGAAGGAATAGAGGCTGTGTTTACCGCCATCGAAACGGGCATGAATTTCATCGATGTGTCGCCCTACTACGGGCATTACAAGGCCGAAACGGTACTGGGGAAAGCGTTGAAGGACATCCCGCGGGATCGTTATTACCTGTCTACCAAGGTGGGCCGATATGGGGAAGAGGGCATCAACAAGTGGGATTATTCGGCCCGCCGTGCCACGGAAAGTGTTTACGAAAGCATGGAACGCTTGCACATCGACTACATCGATCTGATCAATGTACACGATATCGAGTTTGCCGATCTGAATCAAATAGTGAACGAAACCCTCCCGGCATTGGTAGAACTGCGTGAGAAAGGCGTAGTGGGACATGTAGGAATCACCGACTTGCAGCTCGAAAATCTGCAATGGGTGATAGACCATACGTCTGAGGGGACAGTAGAATCCATCCTGAACTTCTGCCACTACTGCCTGTGCGACGATAAACTGAATGACTTTCTGGATTATTTCGAGTCCAAAGGTATCGGAGTGATCAATGCTTCTCCGCTTTCCATGGGCTTGCTCACCGAGCGGGGCGTTCCCACATGGCATCCGGCACCGGCTCCGCTGGTGGAAGCATGCCGCCAGGCGATGGAGCATTGCAAAGCCCGGAACTATCCCATCGAGAAGCTGGCCATGCAGTTCTCTGTCAGCAACCCGCGGATTGCCACTACACTGTTCAGCACAGCCAACCCGCAGAATGTACGGAAGAATGTGGCTTTCATCGAGGAACCGGTGGACTGGGAATTGGTGCGCGAAGTGCAAGATATTATCGGCGAGCAGCAACGCGTAAGTTGGGCTAACTCTTAAAACTAGATCTCTATGAATTATACGATTATCGATGCACACGCCCATCTGTGGCTGCGCCAGGATACGGTGGTGGACGGGCTGCCCATCCGCACGCTGGAGCAAGGACGCTCCCGGTTTATGGGCGAAGTCCGGCAAATGCTTCCGCCGTTTATGGTCGATGGTGTGAACAGTGCCGAGGTCTTTCTCTCGAACATGGACTATGCACAGGTCTCCGCCGCCGTCATCACACAAGAGTATATCGACGGCATTCAGAACGAATACCTGGCAGAAGTCGCTTCCCGCTATCCTGGTCGTTTCTTGGTTTGTGGGATGTGCGAATTCCGTCGTTCGGGATTCCTGAACCAGGTCAAAGAACTGATCGGCCAGGGATTCAAAGCCATCAAGATTCCCGCCCAGCGCCTGTTGCTGAAGGAAGGACGTGTGATGCTGAACAGCGAGGAAATGATGCAGATGTTCCGCTATATGGAAGAGCGGGATGTGATACTCTCTATCGACCTGGGCGATGGAGCTACCCAAGTTGCCGAGATGGAAGAGATCATCCAGGAATGCCCCCAGTTGAAGATAGCCATCGGGCATTTCGGTATGGTGACACGCCCCCGTTGGAAAGAGCAGATAGCTCTGGCACGCCATCAGAATGTGATGATCGAGTCCGGAGGCATCACCTGGCTCTTCAACGACGAGTTTTACCCGTTCCGGGGAGCCGTGAAAGCCATTCGCGAAGCCGCTTCGTTGGTGGGGATGGAGAAGCTGATGTGGGGCTCGGACTATCCGCGTACCATCACGGCCATCACGTACAGAATGTCTTATGACTTCATCACCAAGACACCGGAACTGGCGGAAGAAGAAAAAGCCCTCTTTCTGGGAGAAAATGCCCGGAGATTCTATGGATTTGCCGGCGACCTGCCGGTACTGCCTTACATCAAAAATATGTCAGAATAAAAAACAAAACCATGAAACAGAACAAATATACCGTACCCTTGGCCCTTGTCTTCAGTCTATTCTTCCTGTGGGCCATCAGCAGTAACCTGCTCCCCACCATGATCAGGCAACTGATGAAGACCTGCGAGCTGAATACCTTCGAAGCCTCTTTTACAGAGACGGCCTACTGGTTGGCCTATTTCATCTTCCCCATTCCCATAGCCATGTTCATGAAACGCTATAGCTACAAGGCAGGAATCATTTTCGGCCTGGTGCTGGCTGCCATCGGCGGATTGCTCTTCTTCCCGGCTGCCATGCTGAAAGAGTACTGGGCGTACCTCTGCATCTTCTTTGTCATTGCTACCGGCATGTGTTTCCTGGAGACAGCCGCCAATCCGTATGTCACCGTGCTGGGATCGCCCGATACGGCTCCCCGGCGACTGAACCTGGCGCAATCCTTCAACGGTCTCGGAGCGTTTATCGCCGCCATGTTCCTGAGCAAGCTCATCCTTAGCGGGACACACTACACGCGCGAAACCCTTCCCGTCGATTATCCGGGCGGCTGGGAGGGCTATATCCAGTTGGAAACGGATGCCATGAAGCTGCCTTACCTGATATTGGCTTTGCTGCTCCTCATCATTGCCGTGGTTTTTGTCTACTCCAAACTTCCGAAGATAGGCGATGAGAGCACACACGGTTCTTCCGGCAAAAAGGAAAAGCTGATCGATTTTGGAGTCCTGAAACGTTCCCATCTGCGTTGGGGAGTCATCGCCCAGTTCTTCTATAATGGTGGACAAACTGCCATCAACAGTCTCTTCCTGGTCTATTGCTGTACATACGCCGGACTGCCGGAAGATACGGCCACTACCTTCTTCGGGCTGTACATGCTGGCATTCCTGTTGGGGCGTTGGATCGGTACAGGGTTGATGGTCAAGTTCCGTCCGCAAGACATGTTGTTGGTGTATGCGCTTGTGAATATTCTGTTGTGTGGAGTGGTCATGCTGTATGGAGGAATGATAGGACTCTACGCCATGCTGGGTATCTCGTTCTTTATGTCCATCATGTATCCTACCCAATTCTCCTTGGCACTGAAAGGCCTGGGCGAGCAGACCAAAAGCGGTTCGGCCTTTCTGGTCATGGCGATTGTGGGCAATGCCTGTCTGCCTCAGCTCACGGCTTACTTCATGCACGTCAATGAACACATTTACTATGCGGCCTATGCCGTGCCGTTGATCTGTTTCGTGTTCTGCGCTTATTACGGTTGGAAAGGATATAAAGTAATTGATTGATAAAAATGAAAGCTGTTCAAATAATAAATCCCTCCGAGATGAGGGTGGTGGAACTGGAGAAACCGGCAGTCCGTGCCGGCGAAGTATTGGTAAAGATCAAGTATGTAGGTTTCTGCGGGTCGGACCTGAATACATTCCTGGGCCGTAACCCGATGGTAAAACTGCCCGTCATACCGGGTCATGAGGTGGGAGCAGTCATCGAAGAGATCGGTCCGGAAGTTCCGGCAGGTTTCGAAAAAGGGATGAGTGTAACGCTGAACCCCTATACCAACTGTGGCAAGTGTGCCTCCTGCCGCAACGGGCGTGTCAATGCCTGCGAGCACAACGAAACACTGGGCGTACAACGGAACGGGGTGATGTGCGAATATGCCGTCCTGCCCTGGACCAAGATCATCCCTGCCGGTGCTATCTCGCCACGCGACTGTGCCTTGATAGAACCGATGAGTGTCGGCTTCCACGCCGTTTCCATCGGCCGGGTGACAGACAATGAATATGTCATGGTAATAGGTTGCGGCATGATAGGCATCGGTGCCATCGTGCGGGCAGTCATGCGGGGAGCCACGGTCATTGCAGTGGATATCGATGACGAGAAGTTGGCTTTGGCCCGAAAGATGGGAGCATCCTACGTCATTAACAGCCAAACAGAAGATGTGCACCAACGGGTACAGGAATATACCCAAGGATTTGGAGCCGATGTGGTGATAGAAGCCGTAGGCAGTCCGGCCACGTACGTCATGGCTGTGGACGAAGTAGGTTTCACAGGACGCGTAGTCTGCATAGGCTATGCCAAGAGCGAAGTGTCCTTTCAGACGAAACTCTTCGTGCAGAAGGAACTGAGTATCTTCGGTTCCCGGAATGCCTTGCCGGCCGATTTTCGTGCCGTGATCCATTACCTGGAAACCGGTCATTGCCCGGTTGAAGAACTGATTACAAAGATAGCGAAGCCCGAAGAAGCTTCGCAGGCGATGGTGGAGTGGGCTGCCCATCCGGGGAAAGTATTCCGTATTTTGGTGGAATTTTAAATAAATAGAGATATGAGAAAGCTATTATTCTTGATGGGGCTGAGCCTCCTGTGTGTGTCGCTTCCTGCGCAGGTCACCGAACGTGAGCGACCTGCCGAGTGGGATCAATTAGTCCGGGGCGGCCGCTATATGGACCGCTTCATGCCCATGCCCGACGGCAAGCAGGTCCAAGGAATCTGGGGTGCCGACAGTGTGCTGAACCGCTACGTGGACAATGGCATCGAGCTGCCGGAGATTTCCTTCTGGGGCGGAAACATCTTGCAGACACCCGATGGTAAGTATCATCTGTACGTGTGCGGATGGCCGGAAAGCTCCCCCAAAGGACACATGTTCTGGGGGAATTCAACAGTGTACCATGCCGTATCCGACTGTTCAACAGGACCTTTCAAAACACAAAACTCCGTAGGAAAAGGACACAATCCCGAAGCATTCCGGTTGAAAGACGGTCGCGTGGTAGTTTACGTGATAGACGGCTATTACATCGCCGACAAAGAGGACAGTCCCGTGTGGACCTACGGTAAGTTCCAGTTCGATCCGCGTGACCGCAAGATCATCGAAGGACTGTCCAACCTCACCTTTGCCCGTCGTCCAGACGGTTCTTACTTGATGGTATGCCGCGGTGGCGGTGTATGGATCAGCCGGGACGGACTCTCTACGTATCAGCAATTGACGGACAAGCGGGTATATCCCCCTGTGGAAGGCCATTTCGAAGATCCGGTGGTATGGCGGGACGAGCTTCAATACCATCTGATAGTGAACGATTGGTTGGGCCGTATCGCCTTTTACCAACGCTCCAAGGACGGTGTCCATTGGGTGACGGAACAAGGAGAAGCCTACATCCCGGGAATCTCCTTCCACAAAGACGGTGAAGTAGAGAACTGGTTCAAGTACGAACGCGCCAAAGTCCTTCAAGATAAGTTCGGGCGGGTCACCCAGATGAATTTTGCCGTCATCGATACACTCAAGTGGGAAGATTTGCCTAATGACAAGCACAGCTCCAAGAATATCTGCATTCCTATGAATAAAGGACTGCTGCTCTCCGTACTGAACGAGCAGCAGATAACGCCCTCTACCCGTGCCATCGAGGTAAAGATTACTGCCGAAGAAGGGTTCGACCCGCAGACGCAGGTCGATGTACCCTCCTTGCGCTTCGGCTCCTATACGGAAGTCAACCTCGGGCGTGGCAGTAAACCCACAAAAACCAGGATGTCCGGCAAGGACCTGATTGTAACATTCAGTGGCAAGGGAAGCGGAATCACTGCCGAAGAATTTGCTCCCAAGATGATAGGGAAAGACAAGAGCGGCCAGTTGCTTTACGGCTATGCCCGCCTGCCTTACGTCGATTATCAGCCTGCGTTGCTCTCTGCCCGTCGTCCGGCGTATGACAAAGAACAGAGAACGTTGAAGGTAGAAGTACAGAACTTTGGCTTGTCGGCTTCTAAGATTGCCGAGGTGGAAGTTATAGCCAATGGAACTAGTCAGGGACATGTAGAAGTGCAGGCCCTGCAACCTTATGAAGCGGTAAGCTTGTCATTGAAACCAGCATCGGCTACTTTGGACGATAAGTCGTCGTATGAGGTTGTGTTCTTTCAGGATGGAACCGAAACGGAGAGGAATACTTTTTAGGTTTTTTCACCACGGGAAATTTTCGTGAGATAAGTCGCGCAGTCACTCACTTGGCCTCAAACGCCTTATCCATCGGAGTTGCAGGTGCGCGACATGGTGATTTTTAGTCACGCACCTCTCGCGCACCTACTGTGTCTGCAACATAGGGGGAAAAGTCTTTCTCGCAGGAGGATACTAGGTGTATTGCCTCCTGATATAATTTTTTCTAAAGAAGCAAACAAGGTTATACACCCGGGTGTATAACCCTTTTAGACCCGGGTGCACAACCTTTGTAGACCCGGGTGTAGCAAGGTTTTAGACCTGGGCGTAGTAAGGTTATGGCCCCTGATCTAAAAAGGTTGTACATCTGGTGTAGCAAGAGATTTGCTTCTTTGGGGAAGAAACTTCCCTCCTTTGAAACAACTCATATCCTCCTAGCTGCAGAAAAAATGCTACCTACTAATCAAAGCATGTTCTATGGGTGTTTCTGCTATCCTGCTGAATGCCTATAAATTCAATAAAAAGGTGCGTGAGAGGTGCGTGACCAAAAATCACCATGTCGCGCACCTGTAACTCCGATGGATAGGTCGTTTGATGTCAAGTGCGTGACTGCGCGGGTTATTTCACCAAAATTTTCTGTGGGCTAAAAACGCATCCGTTTTCCTATTTCTTATATTGATTCTGGTATTCCTGCGGAGTCATTCCCGTGCACTTCTTAAACAACCGGATGAAATAAGAATAGTCTTCATAAGCCAACATATAAGCCACATTTTTTATAGGCATCCGGTCCGTTGCCAGCACCAGCTGTGCCTTCTCTATCTTTTTCTGGTTGATGTAGTGATGCGGCGTAGTACCCACTTCTTTCTTGAACAACCGGATAAAGTGGTCCTTGGAAAGGCTGCACATCTCGGCCAACGAACTGATTTCTATGGACTCATGTGTGTTTTTGCGGATATACGCGAGCACTTTCTGTATACGGTCATCGCTCACTTCCGTCTTCGGTTTGGCATCTTTCAGGAAGCGGGAGATCAGTTGATATAGAATACCGCGCGACTCCACCTTGTCGCAAAACAGACGTTGCTTATTCTTGTAGATGTTCTGAATCAGTGTAGGATTATTGTCATAGGTCGTTGGGTCCGACTGCGGCAGCTTCATACTCGGATTGATGTCGCACAACCTTTTAATCAGCTGCAGGTCTAATGACCGGGCAGGAATCTCGATGGGGAAGTCCCAACTCTCCAGCAATCCCGATGACGACTCGTGATCTTCATAAATATGAAGGTAGTAGTGACAAAAATGAGCATCGCACACATAGCTATGCGTCATGAAAGAAGGAATGAGATACAAATGCTCCGGACGTAATTCGTGGGTACCCGTGGGCAGGATGATTTTGGCAGTGCCCTCCGTTACGTAATAAAGGCGGGTAAAGGGACTGTTCACATTCTTCCAGTTCCAGTCGCCCTCATGGACAGCCAGTCCTACGTTTAAAATTAAGAGGTGTAATTGATCGATGGATGTTGTCATACGATAGAGATAAGAGATTGTTCCGTACAAAAATAGAGATAAAAGCAAAAGTTTCAATGAAATGTCGATAAATTACCATGTATTCGCATTATTATCCTGCTAAATATTTCTTCAATAGACTTCGTGTCGGTATTGTCCTATTAAAAGCCGAATTTGGATAGTTCTGGTTTATTGTATTTCTTTACCTTTGCAATACGAATCAGATTGATCACAAAATGTCAATACCATGAAAACGAAAGGCCTCTTAATGAACAGGTAGATAAGGCTGTCTTTCCTGTTCTCAAAATCAATTAATATCGAATACCGCATGTCGGGTTTTATACCAGTTTTTACAGCCGGTACAGCTCGACGCATGTCTACAAATATCATTAATTCATTCAACGTATGGAAACTTCACTCATGAACAATAAAGGATTTAAGGTAAAAATACACACGTGTCCGGTAAAAAGATTTTGCCAAACATTGGACTTGAAGGATAATCCTCAAATGATAGCGGAGTATGTCAACCGTCACAGCAAAGCCGAAGCCTGGCCCGAGATTCGAGAAGGAATCCGTTCAGTAGGTATTTTAGAAATGGAAATTTATATTCTGGGCACTCGCTTGTTTATGATTGTTGAAACTCCGCTTGATTTTGAGTGGGATGAAGCCATGGCAAAGTTGGCTACCTTGCCTCGCCAGGAAGAATGGGAGAAATGCGTAGAAGCGTTTCAGGTATGTATGCCGGGGGAGACTTCCGGGCAGAAATGGAAACTAATGGACCGCATGTTCTATTTGTATGAGCGGTAAGTAGCATGTTGGGGTATTTCAGTATCTACTCTTTAAATATAATAAAACGATGGTATCATACAGAAACATTTTGATCTTTTTATGCTTTGCTGCATACAGTGGTATAGGCCATGCACAAGAAAAAGCGGTGCAGCGCGAAGTCCTTTCGTTGGACAAGGGCTGGCGTTTTCATCAAGGAGATATCCTTTATCCGGTGATAAAAGGACATGATGAAACGTATAGAAACGCCAAAGCCGGCCGTGTAAGCGGAGCTGCCTCGACTACTTACGATGACTCTTCCTGGCGCGTATTGGATCTGCCTCACGACTGGGCCATTGAAGGTAAGGTGGATCCTGAGGCCAACCTCTCGCAAGGGTATTATCACCGGGGAATCGGGTGGTACCGTCGCAAATTCAAATTATCGCCTGAGGATAAGGGGAAGCATTTGGAGCTACAATTCGATGGAATAGCTACGCATGCCACAGTTTGGGTGAATGGAACCGTGCTGCACCGAAACTGGTGTGGCTATACGTCCATGCACATTGATATTACGCCTTATGCCACTTACGGCGACCATATAAATACGGTTGCTGTGCGGGTAGATGCCGATGCGCAAGAGGGCTGGTGGTATGAAGGAGCAGGTATGTACCGCCACTCCTGGCTGGTAAAACGGCCACCACTGCATGTTGTTACCGATGGCGTGTTTGCCAATCCGGTAAAAAGAGACAACGGGCAGTGGGAGATTCCTGCTGAAATATCTGTGTATAACTCAGGTAAGTTGCCGGCCAACGGCGAAGTGGGGGTTTCGCTACTTGCTCCCGACGGTACGACTGTGGTTATCCAGACGACCAGACTTGCCGTTGAGCCCTTGAAGGAGAATGTGGCAAACTTAACTCTGACGGTCTCAAATCCCAAACTCTGGTCGCCGGATAGCCCGGCTCTCTATACTGTCCGCACTGTGGTGAAGCAGAATGGAATTGCGAGTGACGAAGTAGAAACCCGTTGTGGTTTCCGAACCATTCGGTTCGATAATAATACGGGCTTCTGGCTGAACGGAGAAAACATCAAAATAAAAGGCGTTTGTAATCATCAAGACCATGCCGGGGTAGGCGTGGCGGTTCCCGATGCTATTTGGGAATTCCGTCTTCGTAAGCTGAAGGAGATGGGTGTCAATGCTTACCGGGCTGCCCACAACCCGATGGCAAAAGAGTTCATGGCTGCTTGTGATAGCATGGGGATTATGGTCCTGGATGAGAATAGATTGTTCAATACTTCTCCCGAATATGTACGCCAGTTGGAGTGGTTGGTACGCCGCGACCGCAATTGCCCGAGTGTCATCCTTTGGTCGGTATTCAATGAGGAGCCTATGCAGGGGTCAGAGAATGGGTACGAAATGGTTCGACGTATGTATAATGTCGTTAAGCAACTGGACTCCACGCGTCCCGTAACGGCGGCAATGAATGGAGGGTTCTTCTCGGAATACAATGTGTCGCAGGGTGTTGATGTAGGTGGATTCAATTACCAGATTGGTGATTATGACCGCTTCCATAAAGAGAGCCCCAACCTCCCCCTTATCAGCTCTGAAGATGGTTCTGCTTTTATGGTCAGAGGGGAATATGTGACAGATAAAACTAAAAATGTAATCGACTCATACGATACCGAGAGTGCTCCATGGGGAGCCACACACCGCAAGGCCTGGAGAGCAGTAGCAGAGCGTTCCTGGATGGGAGGTTGCTTCTATTGGACGGGGTTCGATTATCACGGTGAGCCTACACCATTCCAATGGCCTTCTGTTAGTTCTTTCTTTGGTATTATGGACCTTTGTGGATTTCCCAAAATGGCTTACTACCTGCACCGGGCGCAATGGGTGAAAGATAGACCGGTGTTGGAACTGGTGCCTCATTGGACATGGCCCGAAGATTCTATCGGTAAACCTATCAAGGTTATGGCGTTGAGCAATGCCGATAAGGTGAAGCTGATGCTGAATGGAAAGACAATCTCTGAGCAGCAGGTAGATCCTTATGAGATGAACACTTGGTTTGTCCCTTACCAGCCTGGAAAACTCGAAGCAATAGGTTATAAAGGCGGGAAAGAGGTTTCACGGACTAAGGTGGAGACAACTAAGGAACCGGTTCGTATATGGCTGACCCCAGATCGTAACAGCCTGGCTGGTAATGGGCAGGATGCCATGCCTGTTACTGTCGAAGTACTGGATGCTAAAGGGCGGCATGTGCCGATTGCCAATAACATGATTGAGTTTACACTGACCGGTCCCGCCAGGATTATCGGTTTAGGCAATGGGAATCCCAACAGTCATGAACCGGAAAAAGGAAACAGACGTAGCCTTTTCAATGGATTGGCGCAGGTTTTAATACAAACTACGGAAGATTCGGGAAAAGCAACACTTACTGCAACTGCTCCAGGGCTGAAATCGGGTATTCTTGTTATTCCCGTGAATCAAACCACTCCTGTGCCATTTGTTGCGATGGAAAATGCCCCGCTACTGCTGGATAAATGGGTCGCTTCTCCTTTCACGTCTGAAAGGCCCGATGTAACCTGTCAGATAGCAGACAATGATATGAATAGTTGGCAAACTGTGACTGTGGGTGGTACAATGAAACTGGAGAATGCCAATTACGTGGTATTACGTACAGAGTTCTTCCCTCATTGGGAATGTCAGAAAAACGGTGGCGAAATCTTTTTAAGAAATGTGACGGGAAAGGCTGAAGTCTGGTTGAATGGTCATCTGATAGGAACTAAGAACATCTTGGAAGAGGAGGACTTGAGGGTGGAATTTACCGCCGTGAAAGAGATATGTGATCTTCGGGTACTGCTAAGCGCTCCTGCAAACACCCATGTAGGGCTGAAAGGTAGCGCAACGGTACAGTCTAAACAATAGAAAATGAATTTTAAAACAATAGATTATGCGTAAACAGTTTATTTTTCTTCTGATTTTATTGATGGGGTCATGGGGGAGTATGCGTGCACAAACGGATGATGTGGCTTCTGCTCAACACCTCATATTGGGACAAAATGCTTCGGGATCAAGTGTGCTGGAAGCAAAACTAAACACTCACCCTGATGCACAATGGTTCCCGAAGGCGGGTTTTGGCCTGTTCATCCATTTGGGAATAGCCGCTGTTCATGGTGGTATCGATTTGTCTTGGGCCATGTTGGCTAACAAAGAATGGGAAGACGGTACGGTTACCCCAAAAGAATATTGGGCGTTAGCTGATTCCTGGAATCCTGTTGAGTTTAAACCAGAGCAATGGGCGAGACAAGCAAAAGAGGCCGGCTTTAAATACATCGTGATGATTACGAAACATCATGATGGATATACCATGTGGCCAAGTAAATATGGGGACTTGGGTGTGAAACAGAAGTTGGGTGGCCGGGACTTGGTGAGGGAATTTGTGGAGGCCTGCCGGGAAAACGACCTGAAGATAGGTTTGTATTTCTCTCCGCCCGACTGGCGTTACGATGCGGAATATATGAATTGGGACAATTCTGGAAAAAGTATTTTAGATACGCAACATCAGCCGTTAGAGAAACTGCCCCGCAGGCCGGAAGGACATGACGAAAGTCGTAAGGAAATGGTTCGCAACCAGGTGAGAGAGTTGCTCACTAATTATGGCAAGATTGATGTGATGTGGTTTGACGGCGGACATGGCGAGATATCCAATGACGAAGTACGGCAACTGCAACCCGGCATTATAGTCAACCGCCGCAATGGCGAGTTGGGCGATTTTGGAGATTCTGAAGGTGCTCTTCCTACCAAACGGTTTCACGGTTGGTTTGAAACCAATGATCCATGCTGGCCAAGTAGATGGTGGGGATATTCAAGCAGCGACCGGATGGATACCGGGAACGAAGTTATTGAGAAGTTAGTGGTTCTGCGCGCATGGGGTGGAAACTTCTTAGCCAATGTAGGCCCTTGTGCAGATGGCTCCATGCCGGTAGAAGCTATTGAAGCATGGAAAGAGATAGGTAAATGGATGAAGCATTCAGGCGAGTCTGTTTATGGCGTTACGGGGGGAAGTTTCCCAGAAAAGGCTAATCAACCTACAACGATGAAGGGAGATAGTATCATGTATGTTCATGCTTTCCCTAATTTCCATAAGGAGATCATTGTTCAAGAAGTACCAACAAAGCCTTTGCGTGCTGTCTTGTTGCGTACGGGGGAAGAGGTTCCCTTTACATTTAAAGGCAATGTGTTGCAAGTGCATATTCCTTCCCACATGAGGACGCGCTCGGTGGATACGGTAAAACTAATAAATAAATAGGTCGATGAGATTTTGATAGGTCTTTAGACCATCCAATAAATAATAGTTTAATACTTACAGGTTATGAAAAACAAAGGTAGAACAAGAAGAATACTGCTGGTCGGTGCTTTGCTAGTGGGAGTCTCCATGGCGGCATGGGCGCAAAAAGTGTCTTTGAAAGTCACTGGTAAGGTGACAGACAGTATGGACGAACCTATCATAGGTGCGAATGTGATAGAGGAAGGTACTGTGTCCAACGGTACGATTACTGATGTGGATGGTAATTTCGTACTGAACGTAGCGGCAAACGCTACTTTAAAAGTAACCTATATAGGTTACAGCACGCAACAAGTGTCTGTAAGAGGGCGTAATACACTTGTTATTTCCCTTAAAGAGGATACGGAAATGCTGGATGAAGTAGTCGTAGTAGGTTATGGTAGTATGCGTAAACGCGACTTGACCGGTGCTGTGGGTCTGGTAGATGGCGATGTGTTGAGCGAACGCCATACTACTACACTCTCCAGTGCTTTGCAAGGAGCGGTTTCGGGAGTGCAGGTAACCCGTAACGGTGGTGCCCCAGAGTCGGCTCCCACCATACGCATTCGCGGTATTACGACTTTAAGTACTAACGATCCGTTGATCATTATTGATGGGACCCCAGGCAATATAGACGATGTGAATACGGAAGATGTGGAAAGCATGACGGTGTTGAAAGATGCAGCTTCGGCCTCTATTTATGGTTCCCGTGCAGCTGCCGGTGTCATCCTGATTACCACCAAACGTGCCAAAAGTAATGACTTGAAAATGAGTTATAATTTTGAACTCGGTTTGGACTATATTCCTGTACATCCCCGGACCGTTGGCCCAGAACGTCTTATGGAAATGCTCAACGAAGAACGCTACAACGACAATCCGAGCGGTGGCATGTATCAGAGGTATGCAGAAGATCTGATTAAAAACTACAGGCAGTTGAACAAGGAAAATCCTGATAAATACCCGATTGAGGAAAATTGGTATAGAAGAGTTTTTAATAGTGTAGGACTTAAACATAGCCATACATTCAATATTTCGAGCGGAAGCAAGTTTGCAAAAACAAATGCGACTTTATCTTATGACAAAGTGAATGCGATGTATGATAACCGTGACTATGAGCGTATCATGGCACGCGTGAACAACACTTTTACCATTAATAAATATATTGGAGCGGATTTGGACTTCAACTTTAAGCATGATGTAACGAATAAACCTTATGCCGATAATAGCATTTATGAGAGATCTTATACGCAATGGCCTATATATTCCGCATATTACAGTGATGGTCGCATCTCTTCCGGAACTCCACAAGGCGATAATCCAGTAGCCTATATTTATAAAGGTGGCTCAAGAGCAAATAGTAACACGACGGTGGGGGGACGTGCTTCGCTGTACATAACTCCGTTGGATGGTTTGAAAGTATCGGGTATAGTAGCTCCGCGCTATGTGTTTACTAAAGAGAAAATCTTTAAGAAAGCGATACCGTATACACACTATGACGATCCATACACGATTGCCGGTTATGCAAATGGTTTTTTTACATCGGACCTGGATGAGAATAGAAATGACTTTTATGACATAACTGCACAGTTTATTGCCAATTATATGAAGCGTTTCGGTAAACACGATATTAATGTGATGGGTGGTTACGAAGGTTATTATACTAACTATGAGTACATAAATGCAGGACGTGATCAATATGTATTGACAGATTATCCTTACTTGGATATGGGACCTACTACTTATCGTGACAATTGGGGGCAAGCTACGGAGCAAGCTTATCGCTCTTGGTTCGGGCGTATCGCTTATGGGTATGCCAACCGTTACTTGGTTCAGGCAAATATTCGTTACGATGCTTCATCTCGCTTCCACAAGGACCACCGTTGGGGTAACTTCCCATCGTTCTCGGGCGGCTGGGTAATCAGTGAGGAACCGTTTATGAAAAAAGCTGGAATAAATTGGCTCTCTTACCTGAAGTTGCGTGGCTCATGGGGTATCCTGGGCAACGAGCGCATAGCGGGCAACTATTATCCTTATCAGGCTGCTATCAACCTGAATACGACTTTGTTCTATCAAAACGGGCAAGCTACTTCTTTTCAAAGTGCAGCGCAAAACGCATACGCTGTACAAGATTTGACATGGGAAAAGACGGCCTCTACTGATATTGGTGTGGATATCAATTTCTTCGATAACCGCCTGCGTTTTACTGCGGAATGGTATAAGAAGAAAACGAGCGACATGCTATTAGCGGTAGAAATACCTGGTTACATGGGCTTGAATAATCCACAACGCAATGTCGGCAAGATGGAAACTAAAGGTTTTGAATTAGATTTAGGTTGGAGTGACCGCATAGGAGAGCTTCGGTATTCGGTATCAGTCAATCTTTCGGATGCTGTTTCTAAGATGACAGATTTGGGCGGCACACAGTTTCTGGGCAATAAGGTAAAAATGCAGGGCAGTGAATATGATGAGTGGTATGGCTATGTAAGCGACGGCCTTTTCCTGACACAGGAAGATCTGGACAACTCGCCCAAAATAGATAATACACAAAGCATAGGTAGCGTGAAGTATAAAGATATTTCCGGTCCGGACGGAGTTCCCGATGGCAAAATCTCGTCCGAGTACGATCGTGTGTTGTTAGGAGGATCGCAACCCCGTTACCTTTATGGTGGAAACATTTCGTTGGCCTATAAGAATGTGGACTTGTCGATGGCATTTGAGGGCGTAGGTAAGCGGTTGGCGCAAATGGAAGATTTGATGTGGGAGAATATGAGTATTTTCGATGGTCATTATTGGAGTTCTTTCAATACGGACGAACAAAATGCCGCAGCTATTTTCCCCAGGATAGCCAGTACAAGTAGAACTTCCGACCACTATTTATCTGACTTCTGGTTGTTCGACGGGCGTTATCTCCGCATGAAGAACATTACCGTTGGATGGAGCTTGCCGAAGGCGTGGGCTGAGAAGATTTTATTGAAATCGGCACGTGTGTATGTAGCGGGTAATGACTTATTTTGTGTTAGCAATTATCCTAAGGGATGGGATCCTGAAGTTCCTGTATATGGTAGAGTTCTACCCGTTACTTCTTCTGTTATATTCGGATTGTCTGTTAACTTTTAAATGAATTGTGTTATGAAGAAACTTTGTAGATTAATGATAGGAATGGGGGTTTTGAGCCTGTCCGCTTGCATGGATTTGGATCTTTCCCCTTTGGCAACACCTACAGGCGAAACTTGGTATGCCAACACATCCCAGTTCGAAATGTCGGTAAACAGTTTGTATCAAATAGGCTTATGGACCACTGCAATTAATGAGCAATGGACCGACGACGAGAGTAGAAAAAATGAAACAAGCTCCTATGTCTTGGGAAGTGTCAATGGACAGACTTGGGAAGTGGGTAGTATATGGGATAACTGCTATCGTCTCATAGGGCGCGCCAATGTCGTCATCAATGAACTGAATACAGTAGCAGACGGAATCTTGCCGGAAGAAAAGAAAAATCAGTTTATGGGGGAAGCTTTGTTTGCCCGTGCCTGCATATATTCCCGTTTGATTACATTCTGGGGCGATGTCCCTTACAGCGATACGCCCATTGACATCGAGACAGCTTTCTCTATGGGACGTACGCCCAAGGCGGAGGTGCTGCAAAAAATATATAACGACTTCGATGAGGCTATTCGCTTGTTACCAGCTTCCAGCGGTGCTGTTCAGCGGCCTATTCAAAGTGCAGCTTGGGGTATGAAAGCTCGCATTGCACTGTATAATGAAGATTGGGATTTGGTCATTGAGGCAACAAAAGCTTGCATGAAATTAGAGATGTATCAGTTATTTCCTAGTTTTAGGGAATTGTTTTTGCAAAGCACCCATAACACGTCTGAATCTTTATTCTCAATTCCTCGTTCGATAGTCGACGGAATTGCAGTAGAATGGTGGAATGACTGGCTGCCACGGAACAATGCTGCATGGGCAGTCAATAATCCTACGTGGGATTTGATGGCAGCTTTCCTTTGCACAGATGGTTTGCCCATAGACGAGTCTCCCTTGTTCGACCCGCACAACCCGTTCGAGAACCGTGATCCGCGTTGTAGTGAAACTATTGTCGAATTCGGAAGCGCATGGCTGGGCTTTGAGTATGATCCGAATCCTGAAACGGGAAATGAAGTGATGGATTACACTACCGGTAAAGAAGTTACGAATAGAGATAATAGAAACAATGAAGTTGAGGCTTCTTTCAATGGCTTCCTTCGCAAGAAAGGACTCGACGAAAGTTGTCTGGAGAACGGTTGGAAATCGGAACACGACCTGATTATCCTGCGTTATGCTGACGTGCTGCTGATGTATGCCGAGGCTATGATAGAGAAAGGTTCCATCGACCAAACGGTGCTGGATGCCATGAACGAAGTCCGTGCCCGCGCCTATGGTGTGGATAAGACCGAGACGAGCGGATATCCCGCAATCACCACTACCGACCAGGCAAAACTGCGCACCATCTTGCGTACGGAGCGTCGCATGGAGTTCGCATTCGAGGGCTTGCGCTTCTTCGACATGCAGCGTTGGCGGTTATGTAACAAGGTGTTCAAAATGAAGAACTATGGTATCTACCAGTCAAAAGATGCCAATATGGATAATCTTGTCATACCTGGTTACTGGTTCTGGGGTGCTGTTCCAGACATTGATGAGAATGGCTGTGCTGACTTTAGGGTTTTGGAGGCGTATGGTGCTAACTCATTGGCTCAACGTTCATGGGATGACCGCCAGTATCTCTGGCCGATACCGACCACCGAAGTGTTAATTAATAAAAACATGAAGCAGAATCCGGGATATTGATACCATTAAATAAGAAATAATATTAGCGTCCCATTAACATTGGGACGTTATAAAAAATCAAAGTAACTTGACCCATTTAGTCCAAATATGTCAAAGGACTATTTTAAATATGAATGGGACAGCAATGCTTTTTTATCAACTAATAATTTTTGTATACTATGAAACAACATTTACTCAAGGTACAAATAATGTCTTATCTGTTGGCTGTCTGCCTTTTGTTTTCAAACACTTGCAATGTGAAAGCAGCTATCTTTGAAAACATTCAGGTCAGCGGTTTTGTAAAAGACAACAATGGAGAACCCATTATCGGGGCGAGTGTAGTCGAGAAGAATTCAACGCATGGAACGATTACTGATATAGACGGTAAGTTCGTAGTTACGGTAAACAAACCGGCTACACTCGTTATCTCATATATTGGTTATCAAAAGAAAGAGATACAGGTGAATCAGGCCACCAACCTTCAAATTACTCTTATAGAAGACTCTAAATTAATCGAAGAGGTGGTAGTCGTCGGTTACGGAGTACAGAAAAAAGCCAATTTGTCGGGCTCGGTGGCATCGGTGAACTTTAAGGATGTCAATACTATGCCGGTGGCCAATACTACCAATATGCTGCAAGGACGCTTGCCGGGTGTGGTACTTACCAGTAACGGTGCACAGCCCGGAAACGACACGCCGGAGATCCGTATCCGAGGTATCGGTACACTGAGCGATAACAATGATCCGATGGTTTTGATTGACGGCGTAGAAGCTTCTGTTTCGCAAATTGCTCAAATTCCAGCCAATGATATCGATAATGTCTCTGTGTTGAAAGATGCAGCATCGGCCTCTATATATGGGGTTCGTGCAGCCAACGGGGTTATTCTGATTACGACCAAACGCGGAACAGACTCCAAACCATCCATTTCCTATAGCGGAAGCTATGCTATACAGGAAGCAACTGTACTGCCCGATTATGTTAACTCTTACGAATGGGCAAGAATGTATAACGACGCTAAAGGAATGGGCTTCTATACAGCCGATATGCTTCAGAAACTAAAAGATGGTTCAGATCCTGATTATTTTGCAAACACAGACTGGGTCAGGGAACTGTTCCGGACAGCAGGTATGCAGCAGCATCACTTATCGGTCAATGGTGGAAATAAGGACACACATTACATGATATCGGCTTCATACTTTGATCAGGAAGGTATCTTTAAGGAAACTGGCTACGAGCGATTCAATTTCCGGTCGAATGTCGATACCAAACTGGGAATATTCAAAATGGGATTAAATCTATCGGGAAGTAAAGAAAATATTCAGTCGCCTGTTTCGAATATCTCGGGAGGTGGGCTGATGCGCTGCCTGACGTGGTTCACACGCCCTACTGTTCCGGTACAATATTCCAATGGACATTGGGGGTGTGTAGATGGAACTTCTATATCCCAGTCTGTATTTAAGAATCCGGTCGAGATACTTTATCAAGGGAATAAAGATAACCATTCCTATCGGTTCGACGGTAATGTTTTTGCAGAGATAGACATTCTTAAAGGATTGAAATTCCGTTCCAGCCTGGCATATAAATTCTTTATGAACGATGTAACGTCCTTTATGCCGCGGGATATACAGGCTTATGATGCTGCAGGGAACCAATTGACCAATCCAGGTACCAACAGTGTCAGTGACTATCATTACCTGAATACATCGTACACCAATGAAAACATATTCACTTACAACGTCTCACTGGGCAAACATGATATCTCAGCTCTGCTGGGACACTCCATACAAGAATGGAGAGAAGATAAAACAACTGCCTATAAAGAAAACCTGGCTACGGACAATCTGTACGAACTGGACGCAGCTACCAGTAATGATAATGCTACAGGTAATGCGGCCGAATACTCGCTGCAATCATTCTTTGGGCGTGTTAACTACAATTACGATGGAAGGTACTTGATTGAAATGAATATTCGCCATGACGGCTCATCACGTATGCCTAAAGCCAATAGATATGCTACTTTCCCTTCTCTCTCGGCTGCATGGATACTGACCAATGAATCTTTTATGGAAAATACAGAGCCGTTAACCTCTTTGAAGCTCAGAGGGAGTTGGGGTAAGCTTGGAAATCAGGAGATTGGTAACTATGCCTATACGGCCACTATGGCAGCCAGCTATAATTACTATTTCGGAAGTGAAAAGGTTATCGGGTTGTCGGAAAACATAGTAGCCAATGACAAAATCAAATGGGAAACAACCACTATCACTGATTTCGGTTTGGATGCTTCGTTCTGGAATGGGAAAATATCCTTCTCATTTGACTGGTTCAATAAACTGACTTCCGACATTCTACTTCGTCTGTCCATGCCGTACACTTATCTGGGAGTATTGGAAGCTCCTTATCAGAATGCAGCGAAGGTAAGAAACAGAGGTTGGGAATTCTCTGCCAATTATTTTGATACGAAAGGAGACTTTGCATGGAATGCCGGATTCAGCCTCTCGGCAGTGAAAAATAAGATTGTAGACAACAAAGGAATCGATACCTATGGCGACAATACCATCAACCGCGAAGGGTCTGAAATAGGCTCTTTCTATGGTCTGAAAGCTATTGGGATATACCGGACAGATGCCGATTTAAACCGAACCAACAGCCAGGGAAATGTCATCACACAATTCGGAGCGAAACCTTTATTAGGAGATATCATGTATGACGATATAGACGATAGCGGAAACATCACAAACGATGATCGTGCCATTATCGGTAATCCTTTTCCTGAAATGTCGTATTCATTCAACCTTGGTTTCAGATGGAAAAACATAGATGTATCCACCTTCTGGCAAGGGGTTTCGGGTATATACAGATATAACTGGTCGCAAGCTACTATCTCTAACGGGGGAAATATGACAAACGACTGGTTAGACAGATGGAGCGAGAGTAATCCGACTGGAAAGATGCCGCGTTTAGGCAGTGCATATAATGAAGTGTATTCGTCCTTTTGGTTGAATAAATCAGATTATCTGAGACTGAAAAGTATGGAAATAGGTTATACGTTCCCTTCTGCCTGGCTCAGGAACATAGGTGTGCAGAATGTCCGTTTCTATCTGGCAGGTGCAAACCTGTTAACATTCACTTCGCTGAAGAACTACGATCCAGAAAAGAGTAGTGGAGATACACGCAACGATGCGCACCCCAATACGCGTACTTACTCATTGGGCGTTAATGTTAAATTCTAAAACTGTATAAATATGAAAACTAACTTTAAATACATTATACTTACTTTGAACATCATCCTGCTCAACGCATGTTCGGATGATTTCCTCCAAAAGAATTCATTGACGGCTGTTTCTGCCTCAACCTTCTGGGTTAGTCCGACAGATGCATTAAATGGACTTGCTGCCTGCTACGATGCTATGCAAAGCCATTACCTCTATGGAGGCGGACCGTGGGAGTGCGGACCTCAGAATATGGATTGTATGACGGACAATGGAGGACACTTTAATTGGAGTGGATGGATGGCCGGATATGATATCTGCAATGGAATACATACTGCTGATTCTTGGATGGTCGGCGATTACTGGAAAGAGTCTTACGAAGCTATTAAAAGATGCAATACATTGATATCTAATATCGACAGAGTAGATATGGACGAACGTGAGACTGCTATTTATAAAGCAGAAGCAATTGTGCTTCGTTCGCTTATGTATACCAATCTGACAATGACTTACCAGGATGTGCCTTACCTAACTGGTGTACAGAGCCTGAGTGATGCTACATGTGTAAAGACAGATAGGGCAACTATTGTTGCTAATGTAATGACGGATTTGAAAGAGTCTGCCCAAATATTGCCAGTAACAGCAAAATCCTTGGGACATGTAACTTCCGGAGCTGCTTATAGCGTATTGGGGCGATTGGCACTTTACAATGAAAAATGGGACGAAGCTATTTCGGCTTACAAAGAAGTCATGAAGTTGGGATATGACTTATATCCTGATTATGCCGGATTATTTACCGAAGAGAATGAGAACTGTGCTGAAATCATCTTGAGTATACGATACGAGGGCCCTGGAAAAGAAGAAGGAAACGGAATCGGTGGACATTGGGATACTCCTTTGGAAGCAATGAATGCCACGCTGGATCTTGCTAAAGAATATTATTGTATCGACGGATTGCCAACCGACCAGTCTCCTCTCTATACTGAAGGAACTGTCAATACCATGGACAGTCCGGATCCGTTGAGATATCAAAACAGGGACCCTCGTCTTAAAGCTACCTTGTTTACTCCGGGAATGAACTGGAATAAAAACTCCAATAACTATGGCGGTGCTGCAGCTTCTTATTCGACCTTGTATGTGATGAAGTATTGCGATCCTTTACTCAACTGGTCTACCTCTTGGGATAGCGGGCAGGACTTCTACGTCATACGTTATGCCGAGGTGCTATTGTCACTGGCCGAAGCATTAGTAGAAAAGAACAACTATACTTACTCAGAAGTTGCCGGATTGGTCAACCAAGTAAGAAACAGAGTCGGATTGCCTACTGTAGAAGAAATTGAAGGCACTTCATTGAACCAAAACCAACTGAGAGAGCTCATCCGTCATGAACGGAGGGTAGAGCTGGCTTTCGAAGGATTACGCTTGTTCGATTTGTATCGTTGGAAAGAGTTGAAGAATGCCGTCGATGCTATTAATAAAGAGGCTTCGGACAATGGATTCTGGTATGAATACAGGAATTACAGAGGAGACATGGAGTATGTATGGCCCATCCCATTGCACGAATTAGATTCGAATACTGAATTGGAACAACATGCTTTGTGGAAATAGTGTAATTGATTACTTTTGTAATTATGATGAAGTCTAAATAATACGCTGATTCAATATAGTAAGGTACCCGAATGGGTTTCAAAGCGAAAAATAACAAAACAAAAATATCAATATCATGAAAAAAGATTTCTATCTCTTATTCATGCTGGTTTTGCTGAACGCATGCAAATTCAACGAAACACAATCGTACAACATCGATTCGGTGGCATCCCCGAAAGGGACTGAAGTCTTCCAGCCCGATTGGGAGAATATAGCGGCCAACTATCAATGCCCCGAATGGTTCACCGATGGTAAGTTCGGTATTTTCATTCACTGGGGAGTATATGCCGTGCCCGCCTTTCATCATGAATGGTATGCACGTGAAATGTATATAAAAGACGGTCATGTATATAAAAGTCACCGTGACATATATGGACCACAGGATCAATTCGGTTACAAAGATTTTATCCCTATGTTTAAGGCAGAAAAGTTCAATGCCGATGAATGGGCGGAACTCTTTAAGAAATCAGGAGCCCGGTATGTGGTCCCTGTAGCCGAACACCACGACGGATTTTCGATGTATGATAGCGACCTGAATGAATGGAATTCCGTCAAAATGGGCCCCAAGAAAGACATTATTGCTTTGCTGAAGAAGGCTTTGGAAAAGCAAGGGCTTGTCTTCGGGCTGTCTACCCACCGGGCAGAAAATGCCTGGTTCTATAATGGAGGTCTGGAGTTCCCTTCCGATGTGCAGGATTCAACAATCACTTTGTACGGCAGACGGTATGAGAGCGAGAAATATACCGAAGACTTTGCGCGCGAATGGCTCACACATACCTACGAATTAGTCAATAAATACGAACCTAAATTGATCTGGTTTGACTGGACTGTCAACAATCCTGTGCTCATGCCCTACTTTAACAAGTTTATGGCTTACTATTATAACAATGCGCTCGATTGGGGCGAAGGTGTAGTAGTGAATACCAAGCAAGGATATCCTACGAATGTCCATGTGTGGGACGTGGAACGGGGTAAATCAGGAAAGATGATGCAGTACCCCTGGCAGACCGATACTTCTGTCGGTAAGAAGTCATGGTCGTACATCGATGGCGAAGAAAACAAAACACCGGAACAGATAGTGCACGATTTGATCGATATCGTCAGCAAAAACGGAAACCTGTTACTGAATATCGGCCCTCGTGCAGATGGCACTATTACCGAGGAACAGAAGAATGTATTACTGTCCATCGGGAAGTGGCTGGAGGTAAATGGAGAAGCCATTTACGGAACGTGCTGCTGGAAGAAGTTCGGGGAAGGAAACGCCGAACCTACCAAAGGATCGTTTACCGATAATCAGGCAACCCAATATACGGCACAGGATATTCGGTTTACAACGAAAGGAAATGATTTCTATGCCATTGCACTGAATTGGAGTGATACAGATTTAGTCATCAAGTCATTGGACAAGTATGCCGTGGCAGATGCTAACATACAACAAGTCACTCTTCTCGGTTCCGATGAAAAGATTAATTGGAAACAGACAAAAGAGGGGCTTACACTCTCTTTCCCGAAACAGAAACCTTGTGAGTATGCCTATTCCTTTAAGATCACCTTCGACAAAAAAGTCGGTGAACACTTGGAGTCGGAGGCTGTCAATGAGGTGATGAAGCATGGTATGTAATGAATGGATACTAAGGAACCTAAGCAGCTTACCTTTTAAACATAGCTTGCGTTGGTTTAAAAGATACAATGTACGAGATGTACATCTGGTACTGTATGAGATGTGCATCTCGTGCTGTCTAAGATGTACATCTCGTACTGCTCCACATGTACATCTCGTACATCGTTGGTTTTAAAGGTAGGCAAGCTATGTTTTAAACCAAAGCTACCTACCTTTATAAGGTAGTCAATTTACCTTCTGATGCTTGGTTTTATACATCTTATAGAACGACAAAACAATCAGCAAACACAGCGTGCCTTGTATGGCCTGGCAGGTTTCCGCACTAACTACTTTCGTCACCCAACCAATGAGCACGCTGCCCAGGGGCAATGCTCCCAGCGTAGCCATGGCAAAGAATCCCATCACACGGCCACGCATCTCCGGAGAAGACGCCGTTTGCACGATGGTGTTACAAATCGGCACCACGGACATCACGCCGAAGCCGCAGATGGTACACATCACCAGATACAGCGGATATACCCGTACGGTAGACATGATAATCAGCCCGACGCCCAATAGCAACAAGTTATAGAACAGTATTTTTCTCAGAGCGGAACCACTGCTTTGAGAGGCGATAAACAGCGTGCTGACCAATGCCCCCAGTCCGGTAGCGGCATTGATATAACCGTAGGATGATGCGCCGCCCTTGAAGATGTCTTCGGCAAAATAAGGTTGGAGGGTGTTGTAGGTAGCTACGAACAGCGATATGAGTACAGCCAACAGGATGGCGTTCCGAAGCTGCGGTTGCTCAATCATATACTCCCAGCCCTCTCGCAGATTGGTCCAGACACTCTTTTGCCGGTCAATACTCGAACGTTGCCGGGGCAGCTTCATCAGGCTGATACACACAATCACAGCAATGAAGCTCACCGCATTGAATCCGAAACAGATGGTGGCACCGTATTTGGCAATCACAATACCGGCAACGGCTGGCCCGATCAGTCGCGTAAGGTTGTTCAGTGAGGAATTCATGGCGATGGCACTGGGCAGGTCTTGGATGTTGTTTACCAGATCGTTCACCATGGACTGGCGGGTGGGGACATCGAAAGCATTGGCAATGCCAAGGAGGAGGCTGAGCGATAGGAGTACCCACAACGAACCGTATCCCGAATAGTAGACTACCGTGAGCAGTACCGCTTGGATGGCGGAAGCAATCTGCGTCACCATCAGTACCTTGTAGCGGTTGTATTTGTCGGCTACAATACCTCCCATCGGCGAAAGGAGGAAAGAGGGGAATTGCTCGGCAAAGGTGGCCAGCCCTACCATCAGTATCGAGTCCGTCAGCTGGTAGATGGCCCAGATGACGGCTGTGCGTTGCATCCACATTCCCATCCGCGAAATCAGTTGCCCGGAGAAGAACAGGCTGTAATTGCGCGACTTGAAGACTCTGAATGCATTGGAGAAGTTCATGCTCTGGTGATTTTATCTTAAAAAGGATTGATGTTTACTTGAAAACGTTTCGGCCTGTTATAAAGTTTGAAGAGGTAAGGGTTGATTTTTATTACAGAAGTGTTACCTTTGTAAAAAACGTACACCTATGAAAGTCCTATTAATCAACGGAAGCCCCAAGAAGTCGGGCAATACATTTCTGGCACTATCCGAAATAGTCAAAACTTTAGAAGAGGAGGGTGTGGAAGCCGAAATCGTACAACTCGGTGCCAAAGCAGTGCAAGGTTGCATTGCGTGCAATAAATGCAGCGAGTTGGGGCACTGTGCTTTCAACGACCCCCTGTACAATGAAATCCGCACCAAGCTGGCAACTGCCGACGGTATCATCATCGGTTCGCCCGTGTATTATGCCGGCCCGAACGGTTCCCTCTGTGCCTTGCTGGACCGTCTGTTCTATGCCAGCAGTGAACTCCTGGAGTACAAACCTGCCGCATCGATAGCCGTATGCCGTAGGGGAGGGGCCAGTGCCACCTTCGACCGATTGAATAAATATTTTACCATTTCGAACATGCCCGTTGTCTCCTCGCAATACTGGAACAGCGTACACGGTCTTTTCCCCGGTGAGGCCTCCCAGGATGCCGAAGGACTGCAAACCATGCGTACGCTGGCCCGGAATATGGTCTGGTTGCTGAAGAGTATACAGGCTGGGGCTTGTCCACGTCCCGAACCGGAAGAACCGCAGGCTACGAATTTCATCCGTTGAGATACATTCCCGGATATTTAGAAACCTATTAATCCTTGTTGTGAGCTTGTTGCTTGCTTCGTGCAACGAGCCGGTGAAGAAAACCGACATCAACAGCCTGCCGCCCGAACGAATACAGGCACTGACAGCGCAGGCATATTTCAGTTATCTGCTGATTATGAACTATGCCACGATGTACAAACAAGCCATTAATCCCAATCTTATCCATCGGCAGGGGCACTCTCTTTGACAGTATTCTTTCCGGAAACATTTTGCTTTTGTCCGTGTTGTTTACTGAATAAATTGATTGGATTATAAAATAGTAATCCAAAATAAACTATAAACCTGATTTGTCATGATGAAAAAAAATATGAATAGTGCAGTTATGGTGTCTACAGTCGCCATTTGCGCAGCACAGGAGGGCAGTAGCGTGTCCGACGGTTATAAAGTGGGTCATTATGAAGTGTTCTTTCTTTCCGAAGGTGACAGCGACAGAGATACCAACCTATTGATAGAAGCCCCGGCAGATGTTACAGCCCAATATGCTCCGAACGGCACCTTCCCTTTCGACACCTACGCGATACTAATAAAAGGAAAAGGCAAAGTATGGCTCATCGACACCGGTTACGGCCGGAATATTTTCGGGAATCTGAAGAAACACGGCATCGACCCCCGGGATGTAGACCATGTATTGCTGACACACATGCATGGAGACCCTATCGGGGGCATGCTGTTGGACGGAAAACCTGCTTTCCCCAATGCCTCGGTAACCGTAAGCGAAAGGGAAGTTGCCTATTGGACCAGTGAGACCGAAATGAATAAGCTACCGGTTGCCAAGCACAATGACTTCCATGCGGCACGGGAGGTTCTGAAGCAATACGGCCCGAAGATAAAGCAGGTACAAGCTCTTGCACTCGACGGCAATTACGGTGACGGTATTTTCCCGATAGAGGCTTACGGCCATACCCCGGGACATACCATGTTCCTCCTTTCGGATGGTGGCGAAAAGCTACTGGTATGGGGAGACATCACGCTTGCACTGACCATACAGACGTCGCATCCCGAAATATCGGTCACATTTGATGCCAACCCAGACCAGGCCCGGGAAACACGTCGCAAAGTAATGGAGTATCTCTCCGGCAAAGATATAGCCGTGATAGGGATGCATATGCCGGTACCGCAGCCGGGAACAATAATGAAAGACGAGGTGTCGGGAGGATACAAGTACAATGTAGCCGGAGATTAGTGTGCTTGAAAACGTACATCTCTGCTATGGTATTAAAAAAGACCCCCTGATAATGCTTGATTATCAGGGGGATGCTTCTTCTGAAAGTGATTTGCCTGGGGCTCGAACCCAGGACCCCAACATTAAAAGTGTTGTGCTCTACCTGCTGAGCTAGCAAATCAATCCTTATTTGCGGTTAAGCGGGTGCAAAGATAGGCACTTTTCTTTAATCTGCAAGGGTATGCTATGAAAAAGTAGGAATAAAACTTCGTTACTCTTGATTATCAGGCTCTTCGGGAATGCCTATTTCTAGGGTCTCCCGGTTGATAATATACCGTTGGTAATAAGAAAGCATCAGTGTGGTGAGCGGCAAAGCGATAATCATACCCATCATGCCCATAAGTGAGCCCCAGATGGAGAGCGAAAGCAGAATGATGGCCGGGTTCAGACCGGTAATCTTGCCCATGATGCGAGGAACAATGAAGCCGTCCTGGATAACCTGTACAACGGCGAAGACCGCCAATGCCGAAGCGGTGATGATCCAGAAGTTCTGTCCTGTATCAGAAGCTTTCAGAATGGCGAGCAACAGGGTGGGGATGAAGCCGATGAGCTGCAGGTAAGGCACCATGTTCAGTGCGCCGATGAAGAGTCCCAGTCCGATGGCCAACGGGAAGTCAATGATCAGGAAGCCGATGCTGAACAAAATACCTACACACAAAGCCACCAGGGCTTGTCCGCGGAAATACTTGTTCATACCTTGTTGGATATCGTTCACCACGTTGGTGGCGACGGGGCGGTATTTCTTCGGTAGCAGATGTATCCATCCTTCGGCTATCGCTTCGTAATCGAGGAGAATGAATACTACGTAGAGTAGGATAATAAAGGAAGCCAGTATGCTGAACAGGAAGCTGATGGACTCGGACAGGATCATCCACACCCGGGGCACGGCTGCCTGAATGGTGCTCATGATGTTCTCCTCACTCAGCACGTTGTTCAGCATGTGTATATCAATATTATTATGGATGAACTCGGAGATGGTTTTCGGTACGTGTGGGTTGCCCTGTATGCCGTTGGTGAAGTAGGTCACCAGCAGGTTGTTTACCCGTCCCAGTTCGGCCAGCATCGGGGGAATCAGGAAGTAGATAGCTGTTCCAAGCACGATGGTGATGCATAGCAGTGCGCAGAAAATAGAGAGGATGCGACTTTTCAGTTTCAGCCGGTACTGGAAGAGTTTTACCAACGGGTAGATCATGTAGGCGATGATCCAGGCGATGAAGAACGGAAGAAGTACGCCACTCAGCCGCTCGAACAGCATCAGGATGCCTACAACGATGAGGCAACCGATGGCACCTCGGATGAAACTGTCGAAAGTTATTTTTTTCTTCTCCATAAACGTGCGGTGTTACAGATTTTTCTGATCTTCTTCGATGGCTTGGCGATAACATTCGCGGCATAAGGGCTCGTACTTGGTAGTTTCGCCCAGCAGCACTTGTTTGTCGTCTTTCACCGTACGGTGAGAGAAGGAAGCGAGTTGCCCACACTTCACGCAGATGGCGTGTACCTTCGTTACCTCATCGGCAATGGCGCACAAGGCAGGCATCGGACCGAACGGAACACCTTTGAAGTCCATGTCGAGACCGGCCACAATGACGCGGATGCCGTCGTTGGCCAGCTGGTTGCACACTTCAATCAGCCCCGTATCGAAGAATTGAGCCTCGTCGATGCCTACCACATCGATCTCAGAGGTGAAAAGCAGGATGCTGGCCGATGAATCTACCGGTGTAGAAGGAATGGAATTGCTGTCGTGCGACACGACATCGGCATCGGAATAGCGTATATCAATGGCCGGTTTGAATATTTCCACCCGTTGGCGGGCAAACTTGACACGCTTCAGGCGACGGATCAGTTCTTCGGTTTTGCCGGAGAACATTGAGCCGCAAATTACCTCGATGCGTCCCCGTCTACGGGTCTCGTGCAGGTGGTCTTCAGAGAATAATACCATGGTTCAAAATCTTATTATTGATTGCAAAAGTAACACTTTTGTTTACATCTCGGTGGTATTTCATTATTTATTTCTACATTTGCGGCATCATTACCAGGCAACAGAAAGATGGATATACAACGACTGGTCGCTGAAATAGAATTGGATGTGCAGGATGTAAGATTCTTGTCCGATGCTTTCGTTCGAAATCCCGACGAAGTGGGGCGTCGCGTGCTGAAACGGTCTGTGGAACATGCACAAGGGCGATTGGCTGAGTTGCTGTCCGCTCTGGAAACTGTACAGGCGAAGAGTCCTGTGACCGAAGCAACCAAGGAGGTGAAGTTGGTGGAGGTAAGAATGCCGGAGCTGCAGGAAACAGCGGAAGAACCGGAAATAAATATCACTCCCGTCCCCATTCTGGCCGAACGTATCAAGCCTGCAGTCGATCTGAAACGTTCCATCAGCCTGAACGATACGTTCAGATTCTCGTTCGAACTGTTCGATGGCGATACCGAACGGATGAATACCGTCCTGCAACGCCTTTCGGAACAGCCATCGCTGGACGATGCGCTGGTGCTCTTGTCCCAAGAGGTGCAAATAGATCCGGAGAACGAGGCGTTGGCCGATCTGCAAGAGCTCCTGACAAAATACTTTCAATAAGCAAAAGTGAATATGGGCAAACTATATGTGGTACCTACCCCGGTAGGAAATCTGGAGGATATGACGTTCCGTGCCATTCGCATCTTGAAGGAGGCCGACCTGATTCTGGCCGAGGACACGCGCACGTCGGGCATACTGCTGAAGCACTTCGAAATAAAGAATGCCATGCAGTCTCACCATAAATTTAATGAACATAAAACTGTCGAAAGTGTTGTTAATAGAATAAGAGCGGGGGAAACCGTGGCACTTATTTCGGATGCCGGCACGCCGGGAATATCCGATCCGGGCTTTCTGGTGGTGCGCGAATGTGTGCGCAATGGCATGGAAGTAGAATGCCTTCCGGGGGCAACAGCTTTTGTCCCGGCACTGGTGGCTTCGGGATTGCCCAACGAACGATTCTGCTTCGAAGGATTCCTGCCCCAGAAGAAGGGAAGGATGACGAAGCTGAAATCACTCGCCGAAGAACGCCGCACGATGGTATTCTACGAATCACCCCACCGCTTACTGAAAACTTTGACGCAATTTGCCGAGTACTACGGCACGAAGCGTCAAGCCTCCGTTTCACGAGAGATCTCCAAACTACATGAGGAGACTGTACGAGGTACGTTGGCTGAACTGATCGAGCACTTTACCGCTACCGAACCGCGGGGCGAAATAGTGATTGTTCTTGCTGGAATAGACGATTAAAAATAACTTCATTTAAAAACGTAAATGGTAAACGTATGAAAAAGTTAGCATTATTATTGATTTGCGGAGCTGTGATGGCTTCATGCGATAGTCTGGGCGGTGGAAGCAAACAGCTGAAAGCCGAAAACGATTCACTTTTGACCGAACTCAGCCAGCGCAATAATGAACTGGACGAGATGATGGGAATGTTCAACGACATTCAGGATGGATTCAGAAAGATCAACGATGCCGAGAATCGCGTGGACTTGCAGCGGGGCTCTATCTCTGAAAACTCGTCTACCGCCAAGCAACAGATTGCTTCGGACATCGAGTTCATCTCCAAGCAAATGGAAGAAAACAAGGCACAGATTGCCAAGTTGCAGGATATGCTGAAAAGCAGTAAGAGCAACTCTAGCCAGTTGAAGAAGGCTGTAGAGGGTTTGACGCAAGAACTGGCCGCCAAGGCGCAGCGCATCGAAGAGCTGCAGGCCGAACTGGCTTCCAAGAACATCCGTATCCAGGAGTTGGATGATGCCGTGACGGGATTGACAGTCGAAAAAGACGAGCTGACTGCTGAAAACGATGCCAAAGCAAAGACGGTAGCTGCACAAGACAAGGCCATCAATGCCGCTTGGTTTGTATTCGGAACCAAATCGGAACTGAAAGACCAGAAGATTTTGCAGAGCGGTGACGTGCTTAAGAATTCTGATTTCAACAAGGATTACTTCACGCAGATCGACATCCGCACTACAAAAGAAATCAAGTTGTACTCCAAGCATGCTGAGTTGCTAACCAGCCATCCGAAGGGTTCTTTCGAACTTCCGAAGGACGACAAGGGCGAGTTGACACTGAAAATCACCAACCCGACCGAGTTCTGGAGCGTATCCAAGTACCTGGTGATCCAAGTAAGATAAGATGACCTATAAAAACCTCTTTTTCGATTTGGACGATACGCTCTGGGCTTTCTCGGAAAATGCCCGTGACTCGTTCGAAGAGATGTATTTCAAGTACGGCTATGACACCTGGTTCGACTCGTTTTCGCATTTCTATGCACTCTATGAGAAACGGAATCTGGAGTTATGGGAAGAGTACGGACAAGGACAAATCGGAAAAGAGGAACTCAATCGCCAACGCTTTCTGTATCCTTTGGAGGCAGTAGGCGTTGGCGATGCCGTTTTGGCACAGACCTTCTCTGAAGACTTTTTCTCGGTGGTTCCCACCAAAGAGAAGCTCATGCCCCATGCCGTGGAAGTGCTGGAGTATCTGGCTCCCCGGTACAACCTGTACATTATCTCCAATGGATTCCGCGAGCTGCAATTCACCAAGATGCGTTCGGCGGGAATCGACCGGTATTTCAAGAAAGTGATTCTTTCGGAGGATATCGGGGTGATGAAGCCTTATCCGGAGGTGTTCCATTTTGCTTTGTCGGCCACCCAGTCCGAACTTCGCGACTCGTTGATGATAGGCGACAGTTGGGATGCTGACATCGTAGGGGCTCATGGAGTGGGTATGCATCAGGTGTATTATAATGTAAAGGATCGTACGGATTTTCCGTTTCATCCCACGTATCAGGTGCGCGATCTTCGGGAGTTAATGGTAGTTTTATAGGCAGAATATTCTATACAAAGAATAAATGTTGGGGCTGGTCCATAAAGGAACCAGCCTTTTTGATTTTTTGGACAAATGGAGAGAAAACCCAGATGACGGGATGCCTGTGAAGCGGACTGCTACAGGTGTTGTTAGCATTAATAAAGCTGGAATAACCTATTTGTTTTTGTTTTATAAATATCTTTGAATCAGTCGGTTGTGCTTTTTATTTAAAAAATAGCTTGATGTGTCGTTGTGTTTGAGGGATTATTGCTAAATTTCATAAACAAGATTATCTAATCAATTATTCTATAATTATGAAAATGAACAACAGTCTATTCGCTCTCATGAGCTTGCTGCTTTTTACCGCGTTTTTTACAATATCATGTATGAATACCATTACCGACACGGACGATTCGACCGATGGACAAATACCCATCAAGGTGTCGTCACAAATAGAAAACTACCTTCCAGTGAGCCGGATGAATGGAACAACATTCGAAACCGACGATGCCATTGGTTTATACCTAATCAGTCAGCCCAACACATTAACAAAGAAACGCCATCTGGATAACGTGCGTTTTGCTTATAAATCCGGAGATTTTGTTCCTGAAACGGAGGTCTATTTTCCGTACGGAGAAGGAAAATGTAATCTTTACAGCTATTACCCTTACCGGACACAAGGCATTGCTTCCGGGGACAGTACGCTATTCGTTTCGGTCAAAACCGATCAAAGTAAACTTTCTGATTACCTGGCGTCTGACTTTCTGGTAGCTTTCGTGCCCGGAATTACCCCTACGAAGACAGCTGTTAAATTGCCACACTCCCACAAAATGTGCAAATTGCTGATAGAAATTGTTTTGAAAGGCGAGAAAGATATAACCCAATTAGAAGCAGATAATCCGAAACTGACTCTTCTGGAGATGCCTACTACCGGTATATATGATTTTGTCCGCGATAAGATTCTCTCTCAGGCCATGCCACAGGATATCTCGCTGCACGGCGAATGGAAAGTGGAAGGAGAAGTGTTGACAGGAAAGTCGGCTTTGTTGATTCCTTGCACCTTGGAGAAAGACTACAAATTGTTGACGTTTCAAGTGGGCAGCCGGAGCTTCTCGGGCATCCTTTCTTCCGGGTTTCTGCTTCAGGCGGGTACGGTTTGTACATTGAGATTGACATTCGACTCCAAAATCGGTATTAAGAAAATGGAGACATTCATTGAGCCTTGGAAGGATGGAGAGGCGATAGACATGGAAACAAAGGAAGACAATGCCGATGATCTGGTGCCGGTGAGCGAAGCTAATTTCCGGGCGACCCATGTGCTGGATGTGTTGTGCCAAAAAGATACGGTGGGTGTACTTTGCAAAGAATACCTGCGTTCGGCCGATGTGGATGCTCAGGCCATTGTGCTTTATCCAGTATCGGGCGGCAAAACGGATTGGGCACATGGCCGGGTGCTACGGCTTTTGGGTAAAGCAGAGAAGGTGCACGGAGGAACGGTTTCCTGGGACAAACAGACGAATGGGTTGACATACGTTGCCGGAACTTCATCTCCTTACCAGGGAATCTACGTCTCTCACGAGAAGAAAATAGTTTTTGCGAAGCCGGAACACCCCCTGGCGGTTTCTCTGGTGAAACGTTACCTGAAGGATGTGCGCGGAGATGAACGTACTGACTATCCGGTGGCGAAAATTGGTATGCAATACTGGATGCGTTCCAATCTGCGCACCAGGTTATATACGGATGAAACAAACATCTCTTTGTTGAATGACACAGACGTCGCGCCTGGCTACCGGGAAAATGCCGGGTATTATTATAATATTGCAGCCGTCCAATCAGGAAAGTTATCTCCTGCTGGTTGGCATCTGCCAACAAAAAGTCAATGGGGCAAGTTGCTTGCCTATGTAGGCGATTCGAAAGCGGCATTGAAAGGTGGCGATCGTTGGGGTATTAGTTATCCCGACCTGGCCGGATTCAACAGCGAAGCGGTTAGTCTTTTTGGTACTAACGCCTCGAAATCAAAAAGCGGCTATCTCAAGGGCTTTCGCGGTGTATGCTACTGGCTGATGGAGAAAGGACAAGAAGGACTTTTCCTCGCAGAAGGGCGGGATATCACTTACGTTGAGGCCCATCCTTTATATGGACTCTCCGTACGGTGTGTCCGGGAAGTGGACTGAAACATTATCTCTTATGTTGCATCAATAATGGTTTCAGACGAGCGGTCCACAAGTCATATCCGGTTTGATTCATGTGCAGGTTGTCTTCCTTGAAAATATCGGTGCGAAGTCTGTTGTTAGCGTCGTACAAGCAAGAAGCAACGTCCACAAAATATACGTTCGGGGTAATACCGGCATATTCTTCGAGCAACGAATTGATAAGACGTTGCTTGGGGATTATATTTTCACGTGCAAACGACGGCTTGAGTGAGAGAACGTAGATAGGATTGAAGGGGTACTCGTATCGCATCTTCCTGATGAAAAGGCGGAAGAAGTCGAATGTTTCCCCTACAGTCAGGTCCTCGGGGCTTCCAGATAAATCATTTTCCACATACAACACGATGCTCTGGGGGTGATATCCGCGGGCAATCACATCGTAATTGTACAACATGTCCCGAACGGCGGCTCCTCCATAGGAACGTCGAATGATTTTCATCGGTGCCATGTCCTTGTAGATGTTGTCCCATAAATTGATGGACGAACTTCCTAAAAACAGTACGTCGCATGACTTATCCTGCAACTTCCGGTTTTCGTCTACGTACCGGTCTATATCTCCCTGATAGCGGGTAACCCACCGGTAAGCATCGGTATGCTCTATCCGCATGTATTCAAGGATGCGTACCGAGTCTTGGGAAGTTTGTGCCTGTACAGAAAGCGATAGGAACAAACTGAAAAGGAATGGAAACATCTTCTTTTTCATAGGTATGCCTGATGGTTTTAATCTGATGATATAACCCTTTTGGATATTGGATGGTTCTTACGGGAAAGTTAAAAGTATACGATAAAAAAAGCACCGGTAATCATTACATTACCAGTGCCTTTATCGGTAGTCGGGATGACAAGATTCGAACTTGCGACCACACGCCCCCCAGACGCGTACTCTACCGGGCTGAGCTACATCCCGAATTGCGGATGCAAAAGTACAGTTTAATTTTGAATATCCAAAGGAATGCCTTGTTTTTTCTTCTGTAAACTTATACTCCCATGCATTCCCTATAGAAATCGAACATCTCGAAGAGCATCTCCTTGTCGGCTGTTTGGTTGATGCTGATGTCGCCGATGCCTTTCAGAAGTGTGAAGTTAATCGTATTGGCTGTATTCTTTTTGTCATGTTGCATGTAGGCGTACAAACGCTCGTATTGATGGCAATCGAAAGCAAATGTTCCGTAGTTTTCTTTGATGAACTGAATGGTTTGGCGCATCTTTTCCTTCGGGAAACCTACCTGTAGGTGCGACAGGTACAGTTCGCACACCAGTCCCCAGGCTACGGCGTATCCGTGGAGTACCGGACGGCCTTCGGCCAAAGCCAGACTCTCGAAAGCATGTCCCACGGTATGTCCTAGGTTGAGTGCTTTGCGAATGCCATGTTCGAACGGGTCTTGCTCCACAATATCCTCCTTCACCTGTACCGAACGGCCTACCAACTGCTTCAAATACCCGAAGTCTATCTTCTCCGTATCGAACGTGAGCAGTTCCGCCCAATGCGCTTCCGCACTGATCAGCCCGTGTTTCAGCATTTCTGCATAACCGGAGAAGAAGTTCTCGGCATCCAGGCTGCGCAGGAACTCTGTTTCAATCAGCACGCTGTTCGCCGGGGCGAATACACCGACCTCATTTTTTAAGCCGTTGAAGTTGATGCCCGTTTTGCCGCCTACAGAAGCGTCGACCATGGCCAGGAGGGTAGTGGGTATATTGATGTATGCCATTCCCCGCTTGAAGGTAGCCGCAGCAAAACCACCCAGGTCGGTTACCATGCCACCACCCAGGTTGATGAGCAGTGAATGGCGGGTGGCTCCTTTGTCGCTCAGGGCTTGCCATACGTGTGCCAATGTGTCGAGTGTTTTGTGCACATCGCCTGCGCCGATGACAATTTCCGTGGCTCCGGTGAGTAAAGAATGATTACCTAACTTCGGCAGGCACATCCGGCTGGTGTGTGCATCGGTCAGGATAAACAAACGGTCGTGTGGGCACTGGCCGATGGCTTGGTTGAGGCTTTCGTCCAGCAGTTCGCAGAGGATAACTTCTTGCTTTTTCATAACTCTTTCGTGATTTCTGCTGCAAAAGTAACGAAAATATCTTTGTTTTGCTTACTTTTGCGTGAACTAATACTCCGTCCGATGAAACCATTATTACCCGTTTTTTGCCGTCCGTTAGGATATGTGATACTGTTTGTAGCCTTGATGATACCTATTGTATTCTGGATGCAAGGCCTGGTGACCGACCGCAATCTGCTGTTTTATAAGGAATGTTCCAAGCTTCTGATGATGCTCGGTGCCTTGATGATACTCTTCGCTTTGTCCAAAAACGAGAGTGCCGAAACCGAGAAGATCCGGGGAAATGCAGCACGTAATGCTGTGTTTTTCACGGTGTTGCTCCTCTTTGGGAACATGCTTTACCGGGTGTCTCAGGGCGATATTGCTTCGGCCGATACCTCTTCTTTCCTGCTGTATCTCATTATAAACATCCTTTGTCAGGAATTCGGCATGAAGAAAGCCATGATCGATAAAATGTTTAAAAGATAATTTGCGTCATTAAACCTTTTGCGTTTGTGGGAGTCATAGTTGCAACTGTAATTCTACAAACGCATATTGAATGAAGAAATTCGTATTTTTGATGGTGCTCGCCATGTGTGGTACCCTCTCGGCTTTTGCACAAGACAAGATTGTTACCGTATCAGGCAAATTAATAGAAAACGATACCCAGGAGCCTGTGGAGATGGCGGCGGTTCAGCTGCTGTCGTTGCCCGATAGTACCCAGGTGGCGGGCGTTATTTCCCAGAAACAAGGTCTTTTTACCCTTCCGAAGGTGAAGCCGGGCAGGTATGTCCTGCGCGTTTCCTTTATCGGATACCTCACCCAGAATATTCCATTGCAACTCACCGCCAATGCTCCGACAAAGAATGTGGGTGTCATCTCCATGGCTACTGATGCGGTGATGCTGTCCGAAGCGGTGGTAGTGGCCGAAGCTCCTCCCGTGACTGTCAAAGGCGACACGACGGAGTTTGCCGCATCGGCCTACCGGGTAGCCGAGGGCTCTATGCTGGAAGACTTAGTCAAGAAAATACCGGGTGCCGAAGTTACTTCGGAAGGAAAGATCACCCTCAACGGTAAGGAAATCAAGAAGATGTTGGTCGATGGCAAGGAGTTCTTCTCCGATGACCCCGCAGTGGCCATGAAGAACCTGCCGGCCGAGATGGTAGAGAAGGTAAAAGCATACGATAAGAAGAGCGATATGGCCCGCATCACCGGAATAGACGATGGCGAAGAAGAGGCTGTACTCGACTTGACGGTTAAAAAGGGCATGAAGCAGGGCCTGATAGGGAACTTGATTGCCGGTTACGGTAGCAAAGAACGATACGAAGGGGGAGCCATGGTGAGCCGGTTCAAGGATGACTCCAGCTTCACGCTCATCGGATCGACCAACAATACGAACAATCGGGGATTCTCTGAGTTTGGCGATGCCGGGCAGGGGATGGGAGGCAATGCCGGTTCGGGTATTACTTCCTCGAATTCGCTGGGACTCAACTTTGCCAAGCAGACCAAGAAGCTAGAAATGGGGGGTAATCTGCAATACGGTTATTCGGACAACGACGCTGTACGCAAGACTTCTACCGAAAACTTCCTGAGCGATGGTACTTCTTCGTATACTGATGCAGTGAATAATTCGCGCCGTAAGCGTCATGATTTCCGGTTCGACTTCCGCTTTGAGTGGAAGCCCGATACGTTGACTACCATCATCTTCCGTCCGGGGGGCAGCTATTCGAATACCAAGTCAATATCAGGGAGTGCTTCGACAGCCTTGAATAATAATCGCGATAAGATCAATGACCGCACCAACTCATCAAGTTCGGATGGTGATAACTATTCGTTGAATGGTAACTTCCAGCTCTTCCGTCGCTTGAACAGCCAGGGACGTAACCTGTCGATTGGGGCTCGTTTCGGCTATAGCGACAGAGAGTCCGATGTCTTTTCCAGTTCAGATTCTAAGTTCTACGAGCTTGACAGTATCAGCTCTTATGAACGGTACACGAACAATTCGGGCGATAGCCGCAACTGGAGTGTATCGGCTTCGTATACGGAGCCTGTGTTCCGGAACCATTTCCTGGAACTGCGCTATGAGTATGCTCATCGCAAGCAAGTGTCTCAGTCGCTGGTGTATGACAGTATAGAGGTGTACCGCGATTACCTGAACCGGGGGTATGACAATTCGTTGAGCTCCCGCGTGGAGAACTTTTACAATAGTCATACGGTGGATCTCTCTCTGCGTGCCAATTACGAGAAGTTGCAATACAACCTGGGTGTCAGCCTGACTCCCCAATCGTCCAAGAGCGACCCCGTCATCGGTCCGAATATGAATAATGATCCCGTGAAGCAGAATGTGATGAACTGGGCTCCGTCGGCTATGCTTCGTTATCGTTTTAACAAACAGCACTTCCTGATGTTCCGTTACCGTGGACGTAGCAATGCCCCCAATGCGGAGGACTTGCAGGAAGTAATCGATGTGACCGACCCGATGAACTTGCGTTACGGTGATCCCAACCTGAAACCCTCGTTTACCAATAACCTGATGATGTTTTGGAATAAGTTTATTCCCGAATCCATGCGTAGCTATTCGGCCAACGTGTTCTATATGAATACGCTGAACTCGGTGGCTAATAAGATGACTTACGATCCGTCGACCGGTGCACGTACCTATCAGAAGGTAAATATCAATGGCAACTGGAATGCTCGCGGATTCTTCTCCTTCAATACCCCGTTCAAGAATAAGAAGTTTACGTTGTCGTCCAACACGAACGCCCGGTACAGCGATGCAGTAAGTTACACCAGCGTGGGAAGTCAGAAAGATGCCAACCAGGTGTTGAGCACCACTCATAGTCTGGGTGCCGGCGAACGCCTGACGACCAGCTACCGGAGCGACTTGTTCGATATCTCGCTGAATGGAGAGATTCGTTATGACCTGACACGTAACGGTACCAACAAGGATAACAACCGCGAAACATTCGACTATATCTTTGGTGGAAGTACCAACTGGAACCTGCCTTGGCGTCTGTTCGTCTCCACCGATTTGAATTGCCGTCTGAAAGATGGCTATTCGGAAGGCTTCAACAATACCGAAGTGATCTGGAATGCGCAGATTTCTAAGAATATATTCAAAAAGAGCCAAGGTACACTTCGCTTAAAAGTGTATGATATTCTGGGACAGCAGAGCAACCTCTCTCGTACCATCAGTGAATCAATGATGACCGATACCGAGGTGAATACACTGGGTAGTTACTGCATGGTGCACTTCGTGTACCGCTTCAATACCCTGGGTGGCAAACGCCCGAGCGGTGGTCGCGGAATGGGTGGCGATCGCAGAGGCCCCGGTGGTTGGGGAGGTCCCGGTGGTGGCCCTGGCGGCTTTGGCGGCGGACGTCCGTTCTAATTATTCCATACCTAGCGAAGTCCCGGATAGCGATAAGTGTCCGGGATTTTTGTTTGTTCGCTATTTTTCTCTACATTTGTTGCTTGTCACAAAAAACACCTTGCTATGTTTGATTGGAACTTTCTGGCTGGACAGATAGCCTCGGTCATATTCAACATACTCTACTTCGGAGCGGTGATCGGCACGATTATCGTTGTGATACTTGACAACCGGCAGCCGGTGAAGACCATGGCATGGATATTGATCTTGATGTTCCTACCCATTGTCGGCCTGGTGTTCTACTATTTCTTTGGTCGCAGCCAACGGCGTGAGCGGCTTATCAGCAAGAAAGGTTACGGGCGTCTCCTCAAGAAACCGATGGCCGAGTACCTTTCCCAGAACCTCTCTGCCTCTCCGGTAGAATATGCGCGTCTCATTCACCTCTTCCAGCATATCAGCCAGGCTTTTCTTTTCGAAGGAAACCGGATCGATGTCTATACCACCGGCGACTCCAAGTTGCAAGCACTCTTGCGCGAGTTGCAGCGGGCCAAGTACCATATCCACATGGAATATTACATCATCGAGGACGACCCGGTGGGACGGCTGGTGCGTGATGTGCTCATCGAACGCTCCCGTGCCGGGGTAGAAGTGCGATTTATCTATGACGATGTGGGTTGTTGGCATGTACCTGCCCGCTTCTTCGAGGAGATGCGCGATGCAGGGATCGAGGTGCGGAGCTTCCTGAAAGTCCGCTTCCCGCTCTTTACCAGTAAGGTGAACTACCGCAACCACCGGAAAATCGTGGTGGTCGACGGTCGCGTGGGATTTATCGGAGGTATGAACCTGGCCCAGCGTTACATGCGCGGATTCTCGTGGGGTATCTGGCGCGATACCCATATACGGGTTGAAGGGAAAGCCGTGCACGGCCTGCAAACCGCCTTTCTGCTCGATTGGTATTTCGTGGATCGTACCCTGATCACTGCCACCCGCTACTTCCCCAAGCTGGAAACCTGCGGAAGCTCTATGGCGCAGATCGTCACCAGCGACCCGGTGGGCTCGTGGCGTGAAATCATGCAGGGACTGCTCATGTCCATTACCTGTGCGCGCAAGTATTTCTACATCCAAACTCCTTATTTCCTGCCTACCGAGCAAGTGCTTACTGCCTTACAGGTAGCAGCACTTGCAGGTGTAGACGTCCGGCTGATGCTTCCCCGCCGGGCCGATAACCGTTTCACGCACCTCGGTTCCCGGTCTTACCTGGCCGACGTGCTACGGGCGGGGGTGAAAGTATATTTCTATGAGAAGGGATTCCTGCATTCCAAACTGATGGTGTCCGATGATACCCTTTCTACGGTAGGGTCTACCAACCTGGACTTCCGCAGCTTTGAGCACAACTTCGAAGCCAATGCCTTTATTTATGGCACAGAGACAGCCTTGCAGATGAAAGAAATCTTCCTGCAAGACCAAAGAGATTCTACACAAGTATTCCTGAAGGGTTGGGAGAAACGTTCCTGGCGTCAGAAAGCCATGGAGTCTGTTGTCCGTTTGCTCGCTCCGCTGCTCTGATCAGCGGAAGAACGAGAAGTTCACGCTGCCGTATACGCGCCGTTCCACGAAGTGCGGCGATTCCTCAAAGTTGTTCTGCTTCCCGTGTTCCAGTACGAAGAGGCCATTCTCTTTCAGCAAGTTGTGCTGGAACACCAGGTCGGGTAGCGTTTCCAGTCCTTTCAAGTCGTAGGGAGGATCGGCAAAGATGAAGTCGAACTGTTCCCGGCAATGGCTCACGAAGCGGAAAACATCCCCCCGTATGGGCAGGCACTTGTCTGTCTTCACCTCCTTCATTACCTGGCAGATGAACGCATGGTGCGGACCTTCCTTTTCTACGCTGACTACCCGGTCGCACCCGCGCGACACCAGTTCGATGCTGATGCTGCCCGTACCGGCAAACAGGTCGAGTGCAGTAACTCCATCCTCAAAGTCGAAGTAGCTTTGGAGTACATTGAACAGATTCTCCTTGGCAAAGTCGGTAGTGGGGCGCGCCTTGAAAGTACGCGGCACATCGAACCGTCTTCTCTTATATATACCGCTGATTACTCGCATGATAGCAGACCTTGAATATCAATATTAGCTTCCGGGTTCATCACAAATACCTGCGAGATGAACTTGCGCAATTCTTTGAGCAGCGCGTCTTTGTTGGTGAGTAAGCCCGCCAGTTGCAACTCGTCTCGTTGCTGGTCGAACTCCAATAGTTTCCATACATAGAGTATGTAGTACGTCCGGTCGGCGATTTCCGAACATTCGAATGAGTTGGCAAACAGGAGTTTCCCTCGATCGTAGGCATACAGCTCGATGGCTCCCGTTCTCAGGTGAGCATAAATCTTCCGGCTATTGCCTATCCGGCTTTTCAGCAGGAAGTATTCCAGCATCGGGCTGGCCTGCGAAAAGAACGTTGCATCCGGGAAAAGCTCAACCAGGAAGGAATGTGCACTTTTGTCCATGCCGTAGATTACCACCGTGTTGTGACGCTTCTGGATGTTGTACAGAACAATCTCGTTGGGAATCTCCGGATGGTTGTAATGGAAGATAGACTCCACTTGTTCATCGTCGAACAACTCCAGCGGTACCAGCGTGAAGCGTTTGCCTACCAGGAGAATGTGCACCCGTTTGTAGGAATGTTTCAGGAACTCCAGGTCGCGGAAACTACGCTTCAGATTGGCTGTGAGCGACAATGACGGATCTACCTCCTGCTCTTCGACCGACAGTTGGCCTTCTTCGAGCGGGTTGTAGATAGAAAAAGAAAATCCATCCGCACTGAGGCGGATGGATAATGTGTATTGTTTTGATTTACTAAAGTCTATAGTTTCAAACATATCTGTTAGGATATTATTCCCAGTTACCGGCACCGTTGTTCGGTGTTTCGATAGAACCAACCATCAAGCCCGGATATCTGAACAGTTTTTCCTGGATGTCCTTTATGTTGTTGATTTCCTGTTTGCTAAGTCCCTGCAAGTACACTTCGTACGGCGTATTGGCCTGGAACAGGAAGATAGGAGCACCCGACTTGGCTGTGTCGTTCTTGATAGCCATCTCGAACTGTGCACCGGCACCGAAGGGTACGTATCTCAAAGAGTCAGCGTTGAAGCCTTTCGGGAAAATAGTATCCAGTACAGCTACCCACAGGGTGTCACGCTTGAAGTTCTGCAGACCGAATTTCTCTACATCCTGGTACTTGCCGGTTTGCTTGGCCTTGTTGATGATGCTCATTGCCTTCTTTTCGGTCAAACCATCTTCCAACTGCTTGTCGCTCAGTATTCCTTCTTTAGATACGAAAGGCAACTTCTGTGTCTTGATGAAGTCTATCAATGTATCGAAGCTGGCAGTGTACTGTCCTTTGTGAAGGGTACGGTACTCCATCTGTGCTTTGCGGATGTCGATCAGGCGAGCGATGACTGCTTTTTCTCTGTGCTTTCTCTCATTTTCGAACTCAATAGGTCCCATGATACTTGCATAGCAAATGTAAACAAGCGCAAGCGCACACAGGCCTAAAACGATATTAAATACTGTTTTCATGATAAATATGTTTTTTTTAGTTTATATTCGTAGCGCAAAAATAGAATAAATTAATCAAAAACGGTTGCTACCGGGACATTTTTCTCCTATCAAAATGATAAATAACTATTTAGAGGGCCAAATTAAGGAAAATTTTCCTTACCAACCAACTTTTGAACAAGAAATAGCTGTTAAAAATCTTTCAGAGTTCTTGTTGGGCACTGATACAGATACTGTCTTGGTGCTCCGTGGATATGCCGGAACGGGGAAGACGTCCTTGGTAGGAGCACTGGTGAAAACAATGGATCAGCTAAAACAAAAAACCATCCTGCTGGCTCCTACCGGACGGGCGGCCAAGGTCTTTGCGGCGTATGCAGGGCATCCGGCGTTCACCATTCATAAAAAGATTTACAGGCAGAAGTCTTTCTCCAACGAGCTGACCAACTTCTCCATCAACGATAACCTCTCCGCCCACACTTTATTTATAGTAGACGAGGCGTCCATGATAGCCAACGAGGGACTGTCGGGGGCGTCGTTCGGTACGGGGCGACTGCTGGACGACCTGGTGCAGTTTGTCTATTCCGGCACCGGATGCCGGTTGCTGCTTATGGGCGATACGGCCCAGCTTCCGCCGGTGGGCGAGGAGCAGAGTCCTGCTTTGTATGCCGAGGCACTGAAAGGCTACGGGCTGAATGTGCGCGAGGTGAATCTGACGCAGGTGGTGCGTCAGGAACAGGATTCGGGTATCCTCTGGAACGCCACCCGTCTGCGCGAACTCATCGCTACGGACGACTGTTTTGCCCTTCCCCGCATCCGCGTATCGGGCTTCCCGGATATCCGCGTGGTGCCCGGCAACGAACTGATCGAGGAGCTGAGTACGTGCTACGACCGCGACGGGTTGGACGAAACCATCGTGATATGCCGTTCCAACAAGCGGGCCAATATATATAACAAGGGTATACGGGCGCAGATTCTCTGGCGGGAAGAGGAATTGGAATCGGGTGATGTGCTCATGGTGGCCAAGAACAATTACTTCTGGACAGAGAAGTGTAAGGAGATGGACTTCCTGGCCAATGGTGAAACGGCTGTGGTGCGGCGCGTACGCCACACCAGCGAATTGTATGGCTTCCGCTTTGCCGATGTCTTACTCTCGTTTCCCGACCACGAAGACTTCGAGCTGGAAGCGAAACTCCTGCTCGACACACTCCACACCGAGTCCCCTGCCTTGTCGAAAGCCGACAACGACCGGCTTTTCTATACCATTCTGGAAGATTATGCCGACATCCCCCTCAAGGGCGACCGGATGAAGAAGATGAAGGCCGATCCACACTACAACGCCCTGCAGGTGAAGTATGCCTATGCTGTGACTTGCCACAAAGCGCAAGGCGGACAGTGGCAGAACGTCTTCCTGGACCAAGGTTACCTGACGGAGGAGTTCCTCACGCCCGACTATTTCCGGTGGCTCTATACCGCCTTTACCCGCGCCACCAAGACCTTGTTCCTGGTTAACTACCCGGAGAATCAGATTCTCTAAGCAGGTTTATTCGTTTTTCCTACCGGGCATATACGAACTTCCTACCGGATAAAAGCCTCTTTGCTACTGGCTATTTCGCTGTTCCACAGCTGTGAAACGGCTATTCCACATATATGGAACAGCTATTCCACGGATATGGAACGGCCATTCCACAGCTGTGGAACAGCGAAATAGCCAGTAGCAAAGAGGCTTTTATCCGGTAGGAAGTCCGTACATACCCGGTAGGAAGTTTCCCAAAAGAAAGCGGGCGAAACAGAGTAAACCTCCATTTCGCCCGTGCTTATCTATAATATTCCAGCAATTCTTGCTGCTTCGTCGTTAGAGACCAGCCAGTTCGATTACCTTGTCGATGGCTGCTTGCATTCCTTCGGCATTCTTTCCGCCGGCCGTTGCGAAGTGCGGCTGACCGCCACCACCACCTTGGATCAACTTAGCAGCCTCCCGTACCAGGTCGCCCGCTTTCAGTCCGCCGGCCACCAGGTTGTCACTCAGCATCACCGTCAGCATCGGCTTTCCGGTTCCATCTGCCGATCCGGCCACGAAGAACAAGTTCTCAGGAAACTCGCCACGGAGTTGGAAAGCGATGTTCTTCACCGATTCGGGCGGCATGGGAGCACAGAACTTCACGATCTTCACACCATTCACCTCTTGGATGCCCTTGATGAGGCGGGCTTTGAACTCCGCTTCTTTCTCTTTCATAAAATCTTCCACCTGTTTCTTCAATCCGGCATTCTCTTCGATATGCTTGCGGATGGTTCCTGCCAGGTCGGGCGCATTGTTGAAGAGTGCCTTCAGGTCGACCAGTGTATCCTGAATAGTGTCGAGCATCTCTTCCACGCGAACACCGGTGAAGGCTTCGATGCGACGAACGCCGGCAGCCACCGAACTTTCGGAAACAATCTTCATCATACCGATCTGACCCGTAGCAGCCACGTGTGTACCTCCGCAGAACTCGATGGACGAGCCGAAGCGGATGACGCGCACTTCCTCACCGTACTTCTCGCCGAACAAGGCGATGGCACCCAGTTCTCTGGCGTCGGCGATGGGGATGTTGCGGTATTCGGTCAGGGCGATGTTGGTGCGGATCTTGGCGTTCACCAAGTGTTCCACCTGGCGGATCTCCTCGTTGGTCACCTTCTGGAAGTGCGAGAAGTCAAAACGCAAGGAGTCCGGAGACACCATCGAACCTTTCTGCTCGATATGCTCGCCCAACACTTCGCGCAGGGCTTCGTCCAGCAAGTGAGTGGCCGAGTGATTGGCCGCACAGGCAGCACGCTTATCAGTATCCACGCAGGCCATCATCGGGGCTTCCGGATGTGCCGGGAGCTTCTTGGTGATGTGCACGGCGAGGTTGTTTTCTTTCTTGGTATCGATGATCTCGATGGTCTCGAACTCGCTTACCAACGCACCGGTGTCGCCCACCTGACCGCCGCTTTCGGCGTAGAACGGGGTATAGTCCAGTACTATCTGGTACAACGTCTGGTTCTTCTGCTTAATCTGGCGGTAGCGCAGGATGCTGGTTTCGTATTCCGTGAAGTCATAGCCCACGAATTTCGAAGTACCTTCTTTCAGGCTGATCCAGTCGCCCGTTTCAATGGCGGCGGCGTTGCGGGCACGTTCTTTCTGCTGCTGCATTTCGGCATTGAACTCATCGAGGTTTACCGTCATGTTGTTCTCGCGCAGGATCAACTCCGTCAAGTCGAGCGGGAAGCCGAACGTATCATATAAGGTGAAAGCATCCTTACCGCTGATTTCCGATTGGCCGTTGTGTTTGGCGTCGGCCATTGTCTTATCCAGCAAGCGGATACCTGTTTCCAGGGTGCGGAGGAACGATTCTTCTTCTTCCTTGATTACCTTCTCGATGAGTCCCTTCTGTGATTCCAGTTCCGGGTAAGCGTCGCCCATGTTGGCGATGAGTGCCGGGAGCAAGCGGTACATGAAGGCTTGCTTCTGTCCGAGGAAAGTGTAACCGTAACGCACGGCACGGCGCAGGATGCGACGAATCACGTAACCGGCTTTCGCGTTCGAGGGCAACTGTCCGTCGGTAATAGAGAAGGAGATGGTACGGATATGGTCGGCGATAACGCGCATAGCCACGTCGTTCTGCAAGTCTTTACCGTATTCGGTGCCAGCCATGGCAGCTATTTCTTTGATGATGGGCTGGAACACGTCCGTGTCGTAGTTGGACGTCTTGCCTTGCAGAGCCATGCACAGACGTTCGAAGCCCATGCCGGTGTCGATCACCTTGGCGGGAAGCCCGTCAAGCGAGCCGTCGGCCCGCCGGTTGTACTGCATGAACACAAGGTTCCATATTTCGATTACCTGCGGATGGCTTTGGTTGACCAGCGAGAGCCCGCTCACTTCGGCGCGCTCGGCTTCGCTGCGCAAGTCAATATGTATTTCCGAGCAAGGACCACAGGGACCCGTGTCGCCCATCTCCCAGAAGTTGTCCTTCCGGTTGCCGTTGATGATGCGGTCGGCCGGTAGAAACTGTGCCCAGATACCGGCTGCTTCGTTGTCGCGCTCCAGTCCTTCGGCGGGGTAGCCTTCGAATACAGTAGCATACAGGCGGTTCGGGTCGAGCTTCAGCACCGTAACCAGGTACTCCCACGCCCATTCGATGGCTTCCTTCTTGAAGTAATCGCCGAACGACCAGTTGCCCAGCATCTCGAACATAGTGTGGTGATACGTGTCATGTCCTACTTCTTCCAGGTCGTTGTGTTTGCCACTCACGCGCAGACACTTCTGTGAGTCCGCCACGCGGCTGTATTTGATGGGTTGGTTCCCCAGGATGATATCCTTGAACTGGTTCATTCCGGCATTGGTGAACATCAGTGTGGGGTCGTCTTTTATAACCATCGGAGCCGAGGGTACAATCTGGTGTCCTTTCGACTCGAAAAACTTCTTGAACGATTCTCTCGTTTCTTTTGCTGTCAGCATATTCTGTAAATATCTATCGATGAGGTTAATATTCTTGAAAAACAGCGCAAAGATAGCTTGTTTTTCGTATTTTTGTCGCATTAACACGCGAAATAATTGTCAGATGCGCAAAGTTTACTATATCTATAATTCCAAGACACAGACCTATGACAGGATTTACCCCACCGTTCGGCAACGGGCGATGAGTATTCTGCGCCGGCTTTTCGTCGGTATGGGGCTGGGTATCGGGACCTTCATCGGGTTGCTCTTAATCTTTGGTACCCCTTCCGAGAAGGAGTTGCGTATCGAGAACAGCCGTCTGCAGGCACAGTACAACGTACTATCGCGCCGGTTGGACGATGCGATGGGAGTGTTGCAGGATGTTCAGCAGCGCGATGACAACTTGTACCGGGTGATTCTGCAAGCCGATCCGGTGTCGCCGGCCATCCGCAAGGCGGGCTATGGCGGAACCAGCCGTTACGAGGAGCTGATGGATCTGGCCAACTCCGCCCTGGTAGTGAACACCACGCAGAAGATGGATGTGCTGACCAAGCAACTCTACATACAATCTAAATCGTTCGACGATGTGGTGGCCATGTGCAAGAACCACGACGAGATGCTGAAGTGTATGCCTGCCATCCAGCCGGTGTCCAACAAAGACCTGCGGCAAACGGCATCGGGTTACGGTATGCGTATCGACCCCATCTACGGAACGGCTAAGTTTCACAGCGGGATGGACTTCTCGGCCCAGACGGGAACGGATGTCTATGCCACGGGCGACGGGACGGTGGTCCGTGCAGGCTGGGAGACGGGTTATGGTAACACCATCATCATCAATCATGGCTTTGGGTACAACACCTGGTATGCCCATTTGAATACCATGGCAGCTAAGGTAGGACAGAAAGTGGTGCGCGGCGAAGTCATCGGTACGGTGGGCAGTACCGGAAAGAGTACCGGTCCGCACCTTCACTACGAGGTGCATGTACGTGGTCAGGTGGTGAACCCGGTGAACTATTACTTCATGGACCTGACAGCCGAGGAGTACGACCGGATGATCCAGTTGGCAGCCAACCATGGCAAGGTGTTCGACTAAAAGACATATATATAATAAGGAGGAATAGCGATGTTGAATACAGAGAAAGACTTGAAGTTGTACTACTCCATCAGCGAGGTGGCCGACATGTTTGATGTGAACCAGTCTCTCCTTCGTTTCTGGGAGAAGGAGTTTCCGCAGATCAAGCCGAGGACCAACAGCCGGGGCGTACGTCAGTACCGTAAGGAAGACGTGGAAACGATTCGGCTCATTTACCACCTGGTGAAGGAGAAAGGCATGACGCTTCCCGGTGCCCGCCAGCGACTGAAGGACAACAAGGAGGAGGCTGTGCGCAACTTTGAGATTATCAATCGCTTGAAAGACATTAAAGAAGAACTGCTCTCAATAAAGCGGGAGTTGGATGAATAAATATGAAAATCAAAGAAGAATATAAAGTACGACGAATAGCGGGAGAGGATCTTGTGATAAAGCAAGGTGCTTCCCATGCTGAGATGACGCGGGTGATTTCTCTGAACGAATCTGCCGTATTGATGTGGGAAGAACTTAGTGGTAGTGATTTTTCTCTGGAGAATGCTGCGGCCGTCTTGGAAGCCAACTATGAGGTTTCGCACGAACAGGCTTTGCAGGATGCACAGGTATGGATAGACTCTCTGAAAGGATGCGACATTCTTACCGCATAGCCGGCCACTGCATCCGCATAGAAGGCATTGTGTTGGCAACGGCCGTCAAGCAGATCGATGGCTTTGCCCCTTTCGGAACCGATACCGATGAAACTCCTTTGGCCACCTTTACCATTGCCGGAACATCGGTTCCCCCAATGACCAAGGTGCTCTATCAAACCCAAGAAGATGAGGTGGAAAATACTTTCGGAAGATACTCCGAAGGCTATCTGTTGACCCTCCGGCAAGAGGATGATCTGTTATGTATGTGGACTCGGGAAGGTAGCGATGTGGTTTACTTTCAAGGCGCATTGACCGTGCGGTTGCTGCGCTTTGCCCTGTGGATAGCTTATGGTATAGTGGTGGCTTCGTATGGCACAGTGGCCATACACACCAGTGCGATACAATACCGTGGAAAAGCCGTCCTCTTCCTGGGAGAAAGCGGAACAGGAAAGAGTACCCATACCCGCTTGTGGCGTGAGCATATCCCGGGTGCAGAACTACTGAATGATGATAGCCCAATCGTGCGAATTGTCGAAGGCATCCCGACTGTCTTTGGTAGCCCGTGGAGCGGCAAAACTCCCTGTTACAAGAACGAACAATATCCGCTTGCAGGCTGTGTACGCCTGTCACAAGCCCCATATAACCGTATCGAGCGGCTCGATACGCTTCAAGCCTACGGAGCACTTCATCCTTCCTGTCCCCCCGACTTCGCTTATGACGACCGTTTGTACGACTGCATCAGCCATGCCATCGGGCAAGTGCTTGAAACCGTTCCTGTCTATCACCTGGCCTGTCTGCCCGATGCGGAAGCGGTGCGGATGTCCTGCCGTAGGGTTTGTCTTTAAGATAATCGATGCTTGATTTGCATCTTGGCTGAGTGCATGGCCAGCATGAATGGATACCAACGTGCTTCACCAGGGGCAAACTCGCCTAACTCCCGGCAGCGATTAATAATCTTGGTGAAAGTGTACCACTTCCCACTCCAGTATCCTTTGGGCTTTATCTTGCGCCGGCGGTCGAACTGTCCGAAGTTGCCGGTCTGCAGGATATCATTCAGCAACCATTCTCCGCGTTCTTTATCTTTCTCGCCCAGTTCAAAAGGAAGTTCTTCGAGCGGCAATCCCAGGTATTCCACGGCGATATAGCCGAAAGCTTTCCCGGCTCTGGTCAGTCCTGTACGTCGATACGATTCGGCTACCTCTGTATGCTTCAACTCCGCTTGCCGGGCATGCAGCAGGCAAGCCCAGTCGCACACTTGTCGTAAACCGATTCCACCGGAAAGGAAATGAATGACGGCGTGTATTAAAAGGAAAAGGGCATCGAATTCGGCAGGTGGTACAGTGGTGGAGAAACCATCAATAGTAACTGTCCGCCCGTTGGGGAACCAGCTTTTGATCAGCTGCTGGAAATAAGCGTTAGCGCGCGGAGCACTTAGGCTGGCTGCAATCCGGTGATTCTCCACTTCGATCTGGTGCCATTGAAAGCCGGAATGCTTGTTGCTTTCCTCCAGGTTTTCTACCCCTCCGTCCTTAAGTATCAGTTTGTTAGCTTCTCTGTATTGTTTGCTGCCCAGGTAAACGTCGATGTCGCCACACTGGCGGTGAAAAGGATTCGGATAATTCTGTGCTACGCCCTGTCCTTTGAGTAAAACAGGAGTTAATCCGTGCAGAGTGTAGAGGGAGAAGATATTCTTCAGTTCTGCATTGAGCTTCGAGTTGCTTTGTTCTATTTTCCCTACCAGACTGCACCATTGCAGGTATATCTTTCGCTCGGGCATACAAGCCTCGGGCAGTGTATGCATACCGTCGAAGATAATTCCCAGAAGAGATTGTGACTTAGCCAGCGTAAAGATAGACAGCCACTCCACCCCGGATTCGAACAGGGTGGCATCTGCCTGTTGCTTCCAAAGGCCCGCTTTCAGAAGGGTGAAGAACTGTTTATGCCCGGTGGTCTTCATGGATGTTATTCCTCCACTCGAGTCACCGACTTGATATTCTTTACCTTCAGCAGGTTGTTGCAAATGGTCTTCACATCCTCCACGTCATGTACATACAGTTGTATCTTACCCTCGAAGATTCCGTCGTTGGTTTCGATGTTCAGCTTGCGGATGTTAACATTCAGTTGCCGGGAAATAACCTGGGTCACTTCGTTGAGTACACCCACCGCGTCGATACCTTTCAGGTAGATATAAACAAGGAAGGAGAGCTCTTTGTGTGTATCCCACGAAGTAGCAATGATGCGGTTGCCGAAGTTGGCTTTCAGCTTGACTGCTACCGGGCATTGGCGTTTGTGAATGATCACCCGATCGCCATCGTCCATATAGCCCAGCACATCGTCGCCGGGGATGGGATGGCAACATTCGGCCATGATATAGTTGTTCTGGATGCTTTCTTCCGTCAGTCTCAGGACTTCCCGGGTATTGATCTTCTCCTTTTCTGCCAGTTCCTTCTCCATCGGCTGCTTGTCTTTGCTGCCACCGAAGGGGAAAGTAAGGTACCGTTTCCAGTTGCCACTCTTGTCTTTGAACTCATTCTTGTCCGCTTCACCGAGCACGATGGCCTTGCTGCCAATGGCAATATAGAGTTCTTCCTCCGTTTTGAGATTGTGCAAGCGGCACAGGCGTTGGATGATCTCCGGATTGGACTGCAAATCTTCTTTCTGGAGAAATTCATTATAGAGCGTTTCCCCAGCCTTTTGGTTGTTCTTCCGCTCCCTGCGCAGGACGGCAGCGATGCGGGCACGTGCCCGGGCCGTGGTGGCGAACATTTCCCATTGCGGCTGCACCCGTTGCGAGCGCGAAGTCAGGATCTCCACCTGGTCACCACTTTGCAGTTTGTGGCTGAGCGGCACCAACTTATGATTAACCTTCGCACCGATGCAGTGCGTGCCGATGTCTGTATGCAGGGAGAAAGCAAAGTCGAGCGCGGTAGCATTTTGCGGCATGGTCTTCAGCTCACCTTTCGGGGTGAAGACGAAGATTTCCGATGCAAACAGGTTCAGCTTGATGGTATCGAGGAAGTCGATGGCATCTGGTTGCGGATCGTCCAGAATCTCCTTGATGGTGCTGAGCCATTTCTCCAATTCCCCTTCGTCCTCTCCGCCAATGCCGTCCTTGTATTTCCAGTGGGCGGCAAAGCCTTGTTCGGCAATGTCGTTCATCCGTTCGCTACGGATCTGAACTTCGATCCACTGTCCGTTCTTTCCCATCAGGGTGACGTGCAGGGCCTGGTAACCATTGGCTTTGGGGTGGCTCACCCAGTCGCGGATACGGTCGGGGTGTGGTTTGTATATTTTGGAGATGGATACGTAAATATCGAAACAGTCGTTCAGTTCCTCTTCAGCGTCGCGGGGTTCGAAGATGATGCGCACAGCCAGCAGGTCGAATATTTCTTCGAACGGCACATGCTTGGTCTGCATCTTGTTCCAGATGGAGTAGATGGACTTTACGCGGGCCAGGATATGGTATTTCAAACCCATCTTGTCCAGTTGCTCGCGAATGGGCGCGGTGAAGTCGGTGAACAGCTTGTCGCGCTCAGTAGCAGTAGCTTGCAACTTACCTTCTATCTGCGCATACTCTTCCGGATGTTCGTACTTGAAGCTGAGGTTTTCCAGCTCGGTCTTGATCTTGTTTAGCCCCAACCGGTTGGCAAGAGGAGCGTAGATGTAGAGCGTTTCGCCGGCAATCTTGTACTGCTTGTTGGGCAGCATGGAGCCCAGCGTGCGCATGTTGTGCAGACGGTCGGCAATCTTGATCAGAATCACACGGATATCTTCCGACATGGTGAGCAGCAACTTCTTGAAATTCTCCGCCTGTGCCGAAGCCTTGTCGCCAAAGATACCACCCGAAATCTTGGTCAGTCCGTCGACAATCTGGGCAATCTTCTTGCCGAAGATGTTTTCGATGTCCTCTACCGTGTAGTCCGTATCTTCCACCACGTCGTGCAGCAAGGCGGCACAGATGGAGGTCGATCCCAGCCCTATCTCGTTGCACACAATCCTGGCTACAGCCAACGGGTGCATGATGTATGGCTCGCCGGAGCGACGCTTGATGCCCTTATGTGCCTGATTGGCAAAGTTAAAGGCTTTCGTTATGATTTCAACACGCTTGCGGTGCTTGGTGGCGAGGTAATCGGTAAGCAATTCCTGGAACGCTTGTTCGATCATTTCTTCCTCGTGTTTATCTTTGTTAGTTACATTATCCATATTCTATTTCTGGATTTTCAGATTCTTCCCTGCAGAGATGCGCGTGCTTCTTAAGCCATTCCATCTTTGCAGATCTTTGACGCTGACCCCGAATTTGCCGGCAATACTTCCCAAGGTATCCCCATTCCTTATCTTATAATAAGTAACGTCGCCCGACGATTTGGACGAAGCTTGTCCGGACCGGTTCCGCGATGCGGGTGCTGAGTCTTTGATGTCTACCGTTTTTCTGTTTTTGAAAAGCTCGTCGTTGCGGTGTGCATAGATGGTATCTTGCTTGTCGATAAACTGGCTGATGGCATTCTGCGGCAGACGCAGGGTACAAGGTTTAGTGTCACCCGGAATGATGTTCTTTTTGTACTGCGGATTCAGGCTTTTCAGCTGACTCATGTCTACTCCGCAAAGCTCGGCAATCTGTTCGAAGTGCAGGCTCTTTGTCACCTGTACCGTATCGGTGCTTTCCGGAATATTGGTTTCCATCGGGCAGATGTTGTGGTCGCAATAGTACGTCATCATGTAGTTGGCAGCAATGAACGCCGGTACATATCCGCGGGTTTCTTTGGGCAGGTAGTTGTAGATGGCCCAATAATCGGTCTCGCCGTTGGAGCGGCGGATGGCTTTGTTGATGTTGCCCGGACCGCAGTTGTAGGCAGCAATCACCAGGTTCCAATCCTGGTAGATGGCATACAGCTCCTTCAGGTAGCGTGCAGCTGCCCAGGTGGCTTTGATCGGGTCGCGACGTTCGTCTATCAGGCTGTTACTTTCCAGTCCGTACATCTTCCCGGTGGTCAGCATGAACTGCCAGAGTCCCGACGCACCGGCGCGCGAGACTGCCGAAGGGTTCAGTGCCGATTCGATGATGGGCAGGTATTTCAGTTCCATGGGGAGATTGTATGCGTCGAGGGCTTCCTCGAAGATAGGCATGTAGAAGTTGCAGGCACTCAGCATGAACGATATATGGTTGCGCAAGCGTCCGCCGTACATGTCGATGAACTTGCGGACAATTTCGTTATAAGGCATCTCCATAACCGAGGGGATGCGGCTCAACCGGTCTATATACACTGAGTCACTGAAAAAAGGATTGATGTCGGCTGTGCTGCAATCTTTTCCGAGATCAATATAGTTCCGGGCTTTCCAGTCATTCAGCAGACTGTCCAGCGGGTAGGTCATGCTGGTGGGAAGTTCGATACTTTCTTTGTGCTCGCTACCGTTCGTTTTAATGATTACATCTACACTTTCCTGGGCACTGACCCAGGTTGTTGCCAATAATAAAGAGACAGTCAGACTGCAATAATGGATGATATTCTTCATTCTTACTTGTTATTCATCGTGGTAAATTAAAATCTAAAGCTGCATTGAACGCCCACTGCTTTGTTGGTACTGTTGGAGTACTGGGTATTCATCATCGTAGGTTCCACCCGCATACTTAGATCGGGGGTTATGTCAAAATCGGATAACTCAGCGTCTACATACGCATCGACAATGGACAGGAGATACACGCCGATAACGGCGAAGATACTCATGTCACGGTACCGGCGGTACATATCTTTTCGTTTCCGGAACACTTCTTTGTAATAATTCATTTGCGACTCGGGTATCTTGTATCCGGCGGGGAGGAAGTCGTTGTAGCTCGTGGCGTTCGGATTGTCGCTCATGATGTCCGTATAAGCCTTCGAGTAGTCTTTGTACATCTTGTTGTTCCAGGTCAGTGCATAGGCACAGCCCACGAGCCCTCCATAGACAATGGGCAATTTCCAGTATTTCCGGTTGTAGATCTGTCCGCCTCCGGGAAATACCACGGCCAGCCAGGTCGCTTTGTTCGGGTTGGGCAGGAAACGCTTGGCGGGCACTTCAGGCTTCACACTGTCTACAGGCGTGGTGGTGGGCGGGACAACGGCCTCTGCGCTCTTTTGGAGCTTCTCCATGTTGGCCTTATTTACCTTTTCCAAACTATCGGCCAGGACGGTGTTGATGGCTGCCGGTGCCAGACTGTCCAACTCCAAAGGGAGGGTGGCGTGCAGGCTGCTGTCCTGGACAATCTCTTGAATCTGAGTTGCCAAGGTGTCCGGTGAGATCTCTGTGACGGGTCGCGTACGGCGGGCACGTGCTTTGGGTGCTGTCCGTGTAGAGTCCTGGGGAGCTGTTTGAACAGGCTCCTGTGCATACACATCAATCCCTGCCACCTGTAGAAAACAGAGAAGCAGGGTTGCTATGTACAGTTTATATCGTTTGTTCTTTCCTGTCATTTACTTCTTTAAGGAGTCGAAAAGTTCTATGATACGCTCCAGCTCTTCTTCGCTGCCGAAAGGAATACTGATCTTTCCTTTACCCTTCTCAGAGCAGGTGAGCTGAACCTTGGTGTGGAAGAATCCGGATAGCTGCTTCTTCAGCACGTTGTACTCTTCCGGGAGTTTAGCCTGTTTCGGGGCCAACTTCTTGTCGCCTACCTTGACGGTTTCTCCTTCGTTCAGCGACTTGACCAGCTCCTCTACCTTACGTACCGAGTATCCATGTTCCTGAATTTCCTCGAACAAGTTCACCTGCAGCTTCGGATTATCGAGGGTGATCAGTGCACGGGCGTGACCCATATCGATCTGCTTGTTTTGCAAAGCCATCTGGATGGGGGCCGGAAGCTTCAGCAACCGGAGGTAGTTGGCAATGGTGGTGCGTTTCTTGCCCACCCGTTCGCTGAGCCGTTCCTGCGTCAGGTTGTACTGCTCGATGAGGTGCTGGTAGGCCAGGGCAATTTCCACTGAGTTCAGGTCTTCGCGCTGGATATTCTCTATCAGAGCCATCTCCATCACATTCTCATCGTCGGCTGTGCGGATGTAGGCGGGAACCGACTTCAACCCGGCTTTCAATGAAGCCCGGTAGCGACGTTCACCGGCGATGATCTGGTAGGACTCTTCGGATAACTTCCGCAAAGTGATGGGTTGGATGATGCCGATTTCGGCGATGGAGTCCGATAATTCCTGCAAAGCCGTCTCGTCGAATTCACGACGCGGCTGATTGGGGTTGACGGAGATCTTCGACAGTTCTATTTCGTTGATAGAAGAAGACCCTTCGGTCTGTACTTCGTCCATCGAAAGCAGAGCGTCGAGCCCGCGGCCTAATGCATTTCTCCTTTGTGCCATATCTTTGTAGCGTTACTTATTTCTGTTGATTAATTCTTTGGCCAGAGCCATGTAGTTCTTAGATCCGGTAGAGTCGGCGTCATACAGGATGGTGGGTATGCCGTAGCTGGGTGCTTCACTCAACTTCACGTTGCGCTGTATCACGCTTTTGAATACCAGTTCCTGGAAATGGCGTTTCACCTCGTCATAGATCTGGTTGGCCTGGCGCAGACGCGAGTCATACATGGTGAGCAGGAAACCTTCGATCTCGAGTGACGGGTTCAGCTTCGACTTGATGATCTTGATGGTGTTCAGTAATTTGCTGATTCCTTCCAAAGCGAAGTATTCCGCTTGTACGGGAATGATAACCGAGTCGGCAGCTGTCAGCGCATTGATGGTAATCAGCCCCAGTGACGGCGAACAGTCTATCAGGATGTAATCGTATTCCGATTTGAGCGGTTCGATTACCTCTTTCATGATCTTTTCGCGGTTGGACAGGTTCAGCATCTCTATTTCGGCTCCCACCAGGTTGATGTGCGAAGATATCACCTTCAACGACTCGAGTTCCGTGTCGTGGATGGCGGCTTTCACATCTGCCCGGTCGATGAGGCATTCATAGATCGTACATGTAGCCTGTTTGATGTCGACTCCCAAACCCGACGAGGCGTTTGCCTGGGGATCGGCGTCGATGACCAGTACTTTTTTCTCAAGAGTCGCCAACGAGGCGGCGAGATTGATAGTTGTCGTTGTTTTTCCTACGCCTCCTTTTTGGTTGGCCAGTGCAATTATTTTTCCCATAATTTATGCTGTTATATCGGCAGCGAAATAAGTAATAAATACTTAGAGCACCTACAAAAAAGGATAAACTTTACGAAATCTGTTCATAAGTCGCCTTTTTTGTTAATAACCGACCGCCGATTTTTCATTTTTTAGATTGCAAATATAAGTATTTATATTGAATTAAGGATTCCTTTTTGACTCACTTGCAGAAGATTAAGATTTGTAAACTACTTATCGCACTTCTCTTAACTGTTCTGTGCCCTCCGTTTGGGGCGATATCTGGCAAGGGAGTATCGTTATTACAACTCTTTTTCTTATTTTTGTGCGGAAATAAGTTAAGAAGACAGATATGATGGAAAATGAACGCCCGTTGATACTCGTCTCCAATGATGATGGAGTGACTGCTAAGGGCATCAGTGAATTAATCAAGTTTCTTCGTCCCCTGGGCGAGATTGTGGTCATGGCACCAGACTCGGCCCGTTCGGGCAGTGGATGTGCCATGACGGTGACGCAACCGGTACATTACCGCCTGGTACGCCAGGAGGTTGGCTTGAAGGTATATGCCTGTTCGGGCACGCCGGCCGACTGTGTAAAACTGGCATTCAGTACCGTGCTGAATCGTCGGCCCGACTTGGTAGTGGGTGGCATCAACCACGGCGACAACTCATCTACGAACGTACATTATTCGGGAACGATGGGAGTAGTCATCGAAGGGTGCCTCAAAGGAGTCCCCTCCATCGGTTATTCCCTGTGCGATCACAGCCCCGGTGCCGACTTTGAAGCTGCCGGACCCTATGTGCGGAAGATTGCCGCTGAGGTACTTCAGAAAGGACTTCCCCCGCTCACCTGCCTCAATGTGAACTTCCCGGTGACGAACACGTTGAAAGGAATAAAAGTGTGCGAGCAGGCCAAAGGGAGCTGGGACAAAGAGTGGGAACCCTGTCCACGGAAAGCAGACCCCAATTTCTTCTGGCTCACGGGAGAGTTCACTGACCATGAACCCGAAAACGAACAGAATGATCACTGGGCACTTGCACAAGGCTATGTAGCCATCACCCCGGTAACGGTGGATGTGACTGCCTACGCGTTTATCGATGAATTGAAATCCTGGAATTTATGAAATATTACCTGATTGTTGGCGAAGCTTCGGGCGACCTGCACGCCTCTCACCTGATGGCGGCCCTGAAACAGGAGCACCCGCAGGCGGAATTCCGTTTCTTCGGAGGCGACCTGATGGCTGCCGAGGGCGGAATGTTGGTGAAACATTACAAGGAACTGGCCTACATGGGCTTCATCCCTGTGTTGTTGCACCTGCGTACCATCTTTGCCAACATGAAGCATTGCAAGGAGGACATCGTCCGCTGGAATCCCGATGTGGTGATCCTGGTGGACTATCCGGGGTTCAACCTGAATATTGCCCGCTTCTTGCATGACCGTACGCAGATTCCTGTGTACTATTATATTTCGCCCAAGATCTGGGCCTGGAAGGAGTACCGCATCAAGAACATCAAGCGGGATGTGGACGAGCTCTTCTCCATCCTGCCGTTCGAGGTGGAGTTCTTCGAAGGCAAACACCAATATCCTATACATTACATCGGCAATCCCACGGTGGACGAGGTTACGGCTTTCCTGGATGGCAATACCGATACCTTTGCCGCTTTTGCTGCCGACAATCACCTGGAAGATAAACCCGTCATCGCCCTGCTGGCCGGAAGCCGGAAGCAGGAGATCAAAGACAACCTGCCGGATATGTTGCGGGCGGCTTCTGCCTTTCCCGAATACCAGTTGGTACTGGCCGGAGCACCCTCCATCACGCCGGAATATTATCAGAAATATGTGGGAGATACCCCGGTGAAGATTGTCTTCGGGCAGACGTACCGGGTGTTGCAACATGCGCAGGCGGCTTTGGTTACTTCGGGAACAGCTACGCTGGAAACGGCTTTGTTCCGGGTGCCGCAAGTGGTATGCTACCATACGCCCATCGGCAAGGTGATTTCCTTCCTTCGCCGTCACATCCTGAAGGTGAAATACATTTCGTTGGTCAACCTGATTGCCGACCGGGAAGTAGTCACCGAACTGGTGGCCGACACGATGACGGTGGATAATATGAAAACCGAATTGGGTAAACTGCTGAACAATGCTGATTGCCGCCAGCAAATGCTCGATGAATACACCCGTATGGCCGAACGCCTTGGTCCGGCCGGTGCACCCCGGCAGGCAGCGCGGGAGATGATGCGCTGCTTACTTCGCGAACGTTAAAAGAAGATGTAGATAAACGGCCGCTGCGGGAATAGCCATCAAGGCACTGTCGAAGCGGTCGAGCAATCCGCCGTGTCCCGGCAGGAATGTTCCCGAATCCTTGATTTGCAACTGACGTTTCAGCAATGACTCCGTCAGGTCGCCCCACGTGCCGAATACCACTACCATCAGAGCCAACCCGGCCCACTCTACCATAGACATGATGGGGAAGAAGTGCGCTATCACAAGCGCAGAAACAATGGCTAGTATTCCTCCTCCGATAGAACCTTCCCAAGACTTCTTGGGAGAGATACGCTCGAACAACCGGTGCTTACCAATCAACGAACCCACGCAATACGCTCCCGTATCATTCAGCCAGATAAAGATGAATACCGACAAGGGTAGGATGGGGTTGTAGGCCACACTGTTCAGTACTTCGTCGTTATGGAAAGCCAGCGCGTTGAGCATGGCGAAGGGCAAGGCGATATATAGCTGGCTCATCATGGCGAAGGCCCAGTTGAGTATTGGCTTTTCCCGTTTCAGGTAAAGCTCGCTGATGAACAGGTAGAGTAGCAGCAGGGAGTAGGGGATGAAAATCTCGACACCGGCGGCTTCAATGCAATAGCCCATCGTGGCGAGGAACAGGTAAGCTGCTCCGAGCATGGTGATAGTCTGGTTCACGCGCACGCCCTGTGCCCGGTTCATCAGCTGGGCGAATTCCCGGACGGTCAATGCGCTGATGACAACGAATAATATTCCGAAAGCTATTGGGTCGAATAACGTACACCCCGCCAGAACTGCTACAAAGAGCAGTCCTGTGATAGCGCGTTGTATGAAGTTTTTCAAAGTATTGAAGTTTTTAGTTTTGAGAATCGGCAGTCTTTTCTGTATCCTTCTCAGTGTCCGCTGCTTCTCCTTCCGTTGTTGCAGCAGTAGGGGCGGGGGCTTCCGGGACAATTCCCTGGGCAGCCATGATCTCTTCCGAACGCGAAGCCCACGGGCGTTTGCCGAAGATGCGTTCCACGTCTTCCGCAAAGATCACTTCCTTGTCGATGAGCAACTGTGCCAGTTCATTGTGACCTTCCTTGTTTTCCCACAAAATCTTCTTGGCACGCTGGTATTGCTCGTTGACCATTGCTTTCACTTCTTCGTCAATCAGTTCGGCGGTTTTTTCGCTATACGGGCGGTTGAACGAATACTCATCGTTGTTGTAATAACACAGGTTGGGCAGCTTTTCGCTCATACCCAGGTAGGCTATCATGCCATACGCCTGCTTGGTCACCCGTTCCAGGTCGTTCAGCGCACCTGTAGAGATGTGTTCCAGGAACAAATCTTCGGCGGCGCGTCCTCCCAGGGTGGCACACATCTCGTCGAGCATCTGCTCCTTGGTCGTGATCTGTCGTTCCTCGGGCAGGTACCAGGCAGCACCCAACGCCCGTCCACGCGGTACAATCGTCACCTTGATCAGTGGGTTGGCATATTCCAGTAACCAGGAGATGCTGGCATGTCCGGCCTCGTGCAGGGCGATGGCCCGGCGTTCGGACTCGGTGGTGATCTTCGTTTTCTTTTCCAATCCGCCGATGATACGGTCTACAGCATCCAGGAAGTCCTGCTTGCCGACAAACTTCTTGCCGTGGCGGGCGGCGATCAGAGCAGCTTCATTGCACACATTGGCAATGTCGGCTCCCGAGAATCCCGGTGTCTGGCGGGCCAGCAGGTCCACATCCACCGAGTTGTCTATCTTGATGGGGCGTAAGTGTACGCCGAAAACTTCCTTACGTTCGTTCAGGTCGGGCAGGTCCACATGGATCTGACGGTCGAAACGTCCGGCGCGGAGCAGAGCCTTGTCCAGTACGTCTACACGGTTGGTAGCAGCCAGGATGATAACCCCACTGTTTGAACCAAATCCGTCCATCTCCGTGAGCAACTGGTTCAGCGTGTTCTCCCGTTCGTCGTTACCACCCATGGCAGGGTTCTTGCCGCGGGCACGTCCCACAGCATCGATCTCATCGATGAAGACAATACAAGGAGCTTTTTCCTTCGCCTGTTTGAAAAGGTCGCGAACGCGCGAGGCACCCACGCCGACAAACATTTCCACGAAGTCCGATCCTGCCAGCGAGAAGAACGGCACGTTGGCCTCGCCTGCTACAGCCTTGGCCAGCAATGTCTTACCGGTTCCCGGAGGGCCTACCAACAAGGCACCCTTGGGAATCTTACCTCCCAGATCTGTATATTTCTGCGGTTCTTTGAGGAACTCCACAATTTCTTCTACCTCTTGTTTGGCTTCCGCCAGTCCGGCTACATCCTTGAATGTGATGCGGTTGGCACCCCCTTTTTCAAAGAGTTGTGCTTTGGATTTGCCCACGCTGAACACACCTCCGCCGCCGGCACCGGCACCTCCGCCCATGCGGCGCATGAAGAACAGGATCCAGAGCCCTATCAGGGCGATGGGCAGGATGTTCCACAGGATGATCGACATATAGTCTTTCTTCTTGTCATAGTTCAGCGAGCCGCTGAAGTGTTCCTCTTCGCGTTCTTTTTGCAGGAAATTATCCAGATTGTCGCGCGAAGGAGCTTCGGTGAGTATCATCGGGTTCCGTCCCACACGGTTGGAGTCTTGTTTGAAAACTTGTCCGATGAACTCCGGTTTGATGTACATTTCGACAGAATTGTCGTCATATCCGATCACCTTGTTCACATATCCTTTGCGGACGTATTGCTGAAACTCATCGTAAGAGATCGTCTTGTTGACCGAGCCGCTCTGGTTGGTCCAGAACAGACCCATTACCATTAAGGCAATAATCATGTACAGCCAGTTCAGGTTGAACTTAGGCATGTTTACTTTATTGTTGTTGCTCTTTTTTTCTTCCATATTGATGTTAGTCGATGTCGGGAATTGTTGTTAACCTGGCGTCGGCCCAGAGATGTTCCAAATCGTAAAAATGTCTGACTTCGGGTAAGAAGATATGAACCAACACGTCAGCATAGTCCATGGCCACCCATTCGGAGTTGCGTTCGCCATCGACAGCCAAAGGGCGGTTACCGGTTCCTTTCCGCGCGATTTCGCGGATGGAATCGACGATAGCACTTACTTGGCTGGGGGAGTTTCCCTGGCAGATAACGAAATACTTGCAAATGGTATCACCAATGCGAGTCAAATCGGCTATTACGATGTTTTTACCTTTCTTATCTTGTATTCCTTCAGTAATTTTTTCTAATAAAACTTTAGTTTCGTTCATTCTTATTTAACGGTCAAGTTGATTCTTATTTGTTTTCTATCATACGTTAGAACAAGCAGATATGCTCCAATGTTTTTGCTTGCTTCTACATATAAACTACAAATATACGTCCTTTTATCTTACTCCGTGAAAGCATTGTGAAAAAACTGTTGATTTTTTGTTTTTTTTAGTGATCACCTTGCATGCCGGAAAAGCCAAAAATGGGGGCTTCTTCAAAAAAATGGAGGAAAATATTTTGGGATATGAAATAATTTGTATCTTTGCACCGCATTTTGAGAGTAATTGGGCTATGGTGTAATGGTAACACTTCAGATTCTGGTCCTGACTTTCCAGGTTCGAATCCTGGTAGCCCAACAGAGAGCGGGGTTTCCGATAAGGAAGCCCCGCTTTATTTCTATACATACAGGAGGTTTAATTTTTGGCCTCCACATCTTCCAGCCCTTCCCAAACGTCCTGTTCATCGGCGTTTTGGTATGAAGGGGAGGGTCTTCACCCGCCCTTCACAGGGTTCAGCGTGTATCAGCAGGCTATTTTTGTAACATCCAGAGGGTATATTGCTCCATGCAACAAGCAGTAAATGATTGAGCATAAGGCATTCTGCTGTTCCACAGCTGTGGAACGGCTATTCCATTACTGTGGAACGGCCATTCCACAGCTGTGGAACAGCAAATAGCCTCAGGCAAAGTAGAATACAGCCTTACTATATATACAATATAGCTTCTTGGAAGTAACATTTTGGCCTCACTCTGTTTTTGCAGTGATGAAATCGTAGGACGAGTGCTCCCTTGCCGTCGGTTTTAGAGGGTGTGTCAAAAGTCCCATCGTTCTTTGAGGCAGTTATGAATTGTAAGCAATTACCCCGATAGGGGTAAAATATGGATAACCCCGGGTGCAACCCGGGGTGCTAGCTAACCACCCCAACATGAACCCCGAAGTGGGTTCAACCCCTCTCGG
>JAVBUC010000073.1:0-11382 GCA_031555765.1 Bacteroides sp. | reverse complement strand
ATCTCATCAGGAAGAAAGTAGGATGCCAAAGTACGGTATATGTCTGTTTGCGATTGATCCATGCTGCAAATATATGAAACTTTCATGTACCGCGTAGCGACAGTCTCGGCTAACCTCGCCACGGACTATCGCCGCTGACCCGATTTCTAATTAAATAAAAAATAAAAAAATGAGTAAAAATGATCTATTGACAGCAAAGCTGTTAGAAGTAAGAAATGAATTGACCAAATTCGCTACCAACATGCAGGGATTCTTAAAAAGAAGCAACAAGGAGATGGCTGATTTAATAAGCCCGGATGAAAGGACTTGGCGTAGGTTGATAAAGGGCCGGAAAAAAGAAAAAGTAAACGGCGACGTACTCCTTCAAATACTTATTGGCCTGAACGATCTCTACACCTTTGCTTTCCGGCTGAAAAGGATGCTCGACCTGATCGAGAAGTGTTACAAGGATGGCTTGTGCTTAATAGCTATGCCAGTCGAGAAAGAGGAGGTAAAAAAATACCCTGAGGAACAACGCATCTTTGAGCCAAAGAAAGAGAAGTAACTGTAAAGAGGGTGTGTCAAAAGTTCCATGGCTCTTTGACACACTCTCTTTACAGTTACTTCTCTTTCTTTAGCCGATAGTTACAACATTAACTATTTGCTGAATGGCAAGAGATTGTATTTCTCAATCAAATCCTGACGCTCCAATTTAAAAAGATAATCTGAGACAAAAGATATTTACGACCTTTCGTTTCGTGCAGCTGGAAACAAAAAGCCAGATAAATACGTTAAATAAAAAGAACCTTTGTAAAAACACATCTGTACCATGCTAATACACAGACAAAAAGAACTCGATTCCTTACGTCAGGCCTACCAGAGCCTGATGGAGACGAACCGCATGCAAGTACGTTTTATCACAGGCGAAGCCGGCAGTGGGAAATCAGTGCTAGCCAATCAGTTCATAGACGAGACAGCCCGGCAAGCCGAACAAACGCTCTTCGTTTCGACCTATTGCAACATACGCTCGGAGTATTCCATCCCTTACCAACCGTTCAAGGAACTGCTCAAGCAACTCCTTCAGGATGTGGGCGAACGCGACAAGTGCCAACGTACCCGCGCCGAACAAGTGAAGGACTCTTTCGCTTTCTGCGGACGGATGCTGCTGGAGCATGCGCCTGATTTGCTGGGCAACTTCATCCCGGGCGCACAGGTTCTATCGGCCATCGGACAGTCGCTCTTCAAAGAACAAAGCACAGCCCCTGCCTCCACCTTCGTCGAAGAATCCAAGATACTGGAGCAATACTTAGACACGCTGCGAGCCATCGCTGCACGCTACCGCCTGGTGCTCTTCATCGACGATCTGCAATGGATAGATCCTGCCTCGGTCAACCTGCTCTACCACTTAGTGATGGGACTGCAAAACGCTCCGGTGATGTTTCTGGGATGCTACCGCAGTACAGACATTGACATCACGGTGCAAGGCGAACGTCACCCGCTCACGAAGTTCATCACCCAGACGAAGATCCTACGGGGCAACGTCTTCACCAACCTCGACGCACTGAGCACCGATGAACGCAAGCTGTTGATGAATGCCATGCTCGACGCCGAGCCCAACCAGTACGATGCCCTGTTTCGTGAGAAGCTCTTCGAACGCACAGGCGGCAACCCGCTCTTCGTCAACGAGTTGATGGAACTACTCAAAGAAGAAGGGATGGTGGTACACAACTATGAAGGGGTGCAGATGAACAATGCCAGCCTGCAATGGCGATCCTACCCTGCCCGTATCGAGGGCATCATCCAGGAACGCATCGGCCGATTGGAGGATTCGCTCGTGGAAATCCTGTCGCACGCCAGCGTACAGGGCTACAATTTCATAGCCCAGGTACTCTCCCGCACCATGGGCGAACCGGAACGAGACTTGCTGATGAAGCTCTCCAAGACGCTGCAAAAGCAGCACCATTTAGTCACCGAGGGAAGCTGCATCCGCTCCGAGGGAGGGATGGTGTCGCAGTTCAACTTTTCCAACTATATTTTCCAGCAATACCTGTACCAGGAACTGAGCATGACGCAGCGCATGATGCTGCACAGTGATATCGCCGGCATTCTGGAAGAACTGTTCCACAACGAGCCGGAAGAGGTTTCGGGCGATATTGCCCGCCACTTCGAGATGTCCGGCGAATACGAAAAGGCGCTGCGCTATATCCTCATCACCGTGGACAGCATGATGCGTATTTCGCGTTACACGGAAGCCAACACGCTGATCAACAAAGGACTGAGCCTGCTCGATGGCATACGCGACCCCTTGGAGCGTAAACGGACTCAACTCTCCTTACTGCTGAAACAGTGCATCTGCTACCGCTCGCTCAAAGGCTGGGGAAGTGCCGAAGTGGAAGAACTCTACCTCCGGACACGCGACTTATGCGAGGAACTGGGGCAAAGGGAGGACACTGAAGTGACTTCGTTCGGCATCTGGGGTATCTACCTGTCCAAGCTGAACCTGCGCAAATGCATCGAAGTGGCCCGGGAGAACAAAATAGTAGGACAGCAGCTATGCCACCGTTCCATGATACTCACCGCCACCATCTCCATCGGCAACACGCTCTTCTGGATGGGTCGTCTGGGCGAAGCACAGGCTGAGTTCGACGAGTACATGAGGGAGGCGGAAAAGGACAAACAGGCGGGCGCTGCACGTACCGAGAACGATGAGATGAACGATCTCTTCGCCCGGATGTTCACGCTGCTCATCGCCCAACGGACAGGCGACCGGTTACGGGCTCAGGAGATGCAGCAGGTGATCCGGCAAACCATAGAAACAGGCCGCAACCACTTCTTCAACGTCATCGCTTACCAGGCACTCAGCTGGTTCTACTACTTTGAGGGCAACCAGGAGTTGCTCAACAGCTACTCCCGGAAGCTACTCAGAGAGTCCACCGAATACGGCTTTGCCTTCTACGAGGGTATCGGAAAAATGTTCCGGGGCAGTTGCCTCCAGCAGGAGGAAGGCTCCCGCCCAGCCATCGACCTGATCGAGGAGGGCTACGCCATCCTCAAATCACAAAGCGGCACAGACCCCACGGGCATGCACTCCATCTACGCCACCCTGATAAGCCGCTGCCTGCTCAAGGCAGGCGAGGACGAACGCTTCCTGACGCTGATAGAGCAGGTGATCCGGACGTCTGAAGCACATGAAGAATGCTGTTACCTGGATGAGCTATATCTCACGAAAGCAGATTTCTTCCTCCGGAAAGGCGACACCACCAACCGGAAGCTCTGCCTGCAGAAGGCTCTGGAAGCAGCACGTGCCAACCAGGCTGCCGGAAGCGAAAAGCACATCCTTTCACTGATACAATAAATCACAAAAAATATTCGATTATGGAAGCAAAAAAATTTGGAAAATCCGAGCTACAGAACATTGTACGTGGTGCTTGCCTGCTGGGAAGCGGCGGCGGTGGCGGCTACCAGACAGGCATGAACCTGGTGAGCTATTTCTCCCCGGCCACCGACACGAAAGGGTATTACGCCCGAAGCAGTTACCAGGTAACTGCCATCTCGGCCGACGAAGCTATCCGGTCGGGCCGTACTGGCATCGTGGTGGCTTACCTCGGATCGCCCGAGAAAGCAGCCCGCCTCACCTATCCCCGGGCAGCCGAAGCAGCTGTATTAGAAGCAGCAAGGCTGGCGTCGGTGGGCAGAGACAAGCTATTCATCATCCCGGCCGAGATAGGAGCCATCTCCAGTGCCACCGCCTGCCTGGTAGCCGCCCGGCTGGACATCCCGGTACTGAACGGCGATCCGGCAGGGAGAGCTGTACCCACCCTGAGCCTGCTGGCTTTCTCGGCTCACGGCCTATCCGTGAATCCCACCGTCCTCTCCACGGAACCCAAAGAAAACGAAGCGTCCCAGCACACTGTCCTGACTATAGACAACCCGACCGATGTTACCGCCGCTGCCCAGATAGAATCGCTGGTACGCCCCATCGTGAGCAAACCTGAGTACGACCACCTGGCAGGACTTGCCATCTGGGTGATGAAGGACACCAGAAACCTGAAAGATATGATCGTACCCGACACACTCTCCCTCTGCCACTCAGTAGGAGCTTTCTTCGCCGGACAGCAGACCTCCACGGAGGCTTTCAAACCGAAGGCCCTCACCGCTCTCTTCGAAGAATACTGGAAAAGCAAAGACATGTACTACCCCCGACACTTCTACACAGGCATCCTCCAGAGCGCCTACACGAAAACAGCAGGCGGGTTCGACATCGGCGTCATCGACGTGCAGGCGAACGGCCAGCTCATCAAAATGCTGTTCCAGAACGAGACACTGCTGGTATGGGATTCAGGCAAGGAACAGCCACCCGTCATGGCTCCCGACCTGATTACCTATATCATCGAGGATGCCTTCGTCCAAAGGAAAGGACGTCAGCTACTCTTCACCAACGAGGATATCATGGAGAACGGTGCCCTGAGGGAGGGACTGGTGGGCAAAACCATCCACATATTCGGACTCAGTGCCCCTACCCTGCTGACCCGTAGCGAACAACTGGTGGCCAACGAAAGAGCCAGCCTGCTCCGTTCCATTTATAAGAACGAGAACGAGGCCGGCGAAAGTGTGCTGCCGAAAAACTTTATGGTAGTTATCAACAGCATGGGGTATTATGGGTGCTGTATCCCGATGATCAAGTAATTATAGGCAGTTTTATTAAACATTAGCGATTGTTTTCAGAGAAATACACTATATTTGCAATGCATAAAACAAGAATAGTATGGAAGCTAAAGAAGAGAAAATAATCGTAGAAAAAGGGGAACATTTAAAGATATCCCCCGACATCACCGGAGAATCTGAATGGGTGGAAGGTGAGGTTATTGATGTAGAGAAGAACCCGTTCAGAGGTATCGTCATCTCTATTAAGGATAAGTTCGGACGCATATTTTGGGCCGAACCTAAATTTTTCCAACCGGCATAAGGCTTTTATTATGTTTGCAATCAGTTTCGATTTACTAATAGCTGACCTGAAACAGCATTATGGCGAGCCTTACAATCCTGCTTATTACGAAATCAAAACTCTGTTAAGGGGATATAATTTCTATAACGTACAAGGAAGCGTATACCTTTCCGATGAGAAAGCTACTATGGCCGACCTTCTGGAAGCTATTTTAGCATTGAAAAAAGTGGAATGGTTCAGGAGATCTGTACGCGACATCAGAGGATTTAAAGTAGAAGATTGGAGTGACTTTACCAATCTAGTGAAGAGGGAAGAGTAATTTACTTCCCTCTTTCTTTTTTGTATCATTTATGTATCACTTGTAGATACACTGCACCACCTCTACCTGAGTGGGGTCGTGCCGGTCGGTTTTCTTGACCCAACGGCCGGTATGATCGTACTCATAGTAGGCATTGCTGTCGATGAGGTTGCCATAGTCATCGTAAAGATACGTGAGCACGCTCTGTGTCTTGGTGTTATTGGCCAGGCTCTTTTCGATGACCTGGTGACGGAGGTAGCCATACGCATCGTACTCGCACGTTTCGATTTGTCCGGTGACGTAGGTGGGCTGCAACGTGTCGGGCATGGCGTAGGAGGACGAGGTCTTGGACAGTTCGCCCCGGTTGCCATACTCGTAGTTCACAGAGCTGACCAGTTTACCATTGGCATATTCCTGCTGATCGGCGACACGGGCCTGGGCATCGTAGCGGCGGAGCAACAGTTGGCCATCGGCGGTACGCAGGGAGTCGGCCAGCAGTTCACCGGTAGGTGCAAAGGTAGACGCCCGGCGGTAGACTTCCTTGCCGGCCTTGGTATCCATGCGGCTCTCCAGCGTGCAGCGGCCATTCACATCGAAAGCGTACGTGGTGGCGAAGAGTACTTCGTCCGTACCCGCCAGTTCACTGGAATCCACGCGTTTCAGGATGCCCTTTTCATCGTAAATATAAGTACTGGTGATGGTCTTATCCTCCTGTGTTTCGACGGCCTTCACCAGCTTGCCTTTTTCATACGAATAGTTGTACGAGGGAGTCTGCCAGATGACGTGTTCCTCGAAGTTGACACGCAGGGCCACAGCCTTGTCACGAAACTCCTTGTAACGGTGTGTCAGCAGGTAGTCTTTGATCAGCCCCAGCTGGTCGGCACTGGTTACAGCCACCTTCAGCACCTCGTAGTCCACACTGTCGCCGCGGTACTCCAGCAAAGCCATGTGCTTGCGGTCGGCTGCCGTGAGGCGGGGATCTGTACGATACGTATCGAGGGCAGCCTTCATGGAAGCCAACTCCTGCGGTTGGCAGGTGAGCTGATACAAGTAGTCATCGTACAGCGAACGGGCCTGAGGCATTGTGGGGCGGCTTTCGGGCTTACCGAAGAAGGCCTTGACTGCGCCGTTATCGAAATACCGGCTGAAGCCGTCGGCCGTAGGGGCTGCGGACACGGCACGAAACAACCCGCCATCGTAGTAGCCCATCACCTGCGTCAGATGACGGCCCTGGGGATATTCGGCCAGGTAGAGCTCGCAGGCAGCGGCCTGCGGATTCTGCCGGATCTCTTCCAGCATCGCATCTTCGCGCAATTCCAGGATGGCGGTCAACTTCTCCTGACTGATGGGGTATCCGGTGGAAGCAATGGAGTCGATCACCTGCCTGGTCAACGCCAACTTATCGGGCGAGGCTGCCAGTAAAGAGAGCAGAAAAGCGTCGGTGCGCATGCGTAGCTGGCCGACATCGATCTTTGCTTTCTCGCAGATCGAGGGAAAAGAGTATTCCATCGCGCTCTTGTACGTAGAAAAGTAATGGGTAATGGAATCGGTCCGTTCGGAGTTCCATATTGCATTGATATAGTCCACCAATGCCACTTCATCGGGATAAAATTCCAGGGTTTCGGTATCGAGTTTTGCCCTGTTTTTCTGAAATTTCACGGTGTCGTTATCGACCAGATTTTCCAGCAATCGTTCTATTTTACTTACCTTTTGCGCATTTGTCTTCACAAATGGCAATGAGGCACACAGTAAAAGAATCATCAGAATAATTCCAAACTTTTTCATTTGCCATTTTTTTAAGTTAAGGTATTTATGAGAATTTACTTAAAAACACGGCTGTCCGGATTCTGTTTAGTCGATAAATGTTATTTTTTCACAATACTGCCTGCTATGCCTTTTCGAGGTATCCTACGGGGATATCTGCCTGTGCACACCCCAACACATCGAGCCGGATGATGACCTTGCTGTTACCATTGATGGTGATGAGTTCGCCCACCAGTCCGCTGAGTTTTCCTTTAACCACACGCACCTTCTCGCCGGGAGCAAATGTTTCGCTGCTCATGGTCACGGTCTCTTCGGAAAAGTCGAGCATGAAGCGGAAACGTTCCATCTGTTTATCGGGAATGACGGCTGGCGAGCTGGTACCGCGCAACACCATGTAACGGGTAACGGACGAGAGACTCAACACCTGCGACCGCTCCTCGGCATCGACATGCACGAAGACCATCATGGGGATAACAATGCGATCGACCGTTTTCCGGCGATCGCTCCACTGACGTACCTCTTTCTGGATAGGAAGATAGTTTTCAATTCCCATTTGCGTGAGACGTTCGCTAGTTTTCCGTTCGTGGTGCATACGTACGTATGCGACAAGCCATTGCTTCATCTTTTGTTATATATTCAATTTAGTGAGACAAAAGTACAGCTTTTTTCGGTATCGCACAAAAAGTAGGACACTTTCCTGACAAACATCCAGAAACAAATAACTCTATTTAATTTTCGTTTTATTTTACAAATAATTCGCGAAAAAACGAGTATCCGAAGCTATTTTAAGAGTAAGAAAACTCTATTTCATAACAAAACTGTTCGGATTACAAGGTAGTTGACTGTCTTTACATTGACTAATATATTCAACTTTTCATATAGATAAAACAACTTCAAAAACCTACCATACAGGGCAATACGGATAAAAAACTTTCAAATGAATAAAAAAATCCGGAATAAACTAAGACGAATTAATGTACAAATAGTTCATATCTTGTTGTAGAAACCAATCAATTAGTTGTATAAAGATTTGATTTTCGTTTTTATGCGAAATATTTTTATAATTTACTTCGTTTTTATTTTTTTATTCCATAAATTTGCAGCGTATTCTTTCAGAAAGACTATTTAAATATTCTTTTCGAAAAGAGAAATAGTTTGGATGAATACAACCAAGTACTCGATAAAATTCGAAACTAGTAAATAAATTGAGAGACATACATTACGACCGTCACCGCACGAGAAAAGTAAGACATCGACAAATAAATAGGGGTCGCTTAGTATTTTCATCTAACCTGTATAAATGTTTCCCACTTTATCTATTCAATAAGAAGAGATAAAGTGGGGCTTTTATTATTCCACCGGTTCGTACGGAATGGTAAACCAGAAAGTAGACCCTACTCCTACCTGCGAATCGACCCCAATCTGACCTCCCAACCGCTGAATGATCATTTTACAGATGGAAAGGCCCAGCCCAGTACCCTGCACAAAGGAGTTGAGCTTCACGAAGCGGTCGAAAACATTCTCCCGACTTTGCTCGGCAATGCCACAACCGGTATCGGACACGTAGAAGCGAAGCATGCTGCCATGCAGTTCGTAGCCGAAGCGCACACTACCCTCGGCGGTAAACTTGAAGGCGTTGGTGATGAAGTTGTTCACCACCTGCAGTACACGGTTGCGCTCGGTACGTACCACACAATGCGGCAAGCGGCGTTCGAACTCAATGACCAGCCCACTGTCCCGTCCCTTGAAACAGGAAGCCTGCTCTACATCAAGCATCAGGCCGTTGATATCCACGGTAGAATATTCAAAATCGAGTGTGCCGGCTTCAATCTTGGCCAGGTCCAGAATGTCGCTGATGAGTTGCAGCAGCAGTTCATTGTTGCTCTCTATGATGTGGGCGTATTCCTCCCGCTCTTCGGCTGAGTCGGTGACCGCCATGATGCCCGAGAAGCCAACGATGGCATTGAGTGGCGTACGTATTTCATGGCTCATATTGGCCAGGAAAGCCGATTTCAGGCGGTCGGAATTCTCTGCCTGTTCCTTGGCATTGATGAGTGCCTGTTCCATGTTCTTGAAGTCGGTAATCATGAGCGATGAGCCCAGCAAACTGATGGGCTTGCCGCATGCATCCCGGCGGAAGACTACGGCTTTCGTCTCCATCCAGTCATACTCCGGGAAGCTACCTCCACCCAACACGTTCTTTGCCAGGAACACTTCACTGAAAGAATCGGCCTCTCCATCAATCAATTCATGTAGCTTATCCATCACGTATCGCCGGAAAGAGGGATGTATGCTGCTGAAGAATTCCTCGTTGGAGAAGACGATAGGCTCCACCGGGTCTTCGATATTCTTGAGCGAACGCTTGGCATCGCACTCCACAGTACCTTTGTCGAGCTTCCACTTCCAGGAAATCAGGTTGGACAGTTCGAGCGAAAGTGCCATCTTGTGGTACATCACCTGTACCTCGTGCTGAGTTTCGACCAGCTCGGTGCAGTCCATGAAGTAGAGATTGATTTTATCTTGCCCGTCAGCGATGTAAGTCACTTCGTAACTGCGCCCGGATTCCGGATGATCATAGTTGTATTTCACGATATGACCAGCCTCATCACAGCTCCTCAAATGCTCGATAAGCCAGTCTACCCGGCTGTCACTCTTCCAAATAGTTCCCGCCTTCATCGGTTTCTCCCCTATCTTCTTATAGAAGTATTCCTCAAAAGCGGGATTCAGGCTTTCTATCCAGTACCCCACTATTTTCCCTTGCGCATCACGTTCCAGCAAACACGTCATATAGGCCACGGGCATGTGCTTGAACAGGTGGTCATAGTTACGCATCACCTCGAGTTCCTTGCTTTGTACCTTACGCAGCTTGTTGCTCATGTACAGACGGGTAGCCGCTACAGCCAGCACACCCAGCAGCAAGCAGATGACAGCCAGGATCTCAAACCGGTTGTTCACCCAGAATGGCTCAGGAGCATGGTAGAAGTAGCAATCGTCCGGACAGTGGCTCAACGGGATATGAAAACGTTCGAGCACCTGATAGTTGAACACATACCGGGGAGGATTGAGCATGACGGATATGTCTCCCACCGACACACCGCTAAGTATCTGATTGGTGACAACGGCTACATCTTCTTCAACATCCTCAAAACGCACGAAGTAACCTCCCAGCATTTTTGAGTCCCGCACCACTCCATCGGTCAAACAAAAGATGGGATGTTTCGTATGCTTCGACACCAGGCGGTATCCCCAGGTCTGGTTCCGGCTGGCCGAAGGAGTGGTGACATACCACGTGGCGAAGAGCACCCCCGTATGGGGCCCCTGAACCCGAAGGGAATCGAGCAACGTTTCAGTGGTCAGCTGCCCTTCCGTAAAGAATTTGAGCCTCACCGAAGGATACTTAGCCTTCATGTGCGCTTCGACCAGGGAGCGATTTTGTACGTTTACATACCTCCTGTCGGACACGAAAACCAGTGTGTCCATCCGGGGAATCAAACGATTCATCAGGTCGATGGTTTCGCAGGGATAATATTTTACCTGTACGAGGGCTACGTTTCTTCCCCGGATAGCATCGGCAAGAGGAGTACGTTCGTTTTCGGGAATCACGCTCTTTTCCAGGTAATATTTCTCCGGACCGATGAAGTCTTCGTTGGAGCAAAGGATGATCGGGACATTGCCCCATTGTTTCTCGATGGCGTCATGCAGCAACACCCAGGTGCCATTGCTTTCCAGGACAACCAGCTGCGGGGGAACGGCAAAGCCTGACAACAAACGTTCCCGGAGCGAATCCATTTGCGCTTCGGTACGTACATGAAGTATATTCATATTATCGGTATATACCGCCGGAGTCTTACAGCGGCCAGGAAGCCCTTTGGCCACACCTTTCGTGATGTAGTCGCTCAGAGGCATGTTTTCCCTGTGGGTATTGATGACCAGCACTCCCGCCCGTTCTTGTTCCTGGGCATTCAAAGGGAGCACAACGAAGAATAAAAGCCAAAGGCTCACAAGCCTTGCCATCCGTAGTTTGTTCATGTTATTAACTGTGTTTTGTCGTGAGCGCAAATGTATGACAAAAAAATTAAAACGCGTAGCGAATAGTTTATTTTTTAGAAGAAAAAAAAGAATATGATTATCCGCTTTCTTCCTCCTGCCCCAGAGGGACTGTGTGTCCGTAGGAGGGTGTGTCAAAAGTCTCTTTAGTAAATCTTAAAGTAACAATTCGTAAGTTCATTCATCTTGGCCCAGCGGGCCAACGTGTTCGTAGCCGGGGGTGTAAGCCCCCGGGACAAATGTACCTCTAATTACGCGCCACGTAGTGGTGCTGTATATCCTGAACACGGCACCACTACGTGGCGCATAGCTAGGGAATGTCCTGTCCCGGGGGCTTACACCCCCGGCT
>JAVBUC010000052.1:0-48332 GCA_031555765.1 Bacteroides sp. | reverse complement strand
AAAACAGATTCTTGCAGATAGCAACAAGTATATTGAAGGGGGCTCTTCAACGGGCGCTACGCGTTTTTTTTACGGGCGCTACGCCTTTTCTAGAAACGCGTAGCGCCCGTCAGAAAAACGCGTAGCGCCCGTTGGAGAAAGGACTTAGAATCTTTGAAAAAGAATTCTCAAGGCATGTGATGTCTCTCTACATGCCTACACAAGCAGGACGACCCGCTTCTCGTGCAGGTCATATCCTCATAGGAAAATAAATTATCCTCATGCGATAATTATTTATCCTATGAGGATAATTTATTTTCGCATGAGGATATTTACTGTTCGATAGCATGTTTGACTGTGCATTTAGTGGTTGATTGGATGGGAGATGACAGCATTTGGTGGGAGATGGTGGTTGATTGGTGGTTGATAAACGGTAATTTATCTTGATCAACCACCTGTGTATACCTCTGTACCACAACGAATTGTTTCAATTTGGTGGCTGATGGTTGATTGATTCGCGTTTTTTGTAGAGAGCATGATACAATAGTTTTACCCAGGTTATTGAGCGGATGCCCTGTGGTTCTACTGTAATCCGAAAAATCCCTTGCTCCCGTTAAAGATACGTAAACTTACTTTTCATTCAAACGGGGTCCAGGCAAGAATTGTCCGGACAGTCGAACTAAACAAAAGGAAATATCCACCTAAATATGTTTCAAAAATTGCCATTTAGAAAGCGTTTTCATATCTTTGCGCAAGTTCCTGGAATTTATTGCGTTAAAACAAGGAACTGTTTTTTGAGATCAAGAGCGTTTAAGATATTACTTGCTTTAGAAAATCGCCAATTTTCAAACCGAACAAGTGATACAACAGAACGCTCACGCCTTGTGTTTATACTCTCCTGAGAAAGGTTAAGTATACTCATCTAGGGCGTGGGACTGTTGTTATTTGTTCGGTAGGTGTTTGGCGATACCTCTAAAGCAAATAAGAAAAAGCAGTTCCCACGCTTTCTAGCTTTAGGATTGCAACGGGAACCAATAGAGATTCATACAATACTTCTATGGGTGATCAAACACAACAAGGAAAAGAACCGTTGCAAGTTATACTCGACAACGTCATGGCAAAAGTATATGTCTGCGATGCAGATACATACGAAATTCTGTATGCCAACAAACGGCTGAAAGCAAGATACGAGAGCGACAACCTGGAAGGCCGGAAATGCTGGCAGGTACTTTCTCCCTTCGACGGCCCCTGTCCGTACTGCAAAATTCCGGAGATTCTTCAGAAACCTTTCGACCAACCTCTTCACTGGGAACACTACAATTCTCTGCACCATGCCTGGTTCAAAGCGAGCAGCGTACTGACAGAGTGGCCCGGGCAACGCCGGGCACACATAGTCACCCTCTCGGACATCTCCGATCTGAAACAAAACGAGAACCGGCTGCAAACTTTCATGGCCAACATGAGCCATGAGATACGTACCCCGATGAATGCCATCGTAGGCTTCCTCGACCTACTCAACAATGAGGGAGGTCAGTTGGACAAGAGTACCCGGGAAGAATTCATGGGAATCATCACGGACAATGCCGACCAGTTACTAAGACTCATCAGTACCCTGCTCGACATCTCTAAACTCGATGCCGGACAGATGAAGCTCAACCTTTTCCGGAACGACCTGAACATGCTGATGGACAACATACACAAATCGTTCTCTGCGTCCCAGATGCTCAACGGCAAACCAGTCGACTTCATTCTGACAAAGCCGGGACACGAAGCCCCTACAGAATTCCTGCTGGATTATACCCGCTTACGGCAAATACTGGACAACCTGATAGGCAATGCCCTTAAGTTCACCGACAGCGGATACGTAAAATATGGATATGATATGGTTCCCGGAGGACTGCGCTTCCACGTAGAAGACACAGGTATCGGCATTGCGGAAGAAAAGTTGAACGGGCTCGGGAAAGCGTTCAACCAATTGCACAACCCGGCCTTGGCCTCCAAATACGGAGGCACCGGCATCGGGGTTGCTATTTCGAAAAGCTTGATCGAACTGATGGGTGGGAAACTCGAAGTGACATCCAGATTAGGAGAAGGAACGACCTTCAGCTTCACCATACCTTATAAAGAATAAGAACCTGCTCCAGACGCGGGCCACACATTGGCATGTGCATGTCCCCCATCTCCCCAGGGGCTTTACCCCAGACTCTGCATGTCGTTCAGTCGCTTGTAGTAGCCATCGAGTGCCAGCAGGTCTTCGTGTTTGCCCCGTTCCACTATTTCGCCTTCGAACATCACGCAGATTTCATCCGCGTTCTTAATAGTCGAAAGGCGATGAGCAATGGCAATGGTGGTCCGCGTCTTCATCAAACGTTCCAACGCTTCCTGTACCAAACGTTCGGACTCGGTATCGAGAGCCGAAGTGGCCTCATCGAGAATCAGGATGGGCGGGTTCTTCAGAATGGCCCGGGCAATGCTGATGCGTTGACGTTGTCCACCGGAGAGCTTGCTGCCGCGGTCGCCGATATTGGTATCGTAGCCCTGCTCTTTCTCCATGATGAAGTCGTGCGCATTGGCTATCTTTGCCGCGGCGATGACCTCTTCCAGCGTAGCACTCTCCACACCGAAAGCTATATTGTTAAAGAAGGTATCGTTGAAGAGAATGGCTTCCTGGTTTACATTGCCTATCAGGCTGCGGAGGTCGGCAATGCGCACGTCCTTCACGCTCACGCCGTCGATTTGAATATCGCCTCCCTGTACATCGTGGTAACGTGGGAGCAGGTCGACCAGCGTGGACTTGCCCGAACCGGACTGTCCTACCAGAGCGATGGTCTTTCCTTTCGGCACCGTCAGGTCGATGCCCTTCAGTACCTCGTGCGTGTCGTAGCTGAAGGTGACGTTCTTGAACTCTATCTTCTCTCCGAGTCCTTTCAGCGGCACTGGGTTCTCTACTTCCGTAATCTTGTTCTCGGCCTTGAGCAACTTATCTACACGCTCCATGGAAGCCAATCCTTTGGGGATGTTGTATCCGGCCTTGGAGAAGTCCTTCAGCGGGTTGATGACGCTATACAAAATGGCCATGTAGGCGATAAAAACCGGAGCACTGATTGGGGCCTGATCGGACAGGATCAGCGATCCGCCGAACCACAGTACAATGACAATCAGGATGGTACCCAGGAACTCACTCATCGGGTGCGCCAATGCCTGGCGCATCGCCACCCGGTTGGTTGCATCCCGAAACTCGTTGCTGCACTTGGTAAAGCGATTGATCATTTTATCCTCGGCAATGAACGCCTTGATGATGCGCAGACCGCCCAGTGTTTCTTCCAACTGCGACATGGTATCACTCCATTTACTCTGCGCTTCGAGCGACTTACGTTTCAGCTTCTTGGCCACCGTTCCCATGAGCCAACCCATTCCGGGAAGCACAAGGATGGTAAAGAGGGTCAGTTGCCAGCTCATCAGAATCAGCGTACCAAAATAAAAAAGAATCAGAATGGGATTCCTGATCAGCATATCCAACGAACTGGTAATGGAAGTTTCCACTTCGGACACGTCCCCGCTCATGCGAGCAATGATATCGCCCTTCCGTTCTTCGGTGAAGAAACCCAGCGGCAAACGCATTACTTTGGAGTAGACCTGCACACGAATGTCGCGCACCACGCCTGTGCGCAGCGGAATCATCACTGCCGACGAGGCAAAGTAACAGGAAGTTTTGATCAGTGTCATCACTGCCAGGAAGAGTCCCAGGAAAAGCAGCGTGAGCGAAGGTCCGTACGTTTGTATCAGTGACGACACATAATAGTAGAAGTTGTTCATGACCACTTTGTCCAGGCTGGCACTTCCCCACTCCATGAACGTATACACCTGCCCGCCATCTGTCTTAAAGAGAATCTGCAGGATGGGTACCAGCAGAGCAAACGAAAATATATTGAACACGGCCGAAAGGATATTCAGCACCACAGCCCCTATCATGTATCTTTTATAAGGCATCAGGAAACGCCTCATCACTTGAAAAAATTCCTTCATCGCTTGTTGTTAAGTAATTACTGCGCAAAGATAGGCGAAAATACAATACATCCCGCCAAGACCGTTGTTTTTAGCTGCTAAAACAAGATGCGTTTTATTTTCTCAATGACACTCTCGGGGTGGATGCTGCGCAAGCATTGGTAAGGAGAGTCTTTACACCAGCAGGCTTTCTGCCCGTATACCGAGCAGGGACGGCAAGCCAGATCGGCCTGAACAGCATGGGTAGGAAGTTGCTTCCAGCCCATGAAACCTGCATACGGATGGGTGGCTCCCCAAATAGAGATGACGGGTACATTGACCAACGAAGCCAAATGCATATTGGCCGAGTCCATCGATAGCATGACATCCAACTGGCTGATCATATTCAGTTCGGTACGAAGGTTCAGCTTTCCGATCATAGAAATCACCGATGGGTATTTGGCTATCCAGGAGTCGAACACCTCCTGTTCTTCTTTCCCTCCCCCGAAGAGGAAAACCTTGACGCGCGGATCGGCAGCGAAATGAGCCACTACCTGCTCTTGCAAGTCGATGGGATATATCTTACCGGCATAGCGGGCAAAGGGAGCAATCCCCAACCACTTGACTTCACCACGCGGACCGGTGAATGGTTCGACCTCGGAAAAATCGCCCTTGTCTTCTCCGTAAATGGATGTAAAATTGAGCAATACCGGGAAGCCAAGCTTCTCCAGCACATCGGCATACCGGCGGAATGAACTTTTTTGGCTTTCGAGCACTTTATCCTTGCGGCGCACCAACTTACGTTTTCCCTCCCGGCCTTTGCAGATAGCAGCCATTTTAACCCCGGTGAGCCGGAGCAACCAGGAAAGATAACGGGAGTGAGCCTCTCCGTGGAAGTCGGCTACATAGTCAAAACGCATCGCCCGCAGTACACCGAACAAGCTGGTCAATCCCATCGGGTTATTATGTTTTCCCGCCAGATCGGCCCCGTAAAAACTCACATTGTCCGGTAATCCCTGAAAAAGTGGTTGGCAGAACGGACGGCTCAGCACGGTAATCTCATCCTGCGGATATTGCAGGGCTAGCGAATGAAGCACTGGTACCATCATGGCTACATCGCCAAGGGCTGAAAAACGAATCACAAGAACACGAGCCATCTTCTGCTATTTCTTAGCATACAGAACCGGATTCAGCGCCGGATCGTTATACATTTTCATCTGTTTGTATACCTTCATGTATTTCTTTCCGCCTTCGATATCGGTCAGCAACTGATCGATAGCTGTCGAAAGGTCCTTCTTCTGTTCGAGCAGGATGTTCAGTTTGGTTTGGCACTGATTGTGGTGTTCGGGCGTAGTATCCGTACGATCCACTTCCTGCTGCATGTGATAAATTTTCAAGGCCAGGATAGACAAACGATCTACCGCCCAGGCAGGACTCTCGGTATTGATAGTGGCTTCGGACAAGACTTCTATATCTTTGTATTTGTCAAAGAAATAGCTGTCAATCAACTCGACCAGATCCGTGCGGTCCTGATTGGACTTATCGATGCGTCTTTTCAGCACGAGTGCTTCTGCCGGGTCGATATTCGGATCGCGGATGATATCTTCAAAATGCCACTGAACGGCATCAATCCAATTTTTCAGATACAAGTAATACTCGATCGACTTCATCTCGTAAGGATTGTTCATCGAAGCGTCGACACTGTCCGTCACATGATAAGCGGCTGTCGATTTCTCAAAGATTTCGTTGCAAAGGGTACTAAAAGTCATTATTATCTGCTTATTAAATATTTGTATAGAAAGCAAAGCTATGCAATATTTCTCATTCGGGCAACCCTTTCTTCTTTTTTAATTAATTACCTTTGCTCCGAGAAAGGAGAAATGTATATGAAAATTATCATAGACGACAAGATACCGTACATCCGGGAAGCCATCGAAAAGCTGGGAGCGGAAGCTGTTTACCTGCCCGGCAAGGCTTTCACTCCCGAGACTGTACGCGATGCCGACGCACTCATCATCCGCACCCGTACTCACTGTAACCGCCATTTGCTCGAAGGTAGCCGGGTGAAGTTCATTGCCACTGCCACTATCGGGTTCGACCATATTGACACCGAATATTGCCGGGAAGCCGACATCACCTGGACCAACGCTCCCGGATGTAACTCCGGTTCCGTAGCCCAATACATAGAATCATCCCTATGGTTATTGGAGACTACCCGGGGAAGAAGACTCGACCAGATGTGTATCGGGATTGTCGGCGTAGGGCATGTGGGCAGTAAAGTAGAAACCGTTGCCCGAAGACTAGGCATGCGGGTATTGCTGAACGACCTTCCCCGTGCCGAAAAGGAAGGCCAGGAAAAGTTTGTTCCACTCGGCCGGATAGCGGCCGAATGCGACGTGATTACCTTTCACGTACCTTTATATAAAGAAGGAGCGTATAAAACGTTCCATCTGGCCGACCGGCAGTTCTTCGGTTCGCTCCGGCAGAAGCCCGTCCTCATCAACACTTCGCGCGGAGAGGTAGCCGACACGCAAGCCATACTGGAAGCATTGGAAAGCGGAGTTCTTTCAGAAGCCATCATCGATGTATGGGAGAACGAGCCGGATATCAATCCCCAATTATTGCAGAAAGCGATGATTGCTACCCCGCACATCGCCGGTTACTCGGCCGACGGGAAAGCGAACGCCACCCGAATGTCGCTCGAAGCACTATGCCGGTTCTTTACTCTCCAAACCAATTTTGAAATTGTTCCTCCCGCGCCGGAAGAACTGGTGATCCGTGCCGGCAGCCGGCAGGAAGCTATACTAACCATGTATGATCCGTGCACCGACAGCACTTTGCTCAAGGCGCACCCCGAACTCTTCGAGCAATACCGGGGCGACTATCCGTTGCGGCGGGAAGAAGGGGCCTACAGCATCGAGCGTTAGGGTAGGATGTTTGATTAGTAAAAAACAAAGACAGTTTTTCGTTTGATGCAGGAAGAATTCGACCGACACGCCAACAGGCCCTACAAGTATCTGTAGCCATACCCCTCGAAGGTTTTAAACCTAAGGGTCGAAGGTTTAAAACCTTTGCCCTTTAGGTTTAAAACCTTCGACCCTTAGGTTCTAAACCTTCGGAGCCGACGAAAACGACTTGGGGCAAAAAGGGCATAAACTGATATTAAAATAATTTACAAGAGATCTATGAGAAGCCTACTGTAATAAGCGTTCGATGACTTTCGGGAAATGCTCGTATTCCAACGCATGCACCTTCGCGGCCACATCGTCGGGCGTATCCGTAGGAAGTACCGGACAGGTAGCCTGGAAGATGACGCTCCCTTCGTCGTAGTGCTGATCTATATAATGTATGGTAATGCCACTCTCCTTTTCGCCCGCTGCCACGACCGCCTCGTGCACCCGGTCGCCATACATGCCCTTTCCTCCAAACTTAGGCAACAGGGCAGGATGTATATTTATAATTTTTTCGGGATAAGCATCCAAAAGTACCTCCGGCACTCGTAGCAGGAAACCTGCCAGCACAATAAAATCGACCCGGTACTCGCGCAGAGCAGCCAGTACAGACTCTCCGTCCGCCCACTCGCCTTTCAGAAACACCCGCGCAGGTACCCCTAACCGGGCTGCACGCTCCAGCACATAGGCATCCGCTTTGTTCGATACCACCAATGCCACGTCGACCGAGTCATTCTCTTCAAAATACCGGATGATATTCTCGGCATTCGAACCGGAACCGGAAGCAAAAACAGCTATACTTTTTCCCATAATCTTGCTCTTTCAATGCACACATACGTGAAAAATGTGCAAAACCACTCATTTATTTACTCAAATACTTGCGCAGGACAATAAATATTTATTCCTTTGCAGCGCAAATTTAAAGAAATAAAACTAATTACTAATTAAAAATTTAAAGTTATTTCTGAAATTGCATCAAGAGTGAAAGCGATTATCGTTGATAAATTAGGTGTTGAAGAATCAGAAGTTACTACAGAAGCTAGCTTCACTAACGACCTGGGTGCTGACTCACTTGACACAGTAGAACTTATCATGGAATTCGAGAAAGAATTCGGTATTTCTATTCCGGACGATCAGGCTGAGAAGATTGGTACTGTTGGCGACGCTGTATCTTACATCGAAGAACACGCTAAGTAATCGTATTTCATCAGTATGGAATTAAAAAGAGTTGTAGTAACGGGTCTTGGCGCCGTTACTCCCATTGGCAATAGTGTTCCGGAATTCTGGGACAATCTTGTAAATGGGGTTAGCGGAGCGGGACCTATTACTCATTTTGATGCTTCTTTATTTAAGACCCAATTTGCTTGCGAAGTGAAAAACTTCGACGTAAGCCAATACATGGATCGCAAGGAAGCACGCAAAATGGACCTGTACACTCACTACGCCATTGCCGTAGCCAAAGAAGCTGTAACCGACGCTGCCCTGGATCTTGAAAAAGAAGACCGGAACCGCATCGGTGTTATCTTTGGAGCCGGAATCGGTGGTATTCGTACCTTCGAAGAAGAAGTGAGTAACTATGCACTCCACAAGGAAAATGGTCCGAAGTTCAATCCATTCTTCATCCCGAAGATGATCTCGGATATTGCTGCCGGTCAGATTTCTATTATGTATGGCTTCCACGGCCCCAACTACTCTACTTGCTCTGCTTGTGCTACTTCTACCAACGCTATTGCCGATGCATTCAACCTCATCCGTTTGGGTAAGGCCAACATCATCGTGTCCGGCGGTTCGGAAGCAGCTATTTTTGATGCAGGTGTAGGTGGTTTCAATGCTATGCACGCTTTGTCTACCCGTAATGATTCTCCTGCTACTGCCTCACGTCCGTTCAGCGCAAGCCGCGACGGTTTCGTCATGGGTGAAGGTGGCGGTTGCCTCATCCTGGAAGAACTGGAGCATGCCAAAGCACGCGGTGCCAAGATCTATGCAGAAGTGGCAGGTGTAGGAATGTCGGCCGATGCGCATCACTTGACTGCTTCTCACCCGGAAGGCCTGGGAGCACGTCTGGTCATGAAGAACGCATTGGAAGATGCCGAAATGGATCCGTCGGAAGTTGACTATATCAACGTACACGGAACATCTACTCCGGTAGGTGACATCTCGGAAGTCAAAGCCATCAAGGAAGTATTCGGCGAACACGCTTATAAGTTGAACATCAGTTCATCGAAATCCATGACAGGTCACTTGCTGGGTGCTGCCGGTGCGGTAGAATCCATCGCTAGTATCCTGGCTATCAAGAATGACATCGTTCCTCCGACTATCAATCACGAAGAGGGCGATAACGACGAGAACATCGACTACAACCTCAACTTCACCTTCAACAAAGCTCAGAAGCGCGAAGTGAGAGTAGCTCTCTCTAACACATTCGGATTCGGCGGGCACAATGCTTGCGCTATTTTCAAGAAATACGCTGAGTAATACCGTGTTGCGAAACCAAATAGATAAGATAAGGCTCCTGTTCCGCAAGGACAGAGAGTCTTATCTTTGTCTTTATAGGATACTGGGATTCGTGCCCCGCAACCTCCGCCTATACCAGGAGGCGCTCCTCCACAAGTCGTCGACCATCCGGTCGGAAAAGGGACGCATGCTGAACAATGAACGCATGGAGTTCCTGGGCGACGCCATCATCGACGCCATCATCGGCGACATCGTTTACAATCATTTCGAAGGCAAGCGGGAAGGGTTCCTGACGAATACCCGTTCCAAGATAGTCCAGCGCGAGACGTTAAACAAGCTGGCTGTGCAGATCGGGCTGGATAAGCTCATCAAGTACTCCCTGCGCTCTTCTTCGCACAACAGTTACATGTACGGCAATGCGTTCGAGGCATTCATCGGTGCCATTTACCTGGATCAGGGGTACGACCGTTGCAAATGGTTCATGGAGAACCGCATCATCGGACGATACATCGATCTGGACAAGCTGTCGCGCAAGGAGATAAACTTCAAATCGAAGCTCATTGAGTGGAGCCAGAAGAATAAGATGGAAGTTTCGTTTGAGTTGATCGAGCAGTCGTTGGATAAGGAAAACAATCCGGTATTCCACACCGAGGTGCATATCGAAGGGCATCCTGCTGGTTCGGGTAGCGGATACTCCAAGAAGGAGTCGCAACAGAATGCCGCCCAGATGGCTTTGAAGAAGATTAAGTCATCGCCGGAATTGCTGGCCAGCATCCGCGAGGCCAAAGAAGAATCGAAAGCTTTGACCGAGGCAGCTTCGGAAATAGAAGAAACTGACAACTAACCGAAACAGACTCCCATCCGTCGTCCCTGAACGACTAAATCATAATCTTCCGTGACTAATTTCAGTTTACCGGCCACTTCATCGAGTGGTATGGAAGAGATGTCATTGCCTGTGAGTGTGATCATGCGTCCGAATTGCCCGTTGGCAATGAGCTCGGCGGCATGCCCGCCCATGCGGGTGGACAGGTTGCGGTCGAACGGCGTAGGCGAACCCCCACGTTGTATATGTCCCAATACCGTCTCGCGGGTTTCTATCCCAGTAGCTTTCTCTATCTGACGGGCGATGTACTCGCCTGCCCGCAGTTTGCCATCGGTAGGAATACCTTCGGCCACCACCACGATGGAGTACGGCTTGCCCTTCCGGGCCCGGTTCAGGATGGTTTCCTGGACATTCTGCATATCATACGGGATTTCGGGCACCAGAATCACATCGCCCCCACCGGCCATACCCGAGTACAGGGCTATCCATCCGGCTTTGTGCCCCATCACCTCGATCACCATCACCCGTTTGTGCGAACTGGCGGTGGAGTGCAGGCGGTCGATGGCATCGGTAGCAATGTGTACGGCCGAGTCGAAACCGAAGGAGAAATCGGTTCCCCAGATATCATTGTCGATGGTTTTGGGCACGGAAACCACGTTCACGCCCCGGGCAACAAACTTGGCAGCCGTCTTCTGCGTGCCGTTTCCGCCGATGCAGACGATACAGTCGAAGCCCAACTCGCGGATATTATCTTCAATGATTTTAGGTTTGTCGATGCCCGCTTCGAGGTCACTCTTCTTGAAAGGTTTTTCGCGTGAAGTTCCCAGAACGGTTCCCCCCAGATTCAGCAAACCCGAAAGAGATTTATCATTGAACGGTGCTGCGTCTTTCGTCAGCAGTCCCTGAAAACCGCTTTGAATGCCCCATACTTCCATCCCATAATGGTTGATGGCCACTTTGGACACGCCCCGGATGGTGGCATTAATACCGGGACAGTCGCCTCCCGAAGTCAATATTCCGATTCTCATATTTTCAGTTCTCCCTACGATTTTTAGAAAATAGTCACTTTATCAAGGCTTTTAACTTTTATTTCCGGAGTAAAGATAGAAAAAAAAGATAAATTGGTTTACTTTTGCATGATTAATCATAGCATGCGAAGTTAATAATGAACGAAACAAGAATAATTAGTCACGTTTTCCACGCTCGTCTGAAAGAGATCGACCGCTATGCCACCAGTGCAGGCGAGCTTCAGCACCGCGCGCTGATGCGTCTTGTCGGCCAGGCTGCCGGCACCGAGTGGGGGAAAAAGTTCGACTACGCTTCGATACGCACCTATGAAGAGTTTAAGAAGCGACTACCTATACAGACATACGATGACATCAAACCCTACGTTCAACGATTGAGAGCCGGAGAGCAAAATCTGCTCTGGCCATCAGAAATCCGATGGTTTGCGAAATCATCGGGTACCACGAACGATAAGAGTAAGTTCCTACCTGTCAGCAAAGAGTCGCTGCGGGACATTCACTACCGGGGTGGCGGTGACGCCGTAGCCCTCTACCTCCGCAGCAATCCGGACAGCCGGTTCTTCTCAGGCAAAGGATTGATCCTCGGAGGAAGCCACAGCCCCAACCTTAGCTCCAACCACAGCCTTGTAGGCGACCTCTCCGCTATCCTGATTCAAAATGTAACTCCCTTAGTGAATCTCATCCGCGTACCCAGCAAGAAGATTGCCCTCATGAGCGAGTGGGAAACCAAGATAGAAGCCATTGCCAACAGCACCCTCCATACCAATGTCACCAACCTGTCGGGTGTCCCTTCGTGGTACCTGGTACTCATCAAGCGCATCCTCGAAAAGACCGGGAAGCAGACGCTGGAAGAGGTGTGGCCCAACCTGGAGGTGTTCTTCCACGGCGGTGTGGCCTTCACGCCTTACCGCGAACAGTACAAGCAGGTGATCCAGACGCCCCGGATGCATTACGTGGAGACCTACAATGCATCGGAAGGCTACTTCGGCACGCAGGACGATCTGAACGATCCGGCTCTGTTGCTGATGATAGACTACGGTATCTTCTACGAGTTCATGCCGTTGGAGGAGATGGACAATGAAAATCCGCGCACGTATTGCCTGGAGGAGGTGAAGCTGGACAAGAATTACGCCCTGATCATCTCTACTTCGTGCGGATTGTGGCGTTACATGATAGGCGATACGGTGAAGTTTACCAGCCGCGATCCTTATAAGTTTGTCATCACCGGACGGACGAAGCATTACATCAACGCTTTCGGCGAGGAGCTGATCGTGGACAATGCCGAGAAAGGACTGGCTAAGGCTTGTGCCGCTACCGGCGCGCAGGTGAGTGAGTATTCCGCTGCACCGGTGTTCATGGACAAGTCGGCCAAATGCCGCCACCAGTGGATGATTGAGTTTGCCGAAGAGCCCGATTCCATCGAAAAGTTTGCCAAGGTGCTGGATGATTCCCTGAAGGAGGTCAACTCGGACTATGAAGCCAAACGCTGGAAGGATATTGCTCTGCAACCGCTGGAGATCGTTGTGGCGCGAAAAGGCTTATTTCATGACTGGATGGCTCAACGTGGCAAACTCGGTGGTCAGCACAAGGTACCTCGCCTGAGCAATACCCGCGACTACATGGAAGAGATGTTAGCGCTCAATAATCCCACCGCCTAGCACCAACCCGTCTTTATAGAAAGCTGCCGCCTGACCGGGGGCAATAGCTGTCAGTGCTTCGTGTAGATTTACATGGAGCATCCCGTCGGCTCGTTTCGTTACCGTACAGCGATTGACTTGCTTGCGGTAGCGTATCTTTACAATGATATCGTCGTGATTCAACAACCGGTCTTCGTCGATGATGTTCCAATCTTTCAGCACCATTTCGTAACGTTCCAGGGATGCCAGCGGAGCCAGCACCACTTCGTTCTGCTCGGGGCGTATTTCCTTCACAAAGACAGCCCGGTTCAGGTGGATTCCCAGTCCGCGACGCTGGCCGATGGTGTAGAAGGGGTAGCCTTCGTGCCAGGCAATAAAATCTTCCTTTTCATCGAGAAATTTCCCTCTTCCCGGCATTTCTGTAACAAAATTGTGACAAGATGTGACGAAATGTGACGTAGCTTGTGACGCGATGTGACGTGATGCTGATGTCGCATCTGAATCATCGGGGTTTTGTAACGAAAATGTAACGTAATGTGACGTCACAATTTTGTCACAAAAATCTGGTGACGTGTTTGTGACGTGCACGTGACGTCGCAAAAAGTTCCGGTAATCCATTGGGCAGAAGCAAACCCCGATGCTATCCTTTTTCTTCGAAACTTTCTCGAATCCCCGCTGCGCTGCCAATGCCCTCGCCTCCACTTTCGTCATCGCTCCCATGGGAAGCAGCATCCGCTGCAAGATATCCTGCGGCAATCCCCACAGGAAAAACGACTGATCCTTATCCCCATCCACCGCCGGAGTGATGTAGTACTTCCCGTGGAGCAGCACCTTCTGCACATAATGCCCGGTGGCAATGTGGAAAATCTTCTTTTCATCGGCTATCTGTGCCAGCAAAGGCCATTTCAGCTGATTGTTGCACAGTGTGCATGGCACCGGCGTGCGACCGGCCATATATTCACTGATAAAGTAATCCACAATCTGCTCCCGGAACATTTCACGGGCATCATACGTAATATGTTCTATTCCGAGACGAGCCGCCAACTCGCGGGCATCATCCAGATAAGCTGTCTTCCCGTCGATTTCATAGAAGCGGAAAGTGATGCCCGTTACCTCGTAACCGGCATCCATCAGCAACATAGCAGCCACGGAGCTGTCCGTGCCGCCACTCATTCCCAGCAAGACTCGTTTATTTTTGTTCGTCATGCTGCAAAGTTACGCAAAATCCCTTACCTTTGTTGATTACAATCTTTAAAGAGAATGAAAGAAACAGCCTCTTCCTTGATAATTCTGCATACCGAACATTCCATATTCGGATCGTTGCTGGTTCCTTATATTGCCGAGAAATTCTCGGACGACAGGCAGCTCCGTCTCGTCGAACAAGCCTTCCACGCCTCGCCTCAAACGGTGGCGCAGATGAGCGAGGCCCAACAGGAAGCCATCCGGATCGCTTCGCACTATTCAGAGAAGTACCTGATGATGGTCTTCTCGCGGGAGAAAACCGTAGCCCGCTTCCTGCAGAAGCTCTCGGATGATCCGGAACGCATCCGCACCACCATCCGCCCCTATATAGAGAAGAAACTCCTCGAAATGGTACAGACGGTGATCAATGGATCGATCCCGGTATATCAACGGGCGGGCACGAGTAAGATATTGTTTCCCCACCATGCCTACCGCATACACAGCGAACCGGTGGAAACGTCCTTCTTCTTTGAAGCCAACCGGGAACATTTCAGTTACCAACTGCAATGTTCTTTCCAAGGGGAACCGTTGCCACTCACTGCCCTGAAACCGGTCACCACGCTGACCACGCAGCCGTGCACGCTGCTTCTGGGCATGCACCTGTTCCGTTTCAACCACATCGAAGCCGCGCGTATCCTCCCGTTCACCCGCAAGGAGACAGTCAGCGTACCGGTCACACATCTGTCGAAGTACATGGACAATATTGTCGTCCCCATAGCCTGCTACCACCCGGTAAGCACCAGCGGGCTGGACCTGGCGGACGAGAGTGTTCCGTGCGAAACGCTCCTTTTCATCGAGGAAGATCTGGACGGGCAACTGCAACTGCGCCTGAGTTTTCGTTATGGCAGTCAGGAGTTCGTTCCCGGAAAGCCGACCGGAATCCGCCACTTCCTACCCCGCCGGGAGAACGACCCGGCAACCACTCTCCGCTTCTTCCGGCGGGATACTGAAAAAGAGAAGGACGACATCCACCGCCTGCTTCACGACGGGTTGAAGCAGACGGGCGAGACCACTTTCTCGCCGGAAGGCACGCAACCGCTCAATGAATGGCTCATCGCCCACCGCGCCCTGCTGGAAGAGCGTTATCACCTGGCCGACGCCCTCTCTAAACGCAGCTACTGTCTGGACGAGATACTCATCGAACAGAGCTGGGACGACGGTCCCGACTGGTTCGACCTGCACATCACCGTCGTCGCAGGTCCGTTCCGAATTCCGTTCGAGCGCTTCCGCAAACATATCCTGGAAGAGCGGCGGGAGTATGTCCTTCCGGACGACCGCATCCTCCTGCTCCCCGAAGAGTGGTTTGCCCGGTATGCCAACCTGGCCGAGCTGGGCGAGAGCCACGGGAAAGGCATCCGCCTGAAGCGTCCGTTTGTGGGCGTGGTAGAAGAGTTGTTTGCCAACCATTCCGGTAAGCTTCCCCTATTCCCTGACGGTGCTGCATTGCCCGAACCGCCTGCCGGCCTGAAAGCCACCCTCCGCCCGTATCAGTCGAAAGGCTTCGCCTGGATGCAACACCTGTACGAGCATACATTCGGCGGCATCCTGGCCGATGACATGGGACTGGGAAAAACCTTGCAAACACTCGCCCTGCTGCAATACATCTACCGCGGAAAATCCGGGGAGAATTCCGTCGCCGATGAGACAGGGCGTAGACAAGCCGAAGACACGATGTGGACAAGTTTTCCGTCGCCCGTCGATGAAATGGGGCAATTTTTACTATTCGGCGACAACGATGTAGACAACCCTCCGACAGCATGTAGACAAGAGCCGGACATTACGCCCCGCCACGCGCCTGCGCGGAAGCCCGCCACGCTCGTGGTGGTTCCCACCTCGCTGCTGCACAACTGGCGCAGGGAAACACGCCGTTTCACCGGCCTGTCGGTAGGTGAATTCAACGCCGAAACGCGTTTCCGGAAAGGACATCCCGAGCTGTTCTTCGGCAAGTACCACCTGGTTCTCACCTCGTACGGCATGATGCGCAACCACATCGACACCTTGCAACAGTATTGCTTCGAATACGTAGTGCTGGACGAGAGCCAGAACATAAAGAACAGCGACTCGCTCACCTTCCGGACGGCCATCCGGCTGCGCAGCCACCATCGGCTGGTGCTCACCGGCACGCCCATCGAGAACTCGTTGAAGGATCTCTGGGCGCAGTTCCATTTCCTGCAACCGGATCTCCTGGGTAGTGAGACCGATTTCGTCAAACAGTTCATCAACCCCATCCGGCAGAACGACACCCGCAAAGAAACACGTCTGCGGCAGCTCATCTCCCCTTTCATCCTCCGCCGCAGCAAGCACGAGGTGGCCCCCGAACTCCCTCCGCTCACCGAAGAAGTGATCTACTGCGACATGAGTGAGGAGCAGGACAACCTCTACCGCCTGGAGAAGAACAGCCTGCGAAATACCCTGCTGGAAGCCCGCACGCCGGGCGAACGCCACCAACAGCTCACCGTGCTCAACGGCATCACCCGCCTGCGCCAGCTTTCCTGCCACCCGCAGATGATTTTCCCCGATTTCACCGGACTTTCCGGTAAGTTGGAACAAGTCATCGACACCTTCGAGACGCTCCGCAGCGAAGGACACAAAGTGCTGATCTTCTCCTCGTTCGTGAAGCACCTGGAGTTGATAGCCTCCGCCTTCCGCGAGCGACAATGGCCGTACGCCCTGCTCACCGGTTCGTCTACCGACCGCCCGGCCGAGATAGCCCGCTTCGCCCAGTCGGACGACATCCAGGCTTTCCTTATTTCATTGAAAGCCGGCGGTGTGGGCCTCAACCTCACCCAGGCCGACTATGTATTTATCATCGACCCGTGGTGGAACCCTGCCGCTGAGGCTCAAGCCATCGCCCGCGCCCACCGCATCGGTCAGGAGAAGCAGGTCATCGCCTACCGCTTCATCACGCAGGGAAGTATCGAGGAGAAGATCGTCCAGTTGCAGGAGGATAAACGGCGGTTGGCCGGAGTGCTGATTACCGAGAGTGAAGCCTTACCGCCGCTAAGCGATACGGAGTGGATGGAATTGCTAAAGTAACATGTCCGCATTGATAAGTCACACTCGAAGAGTTTCGTCAAGTGAAACGAAGAGTTTCATCAAATGAAACCAGTCGTTTCGTCAAGTGAAACTTGAAGTTTCGTACTATGAAACAAAGAGTTTACTTCTTTGAAACAGTGAGTTTCGACCGAGGAAACAAAGAATTTGCAGGAAGGTACTGGGGCAACTGCAGGAAGATACGAAAGAGAATGCAGGAAGCAAGTAGTGGTGAATACCCCAGAAAGTGACGGATGAGTGACGGATAAAACGGGTATCCGTCACGGCATAATCGTCAAATAATCAATTCGTTAAGTTGAAAAAAGTGACAGCGTGACGGATAAAATCAAAAAAAACATACGGAGAGAGAAGCTCGGATTACCAAGGACCTCCATACTCCACTGAATAGAATTATTCCCGTACAGTTGCAAGAATCAAAAATTATTCTCAATATTGCACCTTTCAAACACCCTAAAAACAACAATATATGATGAAACAACTATGTGGGATTTTCATTCTCACGCTGCTACTGCCTTGCTTGGCCTACGGCCAGCAGGAGTCCACAACTCTAAACAACAATGTCTATTCGTACGACGTAACTTCTGACCCGGAAGCCCTCTCGGCCAATGTACTGCAGATTCTGCAAAAGTTACCTTACGTAATAGTTGACGCACAAGACCAGCTCTTTGTGGCAGGACTCTCGGAGAACACCCTCTGCGTGGACGGCTTCCCGCAAAAGCTGAATCAGAGCACGTTCGTCAGCTACCTCAGCTCCATGCCGGCCAGCCGGGTGGAACGCATCGAAATTCAAGTCAGCCGGAAAGCTTCGGACCAGACGTTGGGCGATGGGGGCGTCATCAATCTCATCACCCGGAAGCGGCAGACGGACGGAATCACTCTGGAAGCTACTGCGCACGGAGCTACCTCTACCCTCTTCGGCGGGAATGTGCAGGTCAATGCCCGGCACAAAGGTTTCTTCGTAGATGGCAATTATGCCTACGGCTTCCGTAACTTTGCCAGGATGGAGACCAATTCCACCGTGGCCGGCTACGATGTAAACAGCATTTCCAGGGTCCGCGACGACCAGATGCACAACGCTACACTTCATGCTGGTTGGCAAATCAGCGAACGAGACATTGTAGGGGCATCGTTCAACCTCTTCACGAACCCCGGCGAAGCATCTGTATATAATTATGTATACAACGGCATGCCGAGCAACCCAACGAACCACATCCTAACCTCTCTGGACGGCACTACAAAGGATTATAATCTGGCTGCCTATTACAAGCATCTCTTTGCCCGGGGAGGATTTGCAAAGTTTACTTATGAATGGGGTAAGACAAAAGAGGCAGTGGATCAGGTATCCATATCGGACATGGCAGACACCTACTATATCGGTATTCTGAACCGATATACCGACCAACCCAAAGAACATGCCGTTCGTTTGGACTTCTCTATTCCGTTCAACAGTCGTAGCAGCTTGGACGCAGGTGCCCGCTTCTCGAAGCTGGACAGAAAGTACGATACAATGAATGCTCATGTGGAGTTCCCGAAACATACCGAAGACGGTGTCATCGTGTACCCTTCCGATGGCGACCCCTCAGCCACAAGATTCACCATCCCGTTCGACTCTGAACGGTGGACGGCCTATGCGCAGTACTCGCTGAATCTCTCCCACTTACATCTGGGAGTGGGTGTACACTGGGAAATGCCTTACGAGATGTACTCCACCTTCGACGAATCGTTCGCCCTCTATCCTTTCCTGAACGTGGGATACCGGTTCAATGAGCACAACGCACTGGCATTGGACTACACCATTCAGCGGTCGTCTCCCCAACCTATCATGAATGCAGGATGGATGGGGCATCAATGGCTGAACAAACTGAACCTGAATTACCGCTACACGAGCGCGAAGACGCAAGTCACAGCCGATGCCATCTATCAAAGCAGTTCTAACAGCTTCCTGCTGGGTAATCCCGTCAATATAGCCGATGAAATACGTTTCGACCAGTATGCCGCCGAAGCCAGTTTCCGACAGATGCAATTCTCCATAGCCGCCACCCATCAGTTGTCCGAAAGAATTCGTCTGCGTGGGCTGGCTATGCTCGGCCACCAACGCATCGAACTGCAAGGCGGCGACGAGGGTAGCGGTACATACGGACAGGTAAGCGGTGGAGCCGATCTGCTACTGCCACACGACATCTGCCTGGCTGCCAACGCGGGCTACTTCTTCCCGGCTTCGTCGGGCGATAACAAAGACCCGGAAAACTATTTCTACCGGCTGAACCTCTCCAAAGAATTGTTCCGGAAGAAACTTGCCATAGCTCTCTTTGCAACCGACTTTATCGGCCCGAAGAAAGTAACCGCAGAGTTGGAAGGAACCACTACCCGATACACCCTGCCCACCAATGAAATCGGCGTATCGGTGACCTACCGCTTCTTCTGACAAACCGAATCATCGTACCGCAATCATCCTAAAAGAATGATTCTTTTAGGATGATTCTTTGTTTCCTTTGGTAAAACCATTATCTTTGGAGCAAAACAACTGAATATGAGCAAGAATCCATTCATTACCTCTGGCTATGTGTCGCCGGAATACTTTTGCGACCGTGAGCTGGAAAGTCAGGAAATCATACGTGACATAGAAGGAAGGAGCAACAAAGTGATCATCTCTCCCCGCCGTATGGGAAAAACGGGATTGATACTTCATTGTTTCCAGCACCCCACACTGAAAGAGCATTACCACTGCTTCTTCATTGACATCTATTCTACGCTCAATCTGCCCGACTTTATCTCATTGTTGGGCAACAAGATTTGTGATACACTGAAACCAAAGGGACGAAATGCCATCGAAACCTTCTGCCGCATCGTCCGTTCGCTCGAATTCCGACTGGGTTTCGATCCGCAAGGATTGCTCGAAGCCTCATTCGGTGTAGGCGACATTAAAGATCCGCAACGAACCATGGATGAAATCTTTACCTACCTCAACAGTGCCGACAAGCCTTGTGTGGTGGCCATCGACGAATTTCAACAGATAGGAAAATATCCGGAGACGAATACCGAAGCATTGCTAAGAACTTATGTACAGCATAGTCGAAATGCTGTTTTCATTTTTGCCGGAAGCCAACGGCACATGCTTCAAAATATGTTCTTCAGCGCAGCCAAACCTTTCTACAACAGTGCGTCGTTGCTTGGATTAAAACCGATCCACAAAGACACATACACAGAGTTCATTGTCCGTAAGTTCCAGGAAGCCGGTAAACAAATAGCCAAGGATGCTGCTGCATTCGTATATGATCTTTTCGAAGGGCATACCTGGTACATACAAAGCACTTTCTACCTGGCATTCTATTTTACCGAAGAGGTTTGTACGCGTGCGATCATCGAGAACGCTATCCAAAAGAAGATCGACGACAATGGGGAAGTGTATGAGTCCCTGCTGTATGGAATCCCGGAAAAGCAGCAGCTTTTACTCAAAGCTTTAGCTATGGAAGGCAAAGCCGAGAAAATCCAATCGGGTGCTTTTATACGTAAATACGAGTTGACATCGCCCAGTGCGGCACAGTCGGCTGCCAAACGATTGCTCGAAAGCGACCTAATAAGCGTAGAAGGCAATAATCAATACCTTATCAACGACCGCTTCTTCGCGATGTGGATCCGGAAAAAATTTGGCAACGTGCTTACCTTATAGATATTTGTTATAACTTTGTGGTTTCAAAAGAAATAAATCAAAAACAATATGGAACATCAACTCACCATTTACAACACTTTAGACAGGAAAAAGGAACAGTTCGTACCACTTCACACACCCCACGTGGGCATGTATGTGTGCGGACCGACGGTTTACGGCGACGCCCACCTGGGACATGCCCGCCCGGCCATCACCTTTGATGTACTGTTCCGCTACCTTACCCAACTGGGATACAAGGTACGTTACGTACGCAACATTACTGACGTTGGGCACCTGGAGCATGATGCCGACGAAGGCGAGGACAAGATTGCCAAGAAAGCCCGTCTGGAGCAGTTGGAACCGATGGAGGTGGTGCAGTATTTCCTGAATCGCTATCACGATGCCATGCGCGCACTCAACGTGCTGCCACCCAGCATCGAACCGCACGCCTCCGGGCACATCATCGAACAGATAGAGCTCGTGAAGAAGATTCTCGATGCCGGCTATGCCTATGAAAGCCAGGGATCGGTCTACTTCGACGTGGCTAAGTATAACAAGGATTATCACTACGGCAAACTCTCGGGACGTAACCTGGACGACGTGCTGAACACCACCCGCGACCTGGACGGACAGAGCGAAAAGCGCAACCCGGCCGACTTTGCCCTGTGGAAGTGTGCACAACCGGAACACATCATGCGCTGGCCTTCGCCCTGGAGCGAAGGTTTCCCTGGCTGGCATGCGGAATGTACGGCTATGGGACGGAAGTATCTGGGCGAGCATTTCGACATTCACGGTGGGGGTATGGACCTCATCTTCCCGCACCACGAATGCGAGATAGCCCAGTCGGTAGCTTCGCAGGGCGACGACATGGTGCGCTACTGGATGCACAACAATATGCTCACCGTGAACGGAACGAAGATGGGTAAGTCGCTTGGCAACTTCATCACGCTGGAGGAGTTCTTCACCGGCTCGCACCCGCTGCTGACGCAGGCGTACAGCCCGATGACCATCCGCTTCTTCATCTTGCAAGCACACTACCGCAGCACGGTGGACTTCAGCAACGAAGCCCTGCAAGCTTCGGAAAAGGGATTGCAACGCTTGCTCGAAGGGGTAGCCAATCTGGATAAGATCACCCCCACCGCCACGTCGACTGCCGACATCAAGAACCTCCGTGCTCAATGTGCCGAGGCGATGAACGACGACCTGAACACACCGATCGTCATCTCGCACCTGTTCGATGCTACGCGCGTTATTAATAATGTAATAGCGGGCAACAACACGCTTTCGGCTGAGGATTTGAAGGAGTTGAAAGAGGTATTCCACCTCTACCTGTTCGATGTACTGGGGCTGAAGGAAGAAACCGGCTCGTCCGACGGACGAGAAGCGGCCTACGGCAAGGTGGTGGATATGTTGCTGGATCAGCGCATGAAAGCCAAAGCCAACAAGGACTGGGCTACGTCGGACCTCATCCGTAATGAGCTCACCGCGCTCGGGTTCGAGATCAAAGACACCAAGGATGGCTTCGAGTGGAAGCTGAATAAATAAAAGAAATGACAGCACAAGAATTTTTCAAGAACGATCTTTTCGCTACGAACGCAGGCATCGAACTGATAGAGATACGCGAAGGGTATGCCAAAGCGGAACTAAAGATAGAAGCCCGTCACCTCAACGCCGGCGGACGCACCCAGGGCGGAGCTGTCTTCACACTGGCCGACCTGGCACTGGCCGGAGCATCCAACTCACACGGAACGCTGGCCGTTTCGCTCTCGTCCACCATCACCTTCCTGCGTGGTAGCGGGCCGGACGATACGCTCACAGCCGAAGCCATCGAGCACTACACCGGTCGCAGCACGGGTTATTACTCGGTAGATGTGACGAACCAACACGGCGAATTGATCGCCTCGTTCCAGTCGAGCGTATTCCGCAAGGAGCAACCGCTCCCGTTTACCTTATAAAAGAAAGAAGCCAACTGATTCAGTTGGCTTCTTTCTTTTATTTATTCACAATGGAAGTCATCGGGTGACGAACCCCGCTGGAGCTCGACAGGAAGGCTTTGGCCGACCCGAAGTTGAGGTACAGATCCAAACGGATGGGAAGGTGGTTCTTATCGTCCGAGATGTAGAAGGTGATCACCTCTTTCTCTTTATCTTTCTTGTATTCCACCAACGAGAAGACCAGGCATTTGTACGTTGTATCGTTCTCGGCGGTAATCTTTTTGGGGCCGCGGTATATCAGCGTCTGTTCCTCCACCTTGCGGCCGGTAGCCATCGGGAAGTTGATGCGTTGCCCTACCACATAGCTGCTAGGATCGAAAGAACGCGCCTGGGCGAGGATACTCAGCATATCGTGTATGCAGCGACTGTCGTCCTGCGAGGTTTCGATGATCTCCCCATCCTGATGCGTACGTTTCTGGTCCACATGAACCACGCCATTCTTGTGCGAGAACCAAGCCTCGTCCACCGTATAGCGTTTCCCCTCCTCGGCTCCCTTGCGGAAGTAGCGCGGCTCTAACTTGTCGCTGATAACGCTGGTCAGCGTATCGCGCATCTTGAAGAAGAAGTCGGCCTTCTTGCTACCGATAGCCAAGAGGTTCATGCGGTAGGCCGGTTTCCCCTGATAGGCAGTGGCATTGGTAGTGAGGCTGGCAAAGCCCGCCTTCACCCAGACAAACTTCCAGTTGAAGTACAGGTCGTACATCACATGCTCGCCCGACTTGAAAGCGTCGTTTTTCGCTTCGCACTGGGCATTAACGGGGCTAGGGGACATACAGGCCAGGAATAGTAGGAATAATCCTGCAAGCACACTCCGTCGACGGTTAACGTCGGTTGTTCTGACTATTTCGTTGATTTCGCTGGGTTGTTTTTTTCTTCTTTTCATCAGGTTTTTGCTTTTTTAGTTCTTCAGGCTTTTGTTTATCAAGCGGTAAGGCAGTTACATTCCAATCCTGGTTGTAATCCCAATTAGCCTTTACATCTATAATAATGGAGTAATAATAGACCGTTTCGGGTTGCCGGTTCTCTTCGTAAGACCCGGTGTCCCACACCCCGTTACCATTCGTATCGTTGATGAGTCGGGCGCAATACTTGCCGGGGTTCAGGAAGTAGAACACAACCTGTCCGTTTTCCACCCGGCGGCGGCGAAGCACCTTGTCCTGCGGGTCGAGCAGTTCCACAAACGCAATCGAGTCGGCTCCGGTGATGGTATAGGTGATCTTTCCGTAATCTTCCTCCTTCTTCACCTTGAAGTTCTGTTTGATCTTGTTGGAATGCAGTCCGTAGATGCCTTTGAAAGCCAGTGAATCGACAGAGAATTCGTACTCACCTCCCGGCTCCCAATCGTAATAAACACTGAACTTTCGCTTGAACAAGGAGTCCTGCTCGAATTCGAACGGCAGGTCATTCCAGAGCGTATCGACCTTTTGCCGCAGATGGAAAGCCTCCACGTTGCATGAGTCGATCGGTTCTTCGGCTGTCAGCGAGATATAATCGTACACATCCATCGAGGAAGGAATGCGCGAAGTGATATTCAGGAACTTGGTAACAGGTTTCTCTTCTTCGTCGTCTTTCTTCTTCTTTTTCTTCTTCTCCTCCTTTTTGTCAGCTACCTTCTTAGCCACCAGATTCAACGTATCGGTACGGGGTACCAGCATATTTAACGTATCGGTGTATAAATAGTTCAAACTCAGGCTCAACGTATCTTGTTTGTAGAGCAGTGAGTCGCGCACCCAGTAGTTGATGGTATCGTTCCGCAGCGATGGTTCGATGACGAACGCATCGTGGTGGTCGAAGTTAAGCCCTTCCAGCGTAGGAAGTGTATCGGAAGGAGCTGAGAAGTAAAAGGTAAACTTGTTCGGAACAAGTCGTTCGCTCTTGACAAGATATTGATTAGTAGTTGCTTCCTTAAACGTGCGGAGTATCACATCATCAGGTAGGTAATGCGTATATTGCCGTTCGGAAATAGAGTCAATGGTGAGCGTATCTATCCACGCGGTATCCTGCCGCATGCGCTCTTCCATGCGGGGAATGACGAGCGAGTCGTTGAATGCCAAGACCTCGCTCTTCTGGTTGAACATGAAGTTCTGGTCGGCATCCATCAAGGCGAAGATGCGATATTTGCCCGGGGCTACTCCCTGGATACGGTAACGCCCGCGGCTGTCGGTACGTCCCACCCGTTCGAGAGGCAACTTGGTAAATGCCGAGTCGGCCAGGTTGGCATGAAGTCCCACGAGTATGCCCTTCACCGGCTCCAGGTTCGATGCATCGAGCACCGTGCCCGACACCTGCATGGTATCTATCACACCGCCGGTAGAGAAAGTTAAGGTAAAGTCGCCCAACGGGTTACCCTCGTTATTGTCCACAATGGCATCGCCGAAGTCGATGGTGTACGTGGTACTCGTCTTCATCGTATCGAGCAGGTTGACGGTGATTTTCTTTCCTACCGCCTTGATCTCCGGCTGTTTGGCTTGCGGAGGGGAAATAACCACCTTCTCACCGGGTTTCTCCAGTTTGATGAATTCATCGAACTCTATAACCACTCTTTTTTTTGTATAATTCAATGCGCCGGGGGCAGGTGTACTAACCAGGAACCGGGGCGGCGTTTCGTCCAGAGGTCCGCCGTCGGGACGGCCTACGCTGGCGCACGAGTAAACCAGGGCGACAGCAGCAATTCCCCCGCCTACGCGACGAACAAAATGTTTGACAGTATGTTTGTTGACATGTAACATGATGCAAAAATAAAGCTTCTTCGTCAATTAACGCTACACTTCACACTAATTAATAAAAAACAGGCAAATAAAGAATTACTCAAGACTACCCATAAGATGAATCATTATTAAAATCGTGCAAACATAGTTAAAAAAAAGAGGGGATAGAATTGTAAATACATTTAAATAGAGTAATTTTGCGGCGAAAAACTCACGAAGGGTATTTTAGTTTTTACCTTTCTTTATCCTTATTTCTTCTATAGATACGTTGCGTAAAATTATCACATAACATTGAATATAATAAAAAAGATGAAAAGTAGAATCGTTTTAATTGCCTGCTGCCTGTCATTATTTGGATGCGGACAGAAAGGACAAATGGGAATGGGTGGCGTAGCGGAGTATTCCGTAATGTCTGTGGAACCAACCAACAGTGAGTTGAAAAGTGCCTACCCGGCCGTTATCAAAGGCAAGCAGGATATTGAAATCCGCCCGCAAGTGGCTGGTTTCATTACCAAAGTATGCGTAGACGAAGGTGCCGTAGTTCGCAAAGGACAAGCCTTGTTCATCATCGACCAGGTGCAGTACCAGGCGGCTGTGGAATCGGCCAAAGCGGCTGTCGAGGTAGCGAAAGCATCGGTAGCTACGCAAGAGCTTACGGTGAACAACAAGCGGGAACTGCTCAAAAAAGACATCATCAGCCAGTACGACATGCAGATGGCCGAGAACCAACTGGCGTCTATCCGGGCGCAACTGGCACAGGCACAGGCGCAACTCACCAATACCCGCCAGAACCTGAATTATACCACCGTGACCAGTCCCTCGGACGGTGTGGTAGGTACCATTCCTTTCCGTGTAGGTAGCCTGGTAAGTGCGTCGATTGCTACTCCGCTCACCACTGTGTCGGACATCTCGGAGATGTATGTGTACTTCTCCATGACCGAGAAACAGTTGCTCGGCCTGACACGCGACGGCGGTAGCCTGAAAGAACAGCTAGAGAAGATGCCTCCGGTGGAACTACAGCTCATCGACGGCAGCCTGTACGAGCAGACCGGTAAGATCGAGACGCTGAGCGGTGTCATCGACCAAGCCACCGGTTCGGCCACCATGCGCGCCACTTTCCCCAACAACAAGAATATTCTCCGCAGCGGCGGCACGGGTACTGTGATGATTCCGTACACCGAAGCCAATGCGCTGGTCATTCCTCAGAAAGCCACGTACGAAATTCAGGATAAGAGATTTGTATTCCTGCTGACCGACAGTGCCACGGTGAAATCGACCGAAATCGGTGTATTCCCCATCAATAACGGACAACAGTTTGTCGTAACCAGCGGTTTGAAAACCGGCGACAAGATTGTAACCGAAGGTGTAGGCACCAGCGTGAAAGACGGCATGAAGATTCAACCCAAAGAAACGAAGTAAACAATGAAACTCGATAGATTTATCAATCGCCCCGTACTCTCGACGGTGATCTCCATCTTCATCGTCATCTTGGGTATCCTGGGACTTGTCACTATACCTGTAACGCAGTATCCGGACATCGCTCCGCCTACCATCCAGGTAAGTACATCGTATACGGGTGCCGATGCACAGACCGTACTGAACAGTGTGATCGCCCCGCTCGAAGAAGAAATCAACGGTGTGGAGGACATGATGTACATGACCTCTACCGCCACCAACACCGGTAGTGCTTCGATCACCGTGTACTTCAAGCAAGGCACCGACCCGGATATGGCTGCGGTCAACGTGCAGAACCGTGTGGCCAAAGCGCAAGGTTTATTGCCCGCTGAAGTAACCCGCGTGGGTGTGATCACCAGCAAACGCCAGACGAGTATGTTGATGGGTTTTGCCGTCTACAGCTCGGACGATAAGTATGACATGGAATTCCTCGAGAACTATGCCAAAATCAACCTCATCCCGCAGGTACAACGTGTCAACGGTGTGGGCGAGGCCATGGTCATGGGTTCGGACTACTCCATGCGTATCTGGCTGAAACCGGATGTCATGGCTCAGTACCACCTGATGCCGACCGACATCACCGCCATCCTGGCCGAACAGAACATCGAAGCGGCTCCGGGACAGTTTGGTGAGCAGGGCAACCAGTCGTTCCAGTACGTGATGCGCTACAAAGGACGCTTGCAGACGGAAGATCAATTCGGCGACATGGTGATCAAGGCTACCCCCAACGGAGAGGTGTTGCGACTGAAAGATGTGGCCAACGTTGAGTTGGGCCGTCTGACGTACGGTTTCCAGAACACCATGAACGGACACGCCGCCGTGACCACCATGATTTTCCAGACAGCCGGCTCCAATGCTACCGAGATTGTAGGCGATATCAAACTCCTACTCAAGAATATGGAGAAAGACTTCCCGCCGGGTGTCAAGGTAGAAGTGTTGCTGGACTCTACCGACTTCCTCTTCGCCTCTATCCACGAAGTGATCAAAACGCTGATCGAGGCCTTCTTGCTGGTATTCATCGTGGTGTACATTTTCTTGCAGGATTTCCGGTCCACGCTGATTCCTACCATTGCCATCCCGGTATCGCTCATCGGTACCTTCTTCATCCTGAACCTCATCGGGTTTAGCATGAACTTGCTGACGCTCTGTGCCATGATCCTCGCCATCGCCATTGTGGTGGACGACGCCATTGTGGTGGTCGAGGGTGTCCATGCCAAGCTCGACCAAGGATATAAATCGGCTCGTCTGGCGTCCATCGACGCCATGAGCGAGTTGTCGGGTGCCATCCTCTCTATCACCATGGTGATGATGTCGGTGTTTATTCCGGTGAGCTTCATGACCGGAACATCGGGTACGTTCTACCGCCAGTTCGGACTCACGATGGCTTTTGCTATCGGTCTGTCGGCCCTGAACGCTTTGACGCTGACCCCTGCCCTCTGTGCCATCCTGCTGAAACCGCATCAGGGACATGATGAAGACGGCAAACCCAAGAAGATGTCAATAGCCAAACGCTTCCACACTTCGTTCAACACGGCGTATGACAGCCTCCTGAAGAAATACAAGAACGGCGTGCTCCACTTCATCCAGCACCGCTGGCTGGCTTTCGGTAGTGTAGTAGTGGGCATCGCCCTGCTGGTGGTACTGATGGCTTACACACCTACCGCACTGGTTCCCAATGAAGATACCGGTACGATGTTCGTGGTAGTAGACCTTCCGCCGGCTACGTCCATGGAACGCACCACCGAGGTGATGAGCCAGGTAGACCAGATGCTCGGTGCCACACCGGCCATCAAGAGCCGCACGCAGATTATCGGTTACAGCTTCCTGGCCGGACAGGGTAACAACTACGGTACCTTCATCTGTAAGCTGAAGGACTTCGACGATCGGGGAGAGGGAGAGGACGTGAACACCGTCATCGGCAAGCTCTACATGCAGACCAAGATGGGTATCAAAGACGCCCGTGTACTGCTGTTTGCCCCGCCGATGATCCCGGGTTACAGTATCACCAACGGTTTCGAGATCAACTTGCAGGACAAGACGGGTGGCGACTTGAACAAGTTCTTCGGCATCACGCAGGACTTCCTGGCCAAGCTGAACGAACGTCCGGAGATTGCCATGGCACAGACTTCGTTCAACCCCAGCTTCCCGCAGTACATGATCGACATCGATGCGGCCAAGTGTAAGCAAGCCGGCATCAGCCCCAGTGTCATCCTGAGCACGCTGCAAGGATACTACGGAGGATTGTACGCGTCGAACTTCAACCGCTTCGGTAAGTTGTACCGCGTCATGATCCAGGCCGATCCGAATGCCCGTATCAATCCGGAAACACTGAACAGCATCAAGATACGCAACGGCAATGAGATGGCTCCCATCAGCCAGTTCATGACACTGACCAAGATGTACGGACCGGACAACGTGAAGCGTTTCAACATGTTTACGGCCATCACCATCAACGGTACCCCGGCCGACGGTTACAGCTCGGGCGATGCCATCAAGGCCATCGAAGAAGTAGCCGCCCAGTCGCTCCCCACCGGTTATGGTTACGAATATTCGGGTATGACGCGTGAGGAACAGAGCACAGGTACCAACACCACGATGATCATCTTCGGTCTCTGTCTGGTATTCGTGTACCTCCTGCTGAGTGCGCAGTACGAAAGTTATATCCTCCCGCTGGCAGTTATCCTCTCGATACCGTTCGGGTTGGCAGGTAGCTTCATCTTCGCCCAGTTCATGGGAGTGGACAACAATATCTACATGCAGATCGCGTTGATCATGTTGATGGGACTTCTGGCGAAGAACGCCATCCTGATCGTTGAGTTCGCGCTCGACCGCCGACGCATGGGTATGAGCATCACCTGGGCCGCTGTGCTCGGTGCCGCTGCCCGTTTGCGCCCCATCCTGATGACATCGCTCGCCATGGTAGTAGGTCTGCTTCCGCTGATGTTTGCCAGCGGTGTAGGTGCCAACGGTAACAGCACCCTCGGTACAGGTGCCGTAGGTGGTATGCTCATCGGTATGATTTGCCAGATCTTCGTGGTACCGGCACTCTTCGTAGCGTTCCAGTTCCTGCAGGAAAAGGTGAAACCGATGACCTGGGAAGATATCGACAACGCCGACGCTCAGCCGGAGATAGAACAATACACTAAATAATCGTGAGAATATGAAGAAGCATCTTATATATATGGTGTGTGCAACGGCTCTGTTGAGCAGTTGCCACATCTACAAATCATACGACCGGCCGGACGATATCCGGACTGCCGGACTGTACCGCGACACGTTGGCTACGGGCGACACACTGGTGAGTGACACGGCCAACTTCGGCAACCTGCCGTGGCGGGAAGTATTCACCGACCCGCAACTGCAGACGCTCATCGAACAGGGACTGGCACAGAACACCGACCTGCAAACGGCTATCCTGAAAGTGGAAGAGTCGAAAGCAGCCTTGATGTCATCCCGTCTGGCTTACCTGCCTTCGCTGGGCATCCAGGCCAGTGGAACCATCTCGTCGTTCGACAAGGGAGCTGCCCTGAAAACCTATCAACTGCCCGTCGTGGCCAGTTGGGAAGTGGACCTCTTCGGCAAGCTGCTCAATGCCAACCGGGGTGCCAAAGCCACCATGCTGCAAACCACCGCCTACCGGCAGGCAGTACAGACGCAAGTCATCTCCGGCATTGCCAATATGTACTATACCCTGCTGATGCTGGATCGCAAACTGGAGATCACCCAGGAAACAGCCGCCATCTGGAAGAAGAACGTAGAGACGATGAAAGCCCTGAAAGAGGCAGCTATGACCAATCAGGCCGCCGTATCGCAGAGCGAAGCCACCTACCAGATGGTACTCTCTACCCTGCCCGACCTGGAACGCAGCATCCGGGAAACCGAGAATGCGCTCTCCCTGCTGTTGGGACAGGCTCCGCAGACTGTCCGTCGGGGCGACCTGTATGCACAGCAACTTCCCACGGAATTCTCCACAGGCGTTCCGGTGCAGTTGCTCTCCAACCGTCCCGATGTGAAAGCTGCCGAAATGGCATTGGCTTCCACCTACTACAACGCCAACCAGGCACGTGCTGCTTTCTATCCCAGCGTCACCATCAACGGCAGTGCCGGATGGGTAAACAGTGCCGGCGACATCATCTTCAATCCGGCCAAACTGGTAGCGCAAGCCGTAGGTTCGCTCACCCAGCCCCTCTTCTACCGCGGTGCCAACATCGCCCGCCTGAAGATAGCCAAGGCACAGCAACCGGAAGCCCAACTGGCTTTCCAGCAGAGCCTGCTCAATGCCGGAGCCGAGGTGAGCAACGCCTTGTACCAGTACCAGGCAGCCAGCGACAAATCGTCTTCCCGCCAGGCGCAAGTAAAATCTTTGGAACAAAGTGTGGAATATACCAAAGAATTGTTTACATTAGGCACGTCAACCTATCTGGAAATCCTGTCGGCCGAGCAATCATTGCTGAGCGCCCGCCTCACACAGGTATCCGATACGTTCGAAAGCATGCAGGCCGTGGTCAGCCTTTACCAGGCACTGGGCGGCGGCAGGGAAGATTAATTTTAAAACGATATAGTATGATTAGTACGTTAGCTTATGTAAACCCGGAAGCAAAGATCGGGAAGAACGTCACCGTTCACCCCTTTGCTTATATCGACAAAGATGTGGTGATTGGTGACGATTGCGAGATCATGCCCTACGCCAGCGTCATGGCCGGTACACGTATGGGAAAAGGAAACAAAGTATTCCAGCATGCCGTGCTGGGAGCCGAACCGCAGGAGATGAATTACAACGGTGAAGACACCTTGCTGGTCATCGGCGACAACAACCAGATTCGTGAGAATGTCGTCATCGCCCGCTCTATCTATACCGACGGACGCACCACTACCATCGGCAACGATAATTTCCTGATGGACAAGGCGCACCTCTGCCACGACGTGAAGATAGGCAACCACTGCGTCGTAGGTATTGCCAGCACCCTTGCCGGGGAGTGCACGCTGGACGATTGTGCCATCCTGAGCGGCAACGTGGTGCTGTACCAGCATGCTCACGTGGGTAGCTGGTCGCTCATCCAGGGCGGAACACGCATCTCTAAAGATGTGCCTCCGTATGTGATGATTGCAGGCAACCCGCCTACGTACCGCGGTGTCAATGCCATGGTATTGTCCAAGCACCACAATGTAGAGGAAAAGATTCTCCGCCACATTGTCAATGCGTACCGATTGGTGTTCCAGGGTAATTTCAGTCTGCAAGATGCTTTGGGAAAGATAGAAGCCCAGGTGCCGATGGGGCCGGAGATTCAGCATATACTTGATTTCTGCAAAGCTTCCAAACATGGAATTGTTAAATAAACATTAAGGGGTGCTCATTTGAGCACCCCTTAATGTTTTATTTTCATTTGTTTTCGTATTTTCGTAAGGTGTAAAACTAAAATAGAATTGATATGAAACAAATGTGGTTATTATTAGCAACAATGATGTTGTTGTGCACTTCATGCTACCAGAGTGACTTTGATCAGATCTCTCCCTTAACTAATAGTGAAATTATTCAGGTGCAGGTTTCCTATACTAACCCTGATGCTTCTAATTTCCAACACCCTGATGCCCAATCGCGAGTTTTTGTTTTTCTGGGGCATTATTCCACCGAGTACAGTAATTACTCCTATGTCAACGGGAAATTGGTTAAAGAAAACCAGATTGTATCACCTGATATGAGTGCAGTTACCGATGACAGTGGGAAAGCGACCTTACAGTTGAAAAGCAGGAATATCCCAATTACTATTCTGGTTGAAAGCAACTATACTAAAAGAGTAACGATGGACAGTTTCTCTCCAAGTCAGAAAGAGATTGCACTGACAATTATCCACAAGTGCTATAAAGAATAAGGGGGTGAGTTCTCTTTCACCCCTTATGTTCTACATAAATACATCAGTTAGGAACATTCCTAATTGATAATCTTCACCGGCGCAATATACAGTCGATACCAACCATTTGAATATCCTTGGTTGTAATCTAATGTTAAGACATCCCTAGTACGACGCCCCGGTGTTTGTCCAAAAACCTCTCTACTTGTAATTACTTTATCCCCGAAATTTATTATAACTTCCCCTAATTCATCATTTCCATAAGTAGTTGATACTTCATAAGACGTTGTTCTGCTTTCTTTCGTAGTAGATCCAAATTCCAATCCCATTTTGACCGTTTTGCCAATCTCTGCAGAATAGCCGAAATTTGTAGCATATTCAGTAGTCGTAGAACTCGTCTGTTTGATTGTTTCAGATGCATCAACTTCTTCAATCGCTATTTTAATATTGGCACTATAATTATCTAGATCCCATTGAAATAATGGAAGAAAAAATGACGCTTTCTTATTATTCACATGAGTGATATACAGAGCCTTCGGATCAGTCTGCCCTGTACTAAAGCGTACATCAAAAAGTTCACTGGGTTTTAATCTGAAGTGTGTCGTTAATTCATTCCCGAACGCACTCTTATTCCCTAAATATACTTTTACCTTAAATTCGAATTCACCATCAGTCCAGTAAGTTACTCTTGACCTCCCAGGCTGAGTAGTGCTAAGTATACTGGGATCCCCGGATTGATCTGAGATTTTAGCTACATTCATGTTGCCATCGCCCACCATTTCAAAACCTACTATATGTTCTTTAAAATTGTCATCAAATGGGCCTACCGTATTGGTTGGAGATAAATTATAATAAATATAATCTCTCTGCCAACCCCTGATACCATTGTAGGCATCGTATGCATCTAACAATTTCTTAAGGTTCTCAGGAACTACACTAGTATTTACACTCTCGATCTGGTCAGTTCCCATCTTTTCATGAGGCTTATCAATACCCGCTTCTGCTTTTGCCACACTTAGTTCGTGCATGGCTCTTGTGCCCATATTATTAAAAATATCATCTAAAAATTCAAACTTAGTGCTGGTGTTTGATCGTGTTTGAATATTCGATGAGCTTCTCTTATTAGTCACTACGACTCGTTCAGATTCTTTCACTACTAACACAGGAAACATAGGTATCATATCTCCTTTTAAGATAGTTTCGTTTTCATTTGAATCAAACATCAGGACATCATTCTTACATTTATCTCTAACACCTACAAGAGGAACCTCACTAGTGACATTCCAAGATTCAGCAGAAAAAGAATTCTCCGGCAATTCCGGAACAAAGACTGTTAATGTAGGAAGTTTCTCCTCTATTTGCGCAAGAGTTTCCGCTTCTATGTATTCTAGCAACGCTTTTTCAAGTGTAAGCCCACTTTTTAGCTCCACATTCTTCACGGATAAATAGAGAACATCATAATCATGATCAAATTTCTTTAGAGCTTCATTTTTGATAAAGTCTCTCACTTCTATATGCCTAGCAAGTGCTTTTGCTAAAGCCATACTAAATTCTTTTTTCAAGAGAAAGTCTTCATCTTCCCTAATAACTAATGAAGTTTGATTTTCCAAAACCAAATCATCTGCGCAAGAGATGAAATTAATGGGTGCTCCGACACAAACTAATAAGATCAGTCGGACGATAGTTAGTTTGACTGTTTTCATTATAATTTTATTTTGATTACAGTACCAAAGATAGCGAACTACAACCTAAAGAAAAGGAAACATCGCATGAACAATCCGCAAAAGAATAGCTCGTATAAGCTTGAATTTCAATGTATTAAAAACTGGAAGAGTTATTTATAATGAACAACATACAGGTTTACATAAACTAAATATTATTTAGATATAAAAGAAAGTCATTTTGACTTTTAAAATTCATTTTTGAACGAAGCCTCACCTTCATTGTGCGAATAGAATCTTCTTGATACGACAATAGGGCCGCTATTTCATTCGTGCGAAAATTGGCTTTTATGAGAGCACACAGCAGAATCTCTTTTTGCGTCAGATCAGGGAATGTCGTCTCTATTTTTTCTGTGAAATTATTGTATAGTAGATCTATTGTTTGAATGATATTTTCACTGTTAAGATAGTATCCATAAATATCTCTCTCAATGATTTGACCATATTGACGGATGATTTTCTCGTTTGGACTTTTGCTAATTAGACAAATTGATATCATTTTCTGCGCAGTTCTCAGTCTCTCTTCAAGTGATTTGATTTCAAAATCACTTCTGGTCGTCCCTTGCATTTTAGTATTCTCCATCTTTTTGTTGTGAGGGTACCGTACGATAGCTAAGAAAGCAAATAGCAGGACCAAAATGAAGATGATCATGCCAAGCATGATAAAAAATAACAGATGATCGTTCATATACATATTTCTATTCAACATCTTATAACCCTTCTATAAATATTAGGCTATCAATTTAACAAATAATTTAGCTATAGTCTATAAACAGATACAATCTCATTCGCCATAAAGGGATTCAAAATTCATAATCAATAATTTAGATCCCATTTTCAATGCGAAAGAATAATTGTATAGATTTACTTCTGCCAAATATAGTCTTTTTACCACATGTTTTGTACTAAAACATAGTTAAAAAATATTCAGTCTGCAGGATGCCTTGGGAAAGATAGAAGCCCAGGTGCCGATGGGACCGGAAATTCAGCATATACTTGATTTCTGCAAAGCTTCCAAACATGGAATTGTGAAATAAAAGAGAGAGAGGGGTGCTCCGGTGGGGCACCCCTCTCTCTTTATTACTTAAAGCGTGAAGACGATTACAGCTTTTCTATTTCCTCGACGGGAAGTTGCGTAACGGAATGGATAGCGTCCACATAATATCCCTGCAATTTCATCTTCTTAGCTGTTTTAAGAACGCCTAATTCAATTCCTTCTTCGCGACCTTCCTCACGACCTTCCAATAGTTTGGCTTCCATTGTAGCCTCGTAGTCTGTATAAACTTTGAGGCTTTGCTCATATCTATGTCTTTCCTCGGGAGAGAGGGCAGACACATCGGCTATCTCTTCGAGTTTCTCGAAGACAGCTTTTCTAGCTTTAAATGGCATACGCTCCAATGTTTCCATATTCTTAAGTACATAAATCCAACGCTTGAAATCTGTTTCGCAATCCTCCTCTTCCTTGTCGAACAACGGCAGGGTGATGAAGATTTGCCGCAACTTGTCATTAAACATCTGGCCGGTGTCCCGGTCTGCTAAGATAACATTTTGCAGTAGATTTTGTGGTTAGTCCTGAATATTTCTCCGAAATAATGAGGGTATCAAAAGCCCTCTTGTATGTTATTTATTATTTCAAAGAACGCTGCACCTGGAACGGATCGCCTTTCTTATCCATGGAAACCACCCAGCGGAAAGCGTTGACGAAGAGCAGGTTCTGCGTGGCATCGCCGAACTCCATATCGCCGTGCCCCATGTTGAGGTAGATCATGCGGTACTTGGTATTGGTCCATACCAGCGGGAAGTCGCCGAAGTTCACCACGTCCTTGATGCCCAGTGGATAGTTGTCCGGCGAGAGGGTGAGCAGCACTTCGATGTCTTTGTTCAGGCGGGGGCTGGGGTCCCATTGGTACCATTCGCTCTCGGGGACGATGAACGAGGCGGGCAGGTTCTTGGTAATGGCGTGCGTGGTATTGTCCACCGTCACCTTCACGGGCTGGGGAGGCCAGTTGTTACAGTAGAACACGCCGCCGCCGAGGAACTTCACGAACCAGGGCCAGTTGGTGTGCCGGTCGTTGTAAGCAGCTACGTGGAAACCCATCCAGCCGCCACCGTTCTCCATGTATTGCTCGAAGGCATCGCGTTCTGCGGATGTGGACGGGGCACCGTTGAGCATCACTACCAGGTCGTACTCTTTGAGTTTCTCGTACGGATAGTCGGCCAGCGACTGGGTGTTGTGCAGGATGAATCCGTCGCCGTAGTTCAGCCGGCGGAAGAACTCTACGCCTTGCGTGGCGAAGTCTACGTGGGCTCCTTCGCCGTGCGGGCTTTGGAACACCAGCACTTTGAAGCGGGGGCCATTGGCGTACTGTGCCGGATATTGGGCCGACAGCGGAAGGAGGAAGAGGAAGGACACGGCCACAACGGCCAGTAGTCTCACATGTAAGTTTCTTGTTTTCATAAGGTCTGTATGTATAAAGTTATGTATTCAGAAAAATCAGGGCAGCACCGCTTCTACAAGCGACAACCACTTGCCGGCGGAGGTGATCCACACTTCCTTGTAGGTGGCATTGACGGTGCGCGGCCAGTAGGGTGTGTCTTCATCGCCCCAGGTGCGGATGCCCACGGGCATCTCTCCTGTCATCTCACCGGACGAGAAGCTATCCATCCGGGGGTAGTTATGTCCTTCGCCGTAAATGAGCGATTGCCCGAAGGGATTCTTCCCTACCGTCCAGTAGAGTTGCTCGCGGGCAATGCGGAGCAATTCCTCGTCGTTCAGGTACTTGCCACAAATGGCAGCTGCCTTGCCGGTGGCCAGATGTACGGCGGTATTGCCGTTGAAGATGCTGAACCACACGGGGAAGCGTTTCAGGTAGTGTTCCGCGTCGAGCTGTACGCCTTTCTTCAGTTGCACGGGATAGGCCACGCGTATTTCCGGGCCGACAAACAGGTGCGAGCGTTGGAAGCCTATGCTGTCCTGCGGTTCGTCGATGTGATACACGCCGGCAGGTACCATTCCGTACGGGGCGGTGTACTCCATCAGCCCTTTGAGGTAGTCGCCATAGAGCCGGATGGAGGTTTCCCACCGGGTACGGTCGGGATGGGTCGGTTGGGTTTCGCAGAGCAAGGCCAATGCTTGCATGTAGACTTGCTCGCGCGACTGGTGGTTGTAATGCACGATGGACTTCCGGGCGCGGTCGCGGTAGAAGAATCCCTTCATCCCCGCAACATCGCCGAGGGGCTCGGTGCGCTGGCAGTCCAGGGTATAGCGGATGAACTCGGCTGCCTTTTCGGCATAATACGCATCGCCGGTGAGCCGGTACAGCATACTGGCCGACCACGACACGGTGGCCATGTATTGGCTTTCGGACGTATTGTAACTGTGCTCGTAGAAGTGCAGAAACTCACCATACCCTACTTCCGCATGGCGTTTCAGGGCGAAGTCGAAGTCGTCCCGGGCAATGCGCCGCAGGTGTTCCTGCAACATCGGGTCGTGCTCGATGGTGAGGGCGGCATACGCCTCGTAGCCTGCATAGAGGAAGTTATCGAAAGCTAAGTTATGTACACGTACCGTGGAGATATCGTCCTGGGAACCGAACATGCCGTCCAGCCAGATGAGCAGACCTACGCTGCTGGCCCGGTAGCCATCGCCGAAGCGGCTGCGTAGCACGAATTCCAGTCCCCACTCGGCTTCTTCGAGCAGACGGGCAGCCAGCAAGGGGTTCGTATCTTTCAGCTTGGTGTATGCTTCCAGCAGGGCGAAGGTGACATCGCCCGTCTGTAAGGTTTGTTGGGAGAGGTCGCCTGCATCGTGCCAGCCGCCACCGTAAGAAACGGCCTTTCCATCGTGCCGGGCACAGAGGTCGGTGTGGCAGGTGCCATGTTTGCCGGGCACGGGATAACCGCAGCGTTGGCAGAAGATGAAGTTGAGCACCCGCCACAGGGAATTGTCCCAAAGCACGGGGTCTATCCGGAACGAAGGGGTGGCGATGTCGCCCACCTTCAAGTGATAGGTTCCGGGGCGGTTATACGCGGTGAAATCGAGGATTTTGAACGATCCGATGGTGGTTTCTTCCTGCCGGACCGGGGCTTGGTACGCCAGCTCTCCGCTTTCACTGTCGATGAGTTGGAAAGTTTTGTCGGCAGGCATCCGGCTCAGGTTGGCGATGGCGGTCTTCATATCGCCCTGCATGTAGCCGGTGGTGGAGTAGACGATGCGGTCTTGTCCCGGCATCCATCCGCGGACGATTTCGGGATGGTCCACCCGTTGCAGTTCCATCCGGCCGATGTAAAACACCGAGGCTTCGCCGGTAGTGCGGTCGCGTCCCTTGACGGAGCAACTGAAGCCGTAGCGCAATATGCGGTCGCGTTGGTACTCGTCCAGGTCGAGGTAGCAGAGGTTCCACTCCTTGTTCTTGAGGTTGATGAGGTGCGAACCGGTGGGTTGTCCCACCATCTTCGAGCCGGGGGCGTTTTCGAGGAAGAAGTTCAGGTTGGTCACCCGGGCGCCTTCGCAATCGGGGTAGATGTACATCACCAGGCGGTTGAACTTGGACCAATCGGCTTTCTGCGTGGTGCAGGTTGCCTGTATGCTGCCATAGGTGGCATAGTCGGGATCGGAAGGTGAGCCTGTGGCCCGCTGCCCGGTCGAGGTAGGGAAAGTAAGTCGCATGTTTCCCGTTTGTCCGGCTACCGGGTCGGTGGAGTAAGCCATCGACCCCAGCCCGACGTGTGCCCATCCGCTGAGTCCGGGCGTGAAGGGTAGCAGTTGCAATTGCAGGACTTTCTTCGTCAGTCCCGCTGTCTCGAACGAACGCGATTCGTCGATGGGTAGCGGACTGTGCACCAGTCCGGTCTGCACAAGTGCTTGTTCCAATGCGGAGTCGGACGTGAGGCGGACCTGAGCCATGCCTTGCTGTCCGCCTATTAAAAGAAAAGTAAGTAAGTAATGTCCTGCTTTCATGACGCGATTTTTGGTATAACTATCTGTAAAACGACTGACGAGCGTGTTTCTCTAAAAAGTATTCCGCTTACAGAGGCCAACGGCCTCCAAGCAACAGCGAGGGCATCGCCCTACGACCTGATAATTGACCTTATAAGCCCTGAAGGGGCGCAAGCCATTGTCTTCTCGCACCCTTTCAGGGTGCATTATGGAGTATTAGGATTCGTAGGGCGATGCCCAGTCATGTTCGGAAAACAAATTGGGGTACTATTTTGGCAATCTTAAACAACTGCAATAAATTACGTGGTAATCCCCTTTTTGTTTTTTTTCTTTTTTATGGATCCGGTAAATCCACTTTCCTTAGATCCCCTCCACTTTGTACTACCAAAATAGCCATGATTAAGTTCTCTAATTCTATGCCCATTCGCCTTACGGCAGTTTTATATCCGATTTCATTTTCACGTTTATATATCATCACCAGCATGGCTGTGATTAATGTCATATACAACACGACCTGTATGCCATTCTCGTTGAGTGAGAGAAAGTGGCTAAAGTTCAGTTCCTGTTTGAGAAAACGGAAAAAAACTTCAATATCCCAACGACGTTTGTACATGGATGCAATCCGATCGGCAGAAAGGTCGAGAATGTTGGTAATAAGCAAAATCTCCTTTTCTGCATTTTCTGGTTTGAACCGAACCACACGGTATATTTCTTCACACATGACCTGTGTCCTTACTGGATTCCCCGTACGGCTCACGGTTTTTTTCGTACCGTAGATATGCACCAGACTGTCCTGCAAGAGCTTTCCATTCGTAAATTCTTCTTCTGAGACCGATAAATCCCGGATAAACTTTAATTTACGGTTTTCCATCAGGCGTCCTACAAAGAGAAGCCCCTGCTGCGCATGGAGCTCCCCAAGCTTATTCGCTGACGACAAGCCTCTATCAAAGAGATAAACCGATGCGTGGTCTTTCTCCTTTTTGAAGTGTGCCAGTATGGTTTCGGGCATGGCCAATGATTCATTGGCGTGGGACTCCTGATGAAAAACATTTCCCAAAGAGGCAAATGTTCCATCAAAATCCAGGGTGTATTTAATCATTTTCTTTTTCTTATGCTCATTACCACAAGTCATTCCCTGTGATAATTTATTGCCGGCCTCTGCCACCAGGGTGCTGTCAACGCGTTGTAAATGAAGTCCCTCGATCTCTTTGGTTGTATATAAGCAACTCAAACGAGTGTACATGCATTCATAAGCATTCTTGAAAAAAGTCAGGTCGATGTTAGAAAGTCGATCGGAGATAGAACTGTGACTAATAGTCTTTCTGCCTTTTACATTGAATATCAGTTTGAACATGGGAGAGGCAAAAGCATCGGCCAGTCCCCGCTGGCTTAACCGGTCAATCCGGAGCATCCCGTAAAGCAACAGGTAAAACATCAGTTTGCCCGATAACACCTTGGCGCAGTAATCCACCCGACTCTCACGAGCGATGCGGGTGAGTTCTGCTTCAGGAATCTCGCGTAGGATTTCTATCAAGCTTATCTTATGGTTGAACAAAGCCATTCGTTTCATTTTTTGCAAAGATAGAGCCTTGGAAGTATTCGCAACAAACTAAACAACAGATACTTATTAACAGGAAGCACATTTTTATGTTGATAAAACGGACGTTTTTTGCCAATTCATTTTTGAGACAGCTATCAGCTATAAAAAGAACGTTTTTGAACGCCAAAAATCTTCCGAACATGACTGGGCGATGCCCTACGTTATTGCTCGGAGGCCGTTGGCTTCAACTGAGCCTCACTTCGCCCTGAATCTCAATTCGCTGCTAAACCTTACTCCAAATCCAAGGTCCCGAAGAACTCCGGACAGTGGAAGTTCGGTTTGGGCAGACCGATCGGGTTCCAGGAAAGGAAATGCGGAGTCTGCAACTCGTCACCGCACTTGTAGAAGTTGGCACGGATGCTCTTTCCATCGAGCGAAGTGAGCTTGTGCTTATAGAAAGTAGCGTAGGGAATGACCAACGCCACCTCCCACTCCGTCGTCCCGATGCGTTCCTCGAACGGTTCGCGACCCAGGCTGGACCAACGCTGTATGTGATCCATCGCCTCCTGCGGCGCATATTCACGGTTGGAACGGACAGAGCCTGCCCCTATCAGGATGGTACCGATGCAATTGCACTCTATATTATAGTACACGCCGTCGCCCGCGGGGATGGAGAAAAACTCCACGCAGGCATCCGTCCACACGTTGCCATTGTCCTTGCCGTAACGGGCACGTACACTGCCCTCCTTCACCCGGTAGTGAAGCAGGAAAGCATCATCGGTATGGGCGATGCGGAACTTGACTTCGGGTTTGTACGAGTACTCGGCCCAGTTTACTGTCTCAATGGGTTGGAAAGCCACCCCTTCGCGGTCGAGTAACGCCGGAAGAGCAGCTGCTTCTACTTGGTTTACATGGATCTTCTTGACTTTCATACGTTTTTCGGTTGATTGACTATAACTGTTTATCGCGCCGCTCAAGGCTGCGATGAGTACGATATTCTTAACAAATAACTTCATAAGGATTGCCTGATGGATGAATAAAGGCACAATATTCGCTATTTTTTATGAGATATGCAAACAGTTGCGCAGAAAACCGGGCTTACTACGTGTAAAGTTCAAAAAAGGATGTGTACCTTTGCCGCTCAACATTCAATGCCGATGGATATACATTTCGCTCCCTTGCAAGGTTATACGGAAGCACCTTACCGCAATGCCCACGCAGCCGTTTTCGGCGGTGTGGACGCTTATCACACTCCCTTTGTCCGGGTGGAAAAGGGTGAGCTCCGCAAAAAAGACATGCGTGAAATCTCTCCCGAGAACAACCACGTACCCCGCCTCGTGCCCCAGCTCATTGCACCGGACGCAGAGAGAGCCCGCACTGTTTTGGCCCTTTTCATCGAGAAAGGTTACGCTGAAGCAGAGATCAACCTGGGCTGTCCGTTCCCCATGCTGGCCCGCCGGCACAACGGGTCGGGCATGCTTCCCTTCCCCGAGGAGGTGAAGAGCCTGCTCGGCATCGTGGTAGAGTTTCCGCAAATAGCTTTTTCGGTCAAGATGCGGTTGGGATGGGAGCATCCGGAAGAGTGCCTGGCACTGATTCCCTTGCTCAATGACACACCGCTCCGGCAGGTGACGATGCACCCGCGCCTGGGACGACAGGAATACAAAGGAGAGGTAGATCTGGACAGCTTCGCCCGGTTCTATGAACTGTGCGCCCATCCGATGATGTACAACGGCGACCTCCACACGGTAGAAGAGATACAGCAGATGGCCGATCGTTTCCCACGGCTCACCGGTGTGATGCTGGGTCGCGGCCTGCTGGCCAACCCGGCATTGGGATTGGAATACAAGGAAGCTCGCACGCTTTCGCCCGATGAAATGGCAGAAAAAGTGCGAAAACTACACAGCGAGGTCTTCGCCGCGTACGAGCAACAACTACAAGGTGGTGATGCCCAACTGCTGACCAAGATGAAGTGCTTCTGGGAATACCTCCTCCCACAAGCGGACCGGAAAGCGAAGAAGGCTATCCACAAAGCCACCCGCCTGGAGAAGTACCGGCAGGCGGTGTTTCAGATACTTTAAAACTTTCTCTTCCGGGTTACTAACTCCCGGAGCTGGCCCAATGCTTTGAGATACCCTTCTTCGAACCCCATGTCGAGGATCTTGCGCATGGCAGCATCGCCGGAAGTCAGGATGCGGATACGTACCTGCGTTTCGCCGCCGGCGGAAGTGAACTCGAAATGCCAATTCATCTGCGGGAGATTGGTATCGATCACCCCATTCTCATCACAGAAACCGTCGATGGCCTCATAAGACTTGTTGGGGTACACGGCCAGGTAACGGGTAAGTCCCCAGTATTTTTCTCCTGCAGGCGACAGCATGTAGTAATGCCAGTGCCCACCCGGTTTGAAGTCGCTGCTCTGGGTAATGGCTTTAAACGGTTTCGGGGCAAACCATTTCTCCTGCACGGAGGGCTTGGTGAACGCCTCCCACAGTGCTCTCAATGGTGTGTGAAAGCGGCAGGTAACCAGAAACTCTTTCTTGATAAAGTCCTTCTCAAAAGTAAATTCTTCCATAAATATCTGTTTAGGTATTGATCTCATATAACAACAGGATAACAACAGCCTGCCTACCCATTTGTTTCCCGCATTCCTCCCAATAAATCTTAACACCCTATTTCCCCGATGGAATCGGATAGTTTTCTGATACCGCCTACTTCGTCTGAGAAAACACGCATTCCATGCCGATGGGGCCTATAACAATGCAGCATCCGTTTCTCTTTTTGGAGCATTTCTTCCTTTTTCTTCCAGGATAAAGTCCTACTTTTGAAACTTACATCCCTATACAAATAAAGAAACCTTTTAATTGATTCATTACATGAAGAAACTTTACCTCATCCTGACCGGACTGATGCTCGTGTTCGGTTCTGCCCTCGCCAAAGACGGCGAAACGCCTATTTACAGAAAGAAATCCGCACCCATTGAAAAGCGGGTGAACGACCTGCTCTCCCGGATGACCTTAAAGGAAAAGATCCAGCAAATGGAGAACAAAGCGGCCGGACGAACGGACGAAATCAATCAGATTTTCCAGGGACAAAGCTACGGCACCACGCACGAGATGGGAACCACCGCCCAGCAATGTGCCGATATGTACTATGAACTGCAAAAGTACATGCTCACCCGTACCCGTCTGGGTATCCCTCTCCTCCCGGCTGCCGAAGGTATCCAGGGAATCTTGCAAAATGAATGTACGCTCTTTCCCCACGCCATCGCGCAGGGAAGTACGTTCAACCCGGAATTGATTCAACGAATGGCGGAAGCAGCGGGCGACGAAGCGCGCGTCATCGGCATCCGGCAAGTGCTTTCGCCGGTACTCGACATTGCCCGCGAACTACGCTGGGGACGCATCGAGGAGACTTTCGGCGAGGATCCGTTCCTCATCGCGGAGATGGGTACCTCCTTCGTCCGCGGGTACCAGAACAAGGGAGTGGCGTGTATGCCGAAACATTTCGTGGCGCACGGCACACCTACCGGGGGACTGAACTGTGCCACCGTATCCGGCGGGGAACGCGAACTCCGCAACCTTTACCTGTATCCGTTCCGCAAAGTGATCGCTGCCACTCAACCGATGGCGGTGATGAGTGCATACAGTGCGTATGACGGGGTGGCGACCTCGGGCTCTGCCTACTACATGACGGATATTCTGCGGGGCGAGCTGGGTTTCAACGGCTATGTGTACTCGGACTGGGGATCGGTAGAAAGACTGAAATCGTTCCACTATGCCGCTGCCACGGACGTGGAAGCAGCCAAAATGTCGGTCGAAGCCGGTGTGGATGTGAATGTGGGCTGGTCTTACAGCCTGCTGGAAGAGCAGGTGGAGAGAGGAAAGATGGACATCAAATACATTGACCAGGCGGTGCGACGGATACTGACTGTGAAGTTTGCCCTCGGCCTCTTTGACGATCCGTATGGTGAGCCGACGAAGGTGGGCAAGGTGGTTCGCAATGCTGAGAATGTGGCTTTGGCCAAAGAAATGGCCGATGAAAGCGCGGTTTTATTGAAGAATGACAACCATATTCTTCCGCTCGACCTGGAGAAATACAAGTCCATCGCCATCGTGGGACCGAACAGCAACCAGACCATTTATGGTGACTATTCCTGGACAACGGGCGACACCAAGGAAGGCGTCACCCTGCTGCAAGGCCTGCAAAATGTCATCGGCAACCGGGCTTCCATCGTGCATGCCGAGGGTTGCGACTGGTGGAGCCAGAAAGACGACCACATCCAACAGGCGGTAGAAGCGGTGCAGAAGAGCGATATCGCCATTGTAGCCGTGGGCACCCGAAGCACCTACCTGGGCCGCAGCCCCAAGTACTCCACCGCCGGGGAAGGGTTCGACCTCTCCTCACTGGAACTGCCCGGCAAGCAGGCTGAGCTGCTGAAAGCCATCAAAGCTACCGGAAAACCGATGATCGTGGTGCTCATTGCCGGCAAGCCGATGGTGATGTCGTGGGCCAAAGAGCATGCCGACGCTGTCCTGGTACAATGGTATGCCGGAGAGCAACAAGGGAATGCCCTGGCCGATATCCTGGTGGGCAACGTGAATCCGTCGGGCCGCCTGAATGTGTCGTTCCCGCGCAGTACCGGAAACACGCCTTGCTTCTATAATTATTACCCCACCGACCGGGAGCAGCAGTTCGACAGTGGCGGCTCGTACGAGGAACCGAAGGGTCACTATATCTTCGAGAAGCCGTATGCGCTATGGAACTTCGGCTACGGGCTGAGTTACACCGATTTCAACTACACAGACTGCCAGTGGAACGACACGCTCTTCACAGACAAAGGCAAGCTGATAGTGACCGTCGAAGTGGAGAACACCGGACAGATGGATGGCAAAGAGGTGGTGCAACTGTATGTAAAGGACAAAATCAGCTCCGTAGCCACACCCGTCCAGCAACTCAAAGCTTTCCAAAAAGTAGCCATTTCATCGGGCAATAAGACTACCGTAAGACTTGAGGTCCCGATCTGCGAACTGGCTCTTTACAATGCACAGATGAAGCGAGTAGTGGAACCCGGCGAGTTCGAGGTCCAGGTAGGATCATCGTCCGACCGCATTGTTTTCAGAGAGACCATCCGGGTACGGTAAAGACCAGACCCTTTAGTTGAATTCATCAAGACCTGCGCTCCCTTGCCGTCGGTTGCAATCCAATTTTATTAACTTAAGGCCAACGGCCTTTGAGCATTAGGATAGGGCAACGCCCTATCTTCATTCGGAACCCACCAACCCTGCCCTGTAAGGGCGTGAGCATTGGCTTTTGCCCTTACAGGGCTTAAAAAGTGAGACACACTGGTCCATCGGGCGTTGCCCGATGCTGTTGCTGACGCCCCTTTGGGGCTTAAACTGATGGCATTGGGTTAATACCAACGGCAAGGGAGCGCAGGGCCTGATATTTCGCAATCACTTAGTTGGATGCTCCGCCATCCGTGGCATAGGTAAACCCATTGAAATAGGCTTTCCCGGCAACCTCTTTCGTGTGATACGAATAGACTCCTGTACGGATGCCTTTCCAACTTCCGGTACGGAGGGAGAATGCTTCGCCACAGGGAGCAAATGTCTTGTTGTCGGTGCTGTAAGAGAATCGGTGCTGATTATTAATCACATCGTACGAGGCTTTGAGGTAGATCCGCTTGCCCTTAGCCGGAGCAATCGTCTCGCACTTGCCATCCTTTTCTATATAAATAAGGAACTTACCGCCTTCGCGCTGGACACCCGCTCCGCAGTAGATGTTTCCTCCAGCCAGAATACCGGCTCGCTGACCTTCGGCCAACGCACTGAAATCGAGTTCCGCCGTCGCTTCGCTCTGATAGCCCATACACTTCTGTGTCAACGTATTGCGCGCATCCCACAAACGATCAGCCTGCGTGGAGCTAATCATCAGCCAGCCCTTCCGGTCGGCCAGGCTCCAATTGTCCGCATCCGGATTATGATTGAACTGCCATTGCAGACCCAAGCGTGACGAAGAAAAGTCATCATCGGTTTGAGGCAGGAAGCCCGCGTGAAGCTTGCCGGTCTCAGGTTTCTTCCAGACGTACACCGGTTCGCCGATGCCATTCATGTCGATATCCACGCCCATCATCGGCCAACCGTCCTTCCACTGGACAGGTTGCAGATGCACCACACGACCCAGCGGTTCGGTTGCCTGAAAGTGATAGAACCACCATTCGCCTTGCGGAGTATCGACCAAGGCCCCCTGGTGCGGGCCGTTGATGCCGGTTACACCCTGTTCCAGCACCACTTTCTTCTCGTACGGACCGTAGATATTTTTAGAGCGCAAGACGGTTTGCCAACCAGTACCCACACCTCCTTCGGGAATATTGATATAGTAGTACCCATTCCACTTATGCAGCTTCACGCCCTCGGCCACCGGACCGGTGTACACCGTCAGCCCGTCGTCCAGCAGTTGCTTCCCGTCGGGACTCATCCGGTGAATGATGACAGGACCACCACCCCACTGGCTACGCCCCAGGTATGCCTGGCCGTCATCGTCCCACAGCGGACAAGGGTCTTCCCACCGTTCCGCGGCCTTCACCACATGCAAAGGCGACCAAGGCCCGTGCGGATCGGTAGCCTGACTCATCAGCAATCCTTCGTGCGGGGTGCAGACGAACATCCAGAACTTCCCGTCGTGATAGCGCAGAGAGGGAGCCCACGAGCCCGCCCCGTATCGCTTATTCTTACTCCATTCCGGATGCGGCAGACTGTCATATATCTGTGAAATAAGCGTCCAGTTCACCATATCGTCCGACTGGAGCACCTGCATACCCATGAAGTGGAAGTCCGAGGCAACCATATAGTACATTTCGCCCACCCGGATCACGTCCGGATCAGAATAGTCGGCATTCAGCACCGGATTGATAAACGTTCCATTGTTCTGGTCGCCCCAGGGAGAGGCAGGAAGTTGTTGCCCGAGAACAGGCAGACAGGCGGCAGCACTCAGTGCCAGCAGCAGAATTTGTTTCTTCATAATACGAGTAGATTGTTGTTTGCACAAAAATAGAGCTTTGCACGCAAACAACCCGGTACAAACAGCTCATAAAATGACACTTTTGCTGCAAGCACAGCATCAATCAGAGTCAAACAATCCGGCAAAAGAATAGTTTCCCCTGCCGAAACGCAAAGTTTCAAGCATGGAAACGAGATAGGGCTTCGTGTGTCCGTAGGGCATATGGAGCCCGTGTTGTACGTTCCACTTGCTATGGGGATTCCCTTGGTATCTTCCCCTTCTGTGATATGTACCTCGTTTTTCTTTTTTATTTTTTGTTCAGTTTA
>JAVBUC010000007.1:0-59216 GCA_031555765.1 Bacteroides sp. | reverse complement strand
ACGCTCCGAAAATGAGGCCGATCTTAGGGGCTCGCCACATCGCTTCGCTCGTGTTGTTTCGGTGAGCTCATCGCTTCGCTCGTGCTGTTTCGGTTTACTTCCTGATTTGCATTATTGGGTTATGCCCCATAATTCTTTGTTGGCAAATACGGTTTCTTGGGCGATTTGTTGCAGGTAGCCGGCTGTTTCGGTGGGAAGTTCGGCTGTGAAGTTGCTGGTGTATGGGTGTTGAAAGAGAAGTGTATAGAATATGTTGGCTGCCAGGTAGGAGCCTTCGAGGGATGGGTGACTGTTGTCGGGATTGTAGAGGGTGATATCGGGACGTTCAGTGCGTATTCGCCTCCAGGCTATGCCTACGGGGGCACATAAGGCTCCGAAGTGGGATGTCAGTTCGATGTAGGTTTCGCAGACACCTTGCTGCATCTGTTCATACGTATCGTTGTTGTATCCCCAGGTCATGTAGAATACCGTTTGCCCGCCGGGATTGTGTAGACGGCGGTATTTGTCTAAGCGATCCACTACCGGAAAGGTATGTTCGGCCACCCATTCGCGACCGTTGGACGGTTCCTTGCTTTGTTCCTGAAAGACTACATAATCCCATCCCCCTTCGGCAATGGCTGCCAATGTGATGGAATCGGCTGCATGCTGACGTAACCGCCAACCGCCATTTGTCACCATCTTAACAGCCAGCTTATCACCACTGGACGAGGCCAACGAACGAACCAACAATGGCATGTCATTATAATACGTATAACTATTGCCCACAAACAACACCCGGACGGAATCATTGGCCAAAACCTCTTTATCCAACGTTTGAGCATAACACACTCCACCACTAAACAGGGCACCAACAACCCACAACACAAACAAAACAATATGCTTCTTCATATCTCATCATCATTTTAAAGCAACAAACCTACATAAAAAACCTCACAAAACCAAGCAACACAAGCAAATCAATGTAGCAAAAAACACAACACCAAAACGACACGAGCGAAGCGATGTGGCGCAGCCGCAACAAAAAAAACCACCGATCAAGGACGAACCTCAACCGGTGGTTATTTTTTAGCTTTATGATCAAATATTAGCGGGGCAATGCTTCTTTTACCACCATCTGACGACCAGCATATTCTGCACCGTTCAGTTCAGTGATAACGCGTCTTGCTTCGTCATCGTTAGGCATTTCCACGAAAGCAAATCCCTTTGATTTACGAGTTTCGCGGTCCAGGATCAGCTTTACTGAATCCACTACGCCATACTCTTCCATAACTTCTCTCAAATCATCTTCTCTCACCCGATAGCTCAGGTTACCAATGTACATGTTCATAATAAAAAAATAAAAAATGTAAAACAAATATTGAAACAAAGGAAATTTAAAATAGGATCTGATATTCGACTGAAAATGAGAAGAAAAAAGAGCATATGAAAAACGTTCGATTGTTTACGGGCGCAAAGGAACGTAAATAAATCCGAATATGAAAGATAAAGGGCACTTATTTCACAATAAATGCCCTTTCCGACTACTATGATAGTCTCATTTCGAAAAATTATTTATTTTACAAATGGTCAGTATCCCATTTCGTGCAGCGCTTTGCAAAGCTGATCGACACAGGAGGTAGAGCGTCGCCCACACCGGATGCCTTCCAACAATTCAAGTGCTTCTGCCACCGGACGGCCTTTAAGCAACCGGGACACGGCCTGCAAATTACCATTGCATCCGCCCCAGAAAGCCACTTCCCTGATCACCCCCTCTTCTACTTCGATTTCGATGTGCGAGCTGCAGGTGCCTTCCGTTTTATAGACTTTCTCCATTACTCTTCTTCCTCTGCTGCGGGTTTCAGGTTGGTGTAGACATTCTGTACGTCTTCATCGTCCTCCAGACGATCCACCATCTTTTCGATGGTAGCACGTTGTTCGGCATCGAGGTCCTTCTCGTCGTTGGGGATGCGGGTAAATTCCGATCCCTTCACTTCGAATCCGTTTTCTTCCAGGTAGTGCTGAATCTGCGAGAACGACTTCGGATCGCCGTAGATGATCACTTCCTCTTCGTCCTCATCGTAATCCTCGTCCACACCGTAGTCGATGAGTTCCAGGATCAGCTCGTCCATATCCACGCCCTCTTTCTTGGCCAGGGTGAACATCGATTTGTGGCTGAAGATAAAGTCAAGGCTACCCGAAGTACCGAGCGAACCGCCAAATTTATTGAATACGCTGCGCACATTGGCCACCGTACGGGTGGTGTTGTCCGTAGCCGTTTCCACGAACACGGCGATACCGAAAGGTCCGTATCCCTCGTAATTCATTTCCTTATAGTCCTTCGTATCCTTGCCCATGGCATTCTTGATGGCACGGTCTATGTTATCCTTCGGCATGTTCTCGCGCTTGGCATTGGCGATACAGGCGCGCAGTGAAGGGTTGTTTTCAGGATCCGGACCGCCAGCCTTCACGGCGATAGCGACTTGTTTACCTATTCTGGTGAAAGTACGGGCCATGTTGCCCCATCTTTTCAGCTTGGTTGCTTTTCTATATTCGAACGCTCTTCCCATTGGTCTTGATGTATTTTAGTTTAAATTCTTATCTTAATCTGGCACTGAGCTTGTCTTCCAGGTTCTTCACCAGGCGAGACATGAGCTTGTCTATCACCTTGTCGGTCAGCGTTTGCGTCTCGTCCTGAAGCTGGAAGCTCACGGCGTACGACTTCTTACCTGCCTCAAGGTTCTTACCCTCGTACACGTCGAAGAGTTCCACGCCCTTGAGCAACTTCCGGTCGGTATCGAAAGCGATCTTCTCGATGTCGGCAAACTGCGTGTTCTTGTCTATCAGCAAGGCCAGGTCGCGCTTCACGGCCGGGTACTTGGATATCTCCTTGTAGCTCACCTTCGCCGAACGGATGGCCTTCATCAGCTCCTTCCAGTTGAGATCGGCGTAATATACTTCGTTGTCTATATCGAACGCTTTGAGTTGTTTACGGGTTACCACGCCGAACGATGCCAGACGCTTGCCGCCCTTGGTGTTTACCGAGAGTGCGGTGGCGAAGAGGTCGTCGGTCAGATTGCCCACTACCAGGTTGCGCAGATCCAGGCCGAGACGTTTCAGGATGTTCTCCACGTACGCCTTCAGTTCGTACACCGAGCTGTCCTCGTTGGCATGCGCCCAGGAGTTCGATACGCGCTTGCCAGTTACCCACAGGCCCAGGTGGTAGTCCTCTGTGTAAGGAGCCAGCCCCTTCTCCGGGTTGCGCTTGTCGGCATCGTAGTGGTAGCAGTTGCCGAACTCGAAGAAACGCAGGTCGGCATTCTTGCGGTTGGCATTGTGCGCGATGCTTTCCAGTCCGCCAAAGAGCAGCGTCTGACGCATGCAGTTCAGGTCGGCGCTGAGCGGGTTGAGCAGCATCACCGAAGCAGAAGCCGGGTAAGTTTCCAGTCCTTCGTAATAGGCGGCACGGGTCAGTGAGTTGTTCAATATTTCATTGAATCCACAGCCCACAAGTTGCTCGGCAACAAGGTTTTGCAGCTTGTTCGATTTATCCGATTCACCCTTCGTGGTGAGGCTCGATTTCAGCGTAGACGGAATCTCCACGTTGTTGTATCCGTAGATGCGGAGGATGTCCTCTATCACGTCGCAGTCGCGCTGTACATCCACCCGGTAAGGGGGTACGGCCAGCGTCAGCCCTTCGGCTGTTTCGGCGGTGACCTTCATCTCCAGGCTGTTCACGATGCTCTTGATGGTGTCCACCGGAATCACCTTGCCGATGAGCGAGTTCACACGCTCGTAGGTCAGTTCCACCACGAAATCGGGTGCCGGAGCGGCGCATACATCCTTGATGTCGCAAGCGATGGTTCCACCGGCCAGTTCCTTGATCAGCAGGGCAGCCAGCTTGAGGCAATACACGGTGATATTGGGGTCGATACCGCGTTCGAAACGGAACGAAGCATCGGTGTTGAGTCCGTGGCGACGAGCCGTCTTACGCACCCAGGTGGGGTGGAAATAGGCACTTTCGATGAATACATCGGTAGTAGTTTCGGTAGAGCCCGAGTCGAGTCCGCCGAACACACCGGCGATGCACATGGCACCTTCGCGGTTGCATATCATCAGGTCGCGCTCGTTGAGCTTGCGCTCCACCCCGTCGAGGGTAGTGAACGGCGTGCCTTCGGGCATGGTTTTCACGATCACTTCGCCTCCCTTGATGGCGGCAGCATCGAAGCAGTGCAGCGGCTGGCCGAAGGCATGTACGATGTAGTTCGTGATGTCCACCACATTATTAATAGGGCGTACGCCAATGAGGCGCAGCTTGTTTTGCAGCCATTCGGGGCTCTCGGTCACGCGTACCCCCTTCACCGTGACCCCGGCATAGCGCGGGCAGGCTTCGATGTTCTCCACCTTCACGGGGATGTCCAGGTCGTGGTTTTCCACCGTGAAAGCCTCTACCGACGGGCGTTTCAGCGTAGCCTTACGACCGTTCTGAAGCAGGTAGGCATACAGGTCGCGTGCCACACCGTAGTGCGAGCAGGCATCGGCCCGGTTGGGTGTGATGTCCACTTCGAGCACATATTCGCTCTCGATGTGGTAGTATTCTTTGGCAGGAGTTCCGGGAACAGCCTCAGCCGGCAGTACAATGATGCCGTCATGCGAGGTACCGATGCCTATTTCGTCTTCGGCACAGATCATTCCGCAGGATTCTACTCCGCGTATCTTCGATTTCTTGATGGTAAAGTTTTCCTCACCGCTGTAGAGTATGGTACCCAGGGTAGCTACGACCACCTTCTGTCCGGCAGCCACGTTGGCCGCTCCGCAGACAATCTGAGACGGTTCGCCGGTGCCCAGGTTGACGGTAGTAACGTGCAGATGGTCCGAATTGGGATGTTCCTCGCACGTCAGCACTTCGCCGATAACGAGTCCTTCGAGGCCGCCTTTGATGGTTTGCACCTCTTCCACCCCGCCTGTGTCCAGACCGATGGAGGTCAGTGCTTCGGACACTTCGTCGGGCGTCAAGTCGAAGTCGACATACTCTTTCAGCCAGTTATAAGAGATATTCATATCGTAATGTTTTATATTGTTCTCGAAAAAAGACCCGCAAAGTTAATAAGATTTTTCCGTAGTCGGGGAATGAAACGCAGAGTTTTTTTCTTTTCGGGGAGAAACCCCTGTTCCTCATTGGATAATTTATTATCCCTTGAAGATAAATAATTATCCCTTGAAGATATTTTTTTATCCCTTGAAGATAATTCCGAGCAATCAAATTGTAAAAATCAAAAACCAAACACTTTAAAGAAGGCATACTACTTTTAGTAAAATATCTATAATTCAAAACAAGTTCACAGGAAAGAAATCCCAGGGAGATAGCGACGCAATAGTGACAAAACGACATGAGGGTTTATCTGCGTGCATCTATTGGTTAATGTTATTGATTATCAATACATTAAACAAAATCACGAAACAGGCTCCTAACCTTCGGGAATTTATATCGCTCCAACTATTTCAGATGATATTTACACCAAAATAGATTTACACAAAAGAATCGTAATACAGAAAACAACGTAAACATAAAACAATGATCGTCCGAATCTTCCCTCTTACCCAAAAGAGTTTTATGTTCACAGCTCCTGGTATCACACAAGTACACGTTTGCCGGATGAACCAAACTATTCAGTTATGCTAAGAATCAATAAATCCCAACAAACAATCAGGAACAAGCTACTCATTTCTTAGCAAAAAACAGCGTTCACCGTTAGAAGAGCACGGCTCCTGAAACTGAGTAATTTTTGAGATAAAACCGCCCACACACATATGTAAAGTGCTTTTATTGTTCCACACATTTTTGCTAAGGGTCTAAAAGACCCCCTATGTCGTTATGTCACTATTGTCGTTAACTTGGGTATTTGTACACATTCAAAATCCCGCCAAGGGGAAGTATTTTTAATATACAAATACTACGACCTTGAAACCTGGAACCCTTTGTCCGAGAGCGTCATCTCCACGAAGCGTGCCCGGGGATTGGGTGGATTCTCATTCAGGATCCGACGGATAGCCACGGCTGCCTGTGCATCCCGGGCCACGATGTAGAGGTATCCTCCCCCACCGGCTCCGGGCAACTTATACCCCAAAGCATATTCCTTGATCAGGTCGATGATGGCCTCCACGGCGGGCGGATTGGTACCGCTGTCCAACGCCTTGTTCTGCTCCCAGGTCTTTCCGATCAGTCGACCATAACCCTCGAAATCGCCCCGGCGGATGGTTTCGTTCATCTCCAAGGCATGGCTCTTCATTTCGGCCAGCAGTTGCAGGTGGGTGGAAGAGTTGAGGAACATGGAGCCCACAATCTCGCCCAGGATGTCCTTAGCCGTGCGGGTGATGCCGGTGTAGTACAGCAGGTGACACATCCGGTAATCAGGATGCGTGAAGAGATGGTTTGGCAGCCACCGGACTTGCGGGTCCTGACAGAAGCCTTCTTCCGTTTGCAACAGCTTGATGCCTTGCAGCACGCCGCCATACTGGTCTTGCCAACCGCCTCCGGTGGTGAGCAACTGCTCCAGCAGCAGTGTGCGACGGCATATTTCGTTCTTGTCCCACGTCAGTCCGCAGAAGTCGTTCAGTGCGCCGAGTACGGTAGACGCCAGGATGGAGCTCGTCCCCAAGCCCGATCCGGCAGGGATGGCGGCCAGCAGCGTCACCTCCATGCCCGACCCGAAAGCCTGTAGCTGTTCCTGGAGCGAGGCGTATGCGGTGTTGGAAAAGCGGGCGTCGAAACCTGCCAGGCAAAGTGCTGCCTTGGGAATGGAGAAGGGCGATCCGATGCTATCGTACCGGGCCAGTTCTTCGTAGGTATGTATGGTTTCGGACGCTCCCATGTCGATGGAGCGCAGGATGATGCAGTGTTCTTGGCAGGGCTTGACGTACACTTGCAACGGTGGTTGACCGTTCAGCTCGATGGCGATGTTCACCACGTTGCCACCCGCGTAGAGCGAGTACGGCGGTGTGTCGGTCCATCCACCGGCCAGGTCGATACGTACCGGACTGCGCCCCCAGACTATCTGGTCGGGGTAAACACTGAGCACGGGGTCTTTCTTCTGGTAGCCCGTTTCGCTCATCATCGCATCGCGAAGCGCGTCGAAGGCGGCGCGTTCTTCGGTGCGGTGTTCCTGTCCTTGTCCACGGAAGATGCGCGAGCGCAGCATGTGGTTGCGCATGCGTTGCATCGGGGCAGCATCGGCAGGAAGCGGTTGCGGTGCTTCCAGCCCCATGCGGACATACTCGCGGGCAGCATCGGCCAGGTCGAGCTGGTAGAAGACGCTGTTCTCGTAGTTGGCAGCCAGTGCCGTCCAGTTCTTCCGGCGGAAGGCTTCGCGCTGGGCGTAGAGTCGTTTCAGGTTGGCACGGGCAGAGATTTCATCGGCCGAGAGGCGTTCGCTATTGAAATAAACCTCCTTGGCCAAAGCTTCTACAGCCGGATCTCTTTTGCCATTCCACTCCATTCCTATCCATCGGATTACCGCCGAAGCATGATCCAGATTGTGTACCACAGGAAATATCCTGGCCGACTGAATATCGCATTCTTCTCCGCCTATCATATCATAGGTGATTTCATCGTCCATCCACGCACAGAAACTCAAATCCAGATAATCAGTATTTTCATCATCTACTCGCCCGCGGAATTTGTCGTGGATGTCATACATACGAATAGCGTAGCCCGACTCTCCCACCGGAACCATGTCTAAACAAGTCCCTTCACCGAGGAACATCTCCCAGTCGTTCTCGGGTACGCCGGTGATGATGTTATTGCTGCTGATTTCCCACCGGGGACCTACGCAACTGTTCTCTATCCAGATGTTTTCATTCTCCTCTGTGAGCGATATGTGCACCTCAGCGTTCATGACGAACATGGCGGGATGGGGTTTCACCTTGCGGTGCATGATCTGGCGTTGGTCGCGTACGCGACTCTGTACGGCCAGTGTGGACGAGATCAGTTCCTCGTTCGTTCCGTAGTGGTAGAATTCTCCGCCGGGAAGCGGCAGGATGGCTACGGAGAGCGTGTTCACCTCGTCGTCGGGCAAAGCGGGGTGTTCGCCCAGTGCCCGTCCGAAGTCGGAATACATATCATAATACTTCAACTCGCCCCCTTCACTGCTGCGCGAACGCTTCATGAGTACCTCCACAGCGCGGTCGCTGAGCAGCCAGATACCGATGTCCATGAGGTAGAAGTGGGTCTTTGAGAGCTTTTCGAGTTCCTGGAGTGTGGGTTTCTGGAGCATGAAGTCGAGCCGGTCCGGCGACTGGCGGTGCGAGGCAAATACGCCATGATGCGAAGCCAACTCGGGATCGACCCAGAGGCCGTAGCACACCACGTCGGCTTCGGGGATGGCTTGCAGCGGTTGCTCCGAGCGGATATACACGTCGCCACTGGCGATGAGGGTATGCAGGCTGTCGGGGGCTTGCGTCATGATTTTCTCGTAGAGCGGGAGTTGAAGCGACAGCAGGTTCTGGCTCAGCCGTTGTCCCCGTTCCCAGCGGAAGATGGGCACAGGCGTGAGTATCTTGCCCGAGGGGGCGTAGGCGGGCAGGCGACGGCTTTGTCCGCCGGCATGGAGCAGGATGCGTTTATCTTGTCCCAGCCACTCGCCGAAGGATTGTCCGGGGGCATATTCGCGCCTGCAGGCTTCGAGGAGCCAGGTGGTTCCTCCACCCGATCCGAGCTTACTGCCTATGGGGTCGGAGGTACAAAACCATTGGGTACGGTCTACACCTTCCAGTTCGTGGAAGCACGATACGAGGTTGGGGGGAAGTGATAATAGTTTTTGCATATACGGTATCATTTTAGTTCACCACAGAGTCACACAGAGTTTCACAGAGTTTTTTCTCTTATTATTTAATCCTCTGTGGAACTCTGTGTGACTCTGTGGTGAAAATAATTTATTAAAAAGGCAACGGTCCATTGCCCCCTACTCCGCCAAACGGATTATCCGTCTGCGGCTGGAACTCTTGCGGGGGAGGCGGCACATTCACGCGCGAACCAAGCATGGAGGTACCTCCAAATTCGTTGGCAACGGGAATAATCATATCGTCGTCCGGGTTGGAGAAGCGGGTGAATTCGCCCTTGAATCGCAGCAACACATCGCCCACGGCACCGTTACGGTGCTTGGCAATGATGATCTCGGCCATGCCGCGGAGGTCGTTCCCCTTGTCGTCCTGGAAAATCTTGTAATACTCCGGACGGTGGATGAAGCACACCATATCTGCATCCTGCTCGATGGCACCCGACTCACGAAGGTCGCTCAACTGCGGACGCTTACCCTCGATACCTTCGCGGCTCTCTACACCACGATTCAGCTGCGACAGGGCAATGATGGGGATGTTCAATTCCTTGGCCAGCCCCTTCAGTGAGCGCGAAATGGTACTTACCTCTTCCTGGCGGCTACCGAAAGCCATACCGCTGGCGTTCATCAGCTGGAGGTAGTCGATGATGATGATCTTCACCCCATGTTCGCGCACCAGGCGGCGGGCCTTGGTACGGAGCTCGAACACCGAGAGCGAGGGGGTATCGTCCACATAGAGCGGAGCGTCGATAAGGTCTTTCAGCTTGTAGTCCAGCTGTTGCCACTCGTACCCGGCCAGCTGACCGCTCTTGATCTTCTCACTGGGAATCTCGCACACGTTGGATATCAAACGGTTCACCAACTGCACGTTGCTCATTTCCAGGGAGAAAAGGGCCACAGCTTCGCGGTAATTCACGGCGATGTTCTTCGCCATGGAGAGCACGAAGGCCGTCTTACCCATGGCGGGACGGGCAGCGATGACGATGAGGTCGGACTTCTGCCAGCCGGACGTCATGCCATCCAGCTTGGTGAAGCCGGTTTCCAGTCCGCTCAATCCATCGGAACGGGCGGCTGCTTTCTGTATCAGTTGGTAGGACTCGGCAATGACGGGATTGATCTGCGTGTAGTCCTTCTTCAGGTTGCGCTGGGAGATTTCGAAGAGCTTGCCTTCGGCCTCCTGCATGAGGTCGTCCACGTCGAGCGTCTCGTCGAAAGCTTTCGTCTGGATATGGCTGGTGAAGGTGATGAGCTCCCGTGCCAGGTACTTCTGGGCGATGATGCGGGCATGGTATTCGATGTGTGCCGACGATGCCACCCGGCTGCTGAGCTGGGCGATGTAGAACGGTCCGCCCACCTCTTCCAGGTCGCCCCGGCGGCTGAGCTGTTCCTTGACGGTGAGGATATCCACCGGTTTCTGGTTGATGGCCAGGTCGGTAATGGCTGCATAGATCAGCTGGTGCCGGCGTTCGTAAAACGACTCAGGACGCAGGATCTCGCTGACCTGTGCATAGGCATCTTTTTCAATCATCAACGCACCGAGAACTGCCTCTTCGAGCTCGGGAGCCTGTGGTTGGATACGTCCGTAGTCGCTCACCGGCTGTGGTGCATTCTTCTGGTTGCGTGTATTTCTTCTTTGTTCGGCCATTATGAATTCTTATTAGGGATGGCAAAGATAAAAACTATTTCTTAACTTTGCCGTCCGTCGGTTCAAAAGATTATCGACGAGTTATCAATCCATTATTCACCAAATCAGTTCATAACTGCCTTATGATAGCGTTTCCGAATGCCAAAATAAACCTGGGACTGTACATCACCGGGAAGCGTCCCGACGGGTACCATAACCTGGAGACGGTGTTTTACCCCGTTCCTCTGACCGATGCGTTGGAGATCACTGTTGCCTCCGGGAGTGATATTTCCCTGCACATATCGGGTATCGAAGTAGCCGGAAGCCCGGACGACAACCTCGTGGTGAAAGCCTACCGTCTGCTGCAACGGGAGTTCTCTCTCCCACCGGTGGACATCTACCTGCACAAGCACATTCCTTCGGGTGCCGGACTGGGTGGCGGATCGGCCGATGCTGCTTTCATGCTGAAGATGCTGAACGAACGCTTCACCCTGGGCCTGACGGACGAGCAACTGGAAACATACGCTGCCATGCTGGGTGCCGACTGTGCTTTCTTCGTCCGGAACACACCTACCTTTGCCGAGGGTATCGGCAATATCTTCTCGCCCGTCGACATATCGTTGAAGGGGTATCGCATTTGTATAGTGAAGCCGGAGGTGTTTGTCTCTACCCGGGATGCTTTTGCACGGATTCGTCCGCACCGTCCGGAGGTTTCGCTACGGGAAGTCATCGCCCGTCCGGTGAGCCAGTGGCGTGATGCGTTGGTGAATGATTTCGAGGAGAGTGTGTTCCCGCAGTTCCCGGTAATCGGGGAGATTAAGGAAGAGATGTACCGGCAGGGAGCTGTCTATGCGTCGATGAGCGGGTCGGGCTCGTCGGTCTTCGGACTGTTCCGTGCGGAGGATGCTTGTCCGGATTTCAAGGGAGCCGGGCATTTCTGCTTTGATGCTTTGTTATCAAACCCATGAAATGGGTTCGATGTGGATAACCCCGTGCAAGCGAAGCGCAGCTCGGGGTACAGAACGCTCTACAACATGAACTCCGTAGGAGTTCTACTGCCATCTTTACTAGTCTACATCCAACTGAAAAAGACCACATATTGAACTCCTATGGAGTTCGAGGGAGAGAGAGCTCGTTTTACCCCGAGCTGCGCTTCGCTTGCACGGGGTTATCCACATCAAACCCATTTCATGGGTTATGTATGAATCGTATATTAAATACTGTATAATCACGCATTAGGTACTGTGTAATGGTGCATTACACAGTACCTAATCTGATTTACAAAGCGTGTAATCCTTATCTTCTGCCGTGGCGATGTCCGCGGCGTTGGGACTGGAACTCGCTGACTACCTGCACATAGATGCCATTGTACTCAAAGGAAGGAGCACCGGACTTCAACCGCCCTACGTGGCTGTTAGAGTCGAACGATGAGTAGTACGTGTAATTCTGGTCGCCCAGCTTCTTCAGCTTTCCGGTTTCATATTCGTAGAAGTCCGAGCAATACTTGAATTCCATACTGCCTATCTTCTTGATCTTACCATTCTCATAGTTGTAAAAGTCTGAATAGTAACTGAAAGGCACATTGCCTATCATCTTAATCTTGCCATTCTCGTAGTTGTAAAAGTCCGAATAATAACTGAAAGTCACGTTGCCTATCTTTTTTATCTTACCGTTCTCGTAGCTGTAAAAGTCCGAATAATACTGGAAAGGCACTCCACAGGCACTTTTCACCTTGCCGGCTTCGTAATCGTAGAAGTCGGAATAATAGGTTATATCCCGGTTCAAGTTGGTGTGCTGTATGCTTCCATACATATCGACTACAACGAAATATCCATTCCCTACATCGACAGTAACATAGAATTTTCCATAAATGTCGGTCACTACTTCGCCGACTTGCGCGGAGAGATTTAGTGTGCACAGGAGGGCGGATAATAAAAGGAGCTTCTTCATACGATAATGTGTTTTGATTAATGATTATGCAACAAAAGTAGCGGATGATATTTCTCCGGGCAACGGATTATCCCTATAAGTGGAAGAGTAAATCCCTAATTCAAACAGAGTTTCACAAGAGGAATATAAATTACCTCTGTGAAACTCTGTGTGAATCTGTGGTGAAATATAAAGAGTTTTACTTATACTCCTCCCAGCTCTTGATGGCGATATCGTCAATACTCATGGTACAGAACGCATGGATAAATGCACTGGCCAGGCGGGCATTGGTAATCAGCGGGATGTTCAAATCCACCGCTGCGCGACGAATCTTATACCCGTTGGTCAACTCATGCGCTGTGAGGTTCTTCGGGATGTTCACCACCATATCGATCTCCTTGCTACGCATCATGTCCAGTGCCTGCGGATGTTGCCCTTCCTCACTGGGCCAATGCACCTGCGTACACTCAATACCGTCGGCCATCAGCCACTTATACGTACCTCCGGTGGCGAAGAGCTTGTAGCCTTTCTGCACCAGCATACGGGCGGCACTGAGCATGTCGGCCTTCTGCTTCGGCGTACCGGTGGAGAGCAGGATGTTCTTCTGCGGGATGCGATAACCCACCGAAAGCATGGCTTTCAGCACCGCGCACGACGTGTCCGAGCCGATGCAACCCACTTCACCCGTAGAGGCCATGTCCACCCCGAGTACGGGGTCGGCCTTTTGCAAGCGGTTGAAGGAGAATTGCGAAGCCTTGATACCCACGTAATCGAGCTCAAAGAGGTTCTTCGACGGCTTTTCTACCGGAAGTCCCAGCATCACCTTCGTAGCCAGTTCGATGAAGTTGATCTTCAGCACCTTGCTTACGAAGGGGAACGATCGGCTGGCGCGGAGGTTGCACTCGATGACCTTGATGTCATTGTCGCGCGCCAGGTATTGGATGTTGAACGGGCCGGAGATGTTCAGCTCTTTGGCTATCTCGCGACTGATGCGCTTGATACGACGAACCGTCTCCACGTAAAGCTTCTGCGGGGGGAACTGGATGGTGGCGTCGCCCGAGTGTACCCCGGCAAACTCGATGTGCTCGCTGATGGCGTAGGCCACAATCTCGCCGTTCTGTGCTACGGCATCCATCTCTACTTCCTTGGCGTGTTCGATGAACTGGCTCACCACTACCGGATGCTTCTTCGACACGTTGGCCGCCAGCTGGAGGAAACGTTCCAGCTCTTCGTCGTTGGAGCAGACGTTCATCGCTGCACCCGAAAGTACGTACGACGGACGCACCAGGACAGGGAAGCCTACTTCGGCCACAAACTCGTGGATATCGTCCATCGAAGTCAGCTCGCGCCAACGGGGCTGATCCACTCCGATACGGTCCAGCATGGCGGAGAACTTCTCCCGGTCTTCGGCATTGTCGATGCTCTTGGCGGAGGTTCCCAGGATGTTGACCTGCTGTCCGTCCAGACGCATGGCGAGGTTGTTCGGTATCTGTCCGCCGGTGGAAACGATGACTCCGTGCGGGTTTTCCAGTTCGAGGATATCCATCACCCGTTCGAAGGTGAGTTCGTCGAAGTAAAGGCGGTCACACATATCGTAATCGGTAGAAACCGTTTCGGGGTTGTAGTTGATCATCACACTGCGCCATCCTTCCTTACGAATGGTATTCAGGGCCTGCACGCCGCACCAGTCGAACTCCACGGACGAGCCGATGCGGTAGGCACCCGAGCCAAGCACCACGATGGAGCGATGGTCGCCCAGATACTTCACATCGTTGGCCGTGCCGCTGTACGTAAGGTAGAGGTAGTTGGTCTGCGCAGGGAACTCACCGGCCAGCGTATCGATCTGTTTCACCACCGGAAGCACGCCCACGCTCTTGCGGTAGTTTCGCACGGCCAGACTGCCATTCTCCATATCGCCGTTGAAGCCGAGGGAACGAGCCACCTGGAAGTCGGAGAATCCTTGTACTTTGGCTTTGCGAAGCAGCTCCACAGGGAGGTTCCGGATGTCGGTGTACTGTTCCAGTTCCTGCGCGGTGTGCATGATGTTAACCAGCTTTTGCAGGAACCATCGGTCTATCTTCGTCAGGTCATGGATCTGGTCGATGGTATAGCCTGCCCGGAGTGCTTTGGAGATGACGAAGATGCGTTTGTCGGTCGGCTCGCGGAGAGCCTTGTCGATGTCGGCGATGACCAACTCCTTGTTGCCCACGAATCCGTGCATGCCCTGCCCTATCATGCGCAGGCCTTTCTGGATGGCTTCTTCGAAGGTGCGACCGATGGCCATCACCTCGCCTACCGACTTCATGGACGAGCCGAGTTCGCGGTCTACGCCGTGGAATTTACCCAGGTCCCAACGCGGAATCTTGCACACCACATAGTCCAGGGCGGGTTCGAAGAAGGCACTGGTAGTACGGGTTACGGAGTTCTTCAGGTCGAACAGGCCATAGCCCAGACCGAGCTTGGCAGCCACGAAGGCCAGCGGATAGCCGGTAGCTTTCGACGCCAGGGCCGATGAGCGCGAGAGGCGGGCATTGACCTCAATCACCCGGTAATCTTCGGACTCGGGGTCAAAGGCATACTGCACGTTGCACTCGCCCACAATGCCGATGTGGCGGATGATGCGGATGGCCAGCTCGCGGAGTTTATGGTACTCGCTGTTGGTCAGCGTTTGCGACGGGGCGATGACGATGGACTCACCGGTGTGGATGCCCAGCGGGTCGAAGTTTTCCATGTTACACACGGTGATGCAATTGTCGAAACGGTCGCGTACCACCTCGTATTCTACTTCCTTCCAGCCTCGCAAGGATTTTTCTACCAACACTTGAGGTGAGAACGAGAAGGCCTTTTCTACCAGCGTGTTAAGTTGTTCTTCGTTGTCGCAGAAACCGGAACCAAGGCCACCTAAAGCGTAGGCTGCCCGGACGATGACCGGATAACCCAACCGGGCTGCAGCGCGACGGGCGTCGGCAGCGTTCTCCACCGCTTCGCTCTGAATGGTTTTCACATTGATCTCGTTCAGCTTATTCACGAATAGCTCCCGGTCTTCGGTGTCGATGATGGCTTGCACGGGAGTGCCTAGCACTTGCAGGTTGTACTTCTCCAGGATGCCTTCCCGGTAGAGTGCTACCCCGCAGTTCAGGGCCGTTTGTCCGCCGAAAGCCAGCATGATGCCGTCTGGTTTCTCCTTTTGGATGACCTTTTCCACGAAGTACGGAGTGACGGGGAGGAAATAGATCTGGTCGGCCACCCCTTCCGAGGTTTGTACCGTGGCAATGTTCGGGTTGATGAGAATGGTTTCGATTCCTTCCTCTTTCAACGCTTTGAGGGCTTGCGAGCCGGAGTAGTCGAACTCACCGGCTTCACCGATCTTCAGGGCACCGGAACCCAACAGTAGTACTTTCTTTATTTTATTTTCCATATAGTAGAGGAGATTGATTCATCACAGAGTTTATAATGAAGAATGGAGAGCTAAGCCCCAGCGGGGGTATGTGTCCGTAGCCGTGGGCTTCAGCCCACGGAATACGGTATTTCTTACCGGTGCGCCACGTAGTGGTGCTGTCTTGTGCGCTCTTGATAATAATATACGGCACCACTACGTGGCGCATGTTGTGGGTGCATCTAACCCGTGGGCTGAAGCCCACGGCTACGGACACATTGGCCCGCTGGGCCAACCTAACGGACACGATGCCCCGCTGGGGCAATCCACTATCCTCATTCCATTCTTCACTAAAAACTTTGTAGTGAATATATTTCATTTTAAGAGTTTTACAAATTCATCGAACAAGAACTCCGTATCGGTAGGTCCGCTGGCTGCTTCGGGATGGAACTGAGCCGAGAACCAGGGATTGCGTTTGTGACGAATACCCTCGTTGGAGCCGTCGTTCATGTTGACGAAGAGCGGTTGCCAGTCGGTGCCCAGCGTATCGTTGTCCACCGCATAGCCGTGGTTTTGCGAGGTGATGAAGCAGCGGTTGGTGCCCACCATACGCACCGGCTGGTTGTGGCTGCGGTGACCGTATTTCAGTTTGAAGATGGAAGCACCTCCGGCTTTGGACAGGAGTTGGTTGCCCATGCAGATGCCGAAGATGGGGAGTTGTTCGTTCTGCATCGCTTTGCGAATATTCTGCACGGCAGCATCACAGGTATCCGGATCGCCCGGACCGTTGGAGATGAAGAGCCCATCGAACTGGAGCGTGTTGAAGTCGTAGTTCCACGGTACGCGGACGACCTCTACGTCGCGTTTCAGCAGGCAGCGGATGATGTTGGTCTTCACGCCGCAATCCACCAGCACCACTTTCTTCTTACCGGGGCCTTCGTTGTAACGGATTACCTCCTTGCAGCTCACCCGGTCTACGAAGTTGATATCGTCGTACACCAGTGCCTCGGGTACTTTGTCCGGCTCATCGTCGAATACTATTTTGCCGATCATCACTCCGTGCTCACGTAGTACTTTGGTCAGCTCGCGGGTGTCGATGCCGGTGATGCCCGGTACTTGCTCGCGTTTCAACCAATCGGCCAGGCTTTCCCGGGCGTTCCAGTGGCTGTACTCGGTGGAATAGTCGCTCACGATAATTGCTTCGGCATGGATCTTCCGGCTCTCCATGAACGTGGCCAGCCCGTTCGGTTCGAGGGTAAAGGGGGGAACTCCGTAATTGCCCACCAGTGGATAGGTGAGCGTCATCAACTGCCCGGCATACGAGGGGTCGGTGAGGCTCTCCGGGTAGCCGGTCATGGCGGTATTGAATACCACTTCGCCCGCTACCGGCTTCTCATAGCCGAACGACTGCCCCTGGAAGCGGGAACCATCATCAAGAATCAATGTCACATTTCTCATATAGTTACTGAAATAAAAGGCTGTCCGAAAAGTAACGGACAGCCTGTACTAAAACTGGTATAATTGTTCGATGTACTGTATAAATGCTTGGTTGAGCAACTTCACCCCACCCGGAGTAGGATAGTCGCCGGTAAAGTACCAATCGCCCTTATGACCGGGGCAGGCTTCGTGCAAGCCGCTAACGGGCTGATACACGATCTCTACCTTGGCACGGGTATCGGCCGGGGTGAGCAGTTGCACCATCTTGGCAGAAATCTCCTCGTCGGTGAACGGAGCATAAATCTCCTTCACGTAGTTCACCAGCTGTTCCTTGGGCAACTTCACCTGGTCTTTGGACTTCCGGTAGGCCGAGGCGATGACATCCTTCATATCGCGCTCTTTCAGCAGTTCGATGGCAGCCTTGAAGGCGATGAACTCGCTCATGCGGGCCATGTCGATGCCGTAATAGTCCGGGTAACGCACCTGCGGGGAGGAAGATACGATGACGATCTTCTTCGGCCCCAGACGGTCCAGTATGCTGATGATGCTCTGCTTCAGGGTGGTTCCGCGTACGATGCTGTCGTCGATGATCACCAGATTGTCCACACCCGGCACGAGGCTGCCATACGTGATATCGTACACGTGAGCGGCCAGGTCGTTCCGGCTATTGCCTTCGGCGATGAATGTACGCAACTTGATGTCCTTGATGGCTACCTTCTCCGAACGGATGCGACGGGAGAGGATTTTCTCCAGTTCCTCCGTGGTGGGGTTATGTCCCAGGGCAGCTATCTGTTTCGCTTTCTCCTTGTTCAGGTGATTGTCCAATCCTTGCAACATCCCGTAGAAAGCCACTTCGGCCGTATTGGGGATGAAGGAGAACACCGTATGGTCCAGGTCGTTGTTGACCGATTTCAGGATGCGTGGTACGAGCTTCTCGCCGAGCAGCTTGCGCTCCTGGTAGATGTCGACATCGCTTCCGCGGGAGAAGTAGATGCGCTCGAACGAGCAGGCTTTCTTCTCCTGTGCCTTGTTGATACGCGTGGTGTGGATTTCGCCTGCCTTATTAATAAGGAGTGCCTGTCCGGGGTGCAATTCCTTGATCTCGCCCACCGGAACATTCAACGTGGTTTGTATCACGGGACGCTCCGAAGCCAGCACGGCAATCTCATCGTCGGCATACCAGAACGCGGGACGAATGCCCCACGGGTCGCGGAGGGCGAAACTCTCGCCACTACCGGTGAGTCCGGCAATGACGTATCCCCCATCCCACTCCTTGCTCGACGTGCGCAAGACATTGGCCAGGTCTATCTGGTCTTCGATGTAATGTGTGATGTCCATACCGGTGAGTCCTTCGGCCTCGGCCCTGTTGAACACGCGCTCTACTTCGCGGTCCAGGCGGTGTCCCATCTGTTCCAGCATGATGTAGGTATCGGCGTATTGGCGGGGATGCTGACCGATGGCGGTGATGCGGGCAAAGGTCTCGTCCACATTGGTCATGTTGAAGTTGCCGCACAGTGCCAGGTTCTTGGCCCGCCAGTTGTTGCGACGCAGGAACGGATGTACGTACGAGATACCCGACTTACCCGTGGTGCTGTACCGCAGGTGACCGATGTACACCTCGCCGGCAAAGGGCAGGGTACGCTTGGCAAAGCCGGCATCGTGCAACTGTTCCTTCGGCAGGTCCTTGAAATGAGCCTGTACCGCACCGAATATCTCGGGGATGGCATTGGAGCCTTCGGCCCGTTCACGGAACATGTATTCCTCACCGGGATTGGCCTGGAGCTTCACACAAGCCAGTCCGGCACCTTCTTGTCCCCGGTTGTGTTGCTTCTCCATCAGCAGGTAAAGTTTGTTCAAACCGTACATCCAGGTACCGTACTTCTTTTCGTAGTACTCCAACGGCTTGAGCAAGCGGATCATGGCTACGCCACATTCATGTTTCAGCATCTCTACAAGTTACTATTTTGGTCTATTGATAAAATCCATTATCTCGGTGTGTAAACTGTCATTACACGGTGTGCAATTCGTCATTCCACGGTGACAGATTTTGCCAGGTTCCTGGGTTGGTCCACATCCATGCCTTTGCATACGGCCACATGATAGGCCAACATCTGCAGGGGCACCGTAGTAATCAACGGATCCAGGCACTCGATTGTTTCGGGAAGTTCGATGCAATAATCGGCTATCTGGCTGATTACCGTATCGCCTGCATTGACCACAGCAATGACTCGTCCCTTCCGCGCCTTGATTTCCTGGATATTGCTGAGCACTTTTTCGTACAACCCGTTCTGCGTGGCAATGACCACCACAGGCATTTCGGCATCGATCAGGGCGATGGGCCCGTGCTTCATCTCGGCTGCCGGATAACCTTCGGCGTGAATATACGAAATTTCTTTCAATTTCAATGCTCCTTCCAATGCCACAGGGTAACTATACCCGCGACCCAGGTAGATGAAGTTATGCGCGTAGGTGAATATCTTAGCCAGTTCGGCTATCCGGTCGTTGAGCATCAGCACCTGCTTCATCTTCTCCGGTATCTGTCTCAGCTCGGCCACCACTTGCAGGAAGTGCTCTTCGGTGATGGTCTGCTTCTGCCGGGCCAGCGTGAGGGCCAGCATGGTAAGCACAGTGACCTGTCCGGTGAAGGCTTTGGTCGATGCCACCCCGATCTCCGGTCCTACGTGGATGTATGAGCCGGTGTGCGTAGCCCGCGGAATAGACGAACCGATGGCGTTACAGATTCCGTAGATGAACGCTCCGCGACTCTTGGCCAGCTCCACGGCAGCCAATGTATCGGCTGTTTCACCGCTCTGCGAGATGGCTATCACCACGTCGTCGGCATTGATCACCGGATCGCGGTAGCGGAACTCTGAGGCGTACTCCACCTCCACCGGAATGCGACAGAAGCTCTCGATGAGATGCTTGCCGATGAGCCCGGCATGCCACGATGTACCACAGGCCACGATAATGAAGCGACGGGCTTTCAGCAGCTTCGCCTGGTGGTCGATCACAGCCGAAAGCACCACGCTGGTACCTTCTACATTAACGCGCCCGCGCATACAGTCATAGATACAGTCGGGCTGTTCGAAGATCTCTTTCAGCATGAAGTGCGGATAGCCACCTTTGTCCAGTTGTCCCAGTTTGAGCTCCACTCTCTTGACTTCGGGCGTCATCTCCACGTTGTCCAGGTCCACCACCTTCAGGTCTTGTCCCCGGCGGATAACGGCTATTTCGCCATCTTCCAGGTACACCACCTTGTCCGTGTACTCCACAATCGGCGTAGCATCCGAAGCCAGAAAGAACTCCTCCTCACCGATGCCCACTACCAGCGGACTGCTCTTACGGGCGGCAATGATTTCGTCCGGATGGTCTTTCTCCAGCACGGCGATGGCATACGCACCGATTACTTCGCCCAGAGCCAGTTGCACGGCAGCCAGCAGGTCGAGCTTATTGGTGACTTTAAAAAATTCGATGAGTTGAACAAGAACTTCGGTATCGGTACTGCTTTTGAATGCGTACCCTTTGCTTTGGAGTTTATCTTTGAGAACGCCGTAGTTCTCGATGATACCGTTATGGATGAGAGCGAGTGTTTCAGAAGAGGAATAATGAGGATGAGCATTGGCAGAACATGGTTCTCCGTGAGTGGCCCAACGTGTATGCGCGATACCTATGTTACCGGAAATGTCTTTTTGTTCGACGAAACTTTCCAACTCGGAGACCTTTCCTTTCGTCTTGTACACATTCAACTGCTGGTTCTCACTGATTAATGCTACCCCTGCACTATCGTACCCACGGTACTCGAGTCGTTTAAGTCCTTTTATTAGGATGGGGTAGGCTTCCTTTTTACCAATATAGCCTACAATTCCACACATATAATCCCATTTTTATTTCGGTTGCAAATATACGATTATAATTAACACAAAGACAAGAAAAATGTTTTTTATTTGACACAAACACGCTAAAAAATGTTTTTCCAAGCTTTTTGTTAATTAATCTATTATTTACCTCTCAAAAAGAAAGTGCTTACAAATGACACGCCATCTGCCGTAAACACATTGCAAATTGAAAGCCAACAAACAGTTTCGCCTTACAAATTACAACATTTACTTCCTCTTTCTTGTATTTAAGTCACACAAAACACAGCAAACACTATCTTTATGAAATCAAATTAGCTAATTTTGCAAAACATTTGAAAACAGAATTAACTGTTGCACTATTAGAATGATATGGAAAATGGAAAATCAGGAACTTTTTAACAACAGAAAGAAAGCAACTCCCTACCAACAAAAGTACGACCGAATCGGACTGTATGATGCGGCCAATGAGCACGATGCCTGCGGTGTAGGCATGCTGGTAAACATTCACGGAGAGAAATCGCACGACTTGGTAGAATCTGCCCTGAAGGTACTGGAGAACATGCGCCACCGCGGTGCCGAAGGTGCCGACAACAAGACCGGCGACGGTGCAGGCATCCTGTTGCAGATACCGCACGAGTTTATTCTGCTGCAGGGTATTCCTGTTCCGGAGAAGGGACGGTATGGTACCGGTATGCTTTTCCTGCCGAAGGATGAACAGGACCGTTCAGCCATTCTGAGTATCTTCATCGAGGAGGTGGAGAAGGAAGGGCTTTCATTGATGCATCTGCGCAATGTACCTACTTGTCCGGAGATTCTGGGCGAATCGGCATTGTCCAATGAGCCGGACATCAAACAGGTATTCATCACCGGATTCACGGATGCCTCCACAGCTGAATGCAAGTTGTATCTCATTCGGAAGAAGATAGAGAACCGGGTACGCCTGTCGGCCATCCCGTCGCGAAGCGATTTTTACATTGTTTCGCTTTCCACGCGTAACATTATATATAAAGGGATGCTCTCGTCACTGCAACTGCGCAGTTATTTCCCTGACCTGACGAACAGTTACTTCACCAGCGGACTGGCCTTGGTGCATTCGCGGTTCAGCACCAACACGTTTCCCACCTGGGGACTGGCGCAACCGTTCCGCCTGCTGGCACACAACGGGGAGATCAATACCATCCGGGGAAACCGCGGGTGGATGGAAGCGCGGGAGAGCGTCCTCTCCTCGCCTGCCTTGGGCGATATCCGGGAGATTCGCCCCATCGTGCAACCGGGTATGAGCGACAGTGCTTCGCTGGACAATGTCCTGGAGTTCCTGGTGATGTCGGGCCTGAGTCTGCCGCATGCCATGGCCATGCTCGTTCCCGAGTCGTTCAACCAGAAAAATCCCATCAGCGAGGGACTGAAAGCGTTCTACGAATACCACTCCATCCTGATGGAACCTTGGGACGGTCCGGCAGCATTGCTGTTCAGCGACGGACGGTATGCCGGTGGAATGCTGGACCGCAACGGTCTGCGTCCGGCACGTTACCTCATCACGCAGAGCGATATGATGGTGGTGGCTTCCGAGGTAGGTGTGATGGACTTCGAGCCGTCGGACATCAAGAAGAAAGGTCGCCTGCAACCAGGAAAGATATTGCTCATCGACACAGAGAAAGGCGAGATTTATTATGACGGCGATTTGAAGAAGGAACTGGCACAGGCCAAGCCGTACCGGAGCTGGCTGGCTACGAACCGCATCGAACTGGATGAGTTGAAAAGCGGTCGCAAGGTGGCTCACAGCGTACCGGAGTACGACCGGATGCTGCGTGTATTCGGTTTCTCCAAGGAGGATGTGGAGAAGATCCTTTCGCCGATGGCTTCCACAGGTGCCGAACCCACCAGTTCGATGGGTAATGACACACCGTTGGCCATCCTGTCGGACAAACCGCAGTTGCTGTACAACTACTTCCGTCAGCAGTTCGCACAAGTCACCAACCCGCCCATCGACCCGATACGCGAGGAATTGGTCATGTCGCTCACCGAGTACATCGGTGCGGTGGGCATGAACATCCTCACCCCGAACGAAAGCCATTGCAAGATGGTACGCCTGAACCACCCCATTTTAACCAACACCCAGTTAGATATTCTCTGCAACATCCGCTACAAAGGATTCAAGACAGTGAAGTTGCCGATGCTTTTCGAAGTAGCGAAAGGTAAAGCAGGGTTGCAGGAAGCACTGGCCAATCTGTGCAAACAGGCGGAACAGTCGGTCACGGAAGGTGTGAACTACATCGTGTTGAGCGACCGCGACGTAGATGCACAACATGCTGCCATCCCTTCCCTGCTGGCCGTGAGTGCCGTACACCACTATCTCATCTCCGTAGGCAAGCGGGTACAGACTGCCCTGATCGTGGAAAGCGGTGAGATACGCGAAGTGATGCACGCTGCCCTGTTGCTCGGCTTTGGAGCCAGTGCACTGAATCCCTACATGGCTTTCGCTGTGCTCGATAAATTGGTCAGCCAGCGGGAAGTACAGCTCGACTATGCCACAGCGGAGAAGAACTACATCAAAGCCATCTGCAAAGGACTGTTCAAAATCATGAGTAAGATGGGTATATCTACGATCCGTTCCTACCGGGGAGCGAAGATATTCGAAGCGGTGGGGGTAAGCGAAGAACTGAGTCAGGCTTACTTCGGCGGATTGGGCTCCAGCATCGGGGGTATCCGCCTGGAAGAGGTGGCGAAGGATGCCATCGCCTTCCACCAGGAAGGATTTGCATTGACTGTGAACGATGCTGCTATCGATGGTCTGCTGCCCAACAAAGGTATCTACTCCTTCCGCAAAGACGGTGAGCAACATGCCTGGAACCCGGAAACCATCAGTACCTTGCAACTGGCTACCCGCCTGGGAAGCTACAAGAAATTCAAGGAATTCACGTCGCTGGTGGACGGCAAAGAAGTTCCAATCTTCCTGCGCGATTTCCTCGCATTCAAGCACAGTCCCATCTCCATCGACCGGGTGGAACCGGTAGAGGGCATCTTGCGTCGCTTCGTGACGGGTGCCATGAGCTACGGCTCCATCAGCCGGGAAGCGCACGAAGCCATGGCCATCGCCATGAACCGCATTCACGGACGCAGCAACACGGGCGAAGGAGGCGAAGATCCGATCCGTTTCACACCGATGGACGACGGGACATCGCTGCGTAGTGCCATCAAGCAGGTAGCCTCCGGACGTTTCGGTGTAACAGCAGAATACTTAGTGAATGCCGATGAAATACAGATCAAGATAGCGCAAGGTGCCAAGCCAGGCGAAGGCGGACAGCTGCCTGGTTACAAGGTAGACCAGGTGATAGCCAAGACGCGTCACTCCATCCCGGGCATCTCGCTCATATCACCGCCGCCACATCATGATATCTACTCCATCGAGGACTTGGCGCAGCTCATCTTCGACCTGAAGAACGTCAACCCTAAAGCCAAAGTCAGCGTGAAGTTGGTAGCCGAAAGTGGCGTGGGAACCATTGCAGCCGGTGTAGCCAAGGCGAAGGCCGACCTGATCGTCATCTCAGGTGCCGAAGGGGGAACAGGTGCTTCGCCTGCTTCTTCCATCCGATATGCCGGTATCTCACCGGAATTAGGGCTGAGCGAAACGCAGCAAACACTGGTGCTGAACGGTCTGCGCGGACAGGTGATGCTGCAAGTGGACGGTCAGCTGAAGACGGGACGGGACATTGTGCTCATGGCCATGCTGGGAGCCGAGGAGTTTGGTTTCGCCACTTCTGCACTCATCGTACTGGGCTGTGTGATGATGCGTAAATGTCACATGAACACCTGTCCGGTAGGCGTAGCCACGCAGAATGAGGAACTGCGCAAACGCTTCCACGGACACAGCGAGTACTTGGTGAACTTCTTCACTTTCCTGGCGCAGGAGGTACGGGAACACCTGGCTGAGATCGGTGTAGAGAAACTGGACGATATTGTAGGACGAACGGATCTCATCGTCCGTAAGCCATCGGAAATAACCCAAGGGAAGACATCGGAAGCTTCTGCCCACCCTTCTAAAGCCGACCTGATCGACTTCAACCGGATGCTGACCCGCATCGACAACACAGCAGCCATCCGTCACATCATCGACCAGGAGCATGGTATCGCCCATGTGAAGGACGTAGAGATGATTCATGCAGCCCAGGGTGCCATCGAGTTCGGCAAGGAAGTATCGCTGGAATATGCCATCGGCAATACTGACCGTGCTTGTGGTGCCATGCTCTCGGGTGTCATTGCTTCTAAGTACGGTGAAAAGGGACTGCCCGAACAGACACTCAACGTGAAGTTCAAGGGATCGGCCGGACAGTCGTTCGGTGCCTTTCTGGTGCCTGGTGTCAACTTCAAACTGGAAGGCGAGGCCAATGATTATCTGGGTAAAGGACTCAGCGGCGGACGCATTGCCGTGCTTCCTCCGGTACGTTCCAACTTCGAAGCCGAAGAGAATACCATCGCCGGAAACACGTTGCTCTACGGGGCTACGAGTGGTGAGGTGTACATCAACGGACGGGTAGGCGAACGCTTTGCCGTGCGAAACTCCGGTGCCATCGCCGTGGTGGAAGGTGTGGGCGATCACTGTTGCGAGTACATGACCGGCGGTCGTGTGGTGGTACTGGGACAGACGGGGCGCAACTTTGCCGCCGGTATGAGCGGTGGCGTGGCCTACGTGTGGAACCAGGAGGGCAACTTCGACTACTTCTGTAACATGGAGATGGTGGAGCTCTCGCTCATCGAAGAAGCCAGCTACCGCAAGGAACTGCACGAGCTCATCCGCCAGCACTACCTCTACACCGGTTCCAAGATAGCCCGCACCATGCTGGACAACTGGAACCGCTACGCGGACGAGTTCATCCAGGTGGTACCCATCGAGTACAAAAAGGTGCTACAAGAAGAACAGATGAAGAAGTTGCAACTCCGCATCGCCGAGATGCAGCGCGATTATTAACCGATAAAAGGAAACAAAGATATGGGAGACTCGAAAGCATTTTTAAGCATACACCGACAGGAGGCCGGATACCGCCCCGTACTGGAGCGCATCACGGACTACAGCCAGGTGGAACAAACCTTGAACACGCACGACCGCAAGTTGCAAGCCTCGCGCTGCATGGACTGCGGAGTGCCCTTCTGTCACTGGACATGCCCCATCGGCAACAAGCAGCCTGAATGGCAGGATGCCCTCTACCGGGGCCACTGGGAAGAAGCCTACCGCATCCTGGCTTCTACGTGCGACTTCCCGGAGTTTACCGGACGCATCTGTCCGGCACCGTGCGAGAAGAGTTGCGTACTGAAACTGTCATGCGATGAGCCGGTAACCATCCGGGAGAACGAAGCTGCCATCGTGGAAGCTGCTTTCCGCGAAGGATATATCCAGGTGGTGCAGCCTGTACGAAACGGTAAGCGGGTAGCCGTCATCGGTACCGGACCTGCCGGACTCACCGTAGCCAATCAGCTAAACCGGAAGGGATACACCGTAACCATTTTCGACAAAGCCGAAGCTCCGGGTGGATTACTCCGATTCGGCATTCCTAACTTCAAGCTGGACAAGGCTGTCATCGACCGCCGCATGAAGTTCCTCGAAGCGGAAGGCATTCATTTTGAAATGAATAAGGAGATCGATTTCAACCAATTGCCCGATGGATTCGATGCTTATTGCCTGTGCGCCGGTGCCGAGACTCCACGCGACCTCCCTATTCCGGGACGCGAACTGAAAGGCATTCACTTCGCCCTGGAGATGCTGGCACAGCAGAACCGGATCATCGAAGGACAGACGTTCCCGAAGGATCAGTTGGTCAATGCCAAAGGCAAGAAGGTCCTGGTCATCGGCGGTGGTGATACCGGATCGGACTGCATCGGAACGTCCGTACGGCAAGGAGCTGTCTCTGTAACGCAGATAGAGATCCTTCCGCAACCGCCCGAAGGGCATAATCCGAATACGCCCTGGCCTTCCTGGCCCAATGTGTTGAAAACCACTTCGAGCCATGAAGAGGGTTGCATACGGCGTTGGGCACTGATTTCCAACCATTTCATCGGGAATAAGGACGGAAAAGTAACTGGCGTAGAGGTGGAAGAAGTAGAATGGATTCCCGATCCTAAAACCGGTCAGATGTCGATGAAACCGACCGGAAAGAAGGAAATCATCGAGGCTAATCTGGTATTGCTGGCCATGGGCTTTCTCCGGCCGGAACCTCTCCAAGTGCCGGACAATGTTTTCCTGGCAGGAGACTTGGCTACAGGTGCTAGCCTGGTAGTACGCGCCATGGCCGGAGGACGTAAAACCGCCGATGAAATCGACAAATACTTAAAATAGTGATTAGCGTTTAGTGATTAGTGATTAGTGGCAGCTAATCACTAATCACTAACCCCTAATCACTTATCACTAACCCCCTAATCACTAATTAATCATGTGTGGAATAGCAGGAATCTTCAACATAAAGACGCAATCGGAAGAATTGCGCACCAAAGCCCTCCGGATGGCCCGTAAGTTACGTCACCGCGGTCCGGACTGGAGCGGTATCTACTGTGGCGGAACCGCCATACTGGCGCACGAACGCCTCTCCATCGTCGACCCGCAAAGTGGTGGGCAACCGCTCTACAGCCCCAACCGCAAGCAGGTTCTGGCTGTGAACGGCGAGATATACAACCATCGCGATATCCGTGCCCGATACGCCGGGAAGTACGACTTCCAGACCGGATCGGACTGCGAAGTCATCCTGGCCCTGTATCACGACAAAGGCATCCATTTCCTCGAAGAGCTGAACGGCATCTTCGCCTTTGCCCTGTACGATGAGGAGCGCGACGAGTTCTTCATTGCCCGCGACCCCATCGGCGTGATACCTTTATATATAGGTCGGGACAGCGACGGAACGATCTATGTCGGCTCGGAGCTGAAAGCCCTCGAAGGCTTTTGCGAGTCGTACGAACCGTTCTTGCCTGGGCATTACTATTACAGCCGCGAAGCCGCGATGAAGCCCTGGTACTCCCGCGAATGGACGGACTACGAAACCGTAAAGAACAACCCTGCCGATGTGAACGAACTACGCGAATCCCTTCAGAAAGCCGTACAACGCCAACTGATGAGCGACGTACCCTACGGCGTACTGCTCAGCGGTGGACTGGACTCGTCGGTCATCTCGGTCATTGCCAAGCAGTACGCTGCCAAGCGCATCGAGACCGATGGTCATAGCGACGCCTGGTGGCCACAGCTCCACTCGTTCGCCATCGGCCTGAAAGATGCTCCTGACTTATCCAAAGCCCGCGAAGTGGCCGAGTACATCGGCACCGTACACCACGAAATCAACTACACCATCCAGGAAGGTCTCGATGCCCTGCGAGACGTGATCTACTTCATCGAAACATACGACGTGACCACCGTCCGTGCCTCCACCCCGATGTACCTGCTGGGACGAGTCATCAAGTCGATGGGCATCAAGATGGTACTCAGCGGTGAGGGAGCCGATGAAATTTTCGGTGGCTATCTCTACTTCCACAAAGCACCCGATGCCCGGTCGTTCCACGAAGAGACAGTGCGCAAGCTCTCCAAACTCTACCTGTACGACTGCCTGCGGGCCAACAAGAGCCTCTCTGCCTGGGGGGTGGAAGGACGCGTACCGTTCCTCGACAAAGAATTCCTGGACGTAGCCATGCGCCTGAACCCCGCCGCCAAAATGGCCCCGGGAAAGACCATCGAGAAGAAGATAGTGCGCGAAGCCTTTGCCCACATGTTACCCGAGAGCATCACCTGGCGACAGAAGGAACAGTTCAGCGACGGTGTAGGCTACTCGTGGATAGACACGCTGAAAGCCCTCACAGCCGCAGCCGTGAGCGACGAACAGCTGGAACATGCTGCCGAACGCTTCCCCATCAACACGCCGCTGAACAAGGAAGAATATTACTATCGTAGTATCTTCGAAGAGCATTTTCCCAGCGAGAGTGCTGCACGCAGCGTACCCAGTGTGCCCAGCGTAGCCTGCTCTACCGCCGAAGCCCTGGCCTGGGACATGGCTTTCCGCCACCTGAACGATCCCAGCGGACGCGCCGTAGCAGACGTACACGAAGTGGCCTACTAACACAACCACAGACGAGTAGTATGACAAAACCATTAAATTTCAATAATCTTCGTACCAAGCATACTTTTTTTGTTTAATTTTGTTGTAAGAAACAAACCCCATTGCCTTATGAAGATAAAAAACCTCTTGACGGCTGCTCTGCTCTCCCTATTCACGGGCAGCCTGTATGCTCAAACTCAAGTCATTGCCCACCGGGGATACTGGAAAACGGACGGTTCGGCACAAAACAGCATCACTTCGTTAATAAAAGCCGATTCCATCGGTTGCTACGGTTCTGAATTCGATGTGTGGCTGGCTGCCGACGATCAGTTGGTGGTGAACCATGACCCGACCTTCGGCAACAAAAGCATGGAGCTTTCTCCATCTACCGAGCTCACCACCTTGCAACTGGACAACGGCGAAAACCTCCCCACCCTGTCTAAATTCTTCCATGCAGCCGACTCGCTCCAAACCCGTTTGATTCTGGAACTGAAAGCGCATAAGAAAGCCGAACGAGAGACCGAAGCCGTGCAACGCATCGTTGAAATGGCAAAAAAGCGCGGGTTGGAGAACCGGATGGAGTACATCTCCTTCTCCCTTCATGCCGTGAAGGAGTTCATCCGCCTGGCTCCGGAAGGTACACCAGTGTATTACCTGGAAGGCGACCTTGCCCCCGAGGAGCTCAAAGAACTGGGTTGCACCGGAGCGGACTACCCACTGAATGTATTCCGCAAGCATCCTGAATGGATTGAGCAATGCCATGCCCTCGGGCTGAAAGTCAACGTGTGGACGGTAAACAAACCGGCAGATATGAAGTGGCTCATTCAGTTGAAGGCCGACTTTATTACGACCAATGAACCGGTCGTTCTACAGAAAATAATAGCCGAATCTCTTACTATTCGTTAACAACCGAAGAAAAACCGTTAACGAACACACCGATATGTTAAACAACGCTATAAAAAGGCTTCAAATCAGCGAATTACTTGCTGATTACCAAGAAATCCCTACCTTTGTACTGTGTTTTTCATAGTATTAGATTTAAGGTTAACAAAAGATTGGCTGTCTGGGATAGATGGCCTTTTTTTATGCCCGTACTTTTCGATTTATCCCGAACCATGGACCACCAGCAAAAGCATGGGTTGAGCGGGTTGGTTGGGCTATATACAAGGGAATTTATTTCAGGCCTTCACATCTTCCAACCTATCTGAACACCCTTGCTCATCGGAGTTTTAGTATGCATACCCCCTCCTTCATTCGCTCTTCACAAAGTTCACAATGTGGGCAACCTATTTCAGGCTAGTCACAGTGTATCCTCAGGCAGTTTTTGTAACTCCCAGAAGCTATATTGCTCCATGCAGCAGGCAATAAGTGTTTAAGATTAAAGCTATTTGCTGTTCCACGGATGTGGAACGGCTATTCCACAGTAGTGAAACGGCTGTTCCACAGCTGTGGAATAGCAATCATCCTCCTGCAAAGCAGATTATAGCCTTACTCTGTACCAAATATAGCCTCCTGGAAGTACGTATTTGTCCTCATTGTACACTGTGACTAGCCTGAAATAGGTTGCCCACATTGTGAACTTTGTGAAGAGCGAATGAAGGAGGGGGTATGCATACTAAAACCCCGATGAGCAAGGGTGTTCAGATAGGTTGGAAGATGTGAAGGCCTGAAATAAATTCCCTTGTATATAGCCCAACCAACACGCTAAACACATGTTTTTGCTGGTAATCCCAGGTATCTCCGTTAGCAGAAAAACATGATGAGCAACTGAGCAATAATCACCCGCAGGAACATACTGAGCGGATAGACCGTGGCATACCCCACCGACGGAGTATCGGAAGGAATGGTATCATTGGCATAGCCCAGTGCCATGGGGTTGGCCATGCTTCCGCAGAGCATACCTGATACTGTGCCGAAGTCGCGCTTCATTATTTTGAAAGCAATGAAACCGATGATAAGCACCGGGATGAGTGTGATGCCGAAGCCCAGTGCCACCCACAAAGCTCCTTCGGGACGAAAGACGGTTTCAAAGAACCGCGTACCGGCATCCAGTCCCAGACAGGCCAGGTACAATGCCAATCCCAAGGCACGAAGCATCAGATTGGCACTTTGGGTGACGTACGTGATCATGTGCATCCGTGGTCCAAACGTACCGATGAGGATGCCCACGATGATGGCTCCACCTGCCAGTCCCAGGCGCAACGGCGTACCGAAGCCGGGAATAGCCAACGGAATAGCTCCCAAGGCCAATCCCAGAACAATGCCGATAAATACCGAGATCAGGTTGGGCTCTTTCAAGCTCTTGATGGCGTTGCCCAGCACCTTCTCCACATTATGCACCGAAGCAGCTTCGCCGATGACCGTCAGACGGTCGCCCATCTGCAGGATCAGATCCGGCGTAGCCAGCAGCTCCACCCCCGAACGATACACCCGGCTGATGTTGATGCCGTAATGATTGCGCAGACGGAGCGAGCCCAACTTCTTACCATTGATCTCCGGACGTGTCACTACGATGCGTTGGCTCACCAATTGACTATCGATGGCATTCCAGTCTATATCTTCCTTGTTCCAGTCTGTATTCTCTTGCTCGCCGAAAAGCACGGTGAGCTTGCCTACATTCTTCTCCGAGGTGATGACCAGCAGACGATCGCCCTCCTTAAGCACCTTCTCCGAGGTGGGAATGCTCACCCGCCCCTTTCGCCACAGACGGGAGATGACGAACCGCACCTGGCTCAACTGGGCTATCTCCCGGATGCTTTTCCCTATGATACCCGGATTGTGTACCTGAAAGGCCACTACAAACGTCTGGTTCTCGTGTTTATCGTTCTTCTCCTCCAGATCTTCCCGGCGTACCAGGCACTTGCGGATGACCAACAGGGCCAGAATCACCCCCACTACTCCCAACGGATAAGCCACTGCACAGCTCAGTGCCGGCGTACTGCTCTCCATGCCGAGCTGTTTCAGCGTCTGCTGGGCAGCACCCAGAGCCGGTGTATTGGTGGTGGCTCCGCAGAGAATACCCACCATATCGGGCAGCGAGACCCCTGTCAGGTAACTGCTCAGCACCGTCAGGAACGTTCCCAACAGCACCACACCCACCGCCAACATATTGAGCGACAGCCCTCCCTTGCGGAACGAACTGAAGAATCCCGGTCCCACCTGCAACCCGAGGGCATAGACAAACAGCACCAGGCCGAAGCTTTCGACATAGTTCAGCACCTCCCGGTCAATGGAAAGTCCGAAGTGACCGGCCAGAATGCCCACAAAGAAAACAAAGGTTACGCCCAGGGAAATGCCGCCGATACGCACCTTCCCCAATCCCAGCCCGATGGCAGAAATCAGCGAAAGCACCACTACGGCTTGTAGGGCAGAATGCTCGATGAAAAGACTATTTAACCAATCCATAAGTGTATTGATTCCGTAAATATAGAAACAATTTAGGTACGTACAAAACTTTTACTCATCCATTTCTTACCGTACCACCGGCGTACGAAGATGGCACCGCGTATGTTTTCGTCGAGCAGGAAGGCCACCCACATGCCGCAAAGCCCCCATCCCAAGGGGATTCCGAAGAGGTAGCCCAACCCTACCGCCACGCTCCACATCACCACCAGCCCGACGTAGAACGGGTAGTTCACATCGCCTGCCGCCCGCAGGGCATTGGTGGCGAAGATATTGATCGGTCTTCCTATCTCGAGCAACGTATCGAGGACGAGTATCCAGATGCCCAGCCGGACGATCTCCGGATTGGACGTCAACGCTCCCAGGATGAACGGCCCTAAGGCTGCCAGCAGGCACGACAAAGTGAAGGTAATGCCCACCGACCGCTTCATCACATATTTGCCCAGGACGAAAGCCGCCCGTGGCCTCCCCTCGCCTATGAGTTGCCCGATGCAGATGGCCCCTCCCTGCGCCATAGCGATACAAGTCAGAAAGCCGAACATCGTAATGTTGACGCAATACGTGCGCGTAGCCAAGGCTTCCACCCCCAACATGTTGATAAAGAAGGTTATCACCACCTGCGAGGAGCTGTACGACAGTTGCTCACCTGCCGATGGCAATCCCACTTTCAGCAGGTTCTTCACCTCCACCCACGGGAACGGGCGGAAATAGGCCTTCGGGAAGCGGGGGATATACTTACGGAACAGGATGACAAAAAGTATCACCATCGACACGCCCCGGCTGAATGCCGTAGAGATGGCTGCTCCTTCCACACCCAACTCCGGGAATCCGAACTTTCCGAATATCAACGAATAATTGCCTATGATGTTCAGGATATTCACCAAAACCGCCACCATCATGGGGTAGATGGCTTTGTTGGCACTTCGCAACGCTGCCGAGAGGGTGAGTGCGATGGCCTGGAAGAAAGCAAATGCACCGACAATGCGCATGTATCCCACTCCTTCGGTCATCAACTCCGGTCCCAGCCCCATCCAGTGCAGGATGTGGTGGCACATGCCGAAAAGAAAAAGGCTGACAGCCCCTCCCACTACGAGATTCACTATCAGCGATACGCCCACCACCTGCACCACTTTCTTCTGCAGGCGTGCTCCGATGTATTGCGAGCAGAGTACGGACGTGCCCAGGTTGATCACCTCGAACACCAGGAACGTGAGTGTCACGATCTGATTCACCACGCCTACCGCCGCTACGCTGTTGTCGGAATGACGGCTGAGCATGATGACATCCACCACGCCCAGCGTCATAATCAGTAATGTTTCTATAAAGATAGGGGCTGCCAACTTTAGCAGCCGCCTTTTCAGACTTTCCTGTTGTATTTTCATTTCGGGGTGCAAAGGTAATGAAATTCACCACAGAGTCACACAGAGTTCCACAGAGTTTTTTATTTTGTTCTTATGTTCTTTTGCATAAGAAAAAAACTCTGTGGAACTCTGTGTGACTCTGTGGTGAATAATCGATTAGCTTAGCGTCCGGTGTATTCTACGTAATTCCCCCAACCGTCCAGATAACCGCTCAGCGAGTTCCAGTAGAGCTCTATATTTTCCAGATACGAGTCATCGCCCGGGCCGTAATGCATCCGGAGAGAAGACTGGCTGTAATTCTCCCAGCTCCAGTTGAAGCGGTATTCGTTGACGTAAACACCACCGTCGCGGTACTCTATGCGGATGAAGTCCGTTCCCGTACGATCCAGGTAGTAGTTCAGTTCCTGCCGGCAACGGTTCCCGTCGGCATCGAAGTAAGTGTCCACCCACGTGCGGCTGCAGAGTTCGCGAGACCGGGCTGCATAGTTGCTCCCGTTATTATCTGAGTCCAGGAATACTCCCAGTTCAACTTCACATGCTGTCAATCCTGCCATGATCGTCACCATCAGCAACGCCTTCATGTATGTATAAATTCTTGTTCTCATAGTGCTAACTTTTTATTGTGTCACTTTTGTTATAGTGCAAAGATAGGCGGATGAATTCACCCCGGAAACAGAAAACCCCTCGATGTACCGAGGGGTTTCTCTAAATCGGAAGGGGGAATCTCCCCGGCTTTCCGAAACGTTCTGCCTGCTGTTCTGCTCTCCGAAAGCTAACGAAATGTTAACAAGCTACAGCAGGCTCTTAATACTTGTTATAATTACACTTATTATTCATCAGTTATTTGCAAATCAGGCAAAAAGCCCTACCTTTGCATCAGTGTTTTTCATAGTATTAGATTTAAGGTTAATAAAGATTGGCTGTCTGCGATAGATGGCCTTTTTTTTTGCCCCTACCTTACCTACGCCGGGGCTTTTCGATGATGCTTCCATAGCGATGATACTCATACGAGATGCTTTGCTCTTTCAGGTAATGAAGCATTTCCACGCGACCTTCCACCACAGGCTTTTCAGCAGCAATGTATATACCCAGTTCAGCAGCTTTCGCATAAACGGCATCGGACAACTTTCCGGAGCACGCCCGGATGCGTTCGTAGCGGTTCATCTCGCTGATGAACTGGCTTTCATCCTGCAGACGAATCTCTGGCGTCCGAATTGCACTGATAGCAGCATTCAACATAGCAAAGTGCTGATTATGGGGCGAAACACTAACTATGAGAGGCACCTCTAAAACATTGGCAGCTGCTATCGTGAGAAGAACATCAAACAAATCATCAGAATCCTGCACGCGAAGTGCCACCGAGGTAAGCGGTAGATAGCGGAACGTGTTCTCCTCACCTACAATGTGGCTAACATCTATTTCGTCTTCGAACTCATCAGCCGATATATAAATATAGCTATATAATGCCGTACGCATGCGGAGCTTTTCATCCTCTGTAGACAGATACTCTTCATATCTAAATTCTTCCTCTTTTTTCATCTCCTCCAGGTCGAAGGATTTATCGGCGAAGTCCACAAAGCACGACACATAGTTGGGTCCGCCTGCCTTGATACCCGGTCCGAAAGCCGACAGCTTCATACCTCCGAACGGTTGGCGACGCACGATGGCCCCGGTGACACCCCTATTGATATACAGGTTCCCTGCTTCGATATGATTTCTCCAATATTCTATCTCTTCTTCGTCCAGCGATTGCAGACCCGAAGTAAGACCATACCCGGTGGAATTGGCTAAGCGGATGCCGTGCTTCAGATCCTCGATGCACACCACTGCCAGCAACGGCGCAAACAGTTCAGTCTTGAACGTAAAGCTATCCGGCTTCACACCCCACTTCACACAGGGACGGAGGATGTATTTCTTCTGGTCGAGGAATTCCGGTTCCACGAGCCACCACTCGCCCTCTTCGAGGTTGTCGATGGCGTGGAGCAACTTATCATTGTCGTTCGTGATCATCGGTCCTACGAGCGTATCGGGCTCCCACACACTACCCGTGCGCATACTGGTCACGGCATCTTTCAGCTTGTTCCGGAATGCAGGATCGTGGTAAGCCTTCTTGTCGAGCAACAGCAAGGAGCAAGCCGAACACTTCTGCCCTGCATTGCTGAAAGCCGACGACACGATGTTCTGTATGGCATGATCCTGATCCGCACTTCCGGTGACGATGATGGTATTCTTACCACCCGTCTCGGCCGATAGTGGGGTACGCGGAGCGTTCTTCAACAGTTTGAAAGCCGTATCGGTGCCTCCGGTGAGGATGGTGTGCTTCACCGACGGATGGGCCGAGAGGTAGTCCAGCGAACTACGGTCGCCCGGACAGACGAGTTGCAAGGCATCCTTCGGCACACCTGCTTCCCAGAAACATTTGGCAAACTCCCAGGCGATGGGGAAAGCCACCGTCGCCGGTTTCAGGATCACCGAGTTACCTCCGGCCAGTCCGGCTACCACACCGCCTACGGGGATGGCAAACGGGAAGTTCCAGGGCGGAATCACCAGGATGGTTCCCTTCGGGGTGTACGATACCGTTTCCAACTCCTCGAACGCCTTCATCGAGATGGGATAGAACCGGCAGAAGTCGATACCTTCGGACACCTCCACATCGCCCTCCATGAAGGTCTTCCCGGTGATGGCCGACATGCAGCCTATCATATCGCCCCGTCGGGCAGCGATGAGATCGGCCGTGCGATGCAGGATCTCGTTGCGTTCCTTCAGTGTGGTCTGCTTCCAGGACGATGCCTGCGCCAGTGCCACAATCTCTTCTACCTGCTCCTGGGTAGCCATGTTCACCTCACAGAAGCAAACGCTGTCCTCCCGGCTGCGGTCGTAGTATTTCTTTTTCTTTTCGGTGATGGTCTGTTTGTCGCCCACCTGTACGGGGATGATGTAGTTGGTATCGCGTACCTCGTCCCGCCACTTCTTCAGGGCATCCAAAGCCCATGCACGGTTCTGCGGAAGGTCGAGGTTCGTATCGGGTTCGTTGTGGAAAGTATCCATGTCGGCCTGTGGAACGATGGGTGCTGTACGGTCCTGCGTACGGTAAGCCTGGGGAACGATCTGGTCCTTTCGCTCGTACGCATCGAGGAACTGGCGTTCCAGGAAGTCCCATTGTTCATCGTGCAACTTCAGGTTGAACGAGTAGCGGAGGAAGTTGTCCTCACCCGTATTCTCGTCCAGGCGACGTACCAGGTACGATACAGCATTCAGGAAGTGCTCCTTGCGTACCACCGGCGTGTAGAGAATCACCTGCTTGCCCAGTCCGCGCATTACCCGGGGCAGGTGGTTGGCCATGCCCTCGAGCATCTCGAAGGTGACATACTCTTCCACCCCATTCTCCTTACCTAATAAATAAGCATAGCCGATGGTGAAGAAGTTGTGCGAAGCCACGCCGATGTTCACCACCCGGGCATTCTCCGGTTGCAAGGCGATGTCCAGGATGCGCAGGTAATTGGCATCCACATCCACCTTGGTAGGCAATATGGGGTTCGCCCATCCTTTGAGGGAGGATGCGATGGTTTCCATTTGCAGGTTGGCACCCTTCACCAGGCGCACTTTGATGGGCGATCCGCCCTCCTCTACCCGCTTCCGGGCAAATTCCAGCAGACGTCCGTAGAAGAGCTGTGCATCGGGCAGATAGGCTTGCACCACGATTCCTGCCCGGTAGTCCTTGAACTGCGGCATAGACAGCACCGTCATGAACACATCGAGGGTGAGCTCGGCATCCTTGTACTCCTCCATGTCGAGGTTGACGAACTTCGGCACCTCTTGTCCTTTTTGGGTAATATACGGATGGTCGAGGGCTTTCTGGTAGATGGCAGCCATGCGTTCGCACAGGTCGGCCTTGCTCTGCTCGTATTTCAGGGGGTAGATCTGGGCGTAGATGCCCGATAGCTTGACGGAGATGTAGTTGATGTCCTCCTCTTCGAGAGCCTCCAGGTAGTGATAATAGCGGTGATCGGCTTCCCCGTCGCCCAGTACCACTTCGCCCAGCAGATTGACGTTCTGGCCGATGTTGTCCTGCCAACGCTTCTCCAGGTGCCGGCTCAGTGCCGGACGCTCTTCCTTGATGATGATCTTGCTGGTTTCGTGCCGCAACACGCTCTTGAAGACAGGCACCGCGATGAAATCGAACAGATAGCCGAATTCCCGGAACAGAATGCCCAGAAACTCATACGTCTTGCCGAAGAAAGCGGGAACGCCATACTCTTCAAAAATCTTCTTCATCCGCAGCGAAAGCTTCTTGTTGTCGCGGATTTGTGACGATTCATCGAGTAACTTGGTGAGGAGCACCTTGTTCTTGGGGTTGGTTACTAAGGAGGCGAACATGCGTTGCTCCTTGATTTCGGCCGGCGAGAGTTCGTTCTCAGCCTTGGCCAGAAAATCGCGTGTCCAGTCTAGGACTTCGGATGAAGTGATGCGTTTCATACACAGATTTTATTTTGCCCTTAAAGATAAAATGAATTCTTCGTATAACGCAATAATTTGTCTATTTTATTTCATCGGAAGTTCGAAAACAATTCTTACACCTTGCTTATACTCCTTATCTATATAGATGTGTCCGCCCATTCTTTTCACAATGAGCCGACAGATATACAATCCTAATCCGGCTCCCTGCTTGAACTCATCCACCTTCGTGAACCGCTCGAATATCCATTTGTGCTTATCTTCCGGGATACCAATACCGGTGTCGGTGATGCTCACTTGCACGAGACGTTTGCGCTTGTCCAGCGTGTAAGAAAGTGTGGTGCAGGCTCCGGGCTCGCTGAACTTGGCGGCATTGGAGAGCAGGTTGTCTATGAGCTGGTGGAAGTAGCTACGGTTCACATGTACCAGTATATCCGACGGGGCGGCATCCAGCACCCACTTCTGATCGGTGTGCAGGAAGCTGAACTTCTCTATGGCCTGCCCGCATTCGGCATAGATATCCGTATCCTCTGTGGGCAAGGTGTCATCGGAAGCATCCAACTTGGTCACCTCCAGGATGTCGTCCAGCATCTTGGTCAGCAAGAGTGTCTGGCGTTCTATCTCCGCCCCCATCGATTCTTTCTCTTCTTCATCGGGATCGACCAGCAGGATGGTGGTGCTGAATCCGGAGATGATGTTGAGCGGGGTACGTATTTCGTGGCACATGGAGTGCAGGAAGGCACTTTTCATCGTCTCACTTTCCTGTATCTTGATGTTCAGCTTCTGCATTTTCCGGCGGACGCGGTAGTTGTAGAAACTCCAGGCGGACAACAGAAAGAGGACGATGAGGCATGTCCACAGGGTGAGCATCTGGTTGTGTTGCTGCAGCTCCGCATTTTTCAGTCTGGTTTCGTTGACGTCGTAGAGGGTCTGCAACTCCTGGTATTTGTCCTGGGATTCTTGCCGGTTCAGGGAATCGGACAGGGCAGTAGCCTGGGTGTATTCCAGGTATGCCTCTTTGTAACGACCGCCTTGCGATAATAAGTCGGCCTTGAGCTTCATAAACTTAATGGCCTGCAAGGGATATGTATTGTACTTCAGCAGTGAGTCCAACTGCTTTAGTGCGTTCGCATTGTCTTTTTTGATGTTGTAATATTCATAGCCCACATTGGCCAGATAGTATGCCGCAGGAGGCGACGGAGCCTGTGACGGATATATACGCAGGAGTTCCCGGGTCTTTTCAAAATAGGCGTCTCTCTCATGCTGCGTGAGTGTCTGGGCCGAAGAGAGTGCTCCATACGCCCGGATGCGCGACCGCTGGCTGTAGTAAGGACGCTTCTGTAGAGCCGGAAGTTTCAGGTAGTTCTCATAGGCAGCCAGTTGCTGAAGGGTGTAGTCCACGTACTCCTTGCTGTCTCGCGTGTAACTGTTGCAGCAGATCGAAAGAGCTTGTTGCACAAACAGGAAGCCTCCGGTTTCAAAAGGTACGGTATGGGCTATTTCCAGCATTTCCTTTGCATAGCGCAATGTTCGTTCGAGGTCGCCAGTCCTATTCTCTTGTAGTTGAATGATGCGATCCTCGCAACAAATGGCAATGTAGAGGTTCTTCATCCGCTCATATTTGTTGATTTTGGAGTCGCCCCTTTTCAACTTCTCCATATTTTCTTCGGCTATCCGGGTACACTCCTCGCTATCGATTCCTTGCAACTTACGCGCTTCGTATATCATTTCATAATAGGTTGGAATGGCCTGACCGGCATCCGACTTCAGCAGTTTCCTGGCCTGGTCGGCATAGTAAAACAGGGAATCTATTTCTTTACTGTCCAGCTTGTTCACCAGCAAGCGGGTGATGGCAGCCGAAGCGGCACTTTCGTCATTGGCGGCAATCGCCTCATTCCAAAGCATGCGACTGTAGGTGGGATCCTTCTGCCCGGAAGAGAGGTCGGCCAGATTGGTCAGGATTTCCAATCTTCGCGCGGTATTGTCCGCTTGGGACAAGTCATGCAGCAAGCTGTCTTTGATAACAGAGATGTCCTGAGAAAAGCCAGGAAGCGCAAAAAGCATTCCCGCCATGCACAGAAGTATTGTTCTAATAGCCATGTATTTCATTGTGAAAACTTTTGAATCCACAAACATAAACAAAAATCATCATTATCTATGACTTTTACTAAACAAATCTATAGTAAATGGCGGGTAGAAGTAGTAAAAAGCGAAAAGAAAGGAAGTAAAAAGAAGTGAACCGTGCCGGGCTCGAACCGGCGACCTCTGCCCTGTCAAGGCAGCGCTCTAAACCAACTGAGCTAACGGTTCAGTTTCAGGAAGTGCAAAGATAAGTAAAAGGATACAAACAACCGCAAGAAACGCGAAAGAAAATTGATTACCTCACCCGTTTCCTGCAAAAATAAGGAACCGTAGTCCCGATGAACAGCACCAAAGCCAACACTCCCGCACACAATCCGGCCTGGAAGATGACTTCCGACGGATGATGGGCACTGAGCCAGCAAGCAGTGGCGATCCCTCCCGATATACCTAATTCCCAGGCCAGCAGATGGGTGGTATTGGCTGTACCACGCTGGCAGTGTTGGGACAGCTTGACGAACATCAGCAGGAACTCCGGGGTCACCAGCCCGATGCCGGCTCCCAGCAGCAAAGCAGCCACCAGATTGCCATTCTCGCCCGCCATCAGCAGTTGTGCTGTCGAAGCGATCATCAGCAACAGCCCGATGATGATGCGCCATTTGGAGCGTTTCTCCGTGCGCAGGATGTAGCATCCCAGGATAGCAGCTACCGCGAATCCCACGCCTACGATGGCGTAGAAAGGTATCGACAAGCCTTGGATATAAATGATATCCGAAGCGTTGGAAAGTGTAGGAAGCAGCACTCCCGGGATGAACGCCACCAGTATCAGGTTCAGTGCCGGAAGCCAGCCCAGAGGCAGGAAGAAGCGGTCGCACGAACAGAGCTGGGTACCGATGGGTGCACGGAATGGCACAGGGATGAGCAGGATGAAGAACACACCGGCAAAGCCGATGCCTGCCGATATCTTGAGCAGAACATGGAAATCATGGTACTGCCACAACCAAGCTCCCAGGGCGATACCTGCCACCATGCCCAGACGGGCTGCCCAGGCGAAGGCGATATTGCCTGTACTGCGAATGGTGGAGTTGGTCAGGTCGATGGCCAGTGTGATACCGGCCGTGGTGGCCATGCCAAAGCAGATGCCTTGCACCAGGGCCAACGCCCAGAGTTGCCACGTACTCTCTATATAGTCATAGCCCAACGTACCGGCGGTCATCACCAGCAGGGAAAGGGCGCATACCTGCTTCCGCTTGTAGGCATCGACCAGGTAGGCATAGAACGGACCTACGAGCAGCATGCCCAGGGTGAAAAACATAAAGATGACGCCCGTTTGCTGTACGGATGCCTGGAGCCGTTCGGCCATCATGGCGGGGATAACGGGCAATAACATGTACAAGGATATGAATAGCAACAGATTGGCTACGCATATCCTTGTAAAAGGTGGAGTCCACAATTTGTTTGACATAAATGCCTATTGCAGGTTAGTACTGTTCTTTTTCGTTCGGGAAGTCGCAATTCTTCACGTCGGACACATAGCGACTGATGGCGTCCGTCATGACGGTGAATAGATCGGCATAGCGACGAAGGAAACGGGGACGGAAACCGTTGTTCATGCCCAGCATATCCTGGATCACCAACACTTGTCCGTCTACACCACCCCCTGCACCGATACCGATGATGGGTATGGTCAGCTCGTCGGCTACACGTTTGGCCAGCGAAGCGGGTATCTTCTCCAGCACGATGGCGAAGCAGCCTGCTTCTTCTAGCAAATGGGCATCGCTGATCAACTTGTCGGCCTCGGCATCGTCCTTGGCACGAACGGTATAGGTGCCGTATTTATTGATGGATTGCGGCATCAGCCCCAGGTGTCCCATCACGGGGATACCGGCCGAGATGATACGCTGTACGGAGTCGATGATCTCTTCGCCACCTTCCAGCTTCAACGCATCGGCATGGCTCTCCTTCATGATGCGGATGGCCGAAGCCAGTCCTTCGAGAGAATTGCCCTGGTACGATCCGAAGGGCATGTCTACCACTACCATGGCGCGTTTCACGGCACGAACTACGGACTTGCCGTGGTATATCATTTGATCCAGTGTGATGGGAAGTGTGGTCACATTACCGGCCATCACGTTCGAAGCCGAGTCGCCAACGAGTATTACATCGATACCGGCTCCATCGACGATGGTAGCCATGGTATAGTCATACGATGTCAACATGGAAATCCTTTCGCCACGCTGCTTCATCTCTACGAGACGGTGCGTGGTCACCTTGCGGTTGTCGTCTGATATATAACCAGCCATAATTTGATTTGTTTTAGTTGTTATTTGCGGGGGCAAAGTTAGTACATATTATTTTGAATTATCAAGAAATGGAGATTAATTCACCACAGAGTCACACAGAGTTCCACAGAGTTTTATTTTTCTACTCTGTGTGACTCTGTGGTGCACTAACCAAATCGGCCAATGACATTTCAGTGAAATCGTCGATGATGCGGTGCGCTTTGCCTGCGATGGCTTCGCGGGAGTTGGTGGTAGCCAGGCCGATGACGGTAGCTCCGGAAGCCATACCGGCCTGCAGACCATGAAACGAGTCTTCGAAGACATACGTATCGGCTGCCGGGATGCCGAAGAGCTCCATGCCCAGCAGGAAACAGTCCGGTGCAGGTTTGGAGCGGGCGAACATATCGGCGGTGAGGATGCGGTCGAAGTCCTGCTTCAACTCCGGATGGGCACGGAATACGTTGGCCATCTTCACGTCGTTGGAGCTGGTGACGATGGCCAGCTTCACACCGTGGCGACGCAGGTCGGCAATGAACTCCTGTGCACCGGGGATGTAGTGGTACGTCATCGAGGCTTCGAAACCGGCCAGGTCGGCCACGATCTGCGGTTGGGCAGCGGTGAGGTCGATGCCATTCTTCACACCCGTGAAATGACCGCCGAATATCTGCGTCAGCGTCTGTCCTTTGATGCGGCGACCGAAGTCTTTCTCACCTAAATATTTAAGCCCTTGTTCGTCCCAGAACACGGTGTACTGCGTCTCTGTATCGAGCACCACGCCGTCGAGGTCGAACAACGCTGCTATTTTCTTGGTTGAATTCATCATATTTCTTTTACCTTATTAATGCGAATCAGGAGTTGAAAGCCCATGTAATGGGCTAAACGTGGATAACCCCGTGCAAGCGAAGCGCAGCTCGGGGTAAGAGGACGCTCCCCGATAGGAACTCCGTAGGAGTTCTACTGCCATTTCTACTTGTCTAACCCAAATTGAAAACACCCTGTTGAACTCCTACGGAGTTCGAGAGAGGACTATGTATTTACCCTGAGCTGCACTTCGCTTGCACGGGGTTATCCACGTTTAGCCCATTACATGGGCTTTCAACTCCTGATTCGCATTATTATATATTATTGGGGTGCAAAGTTCCGAATAATCGTTGGATAAGGCAAATAATTCGTACCTTTGTGCGCCCAAAAAAGGAAATATTTAACTATGTCGCAAAACAATCCACAAGCGTTGGGAACGGAGAACGTCGGCAAACTGTTGTTGCAATACTCCATTCCGGCCATCATCGGGATGACCATCACTTCTCTTTACAACATTATAGACAGTATCTTCATCGGTCACGGTGTGGGTGCCATGGCTATTGCCGGGCTCGCTATCACCTTTCCACTAATGAACCTCGTGGCTGCGTTCGGTACGCTGGTATCGGCAGGTACGTCGGCCCTGGCTTCCATCCGTTTGGGACAGAAGGATCTAGACGGTGCCACGGATATGCTGTCGCACGCGCTGATGCTCTGCCTCATCAACTCGGTGGTGTTCGGCACGCTGTCGTTCATCTTCCTGGACCATATCCTGCGGTTCTTCGGGGCGAGCGAACATACGCTTCCTTATGCACGGGATTTCATGCAGGTGATACTGCTGGGTACGCCCATCACGTACGTCATGATAGGGCTGAACAATGTGATGCGTGCCACCGGTTACCCAAAGAAGGCCATGCTTACGTCCATGGTGACGGTGGTGGCCAACATCATTCTGGCTCCTATCTTCATCTTCCACTTCGGTTGGGGCATTCGGGGTGCGGCTTGTGCTACGCTGTTATCGCAGCTCATCGGTATGGTATGGGTACTGAGCCACTTCATGAAGGAAGAGAGCTACGTACACTTCCGCCGGGGATTCTGGACGCTGAAACGGCGCATCGTGGGGAATATCTTCTCCATCGGCATGTCGCCTTTCCTGATGAACGCCTGTGCCTGCGTCATCGTGATCATCGTGAACAATACATTGCAGAGCCATGGAGGCGATATGGCTATCGGTGCCTACGGCATCATCAACCGTATGCTGACACTCTTTGTGATGGTGGTGCTGGGCCTGACGATGGGTATGCAGCCCATTGTGGGGTACAACTACGGAGCTGGGAAGATAGACCGGGTGAAGCGTACGTTACGCCTGGGTATTCTCTCGGGTATGGCCATTACCACGGTGGGCTTCCTGGTGTGCGAGATTGCGCCGCATGCCGTATCGGCCATGTTTACGGACAATGACGAGCTGATAGGCATTGCTGCTTCGGGACTCCGGGTGTGTGTCATCATGCTTCCGTTCGTGGGTGCTCAGATTGTGATATCGAACTTCTTCCAGAGTATAGGTATGGCGAAGGTGAGTATCTTCCTGTCGCTCTCGCGGCAGCTGCTGTTCCTGCTTCCGGGGTTACTCCTCTTCCCGCAGCATTTCGGGGTATCGGGGGTGTGGATCAGTATGCCGGTTTCGGATGCGGCGGCTACCATCACGGCTACGGCGGCTTTGCTGCTTTATATAAGAAAGGTATCGAAGCAGCAGCCGAATTAGGTACTTTGTAAATATAATTAGACGGTGTGTAATGGCTCATTACACACCGTTTTGTTTGGTATAGCAAGCTCTGAAACATGAATTTTTATTGACAGCAAACGACAAGCTACCGACAAAACGACATATAGTAATTGCGACAGACGCTTTTTTCTCACAACATACTAATAAACAACACATTACACAACAGCGAAGTTCATATTAGCCAGCTATTTCTAAAATCTTATGCGCATACCTATTTTCCCGTTTCAAAGAGTACTTGATGAACCCTTTTCTTCACAGGAAAACTCAGTAATCTGTATCATTTTATTATCATAACGGCATAGTATATATGGACCATTTCGGAGTGGTAAATATTACTTATACTTTTAAACGAACTATTTGAACATAAAATAGAAAATGAGACCATCCGGTAGATTATTGCCTACAAGCTGTATGCAAACTCACAACAAGTTAAATATGAGCAACTTACAACAATAAACTGCTGTAGCTAATACCTAATGTCGTTTTGTCGGTAATTTGTCGGTAACTCGTTGGTTTTTTCGCTGTTTTTCGTTTTAATATCCATATACTATAAGGTAAATAATCTGTATTATCAGGCCGTAACGCTCGCCACCACGCTACCGTCGAACAGGTGCACCACCCGGTGAGCAAACGAGGCATCGTGCTGCGAGTGCGTCACCATCACGATGGTGGTTCCTTCCTTGTTCAGCTCGGTGAGCAGGTTCATCACTTCGGCACCGTTCTTCGAGTCGAGGTTACCTGTCGGCTCATCGGCCAGGATCAGCTTCGGGTTACTGATCAGCGCACGGGCAATGGCTACACGCTGTTGCTGACCGCCGGAGAGCTGTTGCGGGAAGTGCTTGGCACGGTGGCTGATGCTCATGCGGCGGAGCATATCTTCCACCAGTCGGCGACGCTCGGTGGCTTTCACGCCGAGGTACGTCAACGGAAGCTCCACATTCTCGTACACATTGAGTTCGTCGATGAGGTTGAAGCTCTGGAACACGAAGCCCAGCTTGCCTTTGCGCATCTTGGTACGCTCCTTCTCTTTCAACGAACCGACTTCGCTGTCGAGCAACTGATAGGAACCTTCGGTAGGATTGTCGAGCAACCCGAGGATATTCAGCAGCGTGGACTTTCCACAACCCGATGGGCCCATGATGGCTACAAACTCACCTGCTTTAATCTCGAGGTTAACGTGATTCAACGCTACGGTCTCTACTTCGGACGTGCGGAATACTTTGCTGATGTTTTCAATTTTAATCATGACTCTATTTACATTTGGTTATTATTATAGATATATAGTAATGCTATTAAAATAACTTGGCACAGATTCTGATATTTTCATCAGGTAAGCCCATGAAATGGGCTGAATGTGGATAACCCCGTGCAAGCGAAGCGCAGCTCGGGGCACAGAACGCTCCCCGATAGGAACTCCGTAGGAGTTCTACTGCCATTTCTACTTGTCTAACCCCAATTGAAAACACCCTGTTGAACTCCTACGGAGTTCGAGAGAGGACTGTGTATTTACCCTGAGCTGCACTTCGCTTGCACGGGGTTATCCACATTCAGCCCATTTCATGGGCTTATCCAAATTCTTATAAAACTGTCCCAACTATTTTTTCATGCTTACATAAATGCAAAACTAATGAATTTTTCGGTGAAAGAAGCAGCGTTTCACAACGCCGCTCCCCGGTTTACTTCATGGTGCACGAAGCAAGTTAATCTTTCTACGAATCCTTATGCAGGAACCGTGCCAAAAACATAACAAACAGTAAATCAGCAAACAACAGTTTAAAAGCCCGGAGGACAGTGTATGATTTCTGGACACTGCTGTCTACTAATTAGACAAGAAAGGCACTGCCGGCAGAAAGAAAACTCTTTAATATGCTTGCAGTTTTATTTTAAAAACTTTACCTTTGCGCCCGGTTTTCAATATTATTAGTTAACATGATGAAGAAAAGTATTTTTAACCTCCTGTCCTGCTTGCTGTTGCTTTCGGGATGCGACCTGATAGACTACCATCCGTATGATGTACGCCTCTCCGGGAAAAGGGATATCAACGCCAAGAACATGGAGCGAATCGAAGAGAATTGCCAGGGCAAAACAACGATCCGATTCATCACCATGGGCGATTCGCAACGCTGGTACGATGAGACAGAAGCTTTCGTGAAAGCAGCCAATGCCCGGAACGACATCGACTTCGTGATACACGGGGGCGACCTGAGCGATTTCGGCGTGACGGATGAGTTTCTGTGGCAACGCGACATTATGGAAGGGCTGCATGTGCCGTACGTGGCCCTCATCGGCAACCATGACTGTCTGGGCACAGGACGGGAAACATACAAGAAGGTCTTCGGTCCTACCAACTTCTCGTTCATTGCCGGCGACGTGAAGTTCGTCTGCCTCAACACCAATGCCCTGGAGTACGACTACTCGGAGCCTGTACCCGACCTGACTTTCATAGAGAATGAGCTGACCCACCGCCGGAATGAATTCTCCAAAACGGTCTTCTCCATGCACGCACGGCCTTATACGGATGTGTTCAACGATAACGTGGCCAAAGTCTTCGAGTACTACGTGACGCAATTCCCCGGCTTGCAGTTCTGCACCGTGGCGCACGAACACCGTATCAGCAGCGAGGACGTCTTTGGCGACGGCGTGATGTATTACGGAAGCGACTGTATGAAAACCCGTAGTTACTTATTATTCACCATAACCCCCGACGACTATACCTATGAAGTGGTTTACTACTAAATATATCGGCTGTCTGCTCTGCTTAGGCTGGGCATGTCATGCCCCTGCATCGGCACAGGCAGCTCCTCCCGAAGCCGTTCCCAGCCGGTACGACAAGCGTGTGCATCGCTACCGTGAAAAATGGGAGAACCTGATCCCGACACACTACAAGTTGCAATATGCCGGAAACATGGGACTCCTCTCACTGGGCACCGGATGGGACTACGGCAAGCAAAACCAATGGGAAACGGATGTACTGCTGGGTATCTTGCCGGAATACTCGTCGGACCGCACCAAGCTAACCTTCACCCTGAAACAGAACTACATGCCGTGGAGCTTTGACCTGAATAAAAGTTTCTCCGTGGAGCCGTTGGCCTGCGGACTGTACGTCAACACGGTATTCGGCGACGAGTTCTGGGCGGAAGAGCCCGATCGCTACCCCAAGGGGTACTACGGCTTCTCCAGCAAAATACGCTTCCATGTATTCCTGGGACAACGACTGACGTATGAGTTCAAGAACCCGGAACGGTTCTCGCGCTTCCGCTCACTGACGTTCTTCTATGAAATCAGTACGTGCGACTTGTATGTAGTCAGTGCTGCCACCAACAGCTACCTGCGTCCACGCGACTATCTCTCACTGTCGTTCGGACTCAAAGCCCAGGTATTCTAAAAAAACAACCTGCCGGGGTGTATAAAATTTAGACACTCGTTTGCCGGTTCCGTCTGCTTCTGCTATATTTGTAGGGTATCAAACTACTATACAGATGAGCAAACAAGGAACCCTATTGGTAATCGATGACAACAAAGGGGTGCTGACCGCTGTCCAGTTGCTGCTGAAAAGCTACTTCGAGCGGGTCATCACCCTTTCTTCGCCTGTCACCCTTCCGGCTGTGCTGCGCAAGGAGGCGGTGGATGTCGTATTGCTGGACATGAACTTCACCGCCGGTATCAACAACGGCAACGAAGGGTTGTTCTGGCTACACGAAATCAAGAAGCTACGCCCCACCCTTCCCGTGGTGCTCTTCACGGCATACGCTGATATAGACCTGGCCGTACGGGGCATCAAAGAGGGTGCAGCCGACTTCGTAGTGAAGCCCTGGGACAATCGGAAACTGGTAGAGGTGCTACTCACCGCCATGCAGAAACGTTCCGGTAGGCCGTCAGAGGGAAGTGCACCTGCTATTCCTTCGCCCATGTATTGGGGCGAAAGCAGTTCCATGCGTCACCTGCGCCTGCTCACCGAAAAGGTCTCTTCTACGGATGCCAATGTACTCATCACCGGAGAGAACGGTACCGGAAAGGAAATGCTGGCACGAGAGATACATCGCTTGTCGGCACGTAGCGGACGGGAGATGGTGACGGTGGACATGGGTTCCATCGCCGAATCACTCTTCGAGAGCGAACTGTTCGGTCACGTGAAAGGCTCGTTTACCGATGCGTATGCCGACCGTACCGGAAAGTTCGAAGCGGCCCATCAAAGCTCCCTCTTCCTGGACGAGATAGGAAACCCACCCCTCCACCTGCAAGCCAAACTACTCACCGCCCTGCAACGCCGGAGCATCATCCGTGTGGGGAGCAACGAGGCTATCCCTATCGACATACGCCTCATCTGCGCCACCAACCGCAACCTGCAAGAAATGGTGGCACGGGAGGAATTCCGCGAAGACCTGCTGTACCGCATCAATACCATTCACCTGGAGATTCCACCGCTACGCAAACGCCGGGAGGACATCGTACCGCTGGCGGAGATGTTCATAGCCCGCTTCTGTAAGCAGTATGACAAACCTACCCCCACGCTGAGCACATCGGCCTGCGAACGGCTCACGGCACACTCCTGGTTCGGCAACATCCGCGAACTGGAACATGCCATGGAGAAGGCAGTCATCATTAGCGACGGCGATACGCTGACGGCGGATTCGTTCCAGTTTCCACGCAGGCAGGAAGTACCGGAGGAAGCAGCTTCCACGCTGGAAGAGATGGAGATGAAGATGATTCAAAAGACGCTGAAGCAGTGCGACGGTAATCTGTCGGCCGTAGCTGCCCAACTGGGTATCACCCGGCAGACCTTATATAATAAGATGAAGAAATTCGGATTATGAGACGGTTGCTCGATACACTGCCGCGCTATTATGCGTTCCGCCTGGGCATCACCACTTGTTTAGGCATAGGAATAGCGTTCACAGCCTTCTACGGGACTTACTTCTGGATGGGGGTTCTCATCGTGCTGTTCCTGCTGAGTGCCTGGTGGCAGCTGTCGCTCTACCGTAGCCACACGCGCCGGCTACAGTTAATGATCGAGTCTTTGGAGAACAACGACCCGTCGTTCGTCTTTTCCGAAAATAGCGGCGACCGGGAAACCCGGCGGGTGAATCGGGCTTTAAACCGTGCCGGAAAGGTGTTGCAACGGGTCAAGACGGAAACGGCCCAACAGGAGAAATACTACGAACTGATACTGAACAGCATAGGAACGGGCGTGGTGGTGCTGAACCAGCATGGCTATGTGTATCAGAAGAACAACGAAGCACTGCGCCTGCTGGGGTTGGAGGTATTCACGCATGTGAAGCAGCTCAACCACATAGACAGCGTGCTGTGCGATAAGATCACTGCCTGCCAGACGGGTGACAAGCTGCAAGTATCGTTCAACAACGAGCGGGAAACGATGGACCTGACTATTCATGTATCGGGCATTATCGTGCGGCAGGAACCGCTACGCATCCTGGCATTCAATGACATCAACCGGGAGTTGGACGACAAAGAGCTCGAATCATGGGTACGCCTCATCCGGGTGCTGACGCATGAGATCATGAACAGCGTCACTCCCATCGCCTCCATCAGTGAAACCTTGCTCAGCACCGAGACGGCCGACCTGAGCGAGCTTCGCCGTGGGCTGAAGACCATCAGCACTACAGGTCGGGGGTTATTGGCTTTCGTAGAGTCGTATCGCCGCTTCACGCACATTCCCAAGCCGGAACCCGGACTGTTCTACGTCAAGTTGTTTGCCGAACGGATGATAGAGCTGGCCCGTCATCAATACCCGTGTCCGAACATCGCTTTCCATATCCATGTGCATCCGGCGGACCTGATTCTCTTTGCCGATGAGAACCTGATTTCGCAAGTGGTGATCAATCTGCTGAAGAATGCCATACAAGCCATAGGTACGCAGGAAGATGGCTGTATCACCATCGAAGCGTATTGCAACGAGGAGGAAGAGGTGATGATTGTGGTACGGAACAATGGACCGTCCATTCCAGCGGAAGTGGCGGAGCATATCTTCATCCCGTTCTTTACCACGAAGGAGGGCGGAAGCGGCATCGGACTGAGTATCTCCCGTCAGATCATGCGTTTGTCCGGTGGAAGCATTACGCTCCTCACTGGCAAGGAAACCCGCTTTGTACTGAAATTCAGATAAGATTTCACCACAGAGTCACACAGAGTTCCACAGAGTAAAAAAATAAAAACTCTGTGGAACTCTGTGTGACTCTGTGGTGAACTAAACTATTTTACTTCTTCCGTTTCCTGCGGAAGGACTAAATTGAGCAACACACCAATAATGGCAGCCAGCCCGATACCCGTCATAGAGAAATTACCGAATGTCAGCACCGCCCCACCGATACCTACGGTCAGCGTGATGGACACAATAATAATATTCCGCGTACGACTCAGGTTGACACAGTTATAAATCAGGTTGTTGATACCCGCACAAGCTATCGTACCGAAAAGCAACAGCATGATGCCACCCAACACTGAGGGCGGGATAGATTTCAGCAAGGCACTCATCTTACCGATCACTGAGAACACGATGGCCGTGATGGCAGCAATACGGATTACTTGCGGATTGGTCACCTTGGTGAGCGACATAGCACCCGTTACTTCCGAGTACGTAGTCACCGGAGGAGCTCCCATGAATCCGGCCAGGAAACAAGCCAATCCATCGCCCAGCAACGTACGGTGCAGTCCCGGTTCTTTGACAAAGTCCTTCCCTGTCACGGTGTTCACCACGTACACATCACCAATATGCTCTATCACCGGAGCAATAGCCACAGGCATCATATACAGGATCGGCTCCCAGGAAAATTGCGGGAGGACAAACTGGGGCAGGCCGATCCAGGCCGCATCGCGCACACCACTCAGGTCTACATCAAAGAAGATCAACGCCACGACATACCCCACCACAATTCCGCTAAATATAGGAATCAACTTGAACAGCCCCCTGGCCTTGATGGAAACAAGGACGGCAGTAAGCAGCGAGAGCAAAGCCAGCGTCCAGTTCTCCTGCGCCATGTTGACGCCCGTACCGGCCAGCGACAAACCGATGAGGATAATCACCGGGCCGATAACCACCGGAGGGAAAATCCGGTCGACCAGCTTGATGCCCTGCCATTTCACCAACGCACTCATGATGAAGTACACCAGTGCCACTCCCACCATACCCGAGAGTGTACCCGGCAGCCCGTACAGCTCTGTCGCCTTGATAATCGGTGCGATGAAGGCAAAGCTACTTCCAAGGAAAATAGGAACCTTCCCCTTCGTCACCAGATGAAAGATGAGCGTACCGATACCGGCAGAGAAAAGAGCGGTGGAGGGATCGAGTCCCACTAATAACGGAACGAGTACCGTGGCACCGAAAGCCACAAAGAGAAACTGTACTCCTACGACCCCTTTGCGCAAGGGACTAAGGTTGTTAACATCCATACGTGTTTTTATGATAAAGTTATTTGGAGCGCAAAAATAACATTTTAGACGAACTATTCTGCTAATTTTATTGAAAACTGATCCAATGCAGGCTTTTATTTGTTGTCGTTTTTGTGTAACTTCGCCCGATGAAACCTTTTTCACCCATTATTAACTACAAAAAAGCACGCTGCCTATGTTATTTACAGCAGAAAACATCTTGTTTATAGGTTCTATCCTTGTCTTCATCAGTATCTGTGTCGGGAAGACCGGCTATCGCTTCGGTGTACCCGCCTTGTTGCTATTCCTGGGCGTGGGTATGTTCTTTGGGAGCGACGGTTTAGGCTTCCAGTTCAGCAATTCGCACCAGGCCCAGTTCATCGGTATGCTGGCCCTGAGCATCATCCTGTTCTCGGGTGGTATGGACACCAAGTTTACCGAAATACGCCCCATTGTATGGCCGGGTGTGGTACTTTCCACCGTGGGGGTACTGCTCACAGCCTTGTTCACGGGACTCTTCATCTGGTATCTCTCCGGTCTGAGTTGGACCAATATACACTTCGCCCTCATCCCATCGCTGCTATTAGCCTCTACCATGTCGTCCACCGATTCGGCCTCGGTATTCGCCATCCTGCGTTCGCAGAAGATGAACCTGAAGTACAGTCTTCGCCCGATGCTCGAGTTGGAAAGCGGTAGCAATGACCCGATGGCGTACATGCTCACCATCGTGCTGATCCAGTTCATCCAGACATCGGGTATGGGAGGCATGGAGATATTTACCTCGTTCATGATACAGTTCATCCTGGGCGGAGGTGCCGGATACGTATTGGGTAAGCTTGCCATCAAGTTCCTTAACAAGATCAATATCGACAATCAAGCACTCTACCCCATCCTGCTGCTGTCGTTCGTATTCTTCACCTTTTCTATTACCGACCACCTGAACGGCAACGGCTACCTGGCCGTGTACATCGCCGGTATCATGGTGGGCAATTACAAGATTCCGCACCGCAAGGAGATTGCCACCTTCATGGACGGACTGACGTGGCTGTTCCAGATTATCATGTTCCTCATGCTCGGTCTGCTGGTAAATCCGCACGAGATGCTCGAAGTGGCTCTGGTGGCCTTGCTTATCGGCGTGTTTATGATTGTCGTGGGACGTCCGCTCAGCGTATTCCTCTGTCTGCTTCCTTTCCGCAAGATACGATTGCGTTCACAGCTCTTCGTCTCCTGGGTGGGACTGCGTGGGGCTGTACCCATCATCTTCGCCACCTATCCGGTAGTGGCCAATGTACCGGGGTCGAACGTTATCTTCAACATCGTATTCTTCATCACCATCCTCTCATTGGTGGTGCAGGGAACTACCGTTTCTTTCATGGCCCGCTTGTTGGGACTCTCCACCCCATTGGAGCGCAAAGGCAATGAGTTCGGTGTGGAATTGCCCGAAGAGATTGATTCCGACCTGCGCGACATGACCGTTACCGCCGAGATGCTCGAAGAAGCCGAAACCCTGAAGGACATGAATCTGCCTAAAGGAACGCTCGTAATGATCGTCAAAAGAGACGATGAATTCCTCATCCCCAACGGTACGCTGAAGCTGCACATAGGTGACAAATTGTTACTCATTTCCGAGAAGAGCAAAGAGGAAAGAGAGAAAGTCTAAAAAAAATGGCTATTTACTTGATTATGAATATTAATTATAGTACATTTGCCCCTGGAATTTGTGACTATAAGTTCTGCTGAATAGACAGACAGAGAGGACTTTTAGAGAACAAATAACTACTAACTACTTTCCTGATACTTTGAGAAGAGGCGGCAGTCCGTGGTGGATAGGTCGTCTCTTCCATTTTATAGTCCTCCGGTATTATTCTTGCCGCCAAATAAAAACATTTACAGCCACCGCTTTGTTATACATACAAGAAAGCCATGGACTTATGGCCTCACTATTCTATATTCTGCACCTAACAAGCATGCCCATGAAGATCGTAATCATTGCCAACCGGCTTCCATTGAAAATAGTGAAGGAGAACAATCAATTTCGTGTCATTCCCAGTGCAGGTGGGCTCACTACGGGCCTTGACTCTTTAGAGACTACAGCCGAGAAATACTGGGTAGGATGGCCGGGTATGGACATGGACGAAGGTCCTGACAAAGAAGAAGTAGACCGTCTGCTGAAAGCACAGAATTACTACCCGGTGTACCTCACACCCGATCAGATTGAACTGTACTACGAAGGGTACAGCAATACTATTCTGTGGCCCATGTGCCACTATTTCCCTTCTCTGATGCACTACGAGAATAAGTTCTGGGAGATGTACCGCCAGGTGAACGAACTCTTCTGCCAGGCAGCTCTCGAAATCATCGAATCCGACGATGTGGTATGGGTACAGGATTACCACCTGATGCTCCTTCCACAAATGATACGCGACCATCTGCCCGATGTCAGTATCGGATACTTCCACCACATTCCCTTCCCATCGTATGAGCTCTTCCGTAATCTGCCCGAACGGGCGGAACTGCTCCGTGGACTGCTGGGTGCCGATCTGGTGGGCTTCCATACGCATAACTACATGCGTCACTTCATCAGTGCGGTGTTCCGGGTGCTGAAGCTCGACTGTGTACTCGATGAGATTCACCTGGGGCGGCGGGTGGTGTACGTCAACGCCTTCCCCATGGGCATTCATTACGAGAAGTATCACCAGGCTTTGCAAGATAGTAAAATAAAGAAGAAAGCCCGGCTGTTGAAGAAGAGTTTCGGCGAAGGGAGAATTATTCTTTCGGTGGATCGGCTGGACTACAGCAAAGGTATCCTGCAACGCCTCAAAGGCTTTGAAGAGTTCCTGGAGAACCGGCCGGAGTACTGCAACAAGGTGTCTCTGGTGATGGTGGTAGCTCCTTCACGCGACCATGTGGCTGCTTATGCCGGGCTGAAGGAGGATATAGACCGGGCTGTGGGACACATCAACGGGCAGTTCTCTACTGCCGACTGGCGACCGGTGTACTACTTCTACCGCACCCTCCAGTTCGAGGAGCTGACGCAACTATACCACATTGCCGACATCGCCATGGTGACTCCCCTGCGCGACGGCATGAACCTGGTGGCCAAGGAATACGTGGCTACCAAGCAGAAACCACCCGCCGTACTGATCCTGAGCGAGATGGCCGGGGCAGCGGTGGAGCTATCGGATGCGCTCATCGTGAACCCTACTAATACGCAGGACATCGAACAAGCCTTGGTCACTGCACTAGAGATGCCGGTGAACGAACAGAAGCGGACATTGAACAACATGCAGGCCGTAGTCTCTACACAGACCGTCAAACAGTGGGCGGAGGACTTTGTGGAGGACTTGATGCGGGTGAAACGAAAGAACGAAGCGTTGCAGCATAAGATTGTCGACCGGCAGAATTTCGAGAATATCAAACAACAATACGACGCTGCCGGCAAGCGGCTTATCTTACTCGATTATGACGGGACATTGGTGCCGTTCCATAAAGATCCGCGAGGGGCTATCCCTTCTCGTGAACTGCTCAAGTTGCTTCTAAGGCTCAGCAATGATCCGGGCAACCGGGTAGTCATCAGCAGCGGGCGCGACCGTCACACGCTGGAATCCTGGTTGGGTCGCCTACCCATCGGCCTGGCTGCCGAGCATGGAGCGAGCTACAAAGAGGAAGGTGTGTGGTACGAGAAACTTGCAAAGACGACGTGGGACAAAGAGATCATGGATGTAGTAAAGCGTACCATGCGTCGTACACCGGGGTCGACCATCGAAGAGAAGGAAACAGCACTGGTCTGGCACTACCGCAACGTGGACATGTGGCTGGCCGATCTGCGGGTGACGCAACTCATCAACGCACTCATCGCTCCTTGCTTCCGACTCAATCTGCAAATCATGCGGGGCAATAAGATTGTGGAGATCAAGCCGGCAGGTATCAGCAAAGGCGCAGAAGCTAAACGGTTGATGGCCCAGTCGAAGTACGACTGTGTAATAGCCATCGGCGACGATACGACGGACGAGGAGATGTTTCTCGCCCTCCCACCCAATACCATCACCATCAAAGTGGGGAAAAGTTCCAAGACAGCTCAGTACAATATTCCGACGCAACAGCAAACCATTCTCTTCCTGAATCGGTTAATAAAATAAGAGTTCATTTCACCACAGAGTCACACAGAGTTTCACAGAGTTCTTTATATCTTAATGGATAATACGTAACTTTTAAATTTACTCCTCCGTGAAACTCTGTGTGACTCTGTGGTGAACTAAATTCATCATTTTATCTTTTTCAATCATGGAAAATCTGGATTACGGAATCATCGGCAACTGCAAGACCGCAGCATTGGTCTCCCGCGACGGAAGCATCGACTGGCTCTGCCTCCCCTCGTTCGACTCTCCCTCCGTCTTCTCCCGCATACTCGACAAGGAGAAAGGCGGAAGTTTCGCCATCCTGGCCGAAGGTTATACCACCTCGCAACGCTATTTCCAGGGCACCAATATACTGTGCACCACCTTTACTTCGGACGAAGGAGCTTTCGAAGTGCTCGACTTCATGCCCCGATACCGTACGCACAAGGAAGAGCACTATATGCCTACAGAAGTATACCGTTACCTCCGTCCACTACGAGGCCATCCGAAATTTCGTGTCCGGTACGACCCGGTGCTGAACTACGGCAGCGAGGCTGTGCTCAACCGTCAGTTTCCCGGCTTCATCCGCACCTTCTCGCTGGTAGACAGCAATGAAAGCCTATACCTCTACACCAGCCTCGACTTCGATGCCGTACTGAATAGCGAGACCATAGAGCTCCGCAAGGAAGAGTTCCTCCTGCTCTCGTACAACCAGAAACTAATCCCTGTGGACATCTCCCGCATTTACCTGGAATACCAGCGCACCAAGGTGTACTGGCTCAACTGGGACAACCGTTCGCGCAAGCTCCTGGCATACAATGAGGTCATTTCCCGCAGCCTGCTCATCCTGAAGCTGATGTCCTACCACAGCACAGGTGCCGTCATTGCCGCCCTTACCACCAGCATTCCGGAAACCATCGGCGAAGTACGAAACTGGGACTACCGCTTCTGCTGGATACGCGATGCCTCCATGTCCATCGAGACGTTGCTCAGCCTGGGACACCAGTCTACAGCCCGACGCTTCCTGCTCTTCATCAAGAACCTGCTGAAGTCGAAGTCGGACTCGTTCCAGATCATGTACAGCATCGACGGCGGACGGATGCTTCACGAACAGGAACTTCCCCACCTGGCAGGTTATGCCGGTTCGCGGCCCGTACGCATCGGCAATGCAGCGTATGAGCAGCACCAGAACGACTCGCTGGGTTACCTGATGGATGTGATCTACAATTACTACTTCCACTTCCCCGGAACGCTGGACGAGATAGAAGAGATGTGGGAGATTGTGAAAACCATCGTCAAGACAGTATATCGCGAATGGCGCAATACGGATTGCAGCATCTGGGAATTCCGCAACAAGCGGGAACATTATGTGCTCTCAAAGGTCATGTGTTGGGTAGCTATAGACCGGGCCATCTCCATCGCCACGTTCCTGGGGCAAAAGCCTTACGAACTAGCCTGGAAGAAGGAAGCCGACCTGATTCGCGAAGATATCCTGACACATGGTTGGAACGAAGAAGTGCAGAGCTTCACGCAGGCATACGGCAGTACGCAGGCCGATTCTTCGCTCCTGTTTATGGAACGGTATGGCTTTATCGAAGCTACGGACGAGCGGTACATTCGTACGGTAAAGCACCTGCAACAGGAATTATTCCACAACGGACTGATGTACCGGTATAAGAATGGTGACGACTTTGGGCTGCCTTCTTCGGCCTTTACCATCTGTACGTTCTGGTTGGTACGGGCGTTGTACGTCATTGGCGAGAAGGACGAAGCTTTGCAGATATTCAATCAGCTGCTCTCCTACTCCAATCACCTGGGGCTGTTCAGCGAGGATCTAGATTTCGAAACCAAGCAGCAGTTGGGCAACTTCCCGCAGGCGTATTCGCACCTGGCACTCATTAATACCGCACTGTTGTTCACGGAAGAGCCAGTCGGATCTAAGTTTATTAAGCCGTAATAATATCCCCTCGTAGAGCAAGCCTGCGCTACTCTACGGCCAAGCTTATCTACCTCACCGAGGGGCGATGTACGAGATGTGCATCTGGTACTGTATGAGATGCACATCTCGTACTGCCTGAGATGTACATCTCGTACATCGTCCCTCGGCGAGTAAAGATAGCTTCCTCGAGATAAATATCTTTGCTCCCTTGCTATCTTCAGGGCATCCGCTCAATAAACTTTACAGCATTTTCCTCATTTAAAGGCCAACGGCCTTAGAGCATTAGCGTAGGGCATCGCCCTACGAACCTTGGACACTACCATAATGCACCCTGAAGGGGTGCGAGAGGAATATGGCTTACACCCTTTGACTACGTCGATCGTTGGTTCAGGGATTAGTGTGAGGGATTACTAGTTGAGGGTGTTTCAAAAGTCTTTTTAGTAAATCTTAAAGTAACAAATCGTAAGTTCATGCATCTTGGCCCAGCGGGCCAACGTGTTCGTAGCCGGGGGTG
>JAVBUC010000060.1:0-31065 GCA_031555765.1 Bacteroides sp. | reverse complement strand
TGCCACTGTTTATCAGTGAGGTTGGTTGGATAGCTACTCATAACTTATGTCTTGGTAACCATAAAGTTACGAAATAATATTCAATCAACCAACTGATATTCAGTATATTATACTATAATTTCATAATTCAAAACAGCTTCTAACTTCCGATAGTTTCTTTACGGTCAGAAATTCATCAAACAAGGCAAAGAATGTAATTTTGGGTTCTTCTTTGGGTTGGTACTTCTCGGGGTAGTTGAACTTATCAATAGCAATAGCAAGCCAATCGCCTGTAACTATATCTTTATCGGCTGCCTCATAAGCTTCCATGATGGCACTTTTCAGCTCATCTATGCGCTTCTTTGCCTCGGTATAGTACCTCTTATCTTCCGATTCAATACGGTTCTTTACAACCACTTCACCACTTTTGCGGTAAACCGGATAGCCCTCTTTCCTTGTCTTAGCCTCATCCGGATAATACTCAAAGTGATTGGGTGCTATAAATACTCCAGACTTTCCGCGCAGATTCAATCTGCTACCCTGAAATAACCTAATGAGTATTTCACTCCTTTGGGTGTCCCTTTGAATCTTGGTAGAAAGGCTCAATTCTATTTGTGCCATAATCACGTAATTTTTAAATGCACCATAAAGATAGATGTTTTTGGCGTGATTTCAAAGTTTTTGGCGTGATTTTGGCGTGATAAGTTTAATCTAATGTAATTCAGTGTTCTTTTTTGCAATACAAAAACGCATAAATATCTAATATTCAACATGTAACAATTTTAACAAAATACATGGGTTTTCATTCGATTTAATATTTCAAACACGGGTCTGGGTACTTTTTGAAAACGCTAATTCTTTTATTTATAAAGAGTTAGCGTTTTTCTTTTTCTCTGCGTGTCCGCAACGTGTCCGCATTTTAATTTTTCAGCTTTCGACTTATGCTACTAACGGAAAAATTCAAGGCCATCAAGAGGCAGATGTTTAATAGGGCAAGCTACAGGCTACTTAATGTCAAACTTATTGCATTTAAAACCTGAGAGATTGCCCCTAAAGTGACGAAGAACCAAAACTTGTAAGGTTTATAATACATGTTTTTATTTGTCACTATTCAATCTTCTTTGAGATGAACCTTTCAATTTCCTCCTCAGTGGGTAGTTGAACCATATACTTCTGCACAAAGATATTTGGATCCAATCCTGCGGTAGCATAACGGACTAAGGTGTCTCCCTTTTCGGTACAAAGCAAGATGCCAATAGGGGGATTATCGTCTGCCTGCATGATTTCAGCCTTGTAATAATTGAGATACAGGTTTAGCTGCGAAGCATATTCGTGCCGGAACTTGTCTATCTTCAACTCCACAATGACATGACATTTCAAGATGCGATGATAGAACACAAGGTCTGCAAAGTAATAGTCTCCATCTATTAGCACTCTCTTTTGGCGGGCTTCAAAACAAAAGCCATGTCCCATTTCGATAAGGAAGTTTTGCAGATTGTCAAGGATAGACTGCTCCAAGTCGTTTTCAGTGACTAAGGCTCGTTCATTAAGCCCCAGGAACTCTAATGTTACAGGAGTATTTATCACATCCGCAGGTTGCAGTTGAATTGCTTGTTGTTGCACCAATGCAGAAAGGGCTTCTTTGTTTTTGGATAATCCGCTGCGTTCGTAATATAAGGAATCAATTTGGCGTTCCAATTCTCTAAAAGACCAACAGCCTCTAATTGCTTCAAGTTCATAAAATGCACGTTTAGTTGGATTGTCTATTTGAGATATACTTTTTAAGTGTGAATAAGGTAATCTGTTAAACAGTTTTCCAGATGGCAAAGTCAATTCATTGCGTTGTTTTTCAGGCAATTGTAATTCGGCGGACGGCGTGTGCCGAATTGGTGTAATGAATTCGGCGGACGGTGTGTGCCGAATTGCCGAACCCGACATAACATAGCCCAGAACCTCTTCTTTTAGCTGTGGATAAACAAGATACAAACGCCTAAACTCCCGGAATCGACGTTCATTCAGCCCTTTGGCATTCAACCGTTGTTCCAACTTCTTCAGAAGTTGTTCGCCGTATGCGGCACGGTCTTCGCCATTTTGCTCGAACTCAACAATGTAACACCCCATTAACCAGTTGCGGGAGGTTAATGCAAGATTCACGGAATGTGCAGCCTGCGCCTGCAGCGTGTCCTGAATAGCGCTGATATGATTGACTAATGATTCAAAGTTCATATTCTTGATACTTGGTACTTTTGCAAAGTTAGTGTTTTTATTATCAAAGTTTTAATTCGGGCAAACTATTAATAGCTTCTTCTTTTAGCTTGTCCACGGCACGGGTATATTTCTCAGTATGCTTCAATCCGCTATGCCCGAGCAGACTGGCAACTGTTTTGATATTAGCACCATTGTTCAAGATATTCACAGCAAAGGAATGACGAGCACAATGCCAACTGATATGCTTATCTATTCCGGCTCTCTTCACCCAGCGTTTTACTGATTTACAGCAACTCTCATAAGATGGCAGATTGAAGATAGGCACATTTTTGTTCCCATCTGTAGGAGGTTCACCGATAATAGAAAGCAAACCATCATTCAATGGGATAACCACGCCACTGGCAGCGGAATGTCCCTTTGTTTTGTTCTGCTCAAACTTTAATAGCTTGTTTGAATAGTCAATGTTCCTATAAGTTAGGTCTTTCACATCACAGAAGCGCAAGCCGCAATACAAACAAAGAATAAATGCACGCCTCACTGTCGGATTCTCGTTTTCATAGTGACAACCTACAAGAGCTTGAATCTCTTCCAATGAAAGAATATCTTTCCTCAACATTTGGTCGTCCACTTTGCAGACCACTCCCTTGCAAGGATCTTTCAGCATAACATCGTGCTCAATGGCGTGATGTATCACTTTCTTGAAACGCTGGTAAATGCTTTTCGCTCCCTCACCAACACTACGAGATTGCAGGTAGTCTACAAATAGAGCCATCAAAATAATTGGCTCAGTCTCAAAAGTTGGGGGATTGAAATTCCAACAATTTTTTTCATATTTTCAGCAAGGAAAGAACAAAATACTGTTGGTGAAAAGAGAAACAAGTATTTTGCTTCAAAAAAGTTTCATTTTTCTTTGCTGAAGTATAAATTCAACGTAATTTTGAGAAAAGAATAATTAGCTCATGGAAAAAGGTATTTGGCCGGAAATAGAAGATTTGTACCAGGAGTTTATAAAGCTCGGTATCAGTCAGTCGGTGGACTATGAAAAGTACTACCTCTACTCCCTTATTACCCACTCTACCGCTATCGAGGGCTCTACGCTTACCGAGATGGATACACAGCTTCTTTTTGACGAAGGAATCACAGCCAAAGGGAAGCCATTGGTACACCACCTAATGAATCAAGATTTAAAGAGTGCTTACGAACTGGCCCAGGAAGAGGCAAAGCAAAACAGCCTCATTACTCCCGCTCTGCTACAAAAGCTAAATGCTACCACCATGCGGACAACCGGAAGTGTACATAGCACCATAGGCAAAGGCGAATATCGTTTGTGCGGTGTTACTGCTGGGGTTGGCGGCCGTTCTTATATGAATTACCAGAAAGTACCCGTAAACGTTGACAAGCTTTGCTCCATTCTGCAAGAGGAACAGAAAAAGCCGAAAATATTTCGGGAGCAATATGAGCTGAGCTTTAATGCCCACCTCAATTTGGTAACGATTCACCCTTGGGTGGATGGCAACGGAAGAACCTCCCGCTTACTGATGAATTATCTTCAATTCTATTTCAACCTTTTCCCCACTAAGATATTCAAAGAAGACAGAGGAAAATACATTCTCTCCTTGCAACAGTCACAGGACAGCGAGAATAATCACCCTTTCCTGAATTTCATGGCAACCCAATTAAAGAAATCACTCTCCATGGAGATTGAGAAACACAACAATTCTTCAAAGAAAGGCTTCAGCTTTATGTTTTAATACATTGCACCCCTCTCGCCATGATATAAAAATCAAGCATCAACTTTCATGCTACCCCAAAAATTGCACATCAGAACTTAAAACCCGCTTTCCCCTCAACCTGTATGCTAGGCTTCTGAGAATTGGTAAAGTTCCCTTGCCGGCTGATATCAATACTGTATGTGGTGTTAATATTGGGGCAGTATTCCAATCGTAATCCTACGCCGTTCTTGGAATGATGGTTATCTATTCCAATAAATGGATCTGCATTTCGATTGATTAGAGATTGCCCCCATAATGCCTCCGAATGAATATATTCAACTCGTACGACTCAAAAAGGCAGCCGAGTTACTCCGCTCCGGAGAATATAAAACAAATGAGATAGCCTGCATTGTTGGTTTTAATACGCCATCCCACTTTGCCAAATGCTTTTATAATCAGTTTGGCATACTCCCACGCGACTTCAATAGGACACTTTATACTGATAATGAGAATTAGAAAGACTACTTTGCTGCGAAATTGCCATTTTTTGGCGAATACGTATCTACGTTCTATACCGCCAGCGACTACTTTTGCTTCGGTAAACATTGAATGAAATATCCATGAAAAAACTTGCAACTGTACTACTGCTATTTTCGATCGTCCAACTGACACCAGCTCAAAAACTCACCCGCTGGGTAGATCCCTTTATCGGCACAGGGGCTGTGGAATCCAGTCTGTCGGGCAATAACTACCCGGGAGCTACCGTCCCCTTCGGGATGGTGCAGCTAAGCCCCGATACCCGCGAAGCACCGGACTGGGCACAAGCATCGGGCTATGACTACAACGACCAGACCATCTACGGCTTCAGCCACACGCGCCTCAGCGGAACGGGTGCTGCCGACTTTATCGATATTCTGATGCTTCCCACCAGCGATGGCCGCCGGAAGTCAAACTTCGACCACCAGCATGAATCGGCTCGCCCCGGTTACTATCAGGTGTTGCTCACCGACGAGGCCATATCGGCCGAACTGACCGCCACAACCCACGTGGGTGTACATCGTTACACCTATCCCGCCGGAAAAGAGATGGGCCTGTGGCTCGACATGGACCACTCGGCCAATAAAGAGAGTTGGGGGCGTCGCGTCATTCAGGCACAGATTCGCGTGGTCAGCCCCACGGTGATCGAAGGCTACCGCATCATCACCGGATGGGCGAAGCTGCGGAAAATTTATTTCCACCTCGAACTTTCCCAACCCATCGTATCGTATGAGTTGAAGGATGGCGACCGCCATTATGCCGACGCTCCGGTAATCAACGGTACCTCGCTGACAGGATACTTCCGTTTCGGTACCAGTAACGGGCAACCCTTAATAAGTAAGGCGGCTCTCTCGCCTGTGTCTATTGAGAATGCCCGTTACAACATGCAGCAGGAGGCTTCGCAAGGAAATTTCGACCAACTGGCTACCGCTGCCGAAGGGTTGTGGGAGCAGGAACTGCAAAAGATTGAGATGGAAGGTACCGACCGGCAGAAAACCATCTTCTACACCGCCCTGTACCACACCATGGTTCAGCCCAACACGATGAGCGATGCCAACGGACAGTACATGGCTGCTGACTACACTACCCGCCAATTGAAACCGGGCGAAACACACTTCTCCACTTTCTCGTTGTGGGATACGTTCCGTGCCGCACATCCACTATACACCTTGATACAACCGGAACGTACGGCTGATTTCGTGAAGAGCATGATCCGCCAGTACGACTACTACGGCTATCTGCCGGTGTGGCAGCTTTGGGGGCAGGACAATTACTGCATGATAGGCAATCACGCCATCCCCGTCATCGTCGATGCCGTCAACAAAGGCATTGCCGGAGTGGATGCGAAAGTGGCCTACGAAGCCATACGTGCCAGTTCGCTCACTCCACACATCAATGCTCCTTTCGATGTATGGGAGAAATACGGCTACATGCCCGAAAACATCCAAAGCCAGTCGGTGTCCATCACCCTGGAGCAGGCGTATGACGACTGGTGCGTGGCACAACTGGCCAAGCAACTGGGAAAGGAAGACGATTACCAACGGTTCAGCATACGGGCCAACTTCTACCGCAACTTGTTCAACCCGGAAACTCGTTTCTTCCAACCCAAAGACGATAAAGGTGGCTGGATGGAACCGTTCGATCCGTATAAATACGGTGCCAACGGCGGCTATCCCTTTACTGAAGGTAATGCCTGGCAATACTTCTGGTACGTTCCGCAAGACATACCCGGCCTGATAGCACTCACGGGCGGCAAGCAAGCCTTCGTCGACAAGCTGGACGCTTTCTTCACCAACCAGCAGCAGAGCGGGGAACTGAATGATAACGCTTCGGGCTTCATCGGGCAATACGCCCACGGCAACGAGCCCAGTCACCACGTGGCCTATCTGTATACCTGTGCCGGTGTACCCTGGAAAACCCAGAAGTACGTATCTACCATCATGACCCAGCTGTACAACGACTCGCACTCGGGTTATGCCGGCAATGATGACTGCGGCGAAATGTCGGCCTGGTACATCTTCGGTGCACTGGGCTTCTACCCGGTGAACCCGGCCAGCGGAGAGTACGTCATCGGCACACCGATGGTACGTGAAGCCACCCTCCACCTGCCCGGTGGCAAACAGTTCACCATCCGCACGAACCGTTCCGGCGAGAACGATGTCTACATCCGCTCCATGAAGTTGAACGGAAAGAAACACACCCGTTACACCCTCTCCCACGAGGATATCATGAACGGAGGAACGTTGGAGTTCGTCCTGAACAGTAAACCCCAGAAATAATATCATATCCTATTTATATTTTAATAATCATGAGAAACTTTTCAAAGAAAACCTTCCTTGTCGCGGCAGTCGCTCTTTCGATGACTGCCTGCAAGGATGCTAATGAAACGAAATCTACCCTTCATTTGTGGTACAACGAACCTGCTACCGCCTGGACAGAGACATTGCCCATCGGCAACGGACGACTGGGTGCTATGATCCATGGAGGCGTAGAACAGGAAAACCTCGAGCTCAACGAATCGACCATGTGGTCGGGCGAGTACGACGAGAACCAACAAAAACCTTTCGGGCGTGAGAAGATGCAGTCGCTCCGCAAACTCTTCTTCGAAGGGAACCTGGAAGAGGGCAATCGCATTGCCGGCAGCGAACTGCCGGGCACTCCGCATTCGTTCGGCACACACCTCCCCATCGGTTCGCTGAAGATGGACTTCACCTATCCGGAGGGAGAGAAGACAGGCTACCAACGGTCTTTGAACCTGAACGACGCTGTCAGCGAAGTGACTTACCGGGTAGGCGATGTACAGTACAAGCGCGAGTATTTCTCCACCAACCCTGACGATGTGATGGTGCTCCGCATCTCGGCCGACAAGCCGGGCGCAGTAACCTTCAACCTCTCGCTCGACCTGCTACGGAAAGCAGCCATCAGCACGAACAACAATGAATTGGTGTTCACCGGCAAGGTAGATTTTCCGATGCATGGCAAAGGAGGCGTAGAGTTCGAAGGTCGCATTGCCGCAGCCGTCGATGGTGGCACGTTGAAAGCCGAAAACAGCCAACTCAGCATCAACGGGAGTAATGCCGTGACGCTTTACATCGACGTACGCACTGACTATAAGAACCCGGGCTACGGTAGCCTCTGTCGTGAAACCATTCAGAAAGCACAGAAGAAATCCTACAAGGAATTAAGACAAGCACATATCAAGGATTATGCTGCCCTGTTCAACCGGGTAGACCTTTCCCTGGGCGCTACCGATGCACAGACCGATGTACCTACCAACGTACGCCGGGAAGCCGTACGCAACGGACAGCCCGATCCGGCACTGGATGTACTCTTCTTCCAATACGGACGTTACCTGCTCATCGCCAGCTCGCGCGAGAATTCTCCCCTGCCCGTTGCCCTGCAAGGTTTCTTCAACGACAACCAGGCCTGCCACATGGGATGGACCAACGACTATCACCTGGACATCAATACCCAGCAGAATTACTGGATAGCCAACGTGGGTAACCTGGCCGAGTGCAACGCACCCCTCTTCGACTACATCAAAGACCTCTCCATACACGGTGCCAAGACAGCCGAAGTAGTATACGGTTGCCAGGGGTGGACAGCCCATACCACCGCCAACATTTGGGGATACACTCCCTCATCGGGCAGCATCTACTGGGGACTGTTCCCCACCGCTTCCTCCTGGCTGGCCTCGCACTTATGGACACAATATGAATATACCCAGGACAGTAAGTACCTGGAACAAGTGGCCTACCCGCTGCTGCGTTCCAATGCCCGCTTCTTGCTGGACTACATGACCATCGATCCCCGCAACGGGTACTTGGTAAGCGGTCCGAGCATCTCTCCCGAGAATGGTTTCCGATACAACGGCAAGGAGTATTGTGCATCCATGATGCCTACCTGCGACCGGGTGCTGGCTTACGAAATCTTCTCGTCCTGCCTGCAAGCTACCGGCATTCTGGGCGTCGACCAACCGTTTGCCGACTCGCTCCGCACGGCCATCGCCAAGCTTCCTCCGCTGCGCATCGGTGCCAACGGAGGGGTACAGGAATGGTTCGAGGACTACGAAGAAGCTCACCCCAACCACCGCCACACCACACATCTGTTGGCTTTCTATCCTTACTCACAGATAACACTGGATCAAACTCCTGAGTTGGCAGCCGCCTCCCGCAAAACCATCGAGCTCCGTCTGGCTGCCCCGGACTGGGAAGATACCGAATGGAGCCGTGCCAACATGATCTGCTTCTATGCCCGCCTGAAAGATGCGGCAAAGGCTTACGAAAGTATCAACATCCTGGAAGGCAAGCTCACGGGTCAAAACCTATTAAGTGTATCGCCCGCTGGAATTGCCGGTGCCCAGAGTGATATCTATGCATTCGACGGTAACACGGCCGGTTCCGCCGGTATGGCTGAGATGCTGATCCAGAACCATGAAGGCTATGTAGAATTCCTCCCCTGTTTGCCCGCAGCCTGGAAAGACGGAAGCTTCAAAGGTCTCTGCATCCGCGGAGGAGCTGAAGCATCGGCCCAGTGGAAAGACTCCAAGCTTACCAAAGCTTCGCTGAAAGCTACTGCCAACCATGCATTCACCATCCGGATACCTCAAGACAGACAGTATAGCTTGCTGTTGAATGGCAAAGAAGCCGGTCGGCCCGATCAGCAAGGATTGTGCACGGTAGAATTGAAGAAAGGTGATTTACTGGAAATCAAGTAACCCATACGTATGAGAATATTTATGATAGCGTGTCTGTGCCTGTGTATGCAGGTACAGGCACAAACTTCTCCGGCATCTTATGAGCTGGTTTCACCGGACAAGCAACTGATGCTGGTGGTCCGGACAGGTACTTCCCTGCAATACTCACTGCAGGAACAGGGACAAGTGATTGTTCAACCGTCGGCCATCAGCATGCAGTTTCAGCAAGGTGTTCCCTGGGATGGTAAAGGAGAAGTGACCGGTACACGTACCGGCAGTGCTTGCGAGAAAGTGTTCCCGGTAGCCGGGAATCACCGGGAACTGATAGACCAATACAATGAGCTATCCATCCAGTTCAAGGAAGGGTATTCGGTTATCTTCCGTCTGTACAACGAGGGCATGGCGTACCGCTTCAGCGGACAACGCCCGGCTCAGGATTCATTAGTCATCACCCGGGAAGAAGCCACCTTCAACCTGGCCGGGAATCCGGGTGTGATCCTGCCTCAAACGAATACTTTCACCAGTTGGGAGGTCAGTAATGTTTCCTACAACGGGGTGTCGGATATTCCTCAGGATATTTACGGGCTGACGCCTACCACCTTTCTCGGGAAAGAACCTAGCCGCACGATACTGGTGGCAGAGTCCGACGTACACAATTATCCTGGTATGTACCTCCGCAAAGAAGGAGACACGATGAAAGGCTTCTGGGCGCAGTACCCCAAGAAGGTAGAAATGGGCAGTTGGGGGAACTTTATCACAGTGGTGAAAGAACGCGAAGACTATCTGGCCCGTACGGCAGGCAATCATGCTTTCCCCTGGCGTATCGTCATCGTGGCTGAGGACGACAAAGAGTTGTTGGCCAACGAAATGATATACCTGCTGGCTAAGCCTCAGCAGATAACGGACACCAGTTGGATACGTCCCGGAAAAGCAACCTGGGAGTGGTGGCACTGTGCCATGCTTGAGAAGGCGAAGTTCCCGTCGGGCGCATCCAACCTTTCTACCCAATTGTACAAATACTACATCGACTTTGCTGCGGAAAACAAGATTCCTTATCTGCTGGTCGATGCCGGATGGAGTAGCGTATTCAATCACACCGAATTCAACAAGAACATCGACATCAAAGAGGTGATACGCTACGGGAAGGAGAAAGAAGTCGGGGTCTGGCTGTGGACAGTAGCCGCCACGCTCTTCCAAAATCCGCACTGCTACCTGGATTCTATCAGCCAATGGGGAGCAGCGGGTGTGAAGATCGACTTCTTCGACCGGGACGATGCCCAGGTCATGCAGGAGTACGAGAACCTGGCCAAAGCCTGTGCGGACCGGCACCTGATGGTAGACTTCCACGGATGCAGCAAGCCGACGGGACTTCACCGGGCTTATCCCAATCTCCTCTCTTACGAGGCCATGCGGTGCGGTGAATGCTTCAAGTGGGATACCAGTTCCAATCCGGATTACCAGTTGGAGTGCATCTTTGCCCGAATGTTGGCAGGCGGTATCGACTATACACCGGGGGCCATGCGCAACAGTACGTTAGAAAAGTTTAAACCTGTCGATCCGGGACTCCCCAGTTCGCTGGGTACCCGTTCGCACGAGCTGGCCATGTTCGTGGTTCTTGCTTCCCCCTTTGCCAGCCTGTGCGACTCGCCCGACGAGTATCGAAAATATCCTGACATACTGAACTACCTGGGCGTAGTTCCCACATCGTGGGACCGTACCCTCCCGCTGGCAGCCAAGATCGGCAAATATGCCGTGCTGGCTAAACAAAAAGAGGGCGTGTGGTATATTGGAGGGCTGAATGCCTGGGGCAAACGTCGGATAACATTCGACTGTTCTTTCCTGGATCCGGACAAAAAATATACAGCTGAGATTTTCTGTGACAAGAAAGCCACTGACAAGAACCCTAATCTGTACGAACACCGGACCACCGAGATAGATCCCCGGAAAGAGATGAGCATGGAAATGGCCTCCGGGGGCGGGTTCGTGATAATTGTTAAAGAGAAAGAATAGAGACACATCGAGAAGCACATCATAGGGATATATCCTTTTTATTCTTTACCTTTGGGTTCTAATACTATACTACAATGAAAAAACTCATAGCCATTTTCTTATTTATATTACTGGCATCGGGCATGCAAGCCCAGGAAAGAGGGATTTCCAATTATTACTTTACGCACATCTCCGGCGAAAACGGACTGTCGCAAAGTAACGTAAAGGCCATCGTACAGGACAGCTACGGATTCATGTGGTTCGGAACCAAGAATGGACTGAACCGGTTCGACGGGACATCCATCGTGCAGATGGATTGCGACGACTATGTGGCCGGAAAAGGGAATCACAACATCTCCGCCTTGTATGAAGATAAGGAACGGAAGTTATGGGTGGGTACAGATAGAGGGGTATATCGCTATGATCCTGCTTCGGATCAGTTCACAGCCATCTTATTGAAGACCAAGGATGGGGTAGATATGTACAACTGGGTGGCTCACATTACCGCCGACTCGGTAGGCAACATCTGGATTGTCATCCCCGACCAGGGTATCTTCCGTTACCGGGACAACCAGTTGTTCTACTACCAGATGGCCGAGCATGACAAGCTGAAATACGAAGCACCGGGACATCTCTGCGTACGCCGCAACGGGGAAGTATGGGTATGCACCTGGAATACGGGGTTGTTCCGTTACAATCCGGAAACCGACCGGTTCGATCAATTCGCTGTCGACAGAGACGGGAACCGGCTGACCAACAAGAACATCAACATGCTATGCGACTATGGCGACTGGATTGCCATGGCCATCCACGAAGGCGAGGTGATGAAATACAATCCCAAAACGAACCAACTCGTCAAGATAGCCTTGCCCGAGGCTGCCGCAAACACGTTTCTGCGCAACATTTATTGCTTTGACGGAGAACTTTGGGTGGGTAGCCATGAAGGGCTATTCATTATTAATGAGAAGAAGCAACGAACCTTACACCTGCAGCAAGACCTCATGCAGTCGTTCAGCCTTTCGGACAAGATCATCTACACCATGTATCGGGACCGGGAAAAGGGAATCTGGATAGGCACCATGTTTGGCGGCGCGAATTACTTGCCTCATCAGAACCTGCTATTCGACAAGTTCTTACCCGGAAGCACCAACAATACCTTAAGTACCAAACGAATACGAGAGTTGGCACACGATGAGACAGGGAGAATATGGGTAGGTACCGAAGACAATGGCGTCGACATACTGGACTGCAGCACAGGCAAGGCCAGTAAAGTCCGTTACCCCAAAGGAGACGGCATCAACCACCTGGTAACGCTTTCCATGCAGGCTTACGACAATCAGATTTTTTGCGGAATATTCAAGCAAGGCATGGATGTGATACAACTGCCGGGCGAAACCATGAGACACTACAGTCCGCAAGAGCTGAACATAGACGAGGGAAGCGTCTACGCTTTCTACATCGACAGCAAAGGATGTAAATGGATAGGTGGCGGATGGGGACTGTACAAAGCAGAGCCCGGTAGTTTCCGCTTCCAACGGATAGAGAACATAGGCTATGACTGGATATTCGACATCCTGGAAGACAAGGATGGACAGCTCTGGTTCGCCTCCATGGGCAGTGGCCTGTGGAAACACGCTCCCAAAGACAATTCATTCCACAAATACACGTATGAAGAGGGAAAAGCGAACACGCTGAGTTCCAACTCAGTCAGTTCACTGATGCAGGATAGCAAAGGCCGGCTCTGGATATCGACCGACCGGGGTGGCATTTGCCGTTATAATCCGAAAACGGACGACTTCACCACCTTTTCTATAAAGGATGGTTTGCCCGACGACGTAGCCTACAAAATTCTGGAAGACGACCAGGGCAACCTGTGGTTTGGGACGAATCGCGGGCTGGTTTGCTTCAATCCCGATACCTCATACATACATGTCTATACAACCAAGGATGGATTGCTGGGTAATCAGTTTAACTACAAATCGGCTGTCAAAGACAAGGATGGGAGATTCTATTTCGGGAGCATTGAAGGCCTCATTGCTTTCGAACCTAACTCCATCCAGAAAACGAGTTACCAGGCTCCTCTCTACATCTCCAAATTCAGCATCTACAATCAGGAGATAACCGTACACACACCAAATTCACCCTTGGAGCAGGGTATTTTCCAGACAGACAGAATTGTACTCCCGCATGACCAGTCGAACATCAGTTTCGACGTGGCTTTGCTCAGTTACTCCACAGCCACCTCCAACGAGTACGAATACATGATGGAACCCTTGGATAAAGAATGGATCAAGTCGGCCAGCAGCCAGAACATCTCCTACGCCAAGCTCCCACCGGGTAAGTACATCTTCCAGGTACGCGCTACCAACAAGGTGAACAGCACTGCTTATTCTACCCGCTCACTCTCCATCGTCATTCTCCCCCCCTGGTGGTTATCTACATGGGCTTACACCTTGTATGGACTCTGTCTTTTTGCCGCGATCCTATGTTGGTTCATGTGGTACCGAAGACGGAAAGAGAAGCAGATGGAAGAGCGTCAGAAGTTATTTGAAATAGAAAAAGAGAAGGAACTGTACGAATCCAAAGTGGAGTTTTTTACTGAAATAGCCCACGAAGTACGCACCCCATTGACGCTTATCAACGGGCCGCTGGAAACCATCGGGGAGATGGGCATCAAAGATCCAAAACTGAATAAGAATCTATCTGTCATCGGGCAGAACACCAAACGACTGCTCGACCTGGCCGGACAATTGCTCGACTTTCAAAAAATCGGAGCCAGTAAGTTCGATATGAAGTTCGAGACTGTGGATATCACTGCCCTGCTCGAAGAAACGATTGCCCGCTTCGAACCTACCATCGTACAGAAACGGAAAGAGCTGGTACAGAGTCTACCAGACACAAGCATCCTGGTTGCCATCGATAAGGAAGCGGTCACCAAGATACTAAGCAACCTGCTGAACAACGCACTGAAGTATGCCAAATGTGTCATCACGGTAGAGCTGGAACAGGATGAGAAGAGTTTCACCGTCCGGGTAACCAGCGACGGCGACAGGATTCCCACCGAGGACAGTCAGCAAATATTCGAGCCCTTCTATCAGGTAGGAAAGAAGGAAGGACAGCAGGGAGTAGGCATTGGCCTATCGTTGGCACGCTCACTGGCTACGCTTCACAAAGGGCTTCTCTACCTGGATACCACCCAACCGGAGAATAGCTTCGTGCTGACTATCCCCCTGAATAAGGAAAAGATGCAGTTGCAAATAGAGAAAGCTGTGGAACCTAAGGTAGAGATTCTGGACGAAGAGACTTCGACAGAGACCGACAACATGAAGGGATACACCCTGTTGCTGGTGGAAGATAATGAGGATATGCTTTCGTTCATCTTCGAACGGCTGACCGAACAGTTCACCGTAGAGAAGGCACGGAACGGGAAAGAAGCCCTCGACATTCTGCACAACAACCACATAGACCTGGTCGTCAGCGACATCATGATGCCGTTGATGAACGGGTATGAGCTATGCCGGGAAATCAAGTCGGATATCGATTTAAGCCATATCCCGGTAATCTTCCTCACCGCTAAGAACGACCTCGACAGCAAGATCAACGGATTGAAGTACGGTGCTGAGGCTTACGTAGAAAAGCCCTTCTCCTTCAACTACCTGAAGACACAGATCCTCTCGCTGCTGAGCAACCGGGAGAAAGAGCGGGAAGCATTCTCGAAACGTCCGTTCTTCCCTGTACACAACATGCAGATGAATAAGGCTGACGAAGAGTTTATGAATAAGGTCATTCAGGTAATACAGGACAATATTACCGACGATAACTTCAGTGTGGAACGCATGGCGGAGATTCTCTGCATGAGCCGGTCCAGCCTGTTGCGTAAGATCAAGATACTGTTCAACCTGTCGCCAGTGGATTTCATCCGGCTGATACGATTGAAGAAAGCAGCCGAACTTATACAGGAAGGGAAGCACCGTATCGGCGACATCTGTTTCATGGTAGGAATCAATTCGCCCTCTTACTTTAGCAAGTTATTCCTGAAACAATTCGGCATGACACCCAAAGAATTCGAAAAACAGAATCAGACCGCTCAGGAAAAGAACAGATCCGACCTTGCCGACAATCTCTAAAATGAAAAGAATGATGCAAAAAATGACAATTCTGCGGATTAACCACCTCTCAGGATGCTGATGCAGCAAAATTCTCATTTATTGCCGAGTTTGTATAGCGTTCTGTTTACCAGGTAGACCTACATTTGCATCACTTAAGCAGAGGAGATTCCGCACTTTGCAAGAGCCCCTTAGATTAGGTTTCACTTGGTAAACAATGATATTATGAAGAAAATAACCCATCAGTACACGCTTGCCCTTTCATTGGCAACTCTTTTAGTTTGTCTCTTGTCAGGATGCAGCAACAGTGTTAAAAATTTGAAAGCCGGTACTTGGCAGTTATCTTACAATACGGAGACCAAAGGCATCGATATTGAAAAAAACTCGAAGTTGATTTACGATGACCTCTATGCATCGTTCGATCTCTCCGGTAAACGAATTACCAGCCGCGATTACTCTTCACAAAAGGCAACCTCCGAATCTATTCAGGATGATTTCGGTGCAGGCTTTCTCTACAAGATTATGTATAAGGGCGACCAGTTGCCCACACTGACCCAGTGTTTCTATATTTATCCGGAAAAAGATTATGTATTGACCGATTTCTCATTGGAAGGCAAAGAAGAGATTGCTTCCAACTACATGGCACCGGTCAACGTTGATCACATGCCTGCCGTACTGGCCGAAAATGGTGATGCACGCGCCTTGTTCATCCCCTTCGACAACGATAAATGGATCAGATACCAGTCGCATCCGCTGGACTTCGAGAAACTGATTAGCTACGAAGTAACAGCTATCTTCAATAACACCGACCGTCAGGCACTCGTCATTGGCTCGGTAGAACATGATAATTGGAAATCCGCCATATCAATAGGTAAAGGTAATATTTATAATGTAGGTTCATTGGCATGCTATGGCGGTGCCGCCGATGAAACCACGCGTGACTCGAAGGCTCATGGCGCACTGAAAGGAAAAACGATCAAATCGCCCAAGGTGCTCCTGGGCTTCTTCGAGGACTGGCGCAATGGTATGGACGAATACGCCCGTGCCAATGCTGTCATCGCTCCCGTGAAAGCATGGAACAAGGCTGTTCCTTTCGGATGGAACAGCTGGGGAGCCTTGCAGTTCAACCTCACCTACCCGAAAGCACTCGAAGTTTCGGACTTCTTCAAGAACAACCTGCAGAACAAGACCTTTGTCAACCCGGACCAGACACTCTATATCGGATTGGATTCCGGATGGAACAGTTTCTCGGAAGAAGAGTTGAAATCGTTTGTCGATCGTTGCAAAGCCAACGGACAAATAGCAGGTGTGTACTGGACTCCGTTCACCGACTGGGGTAAGAACCCGGAACGTGAGATCAAGGATGCTCCGCAATATAAATACAAGGATATCTATCTCTATGCCAACGGAAAACCTCAGGAGTTGGATGGAGCCTACGCTATAGACCCCACCCACCCTGCCGTTGAGACCATGATGCAACAAACATCTGCCTTGTTCCACCGCACCGGATTCGAATACGTGAAAATGGACTTCATGACACACGGAGCTATGGAAGCCGACCAATGGTACAACACTTCCATACAGACCGGTATCCAGGGATACAACTACGGTATGCAGTTGCTGGACAAATACTTCGGCGATATGTACATCAATCTCTCTATCTCTCCGATATTCCCAGCACAGTATGCACAGTCACGCCGCATTGCCTGCGATGCCTGGAACAAAATCAAGGATACGGAATACACCATGAATGCTACTTCATACGGCTGGTGGCAAGATAAGATTTACCAGTTCAACGATGCCGACCATATCGTTCTGCGCGATGCTACCGAAAGCGAGAACCGGGCACGTATCACATCGGGTGTCATTACGGGTATCTATATCGCCGGTGACGATTTCAGTGCTGCCGGTCCGAAAGATGTAAAAGAACGGGCAATCCGCTATCTGACCAACGCTGAAGTGAATGCGGTAGCTACCGGTGAAGCATTCCGCCCGGTGGAAGGGAACGGAAAAAACTCAGAGAACTGCTTCGTACGCATCGCCAACGACGGAAGTGCCTACCTGGCTATCTTCAACTACTCAGACAAAGAAGCTACTTCTACCCTTTCGGCAGAGCGCATCGGTCTGAACAAAGAAAAAGAATATAACGCCAAAGAACTGTGGCGAGGTACCCAGACAACCCTGAAAGGGACGATGGAGATTACCGTACCTGCCCAGGATGTCTTACTATTTAAAATAAATTAATCGGGAAATCAATACTAACTAAAAAAAACAGCAAAAATTAAAGATTATGAAACAACTCAGGTTTATCTATTTGATCTTAGTTATGTTTTGCAGCGCCAGTCTGATGGCACAAAACGTAACCGTCACAGGAAAGGTTCTGGATGTATCTTCCGAACCTATTATTGGAGCCAGCGTGCAAGTGAAGGGCACCAGCTCGGGAACTATTACCGACTTAGATGGTAATTTCAGCATTAATGCAGAAAAAGGAGCCGTATTACAGGTCTCGTACATCGGCTATGTCGCACAGGAAATTAAAGTCAGCGGAACACAGACACTTAAAGTGATTCTAGCTGAAGATTCGGAATTATTGGAAGAAGTAGTTATCGTAGGTACTTCCATGAAGAAAAGCGACTTGACCGGTGCCGTAGCCAGCGTCAGTGCCAAAGTCCTGGAAGAAAAACCGGTGACCAACGTAAACCAGGCCCTGCAAGGTCGCGTAGCCGGTGTATTCATTTCACAGCCTACACGTCCTACCGACGATGCTTCCATCAAAATCCGTGGTATCAATACCATCAACGGCTCTACTGACCCGATTTATGTAGTCGATGGTATGGTTATGGATAATACTTATTCAGGATTCAATGCTGTAAACCTGAACGACGTTGCCTCTATCGAAGTATTGAAGGATGCCTCAGCTACTGCTTTGTATGGTTCGAGAGGTTCGAACGGTGTTGTGGTAATCACCACCAAAAAAGGTAAAAAAGGCGAAGGCAAGGTTTCTTACGACGGTTGGGTAGGTTTCCAATCGTATGCCAACACTCCGAAAACCATGAACACGAAACAGTTGTTCGAACTCCGCAAGGAAGCTTACGTAAACGGATATGTACAGAAGAACCCGGATGGAGATGTACAAAAATACATCAATGATGTGGTGATGGGCTCTAATACCGTATTCGCCGATTACGAATTTGACTCTTACAATAACAATAAGAATTACGACTGGTTGGATGAAGTAAGCCGCACAGGTGTTCAGCAGAACCACGTGTTGAGCATGTCCAACGGATCCGACAAGGGAAGTTACTACATCAGCTTCGGATATACAGACAACAAGGGTGTGATCGAGAAATCACAACAGAAGAAGTATACCGGACGTATCAACGCCGACCAGATGATCAAGTCTTGGTTGAAAGTAGGTACCAACACCTCATTCACCCGTACAGAAAACACCTTAGTGGACGACGGTATCATGAGCCGTGCCCGTGGAGCCAACCCGATGCTGGCCATCAGCGATGAGATTCCTACACTGAACTGGCAAGGTATCTTCGACCAGAACAGCTTCAATCCGATTCGCTCTCTGCGCGTGGACAATGATTTGGTGTACAACCGTTTGATGAGTTCTACTTACCTCAACATCAATCCGCTGGAAGGTCTGAACTTCCGTACTACGTTCTCTATCGACTATGCACAGAAGCAGCAGAACAAGTACACTCCGAACGATATCTACGAATCAGAACGTTACGGAACCAACGGTGAAGCTCAGGACAACCGCGACACACGTACCGTATGGCAATGGGATAACTCGCTGTCTTATGAGACATTGATCGGCAAAAACAAGATCAATGCCATGGTTGGTACCAGTGCTACCCGCACCTCTTTCAATTATATCAATGCTTCTTCGCAAGGATATGCTACCAACCTGCTTGGTTACAAGAGCTTAGGGTCAGGATATAAGGTTAATCAACGCGGCCTGGGTTCTGGATGGTCGGAATCAACATTGCTTTCGTATATTGCACGCATTAACTATTCGTATGATAGCAAATACCTGCTCACGGCCACCGCTCGTTACGACGGTTCCTCAAAGTTTGCCAAAGGAAACCAATGGGGTATATTCCCTTCAGTATCGGCAGCTTGGAACATTACCGAAGAAGCCTTTATGAAAGAACAAAGCATCTTCGATCAACTGAAACTTCGTGCTGGATTCGGTATCGTAGGTAACCAAAACATTGACGATTTCACCTATTTAACTCTCTATAATTTGGGATATACAATAGTAGATGGAAAATACGAACAGACATTTGATGCAACAGGTCGTCGGGCAACTCCTGATATTAGCTGGGAAAAGCAAAAACAATGGAACTTAGGAGTAGACATGGGATTCTTACAAAATCGTATACGTTTATCAGTAGATGCGTTCTTAATCCAAAATAAAGATCTGTTAATGAGCCACTCCCTCCCTACAACTAGTGGTTATAAAAACACAGTTGAAAACATTGGTACCATTGAGAACAAAGGGTTGGAGTTTTCTTTGAATGCCAACTTGCTAAAAACAAGAGATTTTGATTGGAACTTTGCTGCGACATTATCTATGGACAAGAACAAAGTTACCCAGCTGTACGAATCTGCAGTTGCCGTTTATAATGAAGACGGCGACCGTAATATCCAGAAAGAAGGGAACCTGTTCATTGGCGAGTCACGAAATACAATCTATATTTGGAAAACTGGCGGCATTGCACAAGCAGCCGATATGGACCGTCTGAATAAGATTAACTGGAATGGTTACAATGTAAATCCGGGCGACCTCTATCCGTTGGACATTAATGATGACAACGAAATTAACGAGAACGACCGTGTAGTAGTAGGATCAACTGATCCGAAGTTTTACGGAGGTTTCTCTACAGATCTCACTTGGAAAGGTCTCTCACTGAATGCGGTATTCAGCTATTCTTACGGAGCAAAAAAATTAAGCCCTTGGTACGAATCCTTGACTGGAAGTATTGGCACAAGTACAGCTTCTATGGACTTATTAGACCGTTGGACACCGGAAAACACAGATGCTAAGTTCCCGCGGGTCTTAACAGGGGTTGATTACAGGCACTACAGCGCCAGCCAGATGGACTTCAGTGTGCAAAAAGCATCTTTCCTTCGCTTGTCAGCATTGACGCTCGCTTACACTTTCCCTGCTAAGACCGTTCAGACACTGAAACTGAGTAACCTGCGTTTGTATACCACAGCCTCTAATCTTTTCTGTCTGACTAATTACAATGGATATGACCCAGAAACAGGCGATTGGTATCCTCCCACACGTATGTTTACTTTTGGTGTTAACGTATCATTCTAATAGGAGGAAAAAATATGAAAAATGTAACTTTAATAAAGAAGAACACCATGAAAAAAGGTTTCAAATATATCACTGCATGTGCACTAACATCTGCCATCGCATTTTCCTCCTGTTCAGACTTTCTGCAGGTGGAGCCTACCGGTTCGCTGACTGAGGAGCAGGTTTTCGAAAAAATAGAAAATGTCAAACCACTGGTTCTTGGACTGTACAAAAGTTATCGAGGCTGCAAAGAAGGACGTAATGGTTTGATGCCTTATCTGGGAACAGACGAAACGCAACAAGGTAACTTCCAGTTGCTTTCTTCAGGCGACCAGGCTGGTATGGATAAGTACAACGGCCAATTAAATCCTACCTCTACGCAGGTATCTACCATCTGGAATAATCGATGGCCGGCTGTTACATCAGCTGCGAAAGCCATCTATGCATTGGGAATGACCAAAGAAAACCCAGAACTTGCGAAAAACCTTTTGGGCGAAGCCAGCTTTATACGCGGATTACTGATGTTTGAGTTGAGCATGTATTGGGGAAATATTCCAATCATTGATATGGCTCGTACCAAAGAATTGGGCTATGGACCACAACCTCTAAAGGATGTTTGGGAATACATTATCAGTGACCTTGCTATAGCTGCTGACAACCTGCCTGATTCATATACCAACGAACCACAACGTGCCACTTCGGGCGCAGCTTGGGCTATGCTGGGTAAGGCTTATATGGCAGCACCCGAGGAAACCGGGTTCCGCGATTTTGCTAAGGCAGACGAATGCTTCCAGAAGATTATCAACTCGAACAACTATGTGCTGCTCAACAACTATGAGGACCTGTTTAAATATGATAATCCAAACACGAAAGAATCATTGTTTGAATTACAGTTCAACAACATATGGCCTGATTGTAACTATTGGCAATTCGATACTGGTTCACGTGCTTGCGACTCTTGGTTTAGCCAAGGATGTTCATTCTCAGGATACGACTTCTTAGTCCCTACTCCCTTCGCTTATAAAACAGTAGAAAAAGGTGGTATTTGGGAAGATGGCGACTTACGTAAAAATGTAAACCTGCGTTACGACTTCACCTATTACACTAACAGGTATTCGGGTGATGAAAACAAATGGGAATATGTAACTCCGGACTTAACAAAAACATCATGGACTGGTACAACGGACGAATTGGATCCGCATATCAAGAAGTACGAAGACTTCCGTACTGATATCCTTTCCGGTTTGAAAATCAACAACATGTGGAACTCTGGCAAGAACTTCTCTGTGATCCGCTACGCTGACGTATTGCTGCTCCATGCTGAATGTCTAAACGAGAAAGGTCAAACAGCTGAAGCTGTACAGATTGTAAATAACCAGATCCGTACCCGTGCATGGGGTGGTACACTGCCCGATGCAATGAAGTGGAACACTGGCATGTCACAGACTGATTTCCGCGAAAAAATCATGGATGAGCGTATGCGAGAACTCTGCTTCGAAGGCTGGCGTCGCATTGACCTGCTACGTACTAACCGGTTCGTAGACATGATCAAGGCACGCAATAAATGGGCTAAAGAATCTGGAACAATTCAGGACTTCCACAAACGTTTTCCTGTTCCTGATACAGAAATCAAAACGAACAAAGGTTACAAGCCTACGGATCAGAATCCTGGTTATACTCAGCTTACTGGCAAATAACAAACTCAAAGAAGGACCTCCCGTCACAGGGAGATCCTTCTTTCCCTTACTACCACCATGAAAACAGAAATCACACATACCGTAGAAATGCACACACCGGGGGGCGAACCTATTCACCTCTTCCGGATCACCAATGATAGCGGAGCTTATGTAGAGCTCACTAATTGGGGAGCCCGGTGGACAGCAGCCGTCGTTCCCGACCGCCATCAGCAACATGCCGATGTGATTGTGGGCTATGACCACCTTTCCGGTTATCTGTCCGACACCTATTACATGGGGGCTACCATTGGCCGTTTTGCCAACCGCATCCAAGGTGCTGCTTTCACCATTGATGGGAAAGAATTCCAACTGGAAGCTAATGACGGCGTACATACCAACCACGGAGGTTACTCCGGATTTCACCAACAATGCTGGCAATGGCAGGAACTGCCCGACGGCATTTGCTTCACACTTTGCTCGCCCGACGGCGAAGGAGGCTATCCAGGTACGGTCCAAGTAGAAGTTACGTATCGCTGGAATAACCGGAACGAACTTTCCATCGACTATAAAGGAACAACCGACCAGGTCACTTACCTCAATCTGACCAATCACGCTTATTTCAATCTAAGCGGAACAAAAAACAAAATAACCGGACACTCCCTGCAAATTCCTGCCCGGAAGATACTCGACACAACCAGCGAGTTCATTCCTACAGGCAGTCGGGTAGAAGTTGCCGGAACTCTCTTTGACTTCACTCAAAGCAAACCCATCGGGGCGGATCTGTATGCCGAACACCCGCAATTAACTTGGAACAAAGGTTACAACCACTACTATATACTCAAAGAATCGGCAACCCCTGACTGGGTACCGGCAGCCCGGCTCTACGACCCAGAGACGGGACGATTGCTGACTATTGAAACCGACTTGCCCGGCGTGCTGCTCTACACAGCAGGCTATTATGAGCACCCTCATACGGCCGTATGTCTGGAAACTCAATACTTCCCGGATACGCCTTCGCATCCTGATTTTCCCCCGTGCTTGTTGAAGCCGGGCGAAACATACAGGCAGCAAATCCTTTACAGATTTAGTGTACAAAATTCATAAATATAGAAACCATGAAAAGAATAAAATGCCTCTTGGCAACCCTCCTCATCACAGGATTACAGGCGACACAAGCGGATCCGGCATATCTGCACAGCGGACCCGGCACACCCTTACAATGGAAACTGAAAGCCGAAGCGGAAGTAGGTGCCGATAAGACTTCTATGATGGAAGCGACCTACAACACTTCCGGTTGGGTGGATGCCGTAGTACCGGGAACAGTGTTCAACTCTTTCGTCGTAGCGGGTTTGGAGAAAGATCCGAACTTCGGCGACAACATTCATCAGGTAGATCGCAAGAAGTACGACCGTAGTTTCTGGTATCGTACGGAATTCACCGTTCCGGCAGACTTCACCAGGGAACTGATCTGGCTCCATTTCGATGGTGTCAACCGGAAAGCAGAAATCTACCTGAACGGAAAGCTGCTGGGTACACTGGACGGCTTCATGCACCGCGGTCGTTTCAACATCACTGACATAGTCAACAAAGCCGGTAAGAACGTACTGGCCGTATTGGTACATATGCCGCAAACTCCACTGTCCAACCAGGGAAGCCCCACCTATCTGTCGAGCGGAGGATGGGACTGGATGCCGTATGTACCGGGACTGAACAGCGGTATCACCGATAAGGTATATTTAGATAATACCGGCAAAGTAACCTTGACCGATCCGTGGATACGCACCGATCTGCCTACCAACGCGCAAGCCGAGGTATCGGTACAGCTGGAGGTAAAGAATAACGCTGCACAACGTAGCAAAGCGGTTATCGAAGGTATCATCACTCCGGGCAACATCACTTTCACCCAGGAAGTGAACCTCGATGCACAGACAGCTACCACTGTAAAATTCCAAAAGCGGTTCTTCCCGCAGTTGGTCATCAGCAACCCGCAACTGTGGTGGCCGAATGGTTATGGTGAACCCAACCTGTACAACTGCCAGCTGAAAGTAACCGTTGACGGACAGGTGTCCGAGAGCCGTGACGTGGCGTTTGGTATCAAGAAATATACCTACGATAAAGAAGGGAACACCTTCCATATTCATATCAACGGCACACCGGTATTCATCAAAGGAGCCAACTGGGGTATGTCCGAGTACATGCTGCGCTGTCGCGGTGCCGAGTACGACACCAAGATCCGCCTGCACAAGGAGATGAACTTCAACATGATCCGCAACTGGCTCGGCTCGGTAACCGACAGCGAGTTCTACGAAGCCTGCGACCGCCACGGCATCATGGTTTGGGACGATTTCTGGATCAACTCCAACCCCAACCTGCCTTATGACCTGAATGTGTTCAATAACAACATGATGGAGAAAATCAAGCGCGTACGCAACCATCCGAGTCTGGCTGTGTGGTGTGGCGACAACGAGTCGAACCCGCAACCGCCGCTCGAAGGATGGATGGCAGAGAACATCCGCACTTTCGATGGAGGCGACCGTTATTTCCAGGCCAACTCGCATGCCGATGGCCTGACAGGTAGCGGCCCGTGGGGAGCTTTCGAACCGCGCTTCTACTTCACCAAATATCCCGACGGACTGGAAGGCGATCCGGCACGTGGCTGGGGATTCCGTACCGAGATAGGTACAGCCGTTGTCCCGAACTTCGAGAGTTTCAAGAAATTCATGCCCGAAGCCAACTGGTGGCCTCGTGACGAGATGTGGAATCTCCACTACTTCGGCCCGGGAGCTTTCAATGCAGCCCCCGACCGTTACGATGCTTCTATCACCAAAGGTTTCGGCACTCCAACGGGCATCGAAGACTATTGCCGCAAAGCTCAGCTCATCAACATCGAATCGAACAAAGCCATGTACGAAGGTTGGCTGGACCGCATGTGGGACGATGCCTCGGGTATCATGACCTGGATGGGACAATCGGCTTATCCGTCCATGGTATGGCAAACGTATGACTATTATTATGACCTCACCGGTGCTTATTGGGGTACCCGGTCGGCCTGCGAACCGTTACATATCTTGTGGAATCCGGTAACCGATGGTGTGAAGATAGCCAATACGACTTCTGAAGACTTCAAGAACCTGCAAGCCGAAGTAACGGTATACAATCTCGATGGAAAGGCTGTATCGAACTACAGCCAAACAGCTACTGTACAGTCGCTCTCGAACACCGTATCACAGTGCTTCGTCATCGACTTCAACAAAGAACGGAAAAACCTCTCGCTGAATAAGCCGGCTATAGCCTCATCGACTTCCCACGGAGAACCCGCTTTGGTAACCGATGGCAAGAGCGACACCCGTTGGGCTGCCATTGTGGCCGACAATGAGTGGATTTATGTAGACCTTGGCAGTGTACAGCCTGTAGGCGGAGTACGCCTGAACTGGGAAGCTTCTTACGGAAAGGGTTACAAGATACAGGTATCCGATGATGCCCAAACCTGGAAAGAGGTGTACAAGACCAGCGAAGGCATCGGCGGCCCGGAAGAAATCACTTTCCCGGAAGTAGATGCCCGCTACGTGCGGATGTTCGGTATCGAACGCGGCTGGTGGTTCGGCTACTCGTTGTGGAGCTTCGATGTGCTGAGTGGTACACAAGCCAGCGAAGGTTTGACTGACGTGCACTTCATCCGTCTGAAACTCAAGGACCAGTCGGGCAAGGTAATCTCGGAGAACAACTACTGGCGCGGCAACGACCGTCTGGACTTCACTGCACTGAACCAACTGCCGAAAGCCAACCTCAACGTATCGTCCAAATTGGTAAAGAAGGCGGGTAAGGCCGAGATTCAGGCTGTCATCACGAATCCGAAATCGGCTAAGAGCGTAGCCTTTGCCGTCCATGTGCAAGCGGTACGTACCAGCGACAACGAACGCCTCCTGCCGGCCATCATGAGCGACAATTACTTCACCCTGATGCCGGGCGAGAGCAAACCCGTCACCATCGAGTTCGATGAAGCTTTGTTGCAAGGAGGTTCGTACAAATTGATAGTTACGCCTTATAATAATAAATGATTTATCCATAGTTTTTCCTATCTTGCGGGATCATTAAATATTTATTACGATGAAAAGACTAAGAATACTTACATTACTGCTTGTAGCCGTAACCACACTGGCACAGGCCAAAGTCGTGTTGCCTTCCTTCTTTACGGACAACATGATCCTGCAACAACGTTCGGAAGTGATGTTCCACGGACAGGCATCGGCCGGCAAACCGCTGACCATTACCACCAGCTGGAACGGGGAAACCTACCGCACACAGACCGGGAAAGACGGTTCGTGGAAACTGGCTGTTCCTACTCCGGAAGCCGGCGGTCCGTACACCATCACCATTAGTGACGGAAAGAAACTTCAACTGAAGAATGTACTGATAGGCGAAGTATGGTTCTGCTCCGGACAGTCCAACATGGAAATGCCGCTGGCCGGATGGGGCAAGGTGATGGATTATGAGAAAGAAGTAGCTGAAGCGGCTTATCCTTCTATCCGCCTGTTTCAGGTGAAGAAGAATATCTCACTGGTCCCGCTGAACGATGTAGAAAACAACCTCGGCGGCTGGCAGGAATGTAGCCCGGGCACTGTATCGGAATTCTCTTCGGTTGCTTATTTCTTTGCCCGCCGCCTGTGGAAGGAATTGAACATCCCCGTGGGAGTGATAGACTGTACCTGGGGCGGAACGCCTGCCGAAGCCTGGACCAGCCTCGGGACAGTAAAGCAGATCGAGGGATTCGAAAAGGAAATAGCCCTGCTGGAGCAAAATAATCTCGACCCCAACAAGTTGCAGCAACAATACGAGCAGGCCAGAGCCGACTGGCAGGCAAGACTCTACGCAGAGGACAAAGGTTTTGCCAACGGTACTCCTGCCTGGGCCGGACAAAGCACCGCCGATGGAGGCTGGGCACAGATGAATCTTCCCGGCCTCTGGGAAAGATCTGCTCTGCCGGGATTCGACGGCATCGTCTGGTTCCGCAAGGAAGTCCAGATTCCTGCCGAATGGGCCGGTAAGCCTGTCACCCTCCGCCTGGGCATGATCGATGACGAAGACATCACTTACTTCAACGGTACGGAAATTGCTCAGGGCAGCGGATACAACGCTCCGCGCACCTACACCATTCCTGCCAACTTGGTGAAAACCGGTAAAGCCGTTGTCACCGTCCGGGTATCGGACTTCGGAGGCGAGGGAGGCATATACGGTTTGCCCGAAGAGTTGTATATGGAATGTGCCGGCAAGCGCATCGCACTGGCTGGTGACTGGAAATACAACGTAGGGCTTTCGCTCGAAGGCTTCCCGCCCGCACCGGTTTCGCCGGTTGGAAGTGCCGGCTTCCCCACCGTACTGTACAATGCCATGGTACATCCCCTCATCCAGTTCCCCGTTCAGGGAGTAATCTGGTATCAGGGCGAAGCCAACGTAGGACGCCATGCACAATACACCAATCTCTTTCCTGCGATGATAGCCGACTGGCGGAAGCAATGGAACCGGGAAATGCCTTTCTACTTCGTGCAACTGGCCAACTTCATGGAGCGGAAGACGGTTCAACCCGAATCGGGATGGGCAGCTCTTCGCGAAGCACAGGCAGAAGCTCTGCACCTGTCGGAAACAGGCATGGCGGTAGCCATTGAGATTGGCGTGGCCGACGATATACACCCGAAGAACAAACAGGAAGTTGGCCGCCGGTTGGCACAGATCGCTTTGGCGAAGACTTACCAACGGAAGGTAGCGTATAGCGGACCGGTCTATCAGTCCTATGCCATCGAAGGGAAGCAAATACGAATCTGCTTCCAAAAGCCCGAAGGTGCGACTTCTCAGAAGCTGACCGCCGGCAACTCCCTCGAAGGATTCATCATCGCCGGCCCCGACCGGGTATTCCATCCCGCGCAAGCCCGGATCGAAGGCGAAACAATTGTAGTATCGTCGCCCGAGGTAAGCATGCCGCAGGCTGTACGCTATGGCTGGGCCGATAACCCGGATTGCACCCTGTACGGGGACGACGGTCTGCCCGCAGCTCCTTTCCGGACAGACAACTGGTAAACGAATAACATCAATTCTAACTTATACATTTTAGTATGAAACAAAAACTCTTCTTGTTGGTATGCCTTTGTTGCATATCATTCTTCTCGCGAGCGGCGGAGAAACCCGTCATCAAAATCAGTACGGATAAGACCGATCTTATCTATAAGGTAGCCGATAATGGCCGCCTCTACCAGAGCTATCTGGGCAAGCACCTGAGCTATGACTCGGACATCGCATCCCTGCCGCAGGGGGTGGAAGCTTACCTGACGCACGGTATGGAAGATTATTTTGAACCGGCTGTGTACATAGTGCACAACGACGGCAACCCGTCGCTACTGCTGAAGTATGTATCGCACACGCAGCAAACCCTCTCGCCGGGTGTCAACGAAACGGTGATCACCTTGCAGGACGATAAGTATCCGGTGACCGTGAAACTGCGTTACACTGCTTACACCAAGGAAAACCTGATCAAGACTTCCACGGAGATCACTCACCAGGAAAAGAAACCGGTGGTATTGCAACGCTATGCTTCGTCTATGCTGCACCTCAACCGCAGCAGCTACCAGCTTACGCAGTTTGCAGGCGACTGGGCCAGCGAAGTACACGCCAAGGATGTGCCGTTGGAATTCGGTAAGAAGATTATCGACACCAAACTGGGAAGCCGGGCCAATATGTTCTGCCCGCCCCTTTTCCAGGTTTCACTGGACGGAGCTGCCGACGAGAACAGCGGCGAAGTATTGGTAGGTGCACTGGGTTGGACGGGCAACTTCCAGTTCGTATTCGAGGTGGACAACAAGAACGAACTGCGCGTTATCTCTACCATCAACCCCTATGCTTCGGAATATTCGTTGAAACCCAACGAAACCTTCCGTACACCCGATTTCTACTTCACCTACAGCTGCAACGGTAAAGGCGAAGCCAGCCGTAACTTCCACGACTGGGCACGCAAGTACCAGTTGAAGGACGGTGAGAAGACCCGCATGACGTTGCTGAACAACTGGGAAGCTACGTACTTCGACTTCAACGAAGAGAAGTTGGTAGAGCTGATGGGCGAAGCCGTGGAGCTGGGTGTAGACATGTTCCTGCTGGACGACGGTTGGTTCGGCAACAAGTACCCGCGCCACAGCGACACGCAAGGTCTGGGCGACTGGCAAGAAACAGCCAACAAGCTGCCCAACGGCATCAAGCACCTCACGGATGCTGCCAAAGGCAAGGGCATCAAGTTCGGCTTGTGGATAGAACCGGAAATGGTAAACCCGAAGAGCGAACTCTACGAGAAGCATAAAGACTGGGTGATCCACTTGCCCAACCGCGACGAATATTACTTCCGTAGCCAGATGGTGCTCGACCTGAGCAACCCGAAGGTACAGGACTTCGTTTTCGGTGTGGTAGACGACCTGATGACGAACTATCCCGACATCGCCTTCTTCAAATGGGACTGTAACAGCCCTATTACCAATATCTACTCCACGTACCTGAAAGACAAACAGTCGCACCTGTACATCGACTACGTACGCGGACTGTACAATGTACTGGAACGTGTGAAAGCCAAATACCCCAACCTGCCGATGATGCTTTGTGCCGGCGGTAGCGGTCGGGCCGACTACGAAGCCCTGAAGTACTTCACCGAATTCTGGCCGAGCGACAATACCGACCCCATCGAACGTCTGTTCATCCAGTGGGGATACTCGCAGATCTTCCCGGCCAAGACACTCTGTGCCCACGTTACTACGTGGAACAAGAATGCCAGCATCAAGTTCCGTACCGAAGTTGCCATGATGGGCAAACTCGGTTTCGACATCAAGTTGGAAGAACTTAAAAAGAACGAAATTGAGTATTGCCGCGGAGCCGTTAAGAACTACAACGCCCTGAAGCCGGCGATTCTGGAAGGTGACATGTACCGCTTGGTATCTCCGTACAGCGGCAACCACACGTCGACCATGTTCGCCACCAAGGACAAGAGCAAGGCCGTAGTGTTCGCTTTCGACGTACACCCCCGCTATGCTGAGAAGACTCTCCCCGTACGTTTGCAGGGACTGGATGCCGCCAAGAAATACCGTGTACAGGAGATCAACCTGATGCCGGGTGCGGGTTCTAACTTCAGCGAGAACGGAAAAACATTCTCGGGCGAATACCTGATGACGGTTGGTTTGAATCTCTTCACCACGCAGCAACTGAACAGCCGCGTGATAGAGGTGACTGCACAATAAGGTAAAACGATTGCTTTAAAACTCTTTTCAGGTCAGTAATACACTGACAAATCCCTAAACATTATACTGATGAATCCTGAGTAGCCGCCGTGCTGCTCAGGATTTTTTTATTTTATCTCTACACGGGTATTTAGTTTCTGCCCTTCACATCTTCCAACCCTCTGGGATCCCTTGTTCATCGGCGTTACAGTATGCATACCCCTTCCTTCACCGCTATTCACGCTCTTCACGGTGTAGCGTCCACACAGCAGGAAGCAATTGGGGTAACAGCAGGAGGCAATACGCCCTGCAGCCTCCTGATGTTGCCCCAGTTGCCTCCTGATGTTGGCTTGTTTCACTCCTGGAAACTCTTTGTTGTACTAAATCCCGCACGCGGAATAGCTAAAGTTGTAGCTTTCTGCATGCGGGGTCGTTTTTTTGTTGAAATTAAGAGGGTCCAACCAATTATCAACCAAAAAAACATTTTTCTTATGGTAAGTTTTATTGATCGCGCCTGTTACTCCATTGCGGGGTTTAGGCAAAAGTACGAAATGTTTTGTAAAGAGCTTCAGGTCCAACAGTATTCTTCTGGTACGATC
>JAVBUC010000059.1:0-26123 GCA_031555765.1 Bacteroides sp. | reverse complement strand
CGCTTTCACCACCATCGCGGATGAAAGGAGCACCCCACCAACCATCGCACAGACAGAAAGTCTGAGGAGCATCATGGTGAGTGAACGTGAACTTAATAGTTTGGCCGGCTTCTGGCTTTATTGCCGAGAGGTCAAGCTCAGATGCTGGGAGATACCACCACCAGCCAGTTTTGTATTCGCCCTCCCAGAGTGTAGGATACTCGCGGAACAACTCAATCTTATTTAGTGTGTAGTTACCACCACCGACAATGATACCACCACCAGCTTTCAGAGTTTCTGCCATACCCTTCGATATGGGGAATTCGAGTTCGGTAGTACCTGCAGCAACCCACACACTGTTGTTGCCTTTGCCGTCAATATCGGGCGCCCCCCAATTAGCATCACATACGCATACGCTGGCACCTTCGGGATTATCGAAGGTAAGACGGATCATAAGACCTTCGTGAATCAGAATATTTTCAAGACTCAGCTGGTCTGATGTCAGATACTGCCAGTTAGCCCAATCGTGGATATAGACATCGCCTTTCCAGATTGGAGCATATCCTTCACCTCCGGTTTCTTCGCTGCCGCCTACAACCTCATCAGACAGCGTTACCTCTGGCAAAGTATACTTCTTGCCGCTGCAGTCTTCGAGGGTAACTTGAGCAGGTCCGGCTTTTATACCCATTGGCGAATAGATGTAGAGCGAACCGGTAGCTTTGCGCTTAAAGTCGCTTGCATTTACAACAATGTCCTGGCCGTCTTCACTGGGGAAATAAGCCTTGGTGATAAATTCAAGATCTTTGCCGTACACCTCCACACATTCGTTGATTTTTATTACCTTGTCAAGAGGAGCCACGCGCAAAGGCTCGGGCTTGCCGACAGTCAGCGCCATGACCGACTCTGCCGATTCGCCGTTGGCTTCTATTGTTACTGTTCCCCCCTCTGCAGAAACGCCGGCAGGAGTTATTACAGTGATATAGCCGTTGCCTACTTTGGTAATGTTGTTCACAGATACATTGCCAGGAAACACAACGGAAGTGGCCTTCTCAAGACCCGTACCAGTGACAGTGACAACCTGTCCTTCCATAACTTTTGTAGGCAGGACAGACTTCACCACAAGCACATCGTTGGCATCCGCCAGATCATCATCGCCGCACGAGGTCAGTGCAATGTTCGACAGCAATGCGAATCCTGAGGCCAGAAGATATATAATATACTTTTTCATAAATCTTATTCGTTTGAAATTTCGTTGAATCTGTTTTACCAATTGGGGTTCTGCTTCAGATTGCCGTTCTTCTGAATTTCAGACTGCGGAATCGGGTACAGGTTGTACTTCTCGTCCCACTGGCGAGTCTTAGTAACTCGATTGAGAATCAAGTTGCCATTTCCATTCAGTTTGAAGTCTGCCACATCAACATTCTTGAACAACTCGGCACCCTTCTTCCAGCGACGTACATCCCAGAAGCGTTGACTTTCGAAAGCGAGCTCTACCATACGTTCACGCATGTAGCGCTCTTCGAAACCATTGTTTCCTTGGAATTTAGGCATCATGATGTCAGGACGGTTACGAAGCACATTGATAGCCTCGTTAGCTGACATGCCAAGATCGCCCTGTTCGTCAGCATTGCCGTAGTAGTTGTACATGGCCTCTGCATAGTTGAGGTAAACCTCGGCCAGACGCATCACAATCCAGTTGTGGCGTGTTGTAGTCTGGTTGTTGGCTGTGGTGACACAGTTACCGTCCACAAACTTCTTCAAGTAGTAGCCCGTGGGAGTTGCGCCGTACTTAGGAGCACCATTGAAGCCGCTCTGATACGTCTCAATGGCAATCTGCTGAGTTGTGTTAGATGGCCAGAGATCGCCGTTCTTCACTACAGTGAGTCCGAAACGTGGGTCGAGGCCATCGTATGGATTCTCAGTAGTCACATCAACATCTCCAGGATGTTTCTCCTTAAATGTCTTGCCGTCGGCCTGATATTCGTATGCGTCCACCAGTGCCTGTGTAGGGCAGTTGCCGGAGTTACCGTTCTCCACACCCACAGGATAATGGTACCGCTCGAAGGTGTTGCTTGCCTGGGTGCCAAGAACGAAGATAAATTCAGGATTGATGAATGTATTGTGCCCCCATAGGTTGGCATACTCACTGAGCTTGTAGCCCCAGCGCTGTGCATTATCGATGATGACCTTACTGGCAGCAACAGCCTCTTTCCAAAGCTCCTTGTTGTTGTCTGTATTAAACAAGGGTGAAGCCTGATAAAGAAGTGCGCGTGCCTTCAGTGCAAGGGCAGCACCACGGGTGGCACGACCAATTTCCTGACCAGGAATGTCATTATACGACACGGGCAGATATTCAGCCACGGCATCCAATTCGTTGATAATGAACTTAAACACATCCTTAGCTGGAGTGCGTTCCACGCTGTTGGCCTGCGCATTGGTGAGGGTTGTGGTCACCAAAGGCACATCGCCGTAGGCACGTACCAACTCGAAGTAGAAATAGGCACGAAGGAAACGCAACTCGTAAGGAAATATCTCAAACTGCTGCACCATGGTCTGGTAGTCGGGATCGTATTCATAATCCGACAGGTCTATCTTGTGGATGCGCTCAAGGTACATGTGTACCTGAGTGATGGCACGGTATGACCTATCCCATGTAGCCGAGAAAGGATTTGAAGGAGTCCAACCACCGTTGAAATACTTGTGAATGGATGAGAAGGAAAGTGCAAACTCAGACTCGTCTGTGGCACTGGCTATCATGGCGCCATTACCGTAGGAATTGTCCTTGAATTCGCTCGGCATTTGTGCGTAGACATCGTAGACAAGAGCCTTGACACCATTGAGGGGGCTGTTGTAGGTCCAGTCCTCGTCACGATTCGAAGCTTCGTTGTAATCTAGGTCGGCGCAGCCTACAAAGACTGCTGCCGCCATACCTAAAAGAGCATATTTTATCTTGTTCATAAATGTATCTTTAATTAGAAAGTTAATGTGACACCTATGTTGACACCCTTGAACGTGGGATATGCCGTCGAAAGCACCTCAGCATCCATAGCGTCGACGTTGTCGAAGGAAAGAAGGTTCTCGCCCTGAACAAACACCTTGGCTGCGGTAAGAGAGAGCTTCGAGAGGACCGTTGCAGGCACTTTATAGTAAACCTCGATGTTACGCATCTTCAAGAAGTGAATAGGCTTGTACCATACGTTGCTTGCCTGACTGTTGTTGCTGTTGTTCTGAGTTGTCAGACGTGGGTAGAGAGCGTTGTTGCCAGCCACATCCCAGCAGTTGTTGTAGTAGTCCACTGAAAGGTTGCCGTTGTCGGCCATGCCACCCCATATTGCTGACGGAAGATACTTCATGTAGTTGCCAGTGCCCTGGAACCATGCGTTCAGACCGAAGCCTTTATACTCTACACCGACATTGAAGGCGTAGTTGAGCTCAGGGATGTCAGTAACGCCATCGAGACTGGTAACATCGAACTCGTTGATAACCTTGTCACCATTGAGGTCTTGGTATTTGATATCACCGGGGCTTACGGTAGAGTATTCCTGACGGTAGCTGGCGTCGATGTCGGCCTTATCCTTGAAAAAACCTGCCGACTTGAGCCCCCATGCCTCGTTTACACGGTGCCCTACAGGGTTTCTCAGCGGATAGGTCGGTGTACCGATATACTTGCTCACCTCATTGCGTGCCCACGACAAGTTGGCACCCAAGTTGAGATTGAGGTCGGAAGTGATTTTCTTCACATACTTGGCACTTACCTCAAAGCCGTAACTCTTCACTTCGCCAACATCGTTGTATGACGACTGTATACCAACCACCGATGAATTCTCATTGCTTGCAGAGAGCATGATGTGGCTGCGAAGCTGGTAGAAAGCATCAACTGAGATATCAAGAGCATTTGCCAAACGAAGGTCAGTACCAAGGTTGACGCTCGTAGAAGTCTCCTGCGAGAAACCGGTCGTTGGGAAGGAGCCAAGCGATGCGCCCCATGTAGCCCCGTAGTTGTTACCAATAATCACATAACCGTGCGTAACATCCCATGTGGGAAGCCACATGCCATAGGTAGGCATATAGTCGGTATGCTGGATGCCAGCCGATGCACGCAGTTTACCGTAGTTGAGCAGACCTTCGTTATTGTCAGCGTAAATCCAGCCGAGCGACAGTGTGGGTGAGAATGCCCACTTAGAAGGATAGGTACGGCTGGAGCCGTTACCTGCAAGCACAAGGTCGGCAACGTAGCGGTTCTGAAAATCGTAGTGGAAGACTCCCATGATGTTCTGACGATAGAAGGTGTTTCCACGTCCATCAGTGCTCGTACCACTGTTGTCGTAAATAACGGCAGCATTGAAGTGGTCATTGTCGAAGAACGAACGTTTGTAGTTGATACCTATGTTGGACTTTGCTTTCCACCACTGTCCGGCATTCCAGTTGCCGAAGGTGAGGTTGGTCTCCTTGCTACCGAATGTATTCAGAGATACATTGTTCTTGTCGCCAATGGTACCGGTGTAACGCTCGTAGCCATACTGGTGTGCCTTGTGCGAATTTTCCGCGTAAATCGACGAATTGGCATAGCCGGCACTGACAAATACGCTCAGGCCATTGAGCAGGTAGTCGAGTTTTTGCGACAGCTTTGCATCTTCCCACAGCTGGCGCTGATGGGTCTTGTAGAAGCCAGACTCCTGAATCTTGGCAATGGGGTTGGCATCGCCGTATGCCTCGTTACCACCCCAGATACCTGTTGAGGTCTTGTAGGGGAAAGCACTTGCCGGCAGGTTGTAGATAGCAGCTGTAGCATCGTCAGCACCGATGTCAGAGGGCTGCTTGGTCTCCTGGAACATACCGAAGAGGTTCACCGACATGAGAGTTGTGTTGGTGATGTTGAAGTCGAGGTTGGTACGGATATTGGCCTTCGACTGGCGCAGCTGCGTATTGTAGTCTGCCTGCTTGGTGTCCTTGAAAGCACCGCGGTCATCCGTATAATCAATATTGGTGTAGTATTTCACCTTGTTCGTACCTCCGTACACCGAAACGTATGCATGGTCTTCCTCGGCTCTATTCTTGAAAGTAAGGTCGCGCCAGTTCACGTTAGGATAGAAGTACGGGTCAGAACCGTCTTTGAAGAGGTTAAGTTCCTGCTCGGTGTATGCGGCAGAGAGTCCGTCGTTGTGACGGGCACGATTGAAAGCATTGGCATATCCGTAACCGTCTACCATGTCTGCGAATTCAGGGTCGAACTGGAACTTATGGCTGTAGTCCACTTTGACGTGTGTCTTGCCTTCAACGCCACGCTTTGTTTTCACAAGTATAGCACCATTGATACCCTCATGACCAAGAAGTGCCGTAGCAGCAGCATCCTTGAGGACGGTAACGCTCTCCACTTCCTCTACACTGAGGCGGTCGATGGGACGCTCGTAGCCATCGACGAGGATGAGAATGCTTTTACCGTTAAGCGTGTGATAGCCACGAATATTAAACGAGGCACCCTTATTTTCGTCGCCCGAGAAGCCGCCTTGCGATAGAGCCGTGAGACTTGGCAGACGCCCATAGAGAGCCTGGGCAAGGTTAGTTGCCGAAGTTTGCTGCAATTCTTCGCCTGTGATTGTGGTTGCGGAAGCGGTGCTGAGGAAATTGCTTATTTCCACGCCGTAACCCAAATCATAGGCATTTGCATTCTTATCGTTGAGTTTTACCTGCGCATTTGCCGTGAGAGAGGCAACAGCAGTCGCAAGCATCAACATTCTATTTATATTCATATTTTACAAGTCTTATTGATGTTTAAAATCTGGATTACCAACCCGGGTTCTGGTTCAGGCCATAGCCCTTGTTGATCTCATCACGTGAAATAGGCGCGAGATACCATTTGTCGGTCCACTTGCTCGTCTGATTGTCAGTATCCCACCATACGCGGATATTGTTGGTACAAGGTATCTTCTCATAGATACAGTTCGGCCAAGGTTCACCGGGTTCGAGACTCGTGGTGCCACTGTAGTCGGCGGGATTCATCTTGTTGCCGTTGGCATCTTTGCGCCATACACGCAGTTGGTGTACCTGTTTCTTGAATATGTCGGACCTCTTGTAGCGGATGAGGTCATACCAGCGGGAGTCTTCATAACCGAACTCACAAGCACGTTCCTTAAGGAGTTGCTCGATGAAGTTGTCCTTGTTGGTGGTTAGGTTGAACCCTGGGTTCATGACCTCTACCTTGCCAAGACCTACGCGTGCGCGCACCTTATTCATTTCGTCGCAGGCTTTCTGCAGATTGCCTGTCTGTGCGAGTGCCTCAGCGTAGCAAAGGTGAATGTCAGCCATACGCAGATAAGCAAAGTTGGTCGGATAGTATGCTGCATAGCCGTTATCGCGGAGATACTTGAACAGTTTCATACGGGTAGACCATGGATTGTCGGTAACAGCAGGATTGAAGGTCTGGTCAACATTGCCACCTTGCCACATCTCGGTACTCGAAAGCCCCTGATATTGCTCAACAAGATTGTTGCGATTCACCACCATTGTCTCGTAGAGACGTGGATCGCGATTGACAAAGATGTCTACGTTGTTAGGGTTATTGGTATTGAACACGTTGTCGTAAGGGAAGTTACGACCGTCTGCCATACCAAACATTTCCATATATTCGAGGGTGAAGAGAGCCATACCGAACTCATCCATGCCTTCTACGTTCCAGTCACCATTCCAAGCGTTTGTACCCAGACCAGCATGAACTTCAATCACCTTCTCGCTGTTGCCACGGAACCAGTAGGCGGCACGGAAAGCGTTGCAATAGTCTTGCTCACTGTTACCTGTGGGCTGCACAAGAGCGAAATAGTTACCGTTGGCGCTATTGGCTTGGAAGAAATCCTCACAAGCCTTCTGTGCTTTCTGCCAAAGTTCGGACTTGTAACCGCCAGTCCATACCTGGTTGAGGTCCTGATTTTCCTCGCTGCGAGTGAATTCAAGATAAGATTTGTCACTGTTAAACAGAGGTGAAGCCACGAAGTTCCACAGCTTTACACGCAGACCATAGGCTGAGCCTTTGGTCAGACGTCCAGAGTTAGTGGCCTGATCCTGTACAAAGAAAGGAAGACCCGGTTCGTCGATGGCGCCCTGGATAAGCTCGTCGATGAACTCTGCCGTCTCGACTACGCTCATGCGCTTGCCATCTACAATATCAGCAGCCACGAGTGAGCGGTCAATTTTTGGAAGACCTCCGAAGTTGCGGAAAGCATCGAGATAGCGCGATGCCATGATGACATATACCTCACCACGGAGCTGGCTCTTCTCTGATTCACTCAAGTCGGGAACTCGATTGATGTTCTCGATGAAAATCCAACCCTCACGGATGGTACGCCAGATGCCTGCACGGTTATTACCGTCACCGTTGGCGATGAAGGGGAACTTGGCGAAACCGCCGTTATCCTGGTCGGTCTCGGTAAGGTCACCACCGTAGTACTTTCCGAGATTGTGCCATCCGCAGTACGACTGGCAAATATCGGTAAGAGCATCGGAGTGAGAATACCATACTGCACCTGTATAGGTGAAAGGGTTATGCATGGCACCGTACATGTGCCAGAGGAAACGCTTTGCATTCTCTCCCTTGGCAAAGATGGAGTCTACGGTCACGTCGACACCTGGCTGCTTGTCAAGGAAGCCATTTCCGACGTTGATATCATCGACACAGGAGCTCAGCGATCCCATCCCTATCATGGTACCAGCTACACATATAATAGTAGCAGTTTTTATTTTCTCTATAAGATTCATTGTCTTGAATGTTAGAAGTTAAAGTTGATACCGAAGTTGTAAACACGGGTCATAGGATAACGCGTGCTACCATAGCCTGCTTGTGCCTCTGGGTCATTGGCCTTGAAGCTTGTAAAAGTAAGGAGGTTATAACCATTGGCATAAACGCGGATGTTGTTGATGGGCACACCGGGTATGCGGAACGAATAACCAATCTCAAGGTTCTTCAGACGGATATACGATGCATCGACCATCCATGGGTCTGAAAGTGAACCGTTATGCTCGCGTGCCGATTTCTCAAGAGAGATACGTGGCAGGCAGGCATCGGGGTTATTCTCGGTCCAAGAATTGTCATAGACCCATTTGTTGAGCATTGACTGGTTACCGGTACCGAAGGCTGGAGTATAGAAAGAACTGAGCTGACGGTTGACGTGGGTGGCACCTACCCAAGTCATGGAGAAGTCGAGACCCTTCCAGTTGAGCGTTGCGTTTATGCTACCGGTATACTCAGGAATATCGCTGTATCCGATAGCATGTACATCGTTGGCATCCACCTTACCATCACCTGTGAGGTCAGCGAATACGCTGTCACCGGGACGTAATGTAATCTGCTGATCCGGCATGTCAACACCGTAAACTTCCTTGTAGCGCTGTTCGGTTTCACCGGGAACATAGAACTCAAAGAAGTCGTAGCCAAAAGGCTGACCTACAGGATGACCTGTATGGTACATGTGTGGAAATTCCTTTTTCACTTCTGCCATTTCCACAACCTCGTTGCGTGCGAAAGCGAATGTAGGAGCTATCGAGTAGTTCACTTTACCTATGTGGTCGGCCCAGCGTAGGGTAACTTCATAACCATGGTTCTTGACACGACCGAAGTTGATGGAGTTGGGTTTGAGAGCGGAAATACCTGCGATGGTTGTTTCGTTGGAAACGAGGATGTTCTTGCGGTCTTCCCAGAAGAGGTCGACACCGAGACTTAAGCGATCTCCAAAGAAGTGTACATCGGCACCATAGTTCTGCTTGGTGGCTGTTTCCCAAGTAACATCGGGGTTACCGTTGCTGGATTCGCGTGCGCCAGGCATGAACACACCGTTGTTAGTACCGAAGTTACCTGTACGGTCGTTGGTCCACCATGCACCACCTTTACCACCGTCGTTGGTGTAGAACTGCCATGTACCAGGCAGATAGAGGAAACGGCCAACACCCTGGTCATTACCGACCTTACCGATAGAACCGCGAAGTTTGAAATAGGAAACAACGTTATGGATAGGCTCCCAGAATTTTTCAGAAGAGATGATCCAGCCGAGAGAAGCAGAAGGGAAAAAGCCAAAGCGCTGACCTTTGGCGAAGTTCTCTGAGCCGTTATAACCCATGTTGAAGTCTACCATATACTTAGTCTGGTAGTCGTAAGTCATACGGCCTACCATACCTACATAACCACGGGGAATAGAATTGTAGATGCCACCAGGATAGTAGTTTTTAGATTCATTATAAAGAACCAGCGCACCGAAATTGTGGTAACCGAACTTGCGGGCATAGTTGAGACTCGCCTCTGCATACCAGTTTCTACCCCCCCATTTCTTTTCTTCATAGCCAAGAGGCCATGAATCACCCTGACGGACATAAACAATCTTTGGAGAACCGTCTTCCTGGTATTCACCCTTAGCGATGGTGGCCTTGTAGCTGATACCACCGCCAGTAGTACGTGCTTTCTGCTGTGTATAGTCAGAGTTGTAGGAACCCTTGATACGAAAATCAAGACCCTTGGTGATAAAGTCGAGCTTAAGCTTGTACTGAAGGTCGAGGTTTGCAACCATCTGACGCTGAGTAGTATAACCGTGCTCGTAAATAAGGCCGAGACCATCGGAGCCAACTGCGCCAACGAGATTAGGGTCGGAAACAATGCGACGTCCCTCACTATCAAGACCGTAGCCTGACATGGGCGTACCATTGTTGAGAAGACCCTCAACACCAAAGACACCTGACTGACCGTTATACTCACCATTACCGATAGAGTTGCGTCTGCCAATGCGTCCACCGATGCCAACAGAGAGCGTACTCAGCTTAGATAAATCTACATCGAGGTTGGCACGGAAGTTATAACGGCGGTATTTGAAGTTTGCGTCATTACCTTGGTCGAAGGTTTTGAAAAGACCGTCCTGATTGAGCATACCGACAGAAATGAAATAGCGGGCACGTTCAGTACCACCCGACACATTAATATTATATTGTTCCTGCCATGCGTGGTCGTTCATCAAGTACTTGAACCAGTTGGTGCTTGGATAAACGGTGGGCATATCCATGTCCTTCCAATGCTGTATAGCTTCCTTCGAGAACTTCCAGCCGTCCTCGGCTACTCCTTCCACTGCCTGAGCATGATTGTAAGCCGTTGCATACTCGTAGGAGCTTGCCGGCTCAAGGAATTTAGAAATCTGCTGAAGACCTGCTGAAGTTGTCAGTGTGATGGTAGGCTTGCCCGTCTCACCGCGGCGAGTGGTAACGAGAATAACGCCGTTGGCACCACGTACACCGAAGACAGCCGTAGCGGAAGCATCCTTAAGAATAGAAATGTCCTGCACCTCATTCGGGTCTATTTGGCTGAACTCACGTTCGACACCATCGACAAGCACGAGAGGTTCGGCGCTGTTGAACGAACCGACACCACGGATGCGGATGACAGGGTCGTCGGCACCAGGAACACCGGTGTACTGCACCGACTGGAGCCCCGGGAGCTTACCCGAAAGGCTGTTACCAAGCGATGCAGCTGGCGATTTGAGAAGTTCCTTACCACCCACGTTGGAGACAGAACCCGTCAGCGTCACCTTACGCTGCTGGCCATAGCCGATGACAACCACTTCTTCGAGCATCTCATCATCCGCCTCCATAACAACATTAAGAGAAGTAGATGTTGCCTTTACTTCTTTCGACTTGTAGCCGATATACGAAAACACCAAGGTTGAACCCTTGATAACTCCCGACAAAACATAGTTGCCACTGCTATCTGTTATCGTGCCTTTCGACTTGTCTTTAGTCTGCACGGTAGCCCCGATAAGCGGCTCGTTCTGCTCGTCAGTAACACAACCTTGCACTTTAAAAAGATTTTGTGCGAAGGACACTCCCGGTAGCAACAAAGCCAACAAAAGGAGATGTAATCTGCATAACTTTCCCATTAGCATTAGAATTAAATAAAATCATTAAGTGTTAAAATCATTAGCGCTAGAATTTTTACAAATTTATAGAGATTCCTTCTCAATAGTGGGTGAAAAAATGACATTTGAGGTTGAAAAAACGCTACTATTTGCATTTTAATGTCGCATAGGTTTGAAATCTATCAAAGAAAGTCAAAAACACATCATTTTCCAAAAAGCATACCGCCTAACCTGTATAATTCAGAGTCACGGCTCTTTCATTTAAAGGGAGTTAGAGGTATTATATAGGTTAGAATCACTCGTAACGAGCGAATAATCACTTTTCAATTATCGCACAAAAAACTCCCGTACCGGAGATTATCAATAATGCCGATACGGGAGTAAACCTAATACCTATACCATTTTTTTTCAGGGGTGGGTAAAACCGCCAGTCTCTTACCTTTCTAAAGTCCAGTCAATAGCGTTTCCGAACATGGTCGTAAACCCTTCCGTTTCGTACAATTTACTGCTATGCCCCATCTGGAAATAAACATTGTGAGCTTTCACCTTTTCATTGACCCAAACCACCGGATGATCGCCCATCTTGATATCCGATGCAGGCGTGTAGCTCGATTCGTCTACATTGGCCAGTACATGTACATTGGGGCGCGGGCTCTTGTCATAAGTATACCACTCGTCATCGGGCACAACGAAAGATGCCGGAACACCCTTCATTACCTTATGCTGCTTATCTTCCACAATCAGCGTGCCGTCGGCCAGCGGAGCTATGTAGTTCTTGAAACGTACACTACCCATGAAATCAGAGAACCATTGCCACATGGGATAACCGTCGAACTCGCCCAGCAAAGTAGCATGATGGAAACCGATCCAGCCGCCACGGCCTTCTTCTATATACTTGACGAAAGCATTTTCCGCTTCCTTCGACCAAGTATAAGGCGGGAAATCCAATTGGATAACCAGACTGAACTGCGACAAGTAAGCTTCCGTAATGTTCTTGGCATTGTTTATCTCGGTTATGCTGAAATTCCTCCTTGCACCTTCAGTCAGCAACCACTTCAAGCCGGCATCCGTAAATCCTCCGTGCTGCCCGCCACGCTCCGTCAGTACCAGTACCTTCGTCTTGTGCGGCTTGCCCAACAGGTTTTCTGCCACCGTACGGCGCAAATCACCCTGCTCATTGTCTCCGCTATAATCCCAATACATGCCTCCCAGCAAATCCTTATCCAGAATATACTGACACTTGATGGCAAGTGAACGGGGATTCTCAAAACCAAATACAAACGTATCATTCTTATCGGCCAGATAAGGCACTTGAGCCACATCATCCCACTTTTCCGTATATTTGGTATCCGTATTCCCTACCTTATTATAGTCCAGGAAACTGGGAAAACCGTCACCTCCACGGCCATAAAAAGGCATACCCATCACCAGTTTGGAAGGCGGTACGCCTGCTTTCAGATGTGCAGCAACAGCACCGTCCGAAGTAATGCCACCACTATGTTCAGATGGATAAAGTGCCGAATGGTGCTTGGGGGCAGAAGCCATGTCATAAGCCATGATATTAACAAAATCGACAGAAGGAAGAATAGCTTTGAAATCAATATACTGGGCAAAAGCCACAGTGGCAAGCGTCAGTTCCTTTGCATTGCCGATGGCAGCTCTGATATCCTGCATCAAGAGCGTAAAGTTCTTCGTATCGTCCGGCGACGAGGATATATTTGCTATGGAGCTGGTGGGATATTCCCAGTCGATGTCAATGCCATCCAAACCGAATTCCTTCACCACACGCCCACAGTCCGCAGCAAATCCGCGACGATATTCATCATTGGCAGCCATCTCGCTGAAACATCCGCTTCCCCAGCCGCCGATGGCAAGCAACACTTTCAGCTCCGGCTTCTGTTTCTTCAAATCGACAATCTGTTTCAAACGCTCCTCATTGTCAATATTGACCCCGTTGAAACTCTCGTTTACATGCCCGAACGCATAGTTGATATGCGTCATGTACTGCGGGTCGGGCATCACGTCACTCCACGAAGTGACATAAGCAACCACTACTTTTGAATCCAAGGGAGTTGCCATTACGTCTTCTCCCGATTTGGCGCTACAGTATGAAGCCAATACAGCCAATGCAGCCGCCATCATCATTTTAAGTTTTTCCATACATGCTATCTTTAATTACAGATTATCACAAGTTTGACGGATTCGCGAACCTATCAACGCATAATACAGCATAAACGCTTCTCCAAAGAGAACGATGAACCATGACCATCTCCATCCTCCAAGAACATCGGCAAGCACCCCTTGCAACAAGGGCAATATGGCACCGCCTACCACTCCAATCATGAACACACCGGAAGCCACCGAAGTGTATTTCCCCAAATGGGCAACGGACAATGTAAAGATAGCTCCCCACATGATGGAATGGAACAGACCTACTGACGTGAGCAGCCACGGGTTATTCAGAAGAATGGCCAATAGGGCGAGTACTCCTGCCGATACCGTAGTAACCATCAACTGCACGCGGGGAGAAATCTTGCTCAGACTGCTCCCCACTAGACGCCCCACAAGCATGCCACCCCAATAGAGCGTAGCCATCAGTGCCGGAGAAGCATAATCCATCTCAATGGCGTACAGATTGATATTGGCTCCGATACAGACCTCCACTCCTACATAAAAGAAGATAGCCACCACGCCCAACGTCAGATGACGGAAGGACCATACACTCTTTTCCAGCTTCTCCCCTTTCTCTACCCTGGTTCCTTGAATATCGGGTAAAGACAATTTCATCAACAACAGTATAATCAAAGAAATAACCGCCATCAATGCCAGAAACGGAACCATCAACTGGTCTATCTGAATGTCCTCCATAGACAGACCGCCGAACACGACACCAGTCACGAAGTAAGGAGCAAGCGTAGTTCCCACAGAATTGGCGGAACCGCCTATTGCTAAACGCTGGATAGACTGGGTGCCCTTGACATGACAAGCCGTCAGATAAGGATTTATGACCACTTGCAGAATAGTGGCCGAAGCCCCTACCACGAAAGAGCCCAGTAAGAAAATCAAAAACCCTCCAGGGATAACATTATTTCCTGCGTGCCAATTCGCTTTAGGAAAGTGCACCGTGAAATAGGAAGAGGCAAAGAACAAACCAAGCCCCACAATCATCACCAGCAATCCACGTATCAATGTCCCTTTATATCCGTATTTGCTAATCCACGAAGAGCCTACCCCTCCGCAAACCGGATAAGCCAGGAACCAGGAGAAAGTAATCAAAGTGGCAAAAGTATTCTTCAACCCACCCACTTCCGAAAGGAAAGTTTCTTTCAAAGGACCCTGAAACTGAGTATTGGCAGTCGTAAGGAAACCAACAATAAAGAACAGGAATACCATCGTGATGAATGGTCCTATATAGTTTATTTGTTTTTCTTGTTGTGTCATAGTATTTTGATTATTAATTCAAATAATTAGTTATCAGCTACCTACGAGGCGGCTTAGTAGTTAAGCATGCTTGCCGCCGCCTCATCCAACAGAAACTCACAGTTGGAATGAAGCTGAAGAATGGAAGCAGGAACATCTGTTGTCACAGGGCCTTCAAGCATCCGCTTGACAATATCCGCTTTGTTGGCACCCTTGGCAACCAACACAATCCGGCGTGCCTGCATAATGTCCTTTATTCCCAAAGTAGCCCCTCCCAGCTCTTTATCGGGAGGAGTGCCCGTTTCCCTACGGATGCGTTCTTCCAGTTCCACATTCATCCGGGTCACCCATGCTTCACCGCCAAAGGGAGATTCCGGCTGGTTGAATCCCAGATGCCCGTTCTCACCCAACCCCAAAATCAGCAAATCAATACCGCCAGAGTTTGCAATTTCCTGCTGGAAATTCTTGCATGACTGTTCAAAATCACTGGAAATGGTAGGCAGCATCAAGAAATTCTCTTCCTTGATGCCCAGAGTGTCCATCAACTCCGTTTTCAGCATCGTGTAGCATGCTCCGGCATATTCGCGCGGCACATTCGTCACCTCATCCAGTCCGAAGAAAGTAACGGCATCCACCTTAAACGGATATTTAGTATAGATTTCTCCCACCAACCGATGAAGATTGCCGGTAGTACGTCCCGTCGAAAGTCCTATCACGCTCTCCGGTTTATTCAGCATCTGCCCGATGATGCGCCATGCAGCCGTGCAGTCAAACTCCTTTTCGTTCGCTGTTATTGTTGTTTTCATACGTCCCATCATTAATCCCTAATACTTAATCCTTAATCACATATTCATCGCCACCGCCCCGGCTCCCAAAAGCCCGATAAATCCGGGATTCAGTTTCGTAATGACAACCCCGTTGCTGACAAAGCGCATGGTCGTAGGATGAAGTTTCTCCAGAATCTTTTCGTGCATATATCCATCGGCCACAATGCCTCCACCCAACACCACCGTGTTCGGGTCAATCACACGTACCAGATTCATGATAAGATTGGCAAGCGCCTCAGCAGCATTCTCCACCAGTACCGTACAGAGAGGATCACCTTTCTGACTGAGTGCAAACACCTCGCTCACAATCACCCGTTCTCCTTTTTCGGCCGGAATGTGCAGGCTGGTTTCATACTGGTTGCGGAGCAGACGGGCACAATTGTCAAAACCGATGCCGGCAGCAATCGCCTCCACGCAGTCCATTCGTCCGCAACCGCATTTGATACCTATGTTCACGCCTACACGTACGTGTCCCACTTCGCCGGCATTAAAATGACTGCCACGGATTTGTCTGCCATTTATCACCGTACCCACGGCAATGCCTGTACCTACATTTACATAAATAAAGTTCTTGGAAATTAGTCCGAACCCCCAGACACGTTCGGCCCTTGTAGCGCTCTTCACATCATTATCTATATGGCAAGGCATGCCATATATATCCGATAGTTCCTTTGCCAACTCAATCCGCTGCGTCCTGCTCGGGTCAATCTGCAGCCAGACACCTTCATTGGGGTCTACACGCCCTATCAGGCCAACACCCATCGCTACCGGTTTCTGGTCATACCAGCCCACGGTACGGATGTAATCATCAAGAGAAGACTTGATGATTTCCAGCGCAGCCTGCTGGTTGAAGTAACCGGATTCATATTTCTTATACTTCAAAATGTTGCCATGACTATCCATTTCGCCAATCAGCAACTTCGTGCCTCCCAAATCAAGACCTAAATACGTTTCCATTTTTATATATATATATTTAATATTGTTTACTGTCCCCAATATTACGCACTATCAAGGAGACAAGGGTTTATTCTCTGACAAAAAAGGTTTAATACTTGTCAGGAGTGGTTCAAAAGCAGTCTTTATGACTCTAAATTTTGCTGGGACTAGTGCCAAACTGCTTTTTGAAGCATGTGCTGAAATATTTCGGGTCAGAAAACCCGACCATGTTCGCCACTTCCCCAATCGAATACTTCCGGGAAGCCAATAGCTCTTGTGCCTTGTTCAAACGGACAATGCGGATGAAGTCATTCGGTCCCTGCCCGATCAGTGTCTTTATCTTATTGTAGACAGCAGTGCGGCTCATACCCAGCATCCGGCAGAAGTCATTGATGGAGAATTCCGAATTGGACAACTCTTCCTCAATCACTTTCATTACTTTGTCCAAAAATTCCTTGTCCAACTGGCTGGTATAGTCTGTCTCTTCGGGCTGAGCATCCATCGCTAACACGGTTTCGCGCAGATGCTGCCTGTTCTGGAGAATATTCTTGATGCGTACTTTCAGCACTGACAAGTCGAAAGGTTTGATGATGTAGTCGTTTGCACCCGCTTCCAGTCCGAAGATAATGTTTTCCCTCTCACTCAGTGCGGTCAGCAATATAATAGGTATATGGCTTGTATCTACCGATGACTTCAGAATCCGGCACAATTCATCACCTTCCAGTACCGGCATCACAATGTCCGAAATGATGATGTCCGGATTGATCTCCTGTGCCATCTCCAACGCCTTTCCGCCGTCGGGCACGCCTATCACCTTATATTCGGCAGAGAGACTGTTGGTCAGATATTCCCGCATGTCTGCATCGTCTTCTGCCAACAATAGTACATTCTTACCCCTTTCTTCGGGTAGTTCAAGTGCAGCGTCAGTAGAAATTTGCGCCTCCTGATTATCTTCTTGTTGTTCAACAACTACACTCGATTTTATCTTTTGTGGAAAAACGACTGTAAAAGTAGTGCCCTTTCCCTCTACGCTACTGAACGAAATACTACCATGATGTTGTTTAACAATCCGGCGGGTTATCATCAATCCAATACCCGAACCGGTCTCTTCATAATTCATCGCATTTTGTGCGCGATAATATTCATGGAAAATATTACTTTGTTCTTCTTTAGGGATACCGATACCCGTATCTCTTACTTCGATTGCCCACTTTTTCTTATTTGTTTTTACAAGAATGTGTATGATCCCCTTCTCCGTATATTTCAATGCATTAGAAAGTAGGTTATCAATGATATGATCCATTTTCTCCCTATCAATCCACACTTTGGGCATATCCGGTTCAACTTCCAATTGCAACTCTACCCCCCTTTGCATGGCGGCAAGATGGAACTCTGCTATTTTCTCCTCCAGATAACTTTTAATGTCATATTGAGATACCTTCAGATGTTCGGCATGAAGTTCCGCTTTCTGCAAGTCTAGCAATTGGGTAACCATAGCCAGTAGTTTCTCCACATTCTTCGCAGCCATTCCAACCGTTCGCTTGCTCTCCTCCGGAAGCCCTTCCTGTGCTTCCAGTTCACTCAAAGGAGCTTTTATCAGCGTAATAGGAGTGCGTATATCGTGGGCTATGCTGATAAACGAACGTATCTTTTCTTTTACTTTGTCTTCATTGACTTTGTGCTTTCTATATTGTATAAACAGATAGATAAGAACAGATAGAAATACAAAATAAACGAGCAATGTCCACCAGGATATCCAAAACGGAGCATGTACAATGATCTCCAAATCACGCTCTCCTATCTGCTGACCTGTATATTTATCAAAAGCATGCAAACGGAAAATATACTTGCCGGGAGAAAGGTTCATATAGTTTACACTTTGCACAGAATTAGAATGCTCCCACTGTTCATTATAATTCTCCAACATATACTCATACCTGATACGGTGGGGAGCTATAAAATTAATGGCAGAAAAAGAGATGGAGAAAGAGTTTTGATTGTACTTCAGTTTCAACTTCCGCGTATCATTGATATTAGTCTTCAGCAGAGAGCCTTTCATACCAGCTTTAACAGACTCGTAAAGTAACTTGAAATCAGTTAATATCAGATTGATCGGAGCATGTTGGTTGAAGTCCAGCAAAGGTGAAAAAGTGATCGCTCCTTCTGCCGTACCAAAAGCCAAAGATCCGTCAGTCAGCTTAAAGGCCGCATTAGGATTATAGAATCCCCAGGTGATATCCAGAAAATTATTGGCACTTAACAGTATATCTCTGGAAGAATCCAAATAATAAAGTTCTTTCTCCGTACTCACCCAAATATGACCGGCATTATCTTCGAGCAAGCTGTTCACCGAATTAGACGCTAGTCCATCATTGGTGGTATAAACACGAGTTTGTCTTTTATCCGGGTTAAAACGGATAAGCCCTTCACCATCTGTAGCCATCCAAATATCTCCGGACGAAGCTTGCAAAAGACAACGAATAGGATAATGCAAGGTAAAATCACCAAACTGTTGATGCCATTGTGTTTTTCCGGTTACTTTATCAAACATCGCCAAGCCATCGCAACCGGCAAGCAGCAAAGTACCTTTATCTCCCGCTTTGATGTCTCCAACGCAATCAATGGGATAATAGGTGTAAGTATCAGTCTGCATATTATAGCGGGTAAACTCGCCCTCAATACCTCCCAGCCAAAGATGATCCCCTTCGGCATAAATCGCATAAATATAATCCGTAGCTATGCCTTTATCCGATTGCGAAGATCTTTTAGCTATTTTTTGCACGCTGCCCGTCTTCTTATTGATGCAATAAAGTCCGATACCATATCCTCCACCCCATACATTTCCTTTAGAATCTTCGGCAAGAGCCAATACTACCTTTCCACTACGCTCTGCATCGTCAAGGAAGTGTATCCACTTATTCTGTTTAGATTGATAGAGGCTGATACCATTATTGGTTCCATACCAACAATCTCCGTCCGAATCTTGAAAGATGACATTGATATGATCTGACTTTAAAGAATTGGTATTATTCCGTTCATGTTTGATTCTTCTGATATCAGGCATATTCGGGCCCAGATAACTGATGCCATTCGTAGATGTACTGATCCAAATACCGTTATGTTCATCTACACAGATATCAGAAACGGTATTGCCGTTTAAGCTGCGCTCATCATCTTCATCGGTCACGTAATGGCGCAATAGTTTCTCAGTATTCCTATCAATCTGGAAAACTCCGGCACCATCCGCACCTATTAATAAGGTGTTATCGCGTGTTTTTGCGAACGTACGAATCGGAACATGAGGAACAAATGCATCTAATGACCGAATCTGCCCTGTTGATCTGTTCACAACATAAACTCCGTCGGAGAAGGTACCAATAAACAGTTTGTCGGCAAATCCATGGATCGCTTCAATATGCATTTCCATGGGGAGGCGAACAGGCGTGTCGGCAAAAGTGTTACTTGCCGCCTTTTTACTTAATTGAAAAACGCCTTTATCCGTTCCGGCGAAATACGTCGTTTTATCTGTCTGAATAAGGCAAGTTACACTACGGTCTTTAAGTCCGGCAAATGTCAATCCGGCTTTTTCTTCCCAAGTATAAATTCCGGTTGACATGCAAATCCAAAGACGATTGTCATCGTCCAACAAAATATTGTATATAACGGCGGATGGAGTGGAAACAGATAAATCAATACGCAACAAGAATGAATCTGTTTTATAATCGTAGGTATAAATCTTCCCGGTCTTTAACGCAATCCAAAGATTACCCGATTTATCGCAGGTCATGATTGTAGAAGACAAGATATGATCTTTAGACTCAACCGTATCATCCAGCTGATAATGCTTTATTTCATTTCCATCATAACGATCAATGCCGAAATGGGTATAAGCCCATATAAAGCCTACTGAATCTTTATTGATCTGGAATACTTGCCGACTACTCAATCCTTCTCTTAAACTCAGCGAGCGAAAAGAGCCGGCAAACGAATGCAAGCACTGGAGAGAAAGTAACAAGTAAATAAAAATATATTTTGTCATAATTGCGTTTTATCTGTATATTTCAATATTAGCACAAGTTTACTAAAGCTTAAAGAATAACTTGATACATGTTTCTTGATAGTATCTGTCATCCTGAGCGAAGTCGAAGGATCTCTTCTCCTATTTATATATACTAAGAGAAGGAATTCTTCGACTTCGCTCAGAATGACAAATAGTACCAAGTTATTTTTTAAGCATTACTTAATGCATGCAATATTACACACAAATATAAAAAAAGTGGTCGAAAAACTATCCGAATAGGTTTGATTTCTATTATTTTTGCTACCAGTATCAATAAATTAAGAGAAGCTATGCTCAGCAAGTATAAATTAAATCAGCTCTACTTCAAGGATACACAGTTCGCCAACTTCATGACGCGACGCACATTCAATGTCCTTCTGATAGCGAATTCTTACGATTGCCCTTATTCGTTTTAATTTCGCCTCCTTTTTGTCATCCTAAGTAAACCATTGTCAACACATGTCAACTAATGCGTCGGTGTGACATCGGGCATCACCGCAAAATTGTTTCGCGGTAGAAATACGGTACAAAAATAGAGTGAATAACGGGTATGGACAAAAAGCGAATGGTAAGTGTTAAAACAAAGAAAGTCCCTCAAAATGAGAGACTTTTTGCTGGCTGCTTATCGTTGTTTACAGTTAATTCTAAGCCTTTATTTCCCTTCATTTCATCCGGGAGGAATGAAGAGTCTATACATGCAAGTCATTCCGGTAGCACCAACTCTTCTACCAATTCCCTTGATTCCAACCGCATGATGGTATCTTCCGAACCTCCAAGATCAAAAAGGCTAATGCTTCCATACCATACGAGCCGGTTGTCTATGACAATAAACTTCTGATGAATGGTCGGGTCTTGTATGACAGTTAGCTTATTCTGAATAAGCTCCAAACATTTTCTGGCACGCTCTGGGTCTTTGTATAATTCTATTGGGCGGGTGACAAGAGTTATTGGAATTTCTGCCTGGATAGGGTTTCTCAGCCATTCAAACACTATTTTGATTTGCTTTTTCAGGATGTAGGGACTTGCAATCAGAATCTCTTTTTTCGCTCCGGCAAGATCATCTTGTATGGCAGGGATAAAGGTGCTGCTATTGTAAATCATACCCACTTTGTCCGGCTCATTCTTTGACGATAACGCCTTGTATCCGATTTGTGCATAACCCGTCAACCGTTTATGATACATGCGTTCCAAGACCGGGATGTGGATATCGACATAATCATAAACAATCACATCCTTTTTGCCGGGATATTCCCGGTGCAGTCGCCCGGCATACTGAGCCAGCGTTCCTTTCCATGCAATCGGGGAGGCAAGAAACAGCGTGTCTAAACGGGGGTAGTCGAATCCTTCTCCGATATACTTTCCTGTTGCGATGAGTATAAGTTTTTCCTCACGTGGAATCGCTGCTAATGATTCGGCCATTCTGCTCTTAACTTTGGCCGAATCAGCCCCGACCAGCGTAATGATGCGTGCATCCGTTTGTTCTTCCAGAAGGGCGGCCAGCCGCATGACTTGTTCTTTACGTTGGGTAAGGATGATAGGGGTTCTTCCATTTAATAATGCTTCTTTCACATCCGTTGCTATCTGTTGGTTGCGCAGTTCGTTCTCGGCGATTGCTGCATATATTTTTGTGATGTGCCATTCGGATTCATCTTGGGTGAATGATTTCCGGAAGCAGGTAAAGCAAGGTATGATGTAATGCTCAAAATCTCGTTTGCCGGCCTGTTCTTTTGCGCTGACACTGTATCGTATAGGTCCGCAGTGCATAAAGGTTACCGGATGCTGTCCGTCTTGCCGATGGGGAGTTGCGGTTAATCCATACACATATCGGGCATTTGCAGCGGCAAGCACTTTTTCGTAATTAAGCGAAGAGGCGTGATGACATTCGTCAACAATGACCATCCCGTACTCTTTTACGAGATCACCCACCTCGTTATCATGAACCAAGCTCTGGACAAGCGCAATGTCGATAATGCCGGATGAGCTATTTCTCCCTGCACCTATTTGTCCGATAATGGCTCGAGCCTTTTTTCTCCCCCGTTTTTTCTCCTGTTCCGGCAGGGTTTCATTTATCTCGAGAAACTGTTCCAATGATTTCTTCCATTGATCGTATAAGGTTTGCAGATGGACTAATATCAGGGTATTGCATTTTCGGTTGGCGATCAGTGAGGCACCGATAACCGTTTTTCCGAAAGCGGTCGGGACAGACAAAATACCGTTTTCATGCTGGAGCAAAGCGTCGGCTGCTGATTGCTGTTCCTCCCGAAGTACTCCTTTGAAGTGGACGCTAATTGCTCTTCCTCTATTCCGCTTATCCTGAAAAGAATATTGCACATTTAGGCTGTTGAGCAGCTGAGTAAGTGCAGCCTGACAACCCCGAGGAATACCGATATATTCCTCTGTCTCTTCCAACGAATAGATGATGCGGGGGATGCTGTAGGTAGACATCCTCATCTTCTGCGTCTTGTAGAATACCGGGTTCTGGAAAGCGGCCAGCCGTTTGATACGATTGAGTGCGCGCGGTGTAATACCTTCTTTGGAGATATACAATCGATTGGCTTCAATGATAGTCAAGCAATCGGGAAAATCAATTTTTGCTAGGGCATTGCTTGCTTTTCTGCTTTCCCATGGGAAAAGAGTATCTTCATTGTTGCTTTCCACGCTTCCAAGTTCTCCCAAGCCATTTCCTTCGCAGAGCATTGCAAGCAAACTCTTTATCTCATCTGAGTTCATCTTTTTGACAGAAGCCAGAAAAGCCCATTGGTCGGGATAGCTCAGAAAGTTTTCATCCACAAATTCACTGTTCCCGTTTTTACGCGCTTCTCCTTGCAACGGCAGTGCGATCAGATTCCCAAAACCGCCTTTGGGCATAAAGTCTTGATTTGGAAACATCCGGTCATACGAAGAGAAACGGATCTCATGCCGGAGAGACATGGCATTTGTCAGAAGCGCATTCCCAAGCCTTCGGGCAGTAACTGCTGCGACAGGTTTGTCAAAGAAGAGCCAGGCATGGGCGCCATTTCCGGAACGGGAACGTTCTATGGCAATAGGAACATTATATGTGTTGCATACAGCCCGGAATGTCGCGACATCTTCTTTCCATTTTTCTTCATCGAAATCGACAGCAAGGAACAGGCAGGTTTCATCTTGTAAAAGGGGATAGATACCGATTATTCCCGCTCCATGCTCATCTTTATTCCGCAAGTGACTGTTTATTGTCTCCTTTTCCAAAGGCAACAGCTCCCGGTTCGGGCAATCTTTGCACTTGATGCGTGTTCTGTCACAAACTCCTTTTACCCATTCGTTTTTACATGCCGGAATATAATAGCTGCTCTCATGTTTCTTGCTGTAGCAGCGTTTGGCATACACATCTGTTCGTCCCTGGAACAACGACTGAAAGAGTTCGATTTTCTCATCCGGAGTGCTGTACTTATTTATGGAAGGTGTAGTGCCGTAATCCGGTGTTGGTGCATCACACAAATGAGCCACCTCTTTTGGAGAAGGTCTTTCCAAAGGCAATTCGAGCAATCCGCGCAATCTGTCATTTTCTTTTGACAGCTCAAAATTCCTTGCCTCCAGTTCGGCTATTCGCTTTATCAATTCGGATTCAGTCATACATTGTCATTTGTTACACTCCTATATCACGTTCTCATCCTCCATACTCTGTTTTGGGGTTGAGTTTGTTCTCAGTTTCTATACTTTGAGTTTATAATGGGCGACGAAATTCAACTCACAAAATAGCCCATCTTTCCTGTATCAACGCTTTGTACTTTTCCTTCATTTCATCCGGGAGGAATGAAGAGTCAATACATGCCAGCCATTGTGGCAGCACCTTTCTGAATTTGTTATACACATTCTCGATTATTTTTTCCTCTACCTTCATTGATTTTAAAAGGTTATCAAAATCCGCTCTCTTCAACTTGCGTTTTTTGCCGTTCAGTGTCAATGCCAGCTCTTCATTGTCTTGCGGAATAACCAGTTTGGTGGATAAGAGGTCGTATGCCGGAGCCAACACCCATTCACTCGCCTTTTTGTAAAGCGAAAAGTTTTTCAGGTGCATGTCGGCATTGCCAGTCAGGTAACAGAATAACAGTATTTCGAAATAGTTGATTAGATCCAACACCGGATAGGCCGAGAACTCCACGATCTTCTTTGCAATCTGCTCGTGAGAACCTTTGTATTTTTGTTCGGTCAACTTCTCCGTCAGTTGGCACATATCTTCCATCGGAACTTTACCCCCTTTCTGGTTGCGGTCTATCCGCTTGGTGATGTATGCCAATGAACCATCCCGAAACCTTATCAGGGAGTGGGGAACTGTTTGGATTCGGGCGAGTTCTGCCAGATGCATGGTTAAGTCTTCATTTTCGGGAAGCGACGGATATTGTTCCGTTTGTGGTTTGAGGATATATCCACCCCATAAACCTACTATCGTGAAACGCTTTTCACCCCCTTCCCCTTTCTCTAGGTCAACTGACAGTTTAGGCTGGACACCTGTAATGGTAACCTGTGAACGTACCACTTCCAGAGCCAGCGATTCAATATCGGCTTTCGTATAGGGAAGCTCAGGCGGGAGAGCGGTTCCGAATATTTTCTTAGAACATGGTGGATGAAAATCAACTTGCCCTTCTTCCAACGGCTGATAACAATATAAGCATTTTTCCATGATTGTCATTCTTCAATGGGTTGAACACTTACCGTCCCTATGCAATCTTTACAGCAGGCAAGCAGTAAAGACATCCGGTCGCGGTCGTCGATTTTCCAATTCTTTTCGGCAATATCCAACAGCCAACCTTCGGGAATAAGCCCGTCAAAGAAAGGATGCAGCACATTGCTGACAAAGGGCCGATCGGTCAGGGGCAACGTGAGGCTTACCGGTTCGGCATTTTTAGTTGCCAAATAGCCTGCGTCATACACAAAGGTATAGCCGTTTTCATTTTCGGTAAGTGTGCCTGCCGGATAGTCATACATAAATATTTTAGCCTGTTTCATTGCTCTATCAGATTAATTCTATCCATTGGGACCACCCCTAATTGCACTCCGAATAATTTTAGTACTTGATTCACTTTGTCCATTTTCAGGGTTTCTTTTCCCTGTTCCAGTTCACGCAGAAAACGTAGTCCCACACCCGCTTTTAGTGCAAACTCTTCACGCGAAAATCCAAGTGCTTTGCGCTTCGACTTTACATATTCGTTTAATGGTAGATTATTCATATCCAATACCTTTTAGGGTACAAATATAGCAATTTTTTTTGAAAAGACACCTTTTCGGGTGTTGTTTTGGTGGGTGGTTCAAAATAATACCCAAAAGGGTGTTGAATTATCACGCTTCGCGAAGTCTCTTGTATTGAAGGTAGGGAAGAAAGATTATTAGATATACGAATCTTTCTTCCTACCACTTTACTTTAATAATCGCATATAGAGAGTACGGCAATAAAGTAAAGTTTGTTTGCCTTCATCTATGCCGATTTTCTTTTTTTGGTAGGCAATATTCATCATCTCATTCATTGTCATATAATCGTTAGACATGGATTTTATCAAAATTTGAACTTGAACCGCACTTGGTGGATAAACCTGTACCATCCGTTTTTTCCAATTCCAACAGCTTGCGATATACAGCATCTAAAGTTTGTCCCTCCTTATCTTTCCAGTTTGTCCAACCATTATTGCTATTACCGAAACAGAAACTAGCTGCTGTGCTTGGACTGGAGAATGTTTTGTTGACATCCATCACAACGGCCCCTCCTTTGGTTGATGCATACTCCTTTATTGTCGCGAGGAGAATGAACAAACGTCTTTCTGCTAAAGTATGTTGCCTATTTAATTGCAAATCGCTACTTTAGCTTTTTATTTCCTTTTTAAGTGAACAATATATGGATTTAGATATTAAGAAGCTGTTTTGAATTATGAAATTATAGTATAATATACTGAATATCAGTTGGTTGATTGAATATTGTTTCGTAACTTTATGGTTACCAAGACATAAGTTATGAGTAGCTATCCAACCAACCTCACTGATAAACAGTGG
>JAVBUC010000079.1:0-26557 GCA_031555765.1 Bacteroides sp. | reverse complement strand
TCATGTCACCCTTATTCAGGTGGCTATAGCACAAGGGTTCCACCTCTTCCCATTCCGAACAGAGAAGTTAAGCCTTGTCACGCCGATGGTACTGCGTAACAGTGGGAGAGTAGGTAGCCGCCACTTATAACAGAAGCCCTTCCGTACAAATATGTACGGAAGGGCTTACTTGTTTTTGGAAATGTCAATAAATATACCTATCTTTGCCGCCGAAACTAATTTTTACTCATTTAAAGCAAATTTAAATTATGAAGACAAAGGTATTTTTGGCTGCTATGGCCGTTGCATTTTCATTCGCAGTAGTATCATGCGGTGGTAAGAAAGCAGCTGACACTGAAACAGCAGACGCAACAGAACAATGTGATTCAACTAAGGCATGCTGCCAGAAAGACACTGCTGCTTGCTGCAAGCAAGATTCAACTGCATGCTGCAAAGAAAAAGGCGAGTGCGATAAGAAAGAAGCTTGCGATAAGAAAGCTGAATAAGTGGACTCCTCACATAAAAAGGGAATGAAGTGGTAAAAGACTTCATTCCCTTTTTGTTTAATACTCAATAGGGCTTGTTTAGTAATATTTGCTCGTTTATAGTTTCTTCCTTATTATAAAATGAAATTATTTGTGATAAAAAAGTAACGTTTCGTTTGGTGGTGTTGAAATAATCCATACCTTTGCAACGTCAAATCAAAAAGAGGACAAAGAAATGAATCAATCGTTTATACATATTCTACTGTGTGGTATTATTATTCTGCTGGCAAGGGTTAGTGGAAGTGAGTGCTGTGCATAGATGTGTATGATGTAGATATACGAAAGCCTTTCTCACTTCCAGGTGTGAAAGGCTTTTTTGATGGAATAAAGTGTATAACAATATAAACAAAAAGGAAATGGACAATAGGTTATTTATTTTTGATACCACCCTCCGTGATGGTGAACAAGTGCCGGGATGCCAGTTGAACACAGTCGAAAAGATTCAAGTGGCTAAAGCACTCGAAGCGTTGGGCGTGGATGTGATCGAAGCGGGATTTCCGGTGTCGAGCCCGGGCGACTTCAAGTCGGTCATCGAAATATCAAAGGCTGTGACGTGGCCTACTATCTGTGCGCTGACACGTGCCGTAGAAAAGGATATCGAGGTAGCCGCCGAAGCACTGAAATTCGCCAAACGCAAAAGAATCCACACAGGTATCGGTACTTCCGATTCGCATATCAAATATAAATTCAATTCTAACCGGGAAGAAATCATCGAGCGTGCCGTGGCAGCCGTGAAGTATGCCCGCCGTTTTGTGGACGAGGTGGAGTTCTATGCCGAAGATGCCGGACGTACGGACAATGCGTACCTGGCGAGGGTGGTAGAGGCGGTCATCAAGGCGGGTGCTACTATTGTGAACATTCCTGACACAACCGGATATTGCTTGCCGGAAGAATACGGAGCCAAGATCAAATACCTCGTGGATCATGTGGACGGTATCGAAAATGCCATCATCTCCACACACTGTCACAATGACTTGGGTATGGCTACGGCCAATACCATTAGCGGCGTGCTGAACGGAGCCCGTCAGGTGGAGGTGACCATCAACGGCATCGGCGAACGTGCCGGTAACACAGCGTTGGAGGAAGTTGCCATGATTCTGAAAAGTCACCATGATATCAACATTGAATGCAATATCAATACGCAGAAGATTTACCCGACCAGCCGCATGGTATCCAGCTTGATGAACATGCCGGTGCAACCGAACAAGGCCATTGTGGGACGCAATGCATTTGCCCACTCTTCGGGTATCCATCAGGATGGCGTGTTGAAAAATATGGAAACGTACGAGATCATCAACCCGCAGGATGTGGGTATTGATGACAGCTCCATCGTACTGACTGCCCGGAGCGGACGTGCCGCCTTGAAGCATCGTTTCTCTGTCCTTGGTGTGGAAATGCAGCAGGATAAGCTCGACGAGGTGTACGAAAAGTTCCTCAAGTTGGCCGATACGAAGAAAGACATCCAGGACGATGATATCCTCCTGCTTGCCGGTGCTGAAAGAAGCAGCAACCACCGCATCAAGTTGGAATACTTGCAGGTGACAAGTGGGGTAGGCGTGCGCTCGGTAGCCAGTCTGGGCTTGAACATCTCCGGTGAGAAATTCGAGGCAGCCGCCAGCGGAAATGGTCCGGTGGATGCAGCCATCAAGGCCTTGAAGAAGATACTTGACCGCCAGATGACGTTGAAAGAATTTACCATTCAAGCTATCAGCAAGGGTAGTGACGATGTAGGTAAGGTTCACATGCAAGTGGAATACGACGACCAGGTGTACTACGGCTTCGGTGCCAATACCGATATCATTGCTGCATCGGTGGAAGCTTATATCGATTGTATCAATAAATTTGTAAGATAACCAGTAATATACTCCTAATAGATAATCAGATGAATACATTATTCGATAAGATTTGGGATGCTCACGTGGTGACTAAAGTAGAAGACGGTCCCACGCAGCTCTACATCGACAGACTTTATTGTCATGAAGTGACCAGCCCGCAGGCCTTTGCCGGCATGCGCAAACGCGGAATCGCCTGTTTCCGCCCGGAGAGAGTGATTTGTATGCCCGACCATAATACGCCGACGCACGATCAGGACAAACCTATCGAGGACCCGATCTCTCGTACCCAGGTAGATACGCTGACCCGGAATGCCGAAGAATTCGGCTTGGATCATTACGGCATGATGCATCCGAAGAACGGTATCATCCATGTGGTAGGTCCAGAACGGGGTCTCACCCTGCCGGGCATGACCATCGTATGTGGCGACTCGCATACTTCTACCCACGGTGCCTTGGGCGCCATCGCCTTCGGTATCGGAACCAGCGAGGTAGAAATGGTGTTGGCTTCGCAATGCATTCTCCAATCTCGTCCGCAGACCATGCGCATCACTGTGAATGGTAAGTTGGGTAAGGGGGTAACTGCCAAAGATATGGCACTTTACATCATCGCCCAGGTAAGTACCAGTGGGGCAACGGGTTATTTTGTAGAATACGCCGGTGAGGCCGTTCGCAACCTGAGCATGGAAGGACGCCTGACGCTGTGCAACCTCTCCATTGAAATGGGGGCCCGCGGTGGTATGATAGCACCTGACGAAAAGACCTTCGCTTACATCCAGGGTCGCGAAAGTGCGCCGAAGGGTGCCGAGTGGGACAAAGCACTGGCTTATTGGAAGACATTGAAGAGCGACGAAAATGCGGTCTTCGATAAAGAAATCGTGTACAATGCTGCCGATATCGAGCCGATGATCACTTACGGAACCAATCCGGGCATGGGCATTGGCATCACGCAGAACGTGCCGGTGGCCGATGCGATGAACGAAGCTGCGAAGGTGTCGTATGCCAAGTCATTGGACTACATGGGACTTACAGCCGGTCAGTCGCTGCTCGGCAAGTCGATCGACTATGTATTTATCGGTTCGTGTACCAACGGCCGTATCGAAGACTTCCGCGCTTTCGCCTCGGTAGTGAAAGGCAAGAAGAAAGCCGATAACGTAATCGTATGGATTGTTCCCGGATCGTGGGAAGTAGATAAGCAGATCCGCGAAGAAGGACTGGACAAAGTGTTTGTGGAAGCAGGCATGGCCATCCGTCAGCCGGGTTGTTCGGCCTGCCTGGCTATGAACGACGACAAGATTCCGGCAGGCAAGTACTCTGTGTCGACCAGCAACCGTAACTTCGAAGGTCGCCAGGGACCGGGTGCCCGCACCTTGCTGGCCAGTCCGCTGGTAGCTGCCGCTGCCGCCATCACCGGCAAGATAACCGATCCAAGAGAATTCCTTAAATAACCCCGAAGAAAGATGAAAGCAAAATTCAATATACTGACTAGTACCTGTGTGCCCCTTCCGTTGGAGAATGTGGACACTGACCAGATAGTTCCGGCCCGCTTCCTGAAAGCGACGACCAAAGAGGGCTTTGGCGAATACCTGTTCCGCGACTGGCGGTTCGACAAGCAAGACAACAAAATCAAATCGTTCGTGCTGAACAATCCTACCTACAGTGGCCAGGTGCTGGTAGCCGGTAAGAACTTCGGCTCCGGATCGAGTCGCGAGCATGCTGCCTGGGCCATTGCCGATTACGGTTTCCGGGTGGTGGTATCGAGCTTCTTTGCCGATATCCACAAGAACAACGAGTTGAACAACTTCGTGCTGCCCGTGGTGGTGAGCGAGGAATTCCTGGCCGAACTGTTCGAGTCGATCGAGGCTAACCCGAAGATGGAAGTGGAAGTAAATCTGCCCTCACAAACCATCACCAACAAGGCAAACGGAAAGAGCGAAGTTTTCGAGATCAATGCCTACAAGAAGCACTGCCTGGAGCACGGACTGGACGATATCGACTTCCTGCTCTCGAATAAAGACAAGATAGAAGCGTTTGAAAAAGCCCGCTCATGAATACGAATTCTCCCAAAATAGAGATCATGGACACGACACTTCGCGACGGCGAACAGACCAGCGGAGTATCGTTCGTGCCTCATGAAAAACTGATGATCGCTCGTCTGCTGCTCGAGGAACTGAAGGTGGATCGCGTCGAGGTAGCCTCGGCCCGTGTCTCCGACGGGGAGTTCGATGCGGTGAAGATGATATGCGACTGGGCAGCCCGGCGTAATTTGCTACATAAAGTAGAGGTGTTGGGTTTTGTGGACGGTCGCAATTCGATAGATTGGATCCATTCTACCGGTTGCCGGGTGATCAACCTGCTGTGCAAGGGCTCACTGAAACATTGTTCCTGCCAGTTGAAGAAGACGCCCGAAGAACATATCGAGGATATCCTCGCCGTGGTAGACTATGCCAATGAACTTGACATTGAGGTGAATGTGTACCTCGAAGATTGGAGCAACGGTATGAAGAACTCGCCTGAATATGTGTTCCAGATGATGGATGCGTTGAAGGAGACGAACATCAAACGCTTCATGTTGCCCGATACGCTGGGTATTTTGAACCCGTTGCAGGTCATTGAGTTCATGCGGAAGATGAAGAAGAAATATCCGGAGACGCATTTTGACTTCCATGCGCACAACGACTATGACCTGGCGGTAAGCAATGTGCTGGCTGCTGTGTTGGCCGGGGTCAGAGGGCTCCACACCACGATCAACGGTCTGGGCGAACGGGCGGGCAATGCTCCGCTGGCCAGTGTGCAGGCTATCCTGAAAGATCATTTCAACGCCATCACCAACATCGACGAGAGTCGTCTGAACGACGTGAGCCGGGTGGTAGAATCTTACTCCGGCATCCTGATCCCTGCCAATAAACCGCTTGTAGGCGAGAATGTCTTCACCCAGGTGGCAGGTGTGCATGCCGATGGCGACAACAAAAGTAATCTGTATTACAACGACCTGCTCCCCGAACGTTTCGGACGGGTGCGGGAGTATGCGCTCGGTAAGACATCGGGTAAGTCGAACATTCGCAAGAACCTGGAATCTCTGGGGCTGGAACTCGACGAAAGGTCGATGAAGCTGGTTACAGAGCGTATTATCGAGTTAGGCGACAAGAAGGAATTGGTGACGAAGGAGGATCTGCCGTACATCATCTCCGATGTGCTGAAGCAGGAAGGTATCGGCAGCAAGGTGCAACTGAAGAGCTACTTCGTGACGTTGGCCAATGGTCTGAAGCCGATGGCGACGCTGAGCATCGAAATCGATGGCAAGTGCTACGAGGAGAGCTCGTCGGGCGACGGTCAGTACGATGCTTTCGTGCGTGCGTTGCGTAAGATCTATAAGGTGACGCTGGGCCGTAAGTTCCCGATGCTGATCAACTATGCCGTGACTATTCCTCCCGGTGGACGTACGGATGCTTTCGTGCAGACGGTCATCACCTGGAGTTATAACGACAAAGTGTTCCGCACCCGTGGACTGGATGCCGACCAGACTGAAGCCGCCATCAAGGCCACCATTAAAATGCTGAATATAATAGAACAGTGATTAATGGTTAGTGATTAGTGATAAGCACATGCTAACCACTAATCACTAACTGCTGATCACTAATCACTAATCACTAAACACTATTTACAACGTGAAATTGAATATTGCTGTCCTTCCGGGCGACGGAATTGGTCCCGAGATTATCAGTGTGGCACTGGAAGCCACCAAGGCTGTTTGCGAGAAATTCGGCCACGAGTTGAACTATGAGTACGGAATCTGCGGTGCTACCGCCATCGACCAGGTAGGCAATCCTTACCCGGACGAAACACACGACCTCTGCATGAAGAGTGACGCGGTGTTGTTTGGTGCCGTAGGCGATCCGAAGTTCGACAATAATCCCGCTGCCAAGGTTCGTCCCGAACAAGGACTCCTCGCCATGCGTAAGAAGTTGGGCTTGTATGCCAACATCCGTCCGGTGGCTACTTTCGAGAGCTTGCTGTACAAGTCGCCGTTGCGTACGGAGCTGGTACGTGGTGCCGACTTCATGTGTATCCGCGAGCTGACGGGTGGTATGTACTTCGGACGTCCGCAAGGCCGTAGCGAAGACGGAAATACTGCTTATGACACTTGCGTATATACCCGCGAAGAGGTAGAACGTATTGTGACGCTGGCCTATGAATACGCCATGAAGCGTCGCAAGAAAGTAACGGTGGTCGATAAAGCCAACGTACTGGCCACCTCTCGCCTGTGGCGCGAAGTTGCCAAGGAAATCGCTCCGAAATATCCCGAAGTAGAAACCGAATACATGTTCGTGGACAACGCTGCCATGCGTCTCATTCAATGGCCTACTTCGTTCGACGTGATGGTGACCGAGAATATGTTTGGCGACATCCTGACCGACGAAGCATCGGTGATTACCGGTTCTATGGGATTGCTTCCTTCGGCATCCATCGGCACCTACACTTCGGTGTTCGAACCCATCCACGGTTCGTGGCCGCAAGCTGCCGGACAAGACATTGCCAATCCGTTGGCTACGGTTCTTTCGGCTGCCATGATGTTCGACTATGCTTTCGGACTGAAAGCCGAAGCTGCCCTGATCCGCGAGGCAGTAGATGCTTCGATGGCGCAGAATATCCGTACACAAGACATCCAGGTGGAGGGCGAGCAGGCTTATAAGTGCTCGGAAGTCGGCCAGTGGATTGCCGATTATATTCGGAAGTAGTAAATAATGGTATTAGAGAGTCCGGCTTATTCACGTAAGCCGGATTTTTTTTGCTCAAAAGGTCCCATGAATGAGATACTAACCTGTTTTCTTAACCTTTTAACGTTTGGTTTGTTTATTAAGAAAAAACAAGTTTCTTTTAATGTGAGTACACCATGAATCCTACAACCGCTTATCTCTTCACTATCATTGTCCCCGTGTATAATGAGGAGGACAATATCTATACACTTGTCCAACGATTGGACGAATACTTACCAAAGGCGTTGCGCAAGGCGTGTGTCCTTTTGGTGAACGATGGTTCTAAAGACAGCAGTCAGAAACGTATCGAGGAAGCTTGTGCCGTTCGTCCTGATTTCTTCTATCTCGACCTTGAAAAGAATACCGGTTTAAGTGGTGCCATTAAAGCTGGTATCGACCATGCCAATTCTAAATATGTGGGCTATATGGATGCCGATCTGCAAACGACTCCTGAAGACTTTAACTTACTGTTGGAGCATGTCGATAACTATGAAATGGTGATGGGCATCCGTGCCAACCGCAAAGACACCTTCTTCAAGAAGTTCCAGTCGAAGATAGCCAACGGATTCCGACGGATGATGACGAACGACGGAGTAGAAGACACTGGTTGCCCGTTGAAGGTGATACATACTGATTACCCGCCGTGTACCCTTCTTTACCGGTATGCACCGTTTCCTGCCGGTACTGATCTTGCTGCAGGAAGGACGGGTGAAGCAGGTACCCGTGCGCCATTTTCCCCGAACAGCAGGTTCGTCCAAGTACCACCTGTGGAACCGGCTGGTTTCGCCTTTCCTCGATTGCTTCGCTTATCGTTGGATGAAGAAAAGATACATCAACTATCAGGTTGGAGATACTAATTTAAATCGTTGACGGTGAAAGAACATTGGATTGTTTTTGTTATAGGCTTTCTGGCACAGATCTTTTTCTCGGCGCGTATATTGGTGTAATGGCTGCTGTCGGAAAAAGCCCACCGGGTGGAGTCGCCTACCGTTTTTTGGATGTTAAGCATCGCCGGTTCGTACTTGCTGTGTTGGTATGGCTGGTTGCGCGACGATTTCTCCATCATCCTGGGGCAGTTCATTGCCTACTATATTTACCTGTGGAACCTGTACGAAAAAAAAGTATGGACGAAACTGTCTTGGCTACTGAGGGCTGTGCTGATGCTGACGCCCTTGCTGGTGGGCGGATTGATGTTACACGATGCGGAAACTTTCATGAATGATTTCCTCCGGAATGATAAAATTCCCTTCTGGTTGTTACTATTTGGCTCGGCCGGACAGATCATTTTCACCCTTCGGTTTGTTTATCAATGGATCTACTCTTACCGGTTGAAAGAGTCGCTCCTGCCTGTAGGCTTCTGGATCATCAGCCTGGTAGGTTCATAGATGATTGTTATTTATGGAATTATCCGCCTGGATCCGGTGTTGGTATTGGGGCAGTCGGTAGGTTTTATCGCCTACTCGAGAAACCTGGTTATCGGACATCGGAATGCGGTTCAACAGATGAAATATGAAGACTAAGTATTATTTGTTTATGATACTGGCCTTGCTGCCGGTACTGGTACTTCGCGATTTTACGCCCAACAATGAGTTGCGCTATCTGAGCATTGTCGACGAGGCATTGCAGAATGGTCATTTCTTTACCTTTACCAATCAGGGAATGCCGTATGCCGACAAACCTCCCTTCTACTTTTGGATCATCATGTTGGGGAAATGGTTGCTTGGTGGGCATTATATGTGGTTCTTGTCCCTTTTCTCCGTACTTCCTGCCTTGGGCGTTGTGGCGGTGATGGATAAATGGGTGAAGCGGGAAACAGGTCTCGGCGACCGTCTGACGGGTGGTTTTATGATGATGAGTTGTGGGCTTTTCCTGGGAGCGGCCATCGTGATACGCATGGATATGCTGATGACGTATTTCATCGTACTAGCCCTGTATACATTCTATAAAATGCTGAAAGGAGTAGGCAATGAAAGCCGGAACTCCTGGATGTTCCCTGTGTTCATGTTTATGGCACTGTTTACCAAAGGGCCGATAGGCATTCTGGTACCGTTGTGCTCTACACTTGTCTTCTTGCTGACTACCGGACGGTTCCGGTCTATCGGGCATTACTGGGGGTGGAAAACCTGGCTTGTGCTGCTGGTGGGATGCGGCATCTGGTTCGGTGGTGTGTATTGGGAAGCAGGGCCGGAATACCTGAACAACCTGCTCTTTCATCAAACCATAGACCGGGCGGTGGACTCTTTCCATCACCAGGAACCGCTCTATTATTACCTTATTTCTGTGTGGTATTCGTTGGCTCCCTGGTCTTTGTTCCTGATAGTTATCATCCTGGTGGGTTGCTTGCGTGGATATATCCGGTCGGATCTGGAGCGTTTCTTCCTGACGGTGTTGCTTACTACCCTGGTATTGTTATCCTGCATCAGTTCTAAAATCGCTGTTTACCTGCTGCCGGCATTTCCGTTCTTTGTCTATCTGGGAGTTCTGTTGATGGCCCGTTTCCGCTGGAATCAATGGCGGGCACTAACGATAACCATTCCTGCGATGCTCTTTTTGGTGGCACCGTTCTTGATTTACTATATCCATCACCTGGATGCCAACCTGACTTTCTTACAGCATCCGCTTCTTTATGTAGCTTCCGGCCTGTTGTTTCTGGGTGCCTTGTTTGCTCTGGCGTTCCTGTACATCCGGAAGCAGCTGAACATAGCCATCAACATCTTGGCTTTGTCTCTGTTTTGTACCATTTTTGTGGGTGGGTGGGCACTTCCTTCGATGAACAAGGAGTTGGGCTTTGCGCCGCTGTGTAAAAGAGCACAAGAAATTTCGAAATTGAAAGAACTTACCGGCTATAGTACGCTCTACATCAATCGCCCGGAGAGTATGGATGTGTTCCTGCATGAAGATGTGCAGGTGATGACTCCCGAAGATGTCATGGCCGGGAAGAGTGGGGGCACCGTGCTGATGGTGAATGCGCGGAAAGCTGTGCGCAATCCGGAACTGGCGAAGTTCCTGGAGAAAAAACATGTGTACAAATACGGGCATTATTGGATAGTCACCTTTTAATTACCATTGGATGAAGATATTAGTGACCGGAGCAGCCGGGTTTATCGGCTCACCTATTACGGACACTAACCCTCCAGGCTACGCTGGCGTTCCTTGCCGGAGTGTCATCACCAAAGCATATCCGAAAATACCAACCATAGTCAGCAATCCGGTATAGATGATGTATTGTGGGTTTTTGAGTTCTATCTTTTTCTGTTTGGTCGCCAGACGGAAGAGGTAGTAGATCAGTGTGGAACCGATTCCTCCCAGGATAGCCCCTACCAATATGTCGCCCGGATAATGCAATCCTAAATAGATGCGCGAGTAAGAATTGATGGTAGCCCAGCCTACGAAGAACAGCGTCAGCCACCGGTTGCGAAACAGGTAAGCCACGATAAAGGCCAGGGCGAATGAATTACTGCCGTGGCACGATGGAAATCCATACGCTCCCCCTCGCCTGTTGTTGACGATATGTACCCACTCGGAGATTGGGTTGTCCAGGTTCGACGGGCGCAGGCGGCCCACAAACGGCCGGATGGCTGTGGCACAGATCTGATCGGCAAAGGTGATGGCAAGCGCAACAGTTAGTATGCAACACAATGCCATTTTCCACTCACAACTCTTCAGCAGGACGAAAAGCAAGGCGGCATACAGGGGTACCCAAGTAAACTTTCCGGTAAATACATACATGAAGAAGTCGCCCAACGTGTGGTGGAGCCCATTCAGGAACAACAGGAGGTGTTCGTCTGCTTGTATCAGGTTTTGTAGTATTTCATTCATTGTTTGGAGGAGTTAAGACGTTATCTGTTGGCCATATCATCGTACAACTTTTGCAGGAATGCTTTTCCTTTCGGAAGATCGGCCCCTTTATTGGTTCCGGTATCGCTGACTGTGCGTTCCGCATCACAATCAAACACCACCTCGTTGTCCCTCGTCTTCATGCCGAAGGCGTTGGGGAAGGTGAAGTAGGCGAAATGGGGCGACGCGGGATTCAGCAGGTTCTTGCTGAAAGTGAACGATTCGTGCGGAAGACCTAATTGAGAGAGCAGCGTGGCGGCTATGTCTATCTGCGATCCCAGTGCCTCTACCTTCATGGGGGCTTTCACTGCGCCTCCTGCGAAGATGAGGGGAATGTGGTAACGTTCAAATGAGAGGTTGTCCATTGCGGGATAAGCTCCCTGGTGGTCGGGCACTATGATCAGGACGGTGTTTTTCCATTCCGGGAGTTGGCGATAGCGGTCCACAAAATCGCCCAGGCAACTGTCAGCATATGCGAACGAGTTGGCGCGGTCTTCGGCCAGGCGGCGGAAAGGCACCTCAAAAGGTTCGTGGCTGCTGGAGGTTTGCACCACCTTGAAGAACGGTTTCGTCAGTTTTTCCTGTTGAAGGTCGCCGAGCAGGCGGTTGAAGACAACGTGGTCATGCGCTCCCCATTTGCTCAGTCTTTCGGACAGCGGGAAGTCTTTGTCGCACACTATCTTTTCGAATCCTGCCGATACCAGGAACGACCGCATGTTCGTGAAATCGGCATCTCCTCCATAATAATACGCATTGGTATAGTTGGCCTTTTTCAGCGTGGCGGAGATGCTGGGCAAGCTTTCGCTCTTTCGCGGGTACTTCATGATGCTGGTAGTAGGCTGCGCCGGATACCCGGACAGGATGGCCATCAACCCCCGGTCGGTGCGGAAACTGTTGGCATAGAACCTGGTGAAGAGCACTCCCTCTTCCCCCAGCTTATCCAGGGTGACAGCCACATTAGACTCCCCGCCGAGCGATGCCATCAGGTGTGTAGAGAAACCCTCGAGGATGACCAGGATGATGTTCGGCTGCGTGGTGGAGAAAAGGGTAGGGATGGAGTCTGTTACCGGCTTGTCCGTGAGACCTGCAAAGAGTTTGTTGGCTTCTTCGGGCTTCATAAAGCGATATTGGCTGGCGAAATCCGTTTGCTTGGAGAACGAGGACATCAGGCTGAAGCACGGGTTGATGGCAGCGTGATTCAGGCGTTGTTCTGTGCTGTAATACACTTTACTGATGTTCATGGTCGATACGCTAAAGCCTCCCCGGATGGGGATGAACAGCAAAGCGGTGAATAGCAACATCACTCCGGAAACTTTGACACGTTCGTAAGGTATCTTGAATACTTGATTCGGACGTAGCAATACGAAATGGAATATCAGGTAGAGCAAAGCGGCGTAAGCGGCGATGGCAAGGATGGCTGCCAAAATAAACCAGAAACTGACGCTGGCCAGTGCATCTTTGGGCGACGAAAGGAAGTAAAAAAGTGGAGTGGAGTCGAGCCGGAATCCCCAAAACTCATAAAGGCCGAGGTCGCTCACAAATATACATGACAACAGAATAGCGATAATCAGGAAGTAAATTCGTTTAATTTTGTACAGAAGTGAGTGTTTACTCCAGATGGAAAAGAGCAGTAAGAGCCCCGGAATAACGGTAAGGTATCCGGACAAGGATAGATCGAGTGGCAAACCGTGCCACATAACATTGAACCATTCTGCTCCACTGTCGGCACTATATAGTGTGTGATAATAAGCCATGAAAAGAGGCTTTTCCAATAAAAAAATAACAACGAAAAGAATGTAAGTAGTAATAAATTCGACTATTCTTTTTTTCATATATATTAAACTTAAAAAAGATTGGACTTCGCAAAGGTACAATTCTTTTCCATATCTTTGCCCCTCGAATGCCCTAAAACAGGAATACTTATGTCAAAGATTGCTAAGAATTTAACTGAGTTGATAGGTCGTACTCCCCTGATGGAGTTGGCTGGTTATAGTAGTAAATACGGATTGGTCCAGCCTTTGATCGGAAAGTTGGAATCGTTCAATCCCTGCGGAAGCGTGAAGGACCGTGTAGCTTTATCTATGATTATGGATGCCGAAGACTGCGGAGTACTGACGCGCGGTGCCACTATCATCGAGCCGACCAGCGGAAATACCGGCGTGGGACTGGCTATGGTGGCGGCTATCAGAGGGTATCACCTGATGTTGACCATGCCCGAAACCATGAGTCTTGAGCGGCGTAACCTGTTGAAAGCCCTCGGAGCTGAGATCGTGCTGACCGATGGTATGGCGGGCATGTCAGGCTCTATCGCCAAAGCGCAAGAGCTTCAGGCATCCATTCCCGGATCGGTTATCTTGCAGCAATTTGAGAATCCGGCCAATGCAGCAGCACACGAACGGACCACCGGTGAAGAAATCTGGGCCGACACCGATGGACAGATCGATGTGTTGGTAGCCTGCGTGGGTACAGCCGGAACAGTCTGCGGTACAGCCCGTGCACTGAAGAAGCACAATCCCGGTGTTTATGTGGTGGCCGTGGAGCCGTCGGCATCGCCGGTACTGGTAGGAGGGGAGGCAAAACCCCACCGTATTCAAGGAATAGGAGCTAATTTTGTCCCGAGTATTTACGATGCTTCGGTGGTGGATGAGGTAGTCGGTGTGCCCGACGACGAAGCCATTCGTGCCGGTCGTGAGCTGGCCCAGACCGAAGGACTCCTGTCTGGCATTTCTTCCGGTGCTGCCGTGTATGCGGCGCGTCAGTTGGCCATGCGTCCGGAATTTGCCGGAAAAATGATTGTGACTTTACTCCCCGATACCGGCGAACGTTACCTCTCTACTGAGCTCTTTGCGTTCGACGCTTATCCTTTAGATTAATATCCCATGAAGAAAATAATTCTCATTATTCTACTGGCGGCCTCGGGGTTGTCGGTATCGGCGCAGACCTATCAGGAACTGTTCGATCGTTCTGTCGCATTGGTCGAGACGGACAGTCTTTTGCAAGCTGAAGTAGCCATCAAACAAGCCTTGAAACTCGAACCGGCCAATGCAAAGAATGCTTTGCTCTTCTCCAATCTGGGGTTGGTCATGCGCAGACAAGGTAAGTATGATGCAGCCATCGAGGCTTATAGCCTGGCACTGAACTCGTTGCCCAAGGCGGTTCCTATCTTGTTGGAACGTGCCGGCCTCTACCTGCAACAAGGCGAACGCAACCGGGCATTAACGGACTATAACCAGGTGCTCGATCTGAAACCGGAACTCCCGGAGGCATTGCTGATGCGGGCGTATATCTACATGCAGAAGCGGGACTTCCCGGCTGCCAAGGCCGATTATGAACATTTGCTCCGTTTGGAACCGCAGAACTACAGCGGTCTTCTGGGCTTGGCTACGCTGGAAACGAAAGAAGGGCGACATCGCGAGTCGCTCGAAATTCTGAACCGTATGTTGGTGGAGTACCCGGAGGACGAAACACTCTATACGGCTCGTGCCGGTGTAGAACTGGAAATGGGACATGCCGACCTGGCACTGATAGACCTGGATAAGGCCATCGGTCTGAACGATTCTGTAGCTGAGGCTTACCTGATGCGGGGCGATATATACCTGGAACGGAAAAAGAAAGCTCTGGCCAAACAAGATTTCGATAAAGCCAGTTCGCTGGGCATCCCGCAGGAGGAACTTCACATCCGCATGCAACAGTGCAAGTAAGGATTACCGGTAGTTATACATAATTCCGGATGATGTCGATGAAGAGTTTGCCATACTTGCTTTTCTTGTATTCGCCTATTCCGTTCACGCCTCCGAACTCTTCCAATGTGGTGGGCCGGGTGATGCACAGTTGATGCAATACCTTGTCGGTCAGTACGATGTATGGTGGAATATTCTCCTTGTCGGCCAATTCCCGGCGCAAGACCCGCAGCTCCTCGAAGAGATTCTTGTCTTCCTTGACAGGTTGTCCCATTGGCAGTTCCTTGCCTGCGACGGCGCCTTTCTTCTTTCGGGCTTTTTCTTTGGGAGCTGTCGGCTCCTTCCGGACAATCTCTACCAGCATGGCCGGTTTACGTCCGTAGAGCACATTGAACCCGCTTTCCGTAATCCGGAGCCGGTTGCTCTCATTGTACGCTATCTCGAAATAGCCCAGCTGAAGCATTTGCAGCAGGTAGTCCTGCCAGTCGCGTCCCGGAATCTCGCGCCCTACGCCGAAGGTTTTCAGCTTGTCGTATTGCTTTTCCTTGACTGCCGGTGAGTAAGTTCCCCGCAAAATATCGATAAGCACCGTGATGCTGATTTGTTGTTCCGCGCGGGCAATGGCACTCAATGCCTTCTGTACGATGACCGATCCGTCGAAACGTTTCGGAGGGTTTTTACAGACGTCGCAGTTGCCACAATCCTGCTCGGTTATTTCTCCGAAATAACTTAACAAAATGCGTCTTCGGCAGATGTCCGATTCTGCATATTGTTGCATTCGCTGCAATTTGTCGAGATTGATGCCTTGTTGTCCGCTGTCTACGGCAAATTTAGTAAGTAGAATCAGATCGCTCAACGAGTAAAAAAGTACCGTGTCACTGGGCATTCCGTCGCGTCCCGAACGTCCGATCTCTTGGTAATAACTTTCCATGTTTTTAGGAAGGTTGTAATGGATCACCCAGCGTACATTCGATTTATCTATTCCCATCCCGAAAGCAATGGTGGCACACACCACCTGCACGCGGTCGTTGATGAAATCATCCTGAGCTTTGTTTCGTTCCTGGTTCGACAGTCCGGCATGGTAGACCGTTGCGCGGAGGCCATGTTTCTGAAGCATTTGTGCTACCGATTCGGTCTTGCTCCGGCTCATGCAGTAGATGATGCCGCTCTGTCCCTGGTGTTTGCCGATGAACTCAAGAATCGCCTTCCCTTTCTCCCGTTGCTCGAACTCCCGTTTGACGGTCAGGTTCAGGTTGGGGCGGTCGAATGAAGAAATGAAAACTTTCGGATCGATCAGGTCTAGCTGCTTGACGATGTCGTCGCGGGTAATCTTGTCCGCAGTGGCTGTCAGAGATATAATAGGTACGTGCGCGAATCTTTTATGTAGAAAACCCAATTGGGTATATTCCGGGCGGAAATCATGCCCCCATTGCGAGATGCAGTGTGCTTCGTCGATGGCAAAGAATGAAATCTGCATGTCTTTCAGCAAGTAGTCCGTTTCGGCGATAAGCTTCTCCGGCGAGATGTATAGCAGTTTCAGCTTTCCTTCCACGCATGCCTTGCGCAGAGCCAGGTTGTCCGACTCATTGTTGCTGCTGTTGAGAGCTGCAGCCGGTATGCCGTTGGCGCGGAGCGATTCCACCTGGTCCTTCATCAGCGAGATAAGCGGTGACACAACAATGGCTGTGCCCTCACTGACAATAGCGGGAAGTTGGTAACAGATGGATTTACCTCCTCCGGTGGGCATGAGTACCAGTGAATCTTTGCCCTCCAGCAGGTGGCGGATTATTTCTTCTTGTTGTGGACGGAAGCTATCGTAACCGAAGTGTTTTTTTAAGATCTGGAACATAAAAAAGAATGTTAGGTCTACCAAGTTTATATGAAGACGCATGCAAAGATACAATTTAAATCCACAAAACCTTTCATTCTTTTTTTAAGCTTTTTTCGAGCCCTTTTGTTTCCCTGTATTTCGTATTCTTCTGCCGATGGAAAGTGATATTTATTGTGTATATGACGAGGATAAAAATGCACGTTTAACAGATTGAAACAATGCAGAAATTAGTTAAATATTATTATATTCAGCACTATGGAAAGTGTTTTTTTGAATTTTGAATCTCTTCTCGCAAAAATTAGAAGAAAAAAAGTTGTGTATTAAAAAATAATGTAGGAAATTTGTGACATGAAAAGCTTGGTTGTGAAAGCGAGCTCTAATTAGAAACCCTAACCAGTTAATTCAATGAGTGATTTAGAAAACAAAAAGTCAGAAAATCCCGCAAAGCGTCCATACAATTTGAGGGAAAAGAAAGAGAAGAAAGCTGCCTATCGGTCTTTGATCAGACCTGAACTAGCAGATGAGTTGTACGACAAGATTCTGAATATAATTGTAGTTCAGAAAAAGTACAGGGATGCTGAATATTCAGCAAAAGACTTGGCAAAGGAGCTTCAAACGAATACTCGTTATCTTTCCGCAGTAGTAAATTCTCGATTCGGACAGAATTACTCTTGTCTGTTGAACGAATACCGGGTGAAAGATGCTCTGCACATGCTTACCGACAAACGGTATGGCGATAAAAATGTCGAAGAGATTAGCACCATGGTTGGATTTGCCAATCGTCAGTCTTTTTATGCCGCGTTTTACAAATATGTTGGAGAAACACCCAACGGATACCGTAAGAAACGTGCAGAAAAAAAGAAATAAGAACGCTGTAAAGCTGTGATACAAGAAAGGAACTATTCCAACCGAAATATTGGAGTAGTTTCTTTCTTCTTTTATAACCTCCCATATTTTTTGTAGATGAAAAAACAATTGATAACCATGGCCATAGCCGCAATAACACTTCCTGCTTCGGGGAACTCTCCGGAACAGCTCCCCAAAACAGAAAACTTTCATTATACGGTGGAACAATTCGCCGACTTGCAGATACTCCGGTATCAGGTACCCGGGTTCGAGGAACTCTCGCTTTCCCAGAAGGAGTTGGTGTTTTACCTCACGCAGGCGGCACTGGAAGGGCGGGATATCTTGTTCGATCAGAACGGTAAGTACAACCTGGCTATCCGACGGATGCTCGAAGCGGTATATACTCAATACAAGGGCGACCGTACAACTCCCGATTTCAAGAACCTGGAGGTTTACCTGAAACGGGTGTGGTTCTCCAGTGGCATTCATCATCACTATGGGGCCGAGAAGTTCGTGCCTGGTTTTTCGCAAGAATTCCTGCGTCAGCAGGTAATGGCTCTGGATCCGTCGTTGCTGCCTTTGCAGAAAGCGGAAACGGCCGATGACCTGTGCGAGAAGCTCTTCCTGGTGATTTTCGACGCGGATGTGTTGCCCAAACGGGTGAACCAGGTCGATGGGGAAGACCTGTTGCTGACTTCGGCCTGCAACTACTATGACGGTGTGACGCAGGCGGAAGCTGAAAAGTTCTATAATAAATTGAAGGACCCGAAGGACGAAACTCCCCTATCTTACGGGTTGAACAGCCGGTTGGTCAAAGAGAACCGGTGGATTCACGAAAAGGTATGGAAAGTGGGCGGACTTTATTCGCCGGCCCTCGAACGCATTGTTTATTGGTTGAAGAAGGCGGAAAGGATAGCGGAGAACAAGCAGCAGAAAGCGGTCATTAGCAAACTTATTGATTATTATAAGTCGGGAAGCCTGAAGACATTCGACGATTACTGCATCCTGTGGGTAAAGGATCTCAACTCGCGCATCGACTTCGTGAACGGATTTACCGAATCTTACGGCGATCCGCTCGGCATGAAAGCCAGTTGGGAGTCGCTTGTCAACTTCAAGGATCTTGATGCCACCCGTCGTGCCGAACTTATCAGCAACAATGCGCAGTGGTTTGAAGATCACTCGCCGGTAGATGTTTCTTATAAGAAAGAGGAGGTAAAAGGTGTTTCGGCCAAGGTCATCACGGCGGCTATCCTGGCGGGCGACTTGTATCCGGCCACGGCGATAGGCATCAACCTGCCCAACTCTAACTGGATACGCAGCCAACACGGTTCCAAGTCGGTCACCATCGGTAACATCACCGATGCGTACAACCAGGCGGCGCATGGTAACGGGTTTAATGAAGAATTTGTGTACAGTGAAGCAGAACGTCAGCTGCTCGATAAATACGGTGATCTGACCGGCAACCTGCATACCGATTTGCACGAATGTCTGGGACATGGTTCGGGCAAACTGCTTCCCGGCGTAGACCCGGATGCGTTGAAGGCTTACGGCTCCACCATTGAAGAAGCCCGTGCCGATCTGTTCGGCCTATATTATGTAGCCGATCCGAAGTTGGTAGAACTGGGATTGACCCCTGACAATGAAGCTTACAAGGCAGAATACTATAGCTTCCTGATGAATGGTTTGATGACGCAGTTGGTACGCATCGCTCCGGGCAATAATATAGAAGAAGCACACATGCGCAACCGTCAGCTTATCGCCCACTGGGTGTATGAGAAAGGAGCTGCCGAGAATGTGGTGGAACTGCTCCGGAAGGATGGCAAAACGTACGTGGTTGTCCATGACTATACCAAACTGCGTGCCCTTTTCGGGCAGTTGCTCAGCGAGATACAGCGCATCAAGTCGACAGGAGATTTCGATGCAGCCCGCAGTCTGGTCGAAATCTACGCAGTGAAAGTGGACCCCGTATTGCATGCTGAAGTGCTGGCCCGCTACCAACAACTCAACCTCTCTCCCTACAAAGGTTTTGTAAATCCCGTTTACACCTTGGTGAAGGATAAGAAAGGCAAGATTATAGATGTAGCAGTAGATTACAGCGAAGGTTATGCCGAACAGATGTTGCGCTACAGCAAAGATTATTCCACATTACCTACTGTAAATAAATAAACGGATGGATGTAAACGAACAACTCAGAGAAATAAAGACACAACTCCGTCTGAATATGAACGGAGTTGTGTCCCAAAGCATGCGCGAAAAAGGGTTGACCTATAAGTTGAACTTCGGAGTAGAGCTTCCCCGTATCAAGAACATTGCTGCCGCTTTTCCGAAAGATCATAAGCTGGCTCAGGCCTTGTGGAAAGAAAACATTCGCGAATGCAAGATACTGGCAGGCATGCTTCAACCTGTCGACAGCTTTATCCCCGAGATAGCCGATATCTGGGTGGAAGCCATCGACAACATAGAGATAGCCGAACTTACCTGCATGAATCTTTTCCAACACCTGCCTTATGCCCCTGCCAAATCTTTTCATTGGATAGCCGATGAACGGGAGTATGTGCAGACTTGCGGTTTCCTGACCATTGCCCGTCTGCTGCCTGTCAAGGGTGATATGACCGATAGCGTGGCCGAGGAGTTCCTCGACCAGACCATCTGTGCCGTTTTGTCCGGAATTTATCATGTGCGGAACGCTGCCCTGCTGGCCATCCGCAAATACATGCAGCACAGTCAGGAACACGCTTTCCGTGTGTGCCGCCTGGTAGAAGGCATGGCAGACTCTACTGTCGAGGCCGAACAGTCGCTTTACGCGCTGGTGAAAGAGGAGGCACAGGCCGATTAACTCCCATTTCCGGCGGGTTGCATAAAAAACTTTGCGTTATCATTTTTCTTTCTCCAAAAAAGGCTTAACTTTGTTCGCGCTAATTTTTTGCCGATATGGAGATTCAGAATGTGAAAGATACGGTACGGCAGATATTTACTGAATATCTCACCGCGAACGGGCATCGGAAGACCCCCGAACGATACGCAATACTCGAAACTATCTATTCCATTGACGGTCATTTCGACATAGATATGCTTTATCTGCACATGATGGAGCAGGAAAATTTCCGGGTCAGCCGGGCTACACTCTACAATACCATCATCCTGCTCATCAACGCCCGGCTGGTCATCAAGCACCAGTTCGGTACTTCCTCCCAATACGAAAAATCATATAACCGCGATACGCACCACCATCAGATCTGCACGCAGTGCGGTAAGGTGACCGAATTCCAGAACAGCGGGTTGCAAGGTGCCATCGAAAACACCAAGCTGAGCCGGTTCCAACTTTCGCACTATTCCCTGTATATCTACGGGTTATGTGCCAAGTGCACACGGGCCAACAAACGGAAAAAGATAAATAACAACAATAACAAAGAAAAATGAAAGTAGACGTTCTTTTAGGGTTACAATGGGGCGACGAAGGAAAAGGAAAAGTAGTCGACGTGTTGACGCCCCGCTACGATGTGGTAGCACGTTTTCAAGGAGGCCCGAATGCCGGTCATACACTGGAATTCGAAAGGCAGAAGTATGTGCTTCGTTCCATTCCATCAGGGATCTTCCAGGGCGATAAGGTAAACATTATAGGTAACGGTGTGGTGCTGGACCCGGCTTTGTTCAAGGCTGAGGCTGAGGCACTGGAAGCATCGGGACACAACCTGAAGGATCGGTTGCACCTGTCCAAGAAAGCGCATCTCATTCTGCCTACCCACCGCATCCTCGATGCAGCTTACGAAGCAGCCAAGGGCGACGCCAAGGTAGGAACTACCGGGAAAGGTATCGGCCCCACTTATACAGACAAGGTGAGCCGTAACGGAGTTCGCGTAGGTGATATCCTGCATAATTTTGAGCAGAAATATGGCGAAGCCAAGGCCCGTCATGAACAGATCCTGAAAAGTCTCAACTATACATATGACCTGGCTGAGCTGGAAAAGGCCTGGCTCGAAGGCATCGAATACCTGAAGCAATTCACGTTGGTGGATAGCGAGCATGAAATCAATAACCTGCTCCTCGACGGGAAAAGCATCCTGTGTGAAGGTGCTCAAGGTACTATGCTCGATGTGGACTTCGGCTCGTATCCGTTTGTGACCTCCTCGAATACCATCTGTGCCGGTGCTTGTACCGGACTGGGTGTGGCTCCAAACAGAATCGGCGAGGTATACGGTATCTTCAAGGCCTATTGCACCCGCGTAGGTTCCGGTCCGTTCCCCACAGAGTTGTTCGACGAAACAGGCGATCAGATCTGTACCCTCGGCCATGAATTTGGTTCAGTAACCGGCCGTAAGCGTCGTTGCGGGTGGATCGACCTTGTTGCTTTGAAATATTCCATCATGGTCAACGGAGTAACCAAGCTCATCATGATGAAGAGCGACGTGCTCGACGGCTTCGAAACCATCAAAGCCTGTGTGGCTTACAAGATGAACGGCGAAGAGGTAGAATACTTCCCGTATGACATCACCGAATCGGTAGAGCCCATCTACGTGGAACTCCCCGGTTGGCAGACAGATATGACAAAGATGCAGAGCGAGGACGAATTCCCTGAAGAGTTCAATGCTTACCTCGATTTCCTCGAAGAACAGCTGGGCGTAGAGATAAAGATCGTCTCAGTAGGTCCTGACAGGGCTCAGACCATCGAACGATACACGGAAGAGTAATTAAATCTTCCTAAAAGCAGGAGCGTTTCTACCGTCTCCTGCTTTTTTTATCTATATTTGGCAAAGTATTTGTTTAATGAATACTGTAAATATTAAAACTCCAAAGAAATGGGAACAGGAATGATAGGAATGCAATGGATCATCTTTATAGGTGTAGCCCTGGTGAGCTGGCTGGTACAGCTGAATCTGCAGAATAAGTTCAAGAAATACTCCAAAGTGCCTACCGGTAATGGAATGACCGGTCGCGACGTGGCCATCAAGATGCTGAACGATAACGGTATCTTTGATGTGACGGTGACACATACACCCGGTCAACTGACCGACCACTATAATCCGGCCAACAAAACCGTGAACCTCAGCGAGGGAGTGTACGAAAGTAACAGCATCATGGCGGCTGCCGTGGCTGCTCACGAATGCGGACACGCCGTGCAGCACGCCCGTGCGTACGGACCGCTTACCATGCGGAGCAAGCTCGTGCCGGTGGTGTCGTTCGCTTCGAAGTGGGTGACGTGGTTGCTGTTGGGCGGTATCTTGCTGCTCAACTCCTTCCCAGGTTTGTTGCTTGCAGGAATTGTGTTGTTCGGCTTGACCACGCTGTTCAGCTTCGTGACACTTCCGGTAGAGATCGATGCCAGCAAGCGTGCTTTGGTTTGGCTGAGTCGTTCGGGAATTACCAATTCTTACAACCATTCGCAAGCCGAAGATGCACTTCGCTCTGCTGCTTACACCTATGTAGTCGCCGCTTTGGGATCATTGGCCACTTTGATCTATTATGTGATGATTTTCTTAGGAAGACGCGATTAAAAGGGCGTTTTTTACGAAAAGGTAATCTGTTTTACGAAATGACAACTAAAGTTTTTACGATTTGACAAAAGGATTATACGAATTGTTAAGTCCTTTTACTGATGTAGCTTCTATCTTTGCACCGTTAATATATAGAGTGGCAAACATGGAATAGAAACAAAACTATTGACCTTTCGTAAAAACAAAAACCTTAAAGCTGTCCCAACGATGAGTTGGGACAGCTTTTTTTTATGCGCTATCCGTCGGTTTATTGAAAGTTCTTTATACTTTTGTACCCATATCTATAAACCTCGATGAATATGCGTATCAAACAAGGAATATTTCTATTGATCATTGGGCTCTTTGCAGCCTGTAACCAAGCTCCGAAACAAAATGTGCAGCAATCTGCCGATCCTATTGCTCTCCCTCCCCAGAAACTGAGGTTGCCGGAAATCCCGACAATGCTTATCCTGCCGGAGGATAGGGCCCGGTATCTGACCAATCACTACTGGGAGAATTTCAATTTCTCAGATACCACACTATGCAGCCTGCCGGATATTACCGAGCAGGCGTTTGTGGATTTCGTGCAGGTACTGGACGAGGTGACGCTTCAGGATGCCCAGGCTGGTATCGACTCGCTGCTCAATAAAGCAATGGCGGGCGATAGTGTAATGTATGCTTGTTTTACCGGGCTATCGGAGAAATATCTGTACGACCCGAACTCGCCTATGCGCAACGAAGACTATTATACAGAGGTGCTTCGCCACATCATCGCTTCGCCTCGTATCAGTGAGGAAGAGAAGGTACGTCCCCGGTTCCGGTTGGAACTGGCCGGAAAGAACCGGGTAGGGAGCGTGGCTACCGACTTCAGCTACACGCAGGCCGATGGAAAGAAAGCCCGTCTGTCCTCCTTGCGGAGTGAATATATACTGCTTTTCTTCAATAACCCCGATTGCGAAGACTGCCGGCGGGTGAAGGAGTTTATTCAACAGTCGCCCGTGTTTAGCGGTAATTCCAAGCTGAAGGTGGTCTCCATCTATCCCGACGAAGACATCGATTTGTGGAAACGAACCACGTACCCCAGCCAGTGGGTGAGCGGGTATAATTCCGCGTTGCATAGCGGAACGGTGTACGACCTCCTCGCCATACCTAACCTCTATCTGCTCGACAAAGACCGGCGGGTGCTCATCAAAGACGGCACCATCGAAGCCATCGAACGTTACCTGGCTGCACGCTTGTAACCCCGTTGCCCGGCATTTATTGGCAGAAGTTGTTCCTATACTCGATATTTTACCGTAAATTTGCGCCTTGAAATAAAAACAGTACAAGTATGGCTTCAAAACCGGGTATTCCGAAAGGAACGCGTGACTTCTCGCCCGTAGAAATGGCGAAACGCAACTATATCTTTAATACGATTCGTGATGTGTACCACCTCTATGGCTTTCAGCAGATAGAGACTCCGTCTATGGAGATGCTCTCTACGCTGATGGGCAAGTATGGCGAGGAAGGCGATAAACTTCTGTTCAAGATACAAAACTCGGGCGATTACTTCTCGGGCATTACCGACGAGGAACTCCTGAGTCGCAATGCCACCCGCCTGGCCAGCAAGTTCTGCGAAAAAGGCTTGCGTTATGACCTCACCGTGCCCTTTGCCCGCTACGTGGTGATGCATCGGGATGAGATTACTTTCCCTTTCAAACGTTACCAGATACAACCCGTTTGGCGTGCGGACCGTCCGCAAAAGGGCCGTTATCGCGAGTTCTACCAGTGCGATGCCGACGTGGTGGGCAGCGACTCCTTGCTTAACGAGGTAGAGTTGATGCAGATCGTCGACACGGTGTTCTGCCAGTTTGGCATACGCGTGTGCATCAAGATCAACAACCGCAAGATTCTCTCGGGTATTGCCGAGATTATCGGCGAGGCCGATAAGATTGTAGATATCACTGTCGCCATCGACAAGCTCGATAAGATTGGCCTGGAGAATGTCAACAACGAACTGCGCGAGAAAGGAATCAGCACCGAAGCCATCGCCAAATTGCAACCCATCATCCTCCTGAGCGGAACCAACGCCGAGAAACTGGCTACGCTGAAACAGGTACTGGCTGCCAGTGAAGTGGGTATCAAAGGGGTAGAAGAGAGCGAATTCATCCTGTCTACCCTCCAATCGCTGGGCTTGAAGAACGAAATTGAACTCGACCTGACGCTGGCTCGCGGGTTGAACTACTATACCGGTGCCATCTTTGAAGTGAAAGCACTCGACGTACAGATAGGTAGCATCACCGGCGGTGGCCGCTACGATAACCTCACAGGTGTGTTCGGCATGGCCGGCGTATCGGGTGTAGGTATCTCATTCGGTGCCGACCGCATCTTCGATGTGCTCAATCAGCTGGAACTTTATCCCCGCGAGGCAGTCAACGGCACGCAACTGCTCTTCATCAACTTCGGTGAGAAGGAAGCTGCTTACTCTATGAATGCCTTGATGCAGGTACGTGCTGCAGGCATTCGTGCCGAAATCTTTCCCGACGCTTCGAAAATGAAGAAGCAGATGAGCTATGCCAATGCCAAGAACATCCCGTTCGTAGCCTTGGTGGGCGAGAACGAGATGAACGAAGGCAAGGTGACGCTGAAAAACATGGAAACCGGTGAACAACAGCTTGTGGCTGTGGACGAGCTGATTCGCTCCATCCGATAATAATCGGGGGCCAAAGAAAGTTTTCGTGAGACAAGTCGCGCAGTCGCGCAACGTGGCTCTAACTCCCTATTCATCGAGGTTACAGCCGCGTGAGATAGTGATTTTAAGTCGCGCACCTCTCACGCACCTATGTACTTGCAACGTCTGCAAGACGGTAGGTAAAGTCTTTCTCCTAGGAGGATACGAACAGAATTGCCTCCTGATATAATTTTTTCTAAAGAAGCAAACAAGGCTATACACCCGGGTGTATACCCCTTCTAGACCCGGGTGTAGAAAGGTTATAGGCCCGGGTCTAAAAAGGTTGTACATCCCATGCAGAAGGGGAATTGCTTCCTGAAGAAAAGAAACTATCCTCCGCTGAAACAACTCCTATCCTCCTAGTTACAGAAGATATGCTACGTACCTATCAAAGCATGTCCCCAAGGGTGTTTTTGCTATTCATCTGAATATCAATAATCTGAATAAATAGGCGCGTGAGAGGTGCGCGACTTAAAATCACTATCTCACGCGGCTGTAACCTCGATGAATAGGGAGTTAGAGCCATGTTGCGCGACTGCGAGACTTTTCTGCACTAAAATTTCATGGTGGATCGATTTGATACAACTGTTTAACCTCCATTGTCTTTAGATAATCTGAATAAACACTGCTCAAAGCTTAGCTTTGTACTATTAAATTGTTATCTTTGTTGTTGTTCGAGGGGAGAATAGAAAACTCCATAGCGGACATTACTATAGAAAGCGTTACAGTTTCATCCAGAACGAAAATCGCCAATTTTTCTGTAAAAGGGATGGAACTTAAATGGCTCTCTACTGTTGTTGTATGGTTTCGCGATGCACCTGCTGCATCGTATTCATATAGCACAGCGTGGGGTATTTATTCGGTTCATTTTTTTGTCTGGTGTTTGGCGATACCACGTTCTAATGAACAGCTTAGATTCTCACGCTCTTTTTTGGGTCAGCGGCGATAGTCCGTGGCGAGGTTAGCCGAGACTGTCGCTACGCGGTACATGAAAGTTTCATATATTTGCAGCATGGATCAATCGCAAACAGACATATACCGTACTTTGGCATCCTACTTTCTTCCTGAT
>JAVBUC010000022.1:0-47364 GCA_031555765.1 Bacteroides sp. | reverse complement strand
ACTGATAGGCATTTGTTGAACTCCTACGGAGTTCGACAGGGAGGGAGATATGTTTACCCCGAGCTGCGCTTCGCTTGCACGGGGTTATCCACGTTCAGCCCATTTCATGGGCTACTTAACATGTAAAGGTTATTGAGCGGACGCCCTGAAGGACAAAACAGTTTCACTCGAGTTTACACAGTAAAAACACGAAATTTGCTGCCATCTCCCATAAATAGCGACTACAGCATACCACAGGGCATATTTTCGTATGGGAGATGGCTTTTTATCTCCCATTCATCTCCCATATTTGAGTGCCATCTCCCATACTATTTCGCCAATCTGTTGTAATTTTGAGATTTTCTAATCTCTGTTTCGTCGAGAGTTATTCCCGGTTGCTCAACAGTTATGACGGTTTGGTCAAGTGTTATGCACAGATCTCTTGAGAAGAAATAAGCTTCCCGGTACTGCCTCAGTAGCTTCCTGCTGTTGGGTCGGTTGCTTCCCGGTACTGGGGAGTTTCACTCCTCGAAACAGTGAGTTTCATCCGAGGAAACAGTGAGTTTCACTCCTTGAAACAGTGAGTTTCGTCCGAGGAAACAGTGAGTTTCGTCCGGGGAAACACCGAGTTTGCAGGAAGGAACAGAAGCAATTGCAGGAAGCAGACAATGGCGAACACCTCGGAAAGTGACGGATGCGTGACGGATAAAACAGGCTTCTGTCACGGTTTAATCACCCGGATATCAGCACAGTAAGTCGAAAATCGTGACAGCGTGACGGATACTTTTCAATAAAACACATGAAGAGGAGATTAGCGAAGAATACCATAGGTGCTCCACACAATAAAGCCCCAAAAAGTGACAACATGACGAATAAAATCATACTTTTGTATTTCATACTCCTAATTATCACACGTCATGAACACCCGATTACTACTGGGGCTACTGCCCACTCTCCTCTTTTTCACCTCGTGCCACACCGGTCCGACAAGCAACAACATCGCTTATCGCAACCTCTTTGCCGAAGCTGGTTACCCACAGGATGCCATCCGCCAGAAGATAGACGATACCTTCCAACACCTCTTCTACGGCGATAAAGACACCGCCGCCGTGTACTACGAAGCGGGCGGGAACGCCAATGGAAAGCTGGCATACATTCACGACGTGAACAACAACGACGTGCGCAGCGAAGGCATGTCCTACGGCATGATGATAGCCGTGCAACTGGACAAAAAGGAAATCTTCGACGCCCTGTGGAACTGGTCGAAAACGTATATGTACCATGCCGACCCGGCGCATCCTGCCTACGGATACTTTGCCTGGTCGCTCACCACCGACGGGGAAATCAACGACCCCATGCCCGCCCCCGACGGCGAAGAATACTTTGCCACCGCCCTCTACTTTGCCGCCACCCGCTGGGGCAACGGTGAAGGTATCTATAACTACGAGCAAGAAGCCGACGTGCTGACCAACCACCTGCGCAACCGCGCTCCCATCACCGGCGTAGCTTCCGGCAGGATCTACACCTGCCTGAACCTGTTCGACGCGGAGCATGCCATGGTGCGCTTCACGCCCGACAGCATACACGCCGCTCACACCGACGCCAGCTACCACCTGCCCGCCTTCTACGAGGTATGGGCGCAGCGTGGATCGGAGGAAAACCGTGAGTTCTGGGCCAAAGCAGCCAACGCAAGCCGTGCCTACTTCGAGAAAGCCGCCCATCCGCAGACTGCCCTGACATCGGACTACGGCAACTTCGACGGCACGCCCTGGGCTGCCCCCTGGCGACCGGAATCGGCTACGTTCAGCTACGACGCCTGGCGCACCGTGATGAACTGGAGCGTGGACTGGGCGTGGTGGAAGAAAGACCCCAAAGCTGTGGAGCGCAGCAACCGCCTGCTGCACTTCTTCCAGAGCGAAGGCATCGGCAGGTACGGCAATCAATACAAGCTGGATGGCACCAAATTGGCCGACGGGCAACCGGTAGGCCTGATAGCCTGCAACGCCACCGCCGCCCTGGCATCCCACACCCCGATTTCACTGAAGTTCGTAAAAGCCCTCTGGCTATGCGAACCACCCACCGGCCGTTACCGCTACTACGACTCCATGCTGATGATGATGGCCCTGCTGCACTGCAGTGGAGAATTTAAAGTGTACCTGTAAAGAATAATGCAAATAATAAGTATCTTTGCCGGAAAGAACAGGAAACCATGTGGATACTTATATATAGTTTAGTGGCGCTGGCCGTCGTGGCACTCGCCGCCGGATACATCCGCAACCGGCGCATACAAAAGCGGATAGACCGTGGAGAACTGGACGCTTTCCCGGAGGTGCGGGAGGTGGACGAGGAATGTTGCGGGCAGCACGAAATGTGCGAGAAAGACAGTCTGCTGGCTGCCGTGAGCCGGAAGATAGAGTATTACGACGACGAGGAGTTGGACCGCTTTGTCGGCACCGCCCCGGAAAAATATACACATGAGCAAACAGAAATGTTCCGTCAGGTGTTCTACACCATGCAGGAAACCGACGTAGCCGGATGGATACGCAGCCTGCAACTCCGGGGGATTTCTTTACCCGACGACCTGAAGGACGAGGTGTTCCTCGTCATCGGCGAGCGAAGAATCCACCCGTAACCGCTAACTCGAAACCTGCATAATGGATTTATTACACTATACTTTTTTTCAACATGCGCTGCTGGGCAGTCTGCTGGCCAGTATTGCCTGTGGCATTATCGGCACGTACATCGTCACCCGCCGGTTGGTGTTCATCAGCGGAGGCATCACGCATGCTTCGTTCGGTGGCATCGGCCTGGGACTGTTTGCCGGGGTATCGCCTATCCTGTCGGCTGCCGTCTTCTCGGTACTCTCCGCCTTCGGGGTGGAATGGCTCAGCAAGCGGAGCGACATGCGCGAGGATTCGGCCATTGCCGTGTTCTGGACATTCGGTATGGCCGTAGGCGTGTTGTTCAGTTACCTCACGCCGGGGTACACGCCCGACTTGTCGGGCTATCTCTTCGGCAACATCCTCACCATCACGCAGGGCGACCTGCTCCTGCTGGGTACCCTGTCAATAGCCCTGATCGGCTTCTTCTGCCTGTTCATCCATCCCATCATCTACGTGGCGTTCGACCGGGAGTTTGCCCGCTCGCAAGGTATCCCCGTGGTGGTGTTCGAGTATATCCTGATGATGTTCATCGCCCTCACCATCGTGGCTTGCCTGCGCATGGTGGGCATCGTGCTGGTGCTGTCCATGCTCACCCTGCCGCAGATGACGGCCAACCTGTTCACGTACAACTTCAAGCGGATCATCTGGTTGTCCATCGGCATCGGTTTCGCCGGTTGCCTGGGCGGATTGTTCCTCTCGTACTTCTGGCGGGTACCGTCGGGAGCTTCCATCATCTTCTTCTCCATCCTCATCTACGCCGTGTGCAAGTTGATACGGAGATAACCGGAAAACAGTAATAACCCTTATATATAACAGGTATGGAAATAAACATTCTATCACAGGAACAGCTTCGCGAAGCCGCCCGCCAGTTTATCGGCGAGATGGGCGACAATACGGTCTTTGCCCTTTACGGAAAGATGGGTGCCGGGAAGACGACTTTCGTCAAGGCATTGTGCGAGGAACTGGGGGTGTCGGACGTGATTACTTCGCCCACCTTCGCTATCGTGAACGAGTACCGCTCGGACGAAACGGGCGAACTGATCTACCATTTCGACTTCTACCGCATCAAGAAACTTTCGGAGGTGTATGACATGGGGTACGAGGACTACTTCTACAGCGGTGCGCTCTGCTTCATCGAGTGGCCGGAGCTGATCGAGGAACTGCTGCCGGGCGATGCCGTAAAGGTAACCATAGAGGAGCTGACCGACGGTAGTCGCCGCATCACGCTATAATCTACTAAGATGAATCCGCATTATTTCATTCAGGGAATCTTTGCCCTTGCCGGAGTGGTGGCTATCCTGGCTGCCATCTTCGACTGGAACTGGTTCTTCACCGCGCGAAACTCCCAGGCCATTGTCCGCAATGTAGGCCGGGGACGTGCCCGTCTGTTCTACGCCGCCCTGGGACTCATCCTCATCGGGATGACTGTCTACTTCTTCCTGCACAGTTAGATCAACTGCCGGGATTTCAGTTCGAGGTACTTGTTGATAACGTCGATGGAGAGGTTATCGGGGGTGGTGAGCACGGAATAGATGCCGTGCTGCTTCAGTGTGGAGACGATGAGCCGCTTCTCGAAAGCGAACTTCTCGGCAATAACGTGCTGGTAGTACTCTTCCGTGTTCCCGGCCGGGGTAGCGATGTACTCTTTCAGCTCGGCATCCTCGAAGAACACTACCAATAGCCGGTGCTGACGGGCCAGTTGTTGCAGGTAAGCCAACTGCCGGTTCAGCGCGGAGATACTTCCGAAGTTGGTGTACAGCACCAGCAGACTGCGTTTATTCACCATTTTACCCAGGCGCACACACAGACCGGAGAAGTCGGTCTCGCCGAAGTTGGTTTCCTGTGCGTACAGGCTTTCGAGCAGGTTCTGCATCTGTCCGGACTGCTTGGAAGCGGGAACAAATGTATCGAACCGGTCGCTGAAGGTAGCCAATCCGGCTTTGTCGTCCTTGCGCATGGCTACATACGAGAGCACCAGTGATGCGTTCACGGCATAGTCCAGCAATGTCATCCCACGGAACGCCTGCTGCATCACCCGTCCTTTATCTATTACATTGTATATCTGCTGGCTGCGTTCGTCCTGGTACACATTGACCATCAGCTCGTGCCGGCGCGCGCTGGCCTTCCAGTTGATGGTACGGTAATCATCGCCCTTCACGTACTCCTTGATCTGCTCGAACTCCGTCTGGTGACCCGCCCGGCGGATGCGCTTGATGCCCAACTCGGTGAGGTTGTCGCTGATGGCGAGCAGCTCGTACCGGTGCAGCATCAGGTAAGAGGGATATACCTTCACGCTCCGTGGCTCGCCACAGGTGAACCGACGGCTGATAAGTCCGATACGTGTTTCGGCAAATATCCGGATACGCCCGAAGTCGTACGTACCGCGACGGGTGGGGCGAAGTACGTACTCAATGTTCTTCCCCTCTCCCCTGTTCAGTGAAAGCACGAACCGGATGTTCCGTTCCTGAAAGATGACCGGAATCTCATCGACCACCGTCAGGCCTACCGGGAAGGGATAGATGCTCTCCACCCGCAGACTCACCTTGTTCTCGTCGCCGTTGGAGAAGCGGTCGGCACACCGGCGGGAAGCACGGATGCCTCGTGTACGATACAGCAGGAACGCATCGGCCAGCAACGCTGCTACCAGAAGCATCCCCAGCAACTGTGCCACCAGGAACAGGGACACGAAGAGATACCCGCCGCTGAACAGCAGGATAATGGAGGTGATGACTATGTAAAAGCGTCGGGTGAGGAACATCGGTCAATACAATTATTTCGGAACTTCTACTTTATCAATAAGCCGCTGGGTGACTTTCATGGGCGAATGGCCTTCCATCTCCGCCTCGGCTGTCAGTATCAAGCGATGTTGCAACACGTAAGGAGCCACAAACTTGATGTCTTCCGGCGTCACGAAGTCGCGTCCCTGCAAGAGGGCATACGCTTTGGACGATTGCAACATAGCCACCGATGCACGGGGCGATGCGCCGAGGTAGACCGCCTTGCTGCTGCGCGTTTGCTGCACAATGGTGGCGATGTACTGCAACAGAGTGCGGTCCACAAATACCTGATCCATCAACCGGCGGAGCGAGAGCAACTCATCCCGGGTAATGACGGGAGCGATGCCTTCCAACTTGATCAACGCGTTGTTGGTATGGTGGCGTTCCAGAATGCTAATCTCCTCGTCGAGCGAAGGATAGCCCATGCTGATCTTCATCAGGAAGCGGTCCAGCTGTGCTTCGGGCAGCTTGTAGGTACCCTCCTGCTCCACCGGATTCTGTGTGGCCAGTATGGTATAGAGTTCGCCCATCTTATAGGTAGAACCGTCCATGCTGACCTGCCGTTCCTCCATGACCTCGAACAAAGCCGATTGGGTCTTGGCAGGTGCGCGGTTGATCTCATCCACCAGTATCATGTTGGCAAAGACAGGCCCCTGGTGGAAGTCGAACTCACTGGTCTTCATGTTGAACACCGTGGTACCGAGCACGTCGCTCGGCATCAGGTCGGGGGTGAACTGCACGCGGCTGAAGTCAGCATCGATGAGTCGCGCTACCAGTTTGGCCAGCAGCGTCTTCGCCACACCGGGCACACCTTCTATGAGTACGTGCCCGTTAGCCAGTATCGCCGCCAGCACCAGGTCTACCACCTGCTCCTGCCCCACGATGACCGTAGCAATCCGGGCTTTGAGTTGCTCTACCTTCTCCGAGAAGAGCGTCAAGTCGGTACGTTGTTCTGTATTTTCTTCCATATCGTTCGTCTATGTTAGAGGTGATTTATAATTTCGTTCATTCGGTCGATGTATGTTTTCATCAGTTCTTCGCTCATCGTCCACCCTTCGCGCATCACGGGTCGGAGCCCGCGGAAGAGAACACGCAGCCCTTCCTCGTCCAACCCGGTCTTTTGCGCAAGCTGCCGGCACAGTGCCTCATCGTCGGACTCATCTTCGATATCGATGTGTGCGTGACGCCGCAGTTGCTCGGCCAGATAGGTAAACTTCTTGCGTACCAGGTCGCCGTGGTTCTTCTTCCGGTAGTAGAGGGTTCCGATGAGTTCGGTAAACTCCAGTGTTTTATTGCCCGGATCCCGCACCACCGGGATAGGGCGTTGCCGTCGGCGGGCGGTAAAGACCATAAAGAGCAGGATGGTAAGCATGGTGAGGTAAACCGCCCATCGGAGCGACGGCTGCGACAGGAAATAGCGCAGGGGCGACTGAGGTTCGGTATCGGGACTTCCGTACACTTCGGTACGTATCAGCGGTAAGTCGCTCATGCGCGAAAGCAGGCGGAGGGCGTACGCGGCATTGGCACCGTCGAGCACGCCGTAGTTGGTTAGCAGCAAGGGAGTAGATACGAGGATGATCTCGCCCTCGCCCACCGGCATGCTGAACGCCACGGAAGCCCTCTCCTTCTCGTCTCCTGTGACAGAATCGGGTTCGTATTCGCCCCGCAGCCAACGAGCTTGATAGCCGGTGACCTCAATCTCTGCTAATGAAGTGGAGAGGGAATCGCGCTTGGAGAAGTACGAACCGAACAACTGCGGGAAGAACTGAAAACTCCGGGGAGCATAGCGGGCTGTATCGCCTGTCCAGTATATAGGTTCCCGGCTTTTAAGTGCACTGGCGTAGCTGCGCAACTCCTGTGCCCGGAAGTGCGAGGGGAAACACCTGAGATGGAGCGTATCGGTGAGATGCACGCTGAATGTAGTAGCTGCCAACAGGATCTTACTTCCCTGTCCGGCTAGTTCCAGCAGCGCATTCACATCCGTGCGGCTCAGATCCATGTGCTGGGCTATGGCTACCACGGCATAGTTGATGGAGTCATAAGTAATATCCAGGAAAGTCTCCCGCGACACCCAGTATTCTTCCGGCCAGGCATCGGACAACACCTCATCGAACACCGCACAGCCGAACGGTTGATGATCGTACTGCCCGAAAGTGGGTGTCCAGACAAACCGCTTGGGCTGGTTGTACTCCACCGTGATCATCAGACCGAGGAAGAGCAGGATACCCAGTATGTACCAGATCCATCCTTTCATGTGGCACCTCCTTTCCGGATAAGTGCCTGCAAACCCCGCATCTCGCCGAAGAGCTGTTCGGTAGCCTCGAAATTACCGTACCGCACCCGCAGGAAGCTGTTGGTCAACTTCCGGAAAGGCGTTCGAAGAGCTTCGGGTTTCACCTCGTAGGTATATTCGGTCGGAGTTTTGTAGAGTTGCCAGTCGATGTATTCGTCATCGCTCAACTGCTTCAACGTTTGCAGGTAGAGCAGGCGGACTGCTTCCCGGTAATCTTCGGCGGAAAGTGCCGCCTGGATAGCTGTCTCGAAATCGACTCCGTAGATGGTATCCTCATGCACCGCATACGGCATCCCGTTGGAGCGTACCCGCATGAAGAGCTCCGGACGCTTCTTATAGATAAACCAGAGAATCAGTGATAACAGGAGAACACCTATCACCACGAACGTGACTTCTGTGTATTTCGCAGCATACTCACTGCCGAAGAACTTGGCCAACAGACGTTCCAGCCAACTGCCTACCCATTGCCAGAAGTCGAAGTCCGTGACAACCAACTCCCGGTTATAGTCATAATCGGGGTTGGACTGCCAGGCAGCAATGCCGGCAGAGTCGCGGACCAACGTATCGGCAGGTATCCTCATGCGCAGGTTTAGAGATTGTCGAAGTTTTCGATGTCACTGGTGACGGAGACACTGTCGGCCCGTTCGGAAGCATGACCGTACTGATAGGCCAAGCCCAACAGGGAGAATACCATCGTCAAGTATCCGCCGAATGTCATCAGTACCGAAAGCAGATACAAGAATACATTGTACCCTCCCGAAACAGTAGTTTCGCTACCCATATCGCTCAATGTGAAGAAATACTTCACCATCACAGCCACCTGATAAGGCAATCCTATCACACCTTGTGCAGTCCCACTGATAAGGCCCATAACTATTACGATGAGCAGAATACCTCCCCAGGTAGGGAATCCCAGCCGGAACGACTTGACGAATGCTTTCCAGATGGTAATATCCTCGAGCAGGTAAATCGGAGAAAAAAGAGCAAGAGGGATCATGCAGACGATACTCAACGGAACGGTAAGCAACAACGTCCACGGGGAGAGTGCCACCAATGGGACAAGCACCAACATCCAGACTATCATCACCAGCAATCCAAACGGAATTTGCAGGAGGCATCGTCCGAAGTTGCGAAGCACCAACGGTTTCAACTCGACCATCGTCATGCCTGCCAACCGGCTTTCCCGCATACCATACAGTTGCAGCAAGGCATAGACCAGCGACATTAATAAGGAACCGCCCAAGGCGACACAAAGAAGCAACAGCACATAGTTCAGTATGAAGGCGCCATTCATCATCGTCAGCGGGTCGCCACCCTGAGTCCCCAGCATAGAGATATCCAGGCTGACAGAGAATAACTTGTTCATAGCCACTCCCTGAACCAGGCTCAGGGGTAACAACAGGTACGTGATATACTTGAACAATGGTTTCCAGTTCTCTTTCAGAAAGTCAAAAGACGCATTGATCTTCTCCCCGAAGGCGCGTTTTACATACAATTCAATTTTCTTGGGCTGTTCCATGGGATACTTTATTGGGTAAATAAATATAATAGAATACGATAAAAGCAAGGGAAAGCAGGATGACGCCCAGCCGTACGGCATCGGGCAAATGGGTGTAACGGGTCAGGAAACTCTCAATGAAACCGGCCACAACGAACACCGGCACCGTTCCCACCACGATTTTCACTCCGCGCTTGGCACCGCGACGGAACGACTCGCCCCTCGTATAGGTACCGGGGAAGAGCCAGCCGTTGCCCAACGCCAATCCGGCAGCTCCGGCTACAATGATGGCCCAGATTTCCAGGGTGCCGTGCAGCCAGATGGCCAGCATGGCATCCTTGAGATGATCGTGCACCTGGAAGAATGCCAGGAATGCACCCACCATCACTCCGTTGCGGAACAACATAAAGCCGGTTCCGAAGCTGGTAATGATACCCATAGCAAAGCAGGAGAACGACACCAGGATGTTATTGAGCGTGATGCCCAGGAACATCGGCACTTGTTCGGCACTGGCATATACGCTCATCGGGTCGCCGTTGGCGATGTTGCTCAGCGTCATGTCCACGTATCCGTTGCCCAGTATCAGGCGGGCGAAAGTATCGTCGTGCAAGGCTGACACTACACCAATCAATACACTGATGCCGAAGATCAGGAACGATGCACGTAGTTCGCGCCGGGCGTCATACATTGTCAGCGGCACTTCCCGTGCCCAAAAGGTGAAGATGCGCGTCCACTTCTCCTTTTTGTTCCGGTAAAGGGTGCGATGCAAAGCCGAAGCCAGGTTGTTCAGATAGATGGTGATGCGGGAATTGGGATAGTGTGTCTGGGCAAAAGCCAGGTCGGCAGTCAGTTCGGCATAAGCGTCGGCCAACCGGTCAGGATCGAGATGGGCGGCACGTTCCACCACCTTCTCGGTCTCCTTCCACTTTTCTATATTGCGACGTATAAACACGACTTCCTTCATTGTCCGGCGAACATCGGAAAAAGTTTGTCCGATAGTAAAAGCAAAAGTAAGGTTTTTGTGATATATTTGCAAAGCGTACTCAAATAATATTAAAAGAATATGGCAGTATCCACCATAGTTACCGGACAATTCGTGCGGATCAGTCAGACACCAGCCAGTATCGGGGAACGATTCCTGGCTCTTCTGATTGATGCGGTGGTGATTGTTTTGTATTGGATCTCGATGGCGATCATCCTGGATCAATTGAATTTCTATGCCAGTTCGGATATCCGCACCATCGTGTTGTTCGTGCTTTATGGCGCACCGCTTTTCTACTCGTTACTGCTCGAGATATTCAATGAAGGTCAGTCACTGGGTAAGTGGATCATGGGAATCCGGGTGGTAAAGACCGACGGAAGCACACCGACCATCAGCTCTTACCTACTGCGATGGCTCCTCTTTATGGTCGATTCCGTTGGCTCGGGGGCCGTCGGTGCCGTTTCCATCCTGGTGACCCGCAACAACCAACGGTTGGGCGACCTGGCTGCCGACACATTAGTTATCAAAGAGAAGAACTACAAGAAGATACAGGTCAGCCTCGACGAGTTCGATTTTCTGGCGAAGGACTACCACCCGGTGTATCCGCAAGCTGCCGACCTGTCCCTGGAACAAGTCAACGTGATCAACAAGACCCTTGCCTTGAAGCAGAACCGTATAGAACGCATTGAACTGTTGAGCACCAAGGTACGCTCCCTGCTGTCCATAACTCCCAACGGAAGCAGTTCCGAAGCCTTCCTGCAAACCTTGCAGCGCGACTATCAGCACTATGCTTTGGAGGAAATCTAATTTCCCGTTTACGACAGCATGCCCCCAGTTGACACCTTATTGCATAGCAATATTAAAACTTTCTATACTTGAGCTTTGATGGTTGAACGCATAAATTTTATTTATTTCCGAATCGACGCAAAACGAAGAATAGACCAAGCCCGGCAATTGATATATTTTGTTTACACGAATCTTATTTGAACTATCTGCCTCAAATTCTACTATTTTGTTGCAAGAGAAATCGTTTTCGGCCTCATTCTTATTACATAGAAGATACACTTTATTGCCTATCCGATAGACTGATTGAACAATAACGTAATATGAGTGGTCATCTGTGGCCTGACTTTTTGTAAATTCGATGGTTGCTTTAACGAACGGGATAGTGGAAAAATCATATTCATCAAGCAATGTCTGATCTCTCAAATCATATCTCTCTATTTTAGGTAAGTTGTCTGATATAGCATATAAATAATGCTTGTCAACAAGCAAAAAACGGTCATTCTTTATCTTAGTTTGAACAGGGGTATCAAACTTAAAAAGATTCCCAAAAGATTCAATCTGCTGATTTTGCATGCTATACTTTGCTATGCTATGTTTATCATTGGGAACCGGAAAATACAAACAACAATCTTGCTGGGCAAAATTTTTAAAGACAGAATAAATGCACTGGGGCCTATATTCCTTCAAATATCTGCCATCTACGTATTCAACAATCTTTCTATTTAAATCGTCAAGGAGATATATCTGATTGCCGGACTTGACAAAGGAAAATGAAGCTTCTGTTTCACCAGGCCCGCCTCCCTTGTTCCCTATGGTAGACAATAATGTCAAATCCCGGTTGAGAACAACAATATCCCCTCTATTATAGTCCGAGAAATAGATTTTATCATTTTCAGCGAACATGCAATGAACTCTTGAAAAGAAACTACTATCAGACAGTTCCGATATAGAGTTCTCTACGCTTAATTCGACAGTCAACACTTCTATGCCTTGTTTACAAGAGCTCAAGCTAAAGATAAACAAGCAGGATAAAATTACGTCTCTATTTTTCATTGTATTCTAATTTATGATATAAAAACTACTAGTGATGCAATAAATTACACCACTAGTAATTCCCAATTATTAAAAACAGCCAAACACTTACTTCACAGGCAAATCAAACGCATAGATTGTATCCTCTATCAACGGGTGTATACCATAAAGTTTACCGTACTTTTCAGATATGGCATAAAAGTACATAGCCTTATCCAATGTGTACTTCCCTATAGGACTCCCGTCCCAATCCCAGATCTGCAACTCAACAGTGGAGACTAGCCGTTCACTTCCCTTTAAGTTCAAGCACATCACATATATGTATTTATCAGTCGCTCTGGGAGACATGTAGTATTGCATGGATTTTTCATAATCTTGCTCATACTCTTTGTTATAGGGCTCTACCTGTACAGTCACCTCCTTCAGTAGATTTCCATCTCTATCATGTATTCTAAAGAATTTGAAATAGGTATAAAAATAGGCAAATTTACTTTTATCCGGTTTCACCACACCTTCTTTTCTATATACCTGGGCCTTTACTCCCGGTTCTTCCTTCGCATAATTATCGGTTAGTGAAGGGTAAGGGCTTACCTTTACCGACTCATTGGTATTCGTGTCGATAATCAGGTATTCAGTATCCATATCTACGCCATTTGGACTAAGTATGCAAATCTTTCCTTCGCCCAAATCGAGAAAGCCGTTAACTGCCTGTACTCCATTTCTAAATACTTCCTTACTATGAACAGCAAATTGTTCGGGACTCCGCTTAACTTCCTTGATAGAATAGGCTCCGACATCCAATATGGAAAACCCACCGGGATAAGCCGATAATGTCCTTCCATCTGGAAAAACGAAGTCATTAGGACCTTGACCACGAATACCGTTAGCCCCCAGATATTGACAAGAAGGTAGCTCAAACAAATAAAAAATAGAATCCTGCTTATAATCAGAAACAATCAGCAGATCTTCCGAAGCCACTATCCCATCCGGTGCCAGCAACACAGGAGGAATCTTAATCTCTTCGCCCTGAATGGTCTCGTTTACAGGAAAAGAAGTTATCAATTCTTTGGTTATGGGTTTAGAACAACCCCATAGAGCTACTGCCAGAAATGCTATTTTGCAAAGGGAAGTCTGTTTCATCTACATTATATTTTATTTTAAACATGAGGAAAGGCCAGTGTATCTATTTCGCTCAGCCATTCTTACTGATCCACAGGGTGAGCATATAGTAACAAGATCATAACCTCCATAGCCTTGATAGCTGGTATAGCTAGAATAGCATCCTATTGAATATAGAATTTCTCCATCAGATGCTAATGCTTCCACATTCTCTAATAACACCCCAGACAAGTTTACATCTGTTTTTGACTTATAAACATTAAAACAGATAACTAATCCCAGAATTGCAATAAACATGATTTTTATTCTTTTCATCTTCAATCTAATTAAAATTGTACTTCATACTAAAACTCATTCTGTATATATCATTTCAACAGAAAAGCAACACTTGCCGCATCAAAATTTTATCATACCTTTGCCAAATACCTCCTTTTCTTTTTAAGTGGGTGACGGAGTGAGCGATGACCTTCTTCTGCAAAATACAGGAATCGTTCACTCCTTTTAATATTGTTACGCGCGTACTAGTAGTCGAGCAGGGGCAAATATAGGTAAGGGAATGTTAGAATGCAAAATTGTGACGTCACATCTTGTCACATTTTACGTCACAAAATTCAGGCTGGACTATTTTAGGGTTTTTTAGACTATTATTGTATTAGTTAGCCACGAAAGCACAGAGGGCACAGAGGTTTAATTTCTTAATCCCTCTGTGCCCTCTGCGTTTTCGTAGTAAAAAACCTATTCGCTTTCTTCCAACGATTCTCCGTACTCAATCTCTCCCTGTACTACAAAGAGAATTTCTTCCGGGTCGAATTCGCCCACCTCATCCTTTTTGGCTTCGGCTACGATGTAGTTCACGAGCGGTTCCAGATCGAGTTCGATGTACCCATCTTCATCCGGTTGAGCATCCAGGACGCCGCTTTCCACATAGTATTCATCGATCAAATCGAGGAAATAATACAGTTCGTCGTCCGAGAATTTCTCTTTCAACTCCTGCGGCAGGTAGTTTTTGATGTATTCGATGGTCTTTTCGTCATCGACATCGTCCAGTAAAAAATCGTCTTCCATTCCCATATTCCTATGAATTAGTGTGATTACAATAACTTCTTTACTTTTTCTACAAATGCCGGCTTAGCTACCGCGCCCACTTGCTTGTCGACGATTTCGCCATCCTTGATGAAAAGTACCGTCGGGATGTTGCGAATGCCAAACTGCTCGGGAAGGTCAGGGTTTTCGTCGATGTCGCACTTGCCGATAACGACTTGTCCTTCGTATTCTTTTGCTAATTCTTCAATGATAGGACCTACCATTTTACAAGGGCCGCACCAAGGTGCCCAAAAATCTACTACTACCGGCTTACCTTCGGCGAGAAGTGCCTCGAAGTTGCCATCTGTAATTTTTAATGCCATTTTTTCTTTGTTTTGATTGTTTGTATGCTACAAATATAGTTATTTAAATCATCCCGTCAACAGGCATTCCCATATATTCTTAATTAATATGGAAATCGAGTACCGGGCTTTCTTTCAGGAATGCCACCAGTTCTTTGCTGACCGACATTTTCACCGGCCGGGCTATCATGTCCACGTTCATATTCTCTTCGATATCGATGAGCCGGAAGTAAAGTTCCGTCTTTCCGGGACAGTCGCTAATCAGCGTAGAGAGTTCCGTGATCAGCTCCGAATCCAATGCATCCAGCGGGATATCGATGGTAATTTTCTCTACCAATTCTTCCTTGACCTTGGGCAATAGCTCCACAGAAGTGATCTTCACTTCCAGTTCGTCCTGCCGCCACTTCTTGGGTTGGCACCGGGCTTTCATGTAAAGGAACATTCCTTCGTCCATATATCCTTGATAGGTAATCCAGTCCTCGCCAAAGAATGGGAACTCGGCCGAGCCGGAATAGTCTTCTATCTTGACGATGCCGTATGGATTGCCGGTCTTACCTACTCCCTTACGGACACTGGTCACAATGCCGCCCATGGTGATTTCCCTACCGACGAGGGTCGTTTTGTCTTCCATCTCCGCCATGCGGGTATTGCACACATTGTCCAGGATGATGACATACTCGTCCAGCGGATGGGCGGAAAGATAAATTCCCACCAACTCTCTTTCTTTGTTCAGGCGGTAAAGATCGCCCCACCGTTCGGCAGGAAGTATTTCCGGGGTAGCCACTTCCACTATGTTGTCGCCACCGAAGAGCGAGTTCACCGCAGCAGCCTGGTCGGCCTGGTAGCGGTTACCGTAGCGCATCAGGGTTTCGAGGAACATCTCACCTTTGGCGTTGACGGCAAAGTATTGCTCTCGTTTCAGTTCCGGGAAACTGTCGAATCCACCGGCCAGTGCGATGCATTCCATGTTTTTCTTGTTGCACGCATTGAGGTTGACGCGCTGTACGAAGTCGAAGATACCCTTGAAAGGTCCGTTGGCCCGGCGTTCTTCGACGATGCTCTGCACAGCATTCTCGCCCACCCCTTTCACTGCACCGAGTCCGAAGCGTACGTCGCCATTCTTATTGGCGGTAAACTTCAGGTTACTTTCGTTCACGTCGGGGCCGAGTGTCTGTATGCCCATCATCTTACATTCGTCCATCAGTTTGGTAATGTCGGTGATGTTCGATAAGCTTCGGCTCATCACGGCCGCCATGTATTCGGGCGGGTAGTTGGCTTTCAGGTAGGCCGTCTGGTAAGCTACCCAGGAGTAGCAGGTGGCGTGCGACTTATTGAACGCATACGAAGCAAAGCTTTCCCAGTCGCCCCAGATCTTTTCGAGCACCTTCGGGTCGTGCCCATTCTTCTGTCCTCCCTTGATGAACTTGGGTTTCATCTGATCCAGCTTGTCGCGCATCTTCTTACCCATCGCCTTACGCAAGGCATCGGACTCGCCGCGGGTGAAGTTACCCAGCAGGCGCGACAGGAGCATCACCTGTTCTTGGTACACCGTGATACCGTACGTATCCTTCAGGTATTTCTCCATAACAGGAATATCATACACGATGGGCTTGCGGCCATGCTTACGTTCCACAAAGTCGGGGATATACGCCATCGGTCCCGGACGGTAGAGGGCATTCATCGCGATAAGGTCTTCAAAGGTGGTAGGTTGCAGCTCGCGCAGGTACTTCTGCATACCGGCGGACTCGAACTGGAACGTTCCCACTGTGCGACCGTCGCTGTATAGTTTATATGTAACCGGGTCTTCGATGTCGATGGCATCGATGTCCAGCTCAATTCCTTTACTGAGGCGAACGTTCTCCACTGCTTCTTTGATGATGGAGAGCGTTTTCAGCCCGAGGAAGTCCATCTTGATAAGTCCGGTTTCCTCGATGACAGAACCTTCGAACTGGGTGACGAGCATCTTCTCGCCCGTTTCCTTGTCGTCGGCCGTGCTCACGGGCACCCAGTCGGTGATATCGTCGCGGCAGATGATGGTTCCACAGGCATGTACGCCTGTATTGCGCACGTTGCCTTCGAGTATCTTGGCATACTTTAAGGTATCGCGTATCAGCGGGTCGGGCGATACTTCGGCTGCCTGAAGTTCGGGAACAAAGTCGATGGCGTTCTTCAGGTTGAGCTTCTTGTCCGGAATCTTGTCGGGTACCAACTTAGTGAGCCGGTCCGACTCGGCCAGCGGCAGTTTCTGCACACGGGCCACGTCCTTGATGGCCGACTTGGCAGCCATGGTACCGTACGTGATGATGTGGGCCACCTTGTCGTAGCCGTATTTCTCCGTTACCCAACGAAGCACCTCGCCACGCCCATCATCATCGAAGTCGATATCGATATCGGGGAGAGAGATACGGTCCGGGTTCAGGAAACGCTCGAACAGCAAATCATACTTAATAGGGTCTATTTTGGTGATTTGCAGACAGTAAGCCACCGCCGATCCGGCTGCCGACCCACGTCCGGGACCTACCGATACACCCATAGCACGCCCGGCCGCGATAAAGTCTTGCACAATGAGAAAGTAACCCGGGAAACCCATCGTCTTCATGATGTACAACTCAAAAACCAACCGCTCCTTCACATCGGGAGCCAGCGGATCGCCGTAGAACTTCTTCGCGCCATCGAAAGTAAGTTTGGCCAGGTAGTCGGCTTCGAGCTTGATACGGTAGAGCTTGTCATACCCACCCAATACTTTTATTTTACTACGCGCTTCGTCCTCATCCAATACAATATTGCCGTTTTCATCGCGCGTAAACTCGTTAAACAGGTCCTCCTCTGTAAACTTTTGACGGTAGATTTCCTCCGTTCCAAACTCTTCGGGGATGGCAAACGTAGGCATGATAGGCGGATTGTCGATGGAGTAAAACTCCACCTTGTCCAATATTTCGAGCGTGTTGCTCAGTGCTTCGGGCACATCGGCAAAGAGTTCGTTCATCTCCTGGCGGGTCTTCATCCACTCCTGTTTGGTGTAGTACATACGGTTGGGATCGTCCAGGTCCTTACCGGTGCTGAGGCAGATGAGCCGGTCATGTGCTTCGGCATGTTCCTCGTTCACAAAGTGCACGTCGTTGGTACAGATCAACTTGACGCCATGCTTCTTCGAGAGTTCGATGAGGTGCCGGTTGACATTCTCCTGCAGGGGGTAAGCCTCGTGATTGGCATTGGCTACGGTGGCTTTGTGTCGTTGCAACTCCAGGTAGTAGTCTTCGCCGAAGAGGTTTTTGTACCACTGGATGGCTTCTTCGGCCTCGCTGAGCAGTCCTTGCGTGATCTTTTTCGGGACCTCCCCCCCCAAACAGGCGGTGCTGACGATGAGCCCCTCGTGATACTTCTCCAAATCGGCCCGATCGGTACGCGGACGCATGTAATACCCATCCGTCCAAGCCCGCGACACCAGCTTGATGAGGTTATGATATCCCTTCTCATTCTTGGCCAGCACCACCAAGTGATAACCACTTTGATCGGGTTTTCCTTCTTTTTTGTCTTTCGTACGGCGCGCCACGTACATTTCGCACCCGATGATGGGCTTGAAGATACGTGCTTCGGCTTCGGCGATCTTCACCCGGCATGCAGCAATCTCTTCCTCCTTGTTCTCGCACGCCTCGGCACCCGATTCCATTGCAGCTATGCGCTTCTTCAGGTCTTTGATTTCGCCCTTCGGACCGCCGTTTTTCTTGTTTACGTAATTAAAGAACTCCTTGACGCCGAACATGTTACCATGGTCGGTCACGGCAATTCCCTTCATTCCGTCTTTCATGGCCTTATCGACCAGCGCACTGACGCTGGCCTGTCCGTCTAAAAGCGAATACTGGGTGTGGACGTGTAAATGAATGAAATCCTGCATAGTTATGAATCAATGATAATTTTGCGATAAAAGTACAATCTCTCCACCGACTAACAAAAATAAAGCCTAAAAAGTTATCAACATTACTAATTCGATGCACATTTACTTGGTTGATTTTCAAATTAAATATACTTTTGCAAAGAATTATACTTATAACAGCACACATGCGCCGACTCAAGAAATTAAAAAAGATACGAATCCATCGCGAAGGCACCCATATCCTATGGGGAAGCCTGCTTCTTATTCTTATTATCAATGGAGCCCTGTACTGGAAAATTGACAATAAGCTGCCGTTCTATCTGGTAGCCACCGTCACTACGGTATTATACCTCCTGATGGTCAACTTCTTTCGGTGTCCTATCCGATTCTTCGGACAGGATACGGAACGGATCGTAGTAGCTCCTGCCGACGGACGCATTGTAGCCATCGAGGAAGTTGATGAACACGAGTATTTCAACGACCGCCGACTCATGGTGTCTATCTTTATGAGTATACTGAATGTCCATGCCAACTGGTATCCGGTGGACGGAACCGTGCGCAAGGTGGGACATCACAACGGTAACTTCATGAAAGCCTGGCTCCCGAAAGCCAGTACCGAGAACGAACGCTCAATGGTGGTCATCGAAACACCGGAAGGTGTGGAAGTAATGGCCCGCCAGATTGCCGGAGCCATGGCCCGCCGCATCGTCACCTACGCCGAAGTGGGCGAAGATTGCTACATCGACGAGCACATGGGATTCATTAAGTTCGGTTCGCGGGTAGATGTCTACCTGCCCATTGGCACCGAGGTATGTGTCAAGATGGGGCAACTCACTACCGGCAACCAAACCATTCTTGCCAAACTGTAACCCAAAAAACTTTCATCCCAATGGCCAACAGCATTACCCGTCACATACCTAACACCGTCACTTGCCTCAATCTCTTTTCTGGTTGTGTAGCATGTGTCATGGCCTTCAAAGGACTGTACGAAACGGCCTTTTTGTTCATCATCATCGGTGCCGTGTTCGATTTCTTCGACGGCATGTTGGCCCGTTTGCTCGATGCCCACTCTAAAATAGGCAAAGACCTCGACTCGCTGGCCGACGATATCAGCTTCGGGTTGGCTCCCGCTGCGCTTGTTTTCTCCTTTTTGCAGGAACCGGAACTGACTTATCCCGACTTTTTGGCAGGATACAGAGATATCGTTCCCTACTTCGGTTTCCTCATTGCCGTATTCTCCGGGCTTCGTCTGGCCAAGTTCAATGTCGACACCCGGCAGACGACTTCGTTCATCGGACTACCCGTCCCGGCCAATGCTTTGTTCTGGGGATCACTGATCGTGGGAGGCGGTAACCTGCTGCTGACACAAGGCAATGCACTTTACCTTCTGGTGCTGGTGGTGCTGTTTTCGTGGTTGCTCGTTTCGGAAATCCCGATGTTCTCGCTCAAGTTCAAAAACCTCTCCTGGAAAGACAACAAAGTCAGTTTCCTGTTCCTGCTCGTCACTATTGCCTTGTTGGTAACGATGGGTGTCGGCGGATTCTCGGCGGTTATCGTATGGTATATTCTACTTTCACTCTTGACCTGGAAGAAGCAATAAACAATTCTTTGGCACGCTTGTTGTAACTCCGGTTAGAACAACATTTTAAACTCACAAGCTTATGCTTCACTTTTTATTTTTCCTGTTCTTCATTGTTATCGTCATCCTGTTGGCAGGACTGTCCATCGTAGGTAGCATCGTCCGGAGCATTTTCGGACTGGGACGCCGCCCGTCGTCTGCCAATCAGTCGCAAAGCGGCCGGCAGACTTATACCCGGAACGAACAGGAAACTCCTAACGCTAAAGCGTCGACCTCTCCTACTCATAAAAAGATATTTGCCGACGATGAAGGCGAATATGTAGACTTCGAGGAGATTAAGAACTAATTTCCTTACGTTATCGCTCTCCATGCGTTTTTTGAGAAGTATCTAGCACGCTTACACGTTTTTCGGTTTATTACATTGTCTATGTGAGCGTTACGCCGTGCTAGAAACCTTTTTTACCTACACGCATTTACCACTTTTCGAGGTATTCACCACGGCCACTTACTACACGTATCATATCCTTCCGCTCCGGAGCTTCCTGCAATCAGCGAGTTTCATACCGGGAAACTCAATGTTTCATCCGAGGAAACTCAGTGTTTCATCAAATGAAACTGTGTGTTTCGGCAAGTGAAACAACGAGTTTCGTCAAATGAAACTGAGTGTTTGCAAGAAGATACAAAGGACATTGCAAGAAGGTGCGTGAGTAGTGCGTGAGATAATTCGTCCTACTCGCGCGCCTGTAACACCGATGAACAGGGCGTTACAAAGCAAGTGCGCGAGTGCGTAAGAGGATTTACTAAATTTTATATGGGGAACCTCAACGTTTCTCTTTGAAGAAGCTCTTCATGAGTGTCGTACATTCATCGGCCAGGATACCTGTGGTAACTACTGTTTTGGGATGCAAAGCCTGGGGAGCATACCGCTGATAGCCCCGTTTCTCATCGGCAGCACCGAAGACCAACTTGCCCATTTGTGCCCAGGCAATGGCGCCGGCGCACATCACACAAGGTTCCACAGTGACATATAGCGCACAGTCTGTCAGGTATTTACCGCCCAAGACATTGGCAGCGGCGGTGATGGCTTGCATCTCGGCATGGGCGGTGACATCGTTCAGGAGTTCCGTCAGGTTGTGCGCCCGGGCGATGATGCGTTCCTGACACACCACCACAGCACCCACCGGGACTTCTCCCTTGGCAGCTGCCTTCTGCGCCTCGACCAACGCTTGCTTCATGTAATAGAAATCATCAAACATACGGGGAGTATCAACGTCGCATATCGTGTTCACCGAAAAGGGTGGGGTAATCTTCTTCCATGTTTTTGTGTATAAACATGAGAACGGTTTCGCGAAGCCAACGGGATTTGTTGGTTATCTTGTACTTCTCCAGATAACGGTCTACAATCTGCTGCTCGTCCTCACTGATCAGACAAGTCAACCGTTGCCGCCGGGGCTCCAAGGCCGCGGGTTTGCTGTGTTTTTTACTCCGTTTCTGCATATCTGCTGCAAAATTACTTTTCATTCTTTAAATTCAAAGAATAAAAACGTATTTTTGCATGTACAATACCAGAAATTAGATGGCTGAACACAATAAACTGGGAAAAGCGGGCGAAGATGCCGCTATTGCCTATTTAGAAAGGAACGAGTACGTGATCAGGCACCGCAACTGGCGAAGCCGGAATTTCGAGCTCGACATTGTGGCAGCCAAAGCGAACGAACTGATCGTTGTCGAGGTGAAAACCCGGCACGACACGCTGTTTGGCGAACCTGAGACTGCTGTAGACCGGGCCAAGATACGACGTACCGTACGCGCGGCCGATGCCTACATCCGTTTCTTTCAGATCGACGCCCCGGTACGGTTCGACATCATCACCATCGTCGGCCAGGCGGGTGATTTCAGTATTGAGCATATCCAGGAAGCATTTTATCCACCTTTATTCTAACAAAGACCATGAATGTAGAAACTGCCAGAGAGTATTGTCTGAGTAAAAAAGCAGTGACCGAGTGCCTGCCGTTCGACGAATACTCGCTTGTCCTGAAAGTGATGGACAAGATGTTTGCCCTGATCGACCTGGAACAGGGCAGGAAGATATGCCTGAAGTGTGACCCGGAGTACGCCATCGAACTGCGCGAACGCTACAACGCCATCGAGGGTGCCTACCATTTCCAAAAGAAGTACTGGAACCAGGTGCTCTTCGGCAGCGATGTGGACGACCGCCTCATCGAGCAACTCATCGACCACTCTTACGAAGAAGTTCTGAAGAAGTTCACCAAAAAAATGCGTACAGAATATGACTCCCTCCCCTGACCCTTTCCCCGTGCCGTTGGTGAGCCTCGAAGAAACGACCTCCACCAGCACCAGCCTGAAAGAACTCTGCCGGGAACCGGTGAAAGAGCTGACCACCGTGGTGGCTTCCTACCAAACGGCCGGGCGCGGACAGCGCGGCAACGATTGGGAGTCGGAAGCCGGACAGAATCTCTTGTTTAGTACTGTGCTGTATCCCTCTTTCCTGGAAGTGCGTCAGCAATTCCTATTAGCACAGATCGCCTCGCTGGCCGTAAAGGAAGTATTGAGTTCTTTCACCAGCGGCATCACCATCAAGTGGCCCAATGACATCTACTGGAGAGAGAAGAAGATAGCCGGGATGCTGATAGAGCACGACCTGTCCGGACAGTTCCTGCAACGCAGCATCATCGGGATCGGCATCAACATTAATCAACCGCACTTCGTCAGCCCCGCCCCCAACCCGGTTTCCCTGCGCCAGATCACCGGAACCGAATATGCGTTGCCGCACCTGTTACACTTAGTGCTGCAGCGGTTGAAGGACTACTACGCCTTGCTTCAGCAGAAAGAAACCAGCCTCATCGTGAACCATTACCACCACGCGTTGTTCAGAAAGGACGGATTTCACTCTTACCGCGATGCCGACGGAATATTCGACGCCGAAATCGTCCGCGTGGAACCGGAAGGTTTACTGGTTTTGAGAGACAAAGTGGGAAATGAGAGAAAATTCATGTTCAAGGAAGTGGAATATGTGCTGAATTTAACAACTCAGTGAAAAGAAAACCGCTATCTTTGTCGCTATCACTTACAAAAAACAGTATTTATGAAGATAAAGTTACTCTCTTTTCTTTTCGTACTCGCCCTGTTGGCCGCCTGTAAAGAAGATCCGGATCCTATCATAGAGGTCTCTAAATCAACGCTTCAAGCCGGTAAGTTATCGGCAAATTTCAAGATCGATGTTACCTCTAACAGCGAATGGAGTGCAGAAAGCTCTCAGCCATGGTGTGTGCTCAGTACGCATACCGGTTCGCAGAACAAACAGCTAACTATCACCCTCGAGCCGAATGCAGGATCTGCCCGGACAGCCATCGTGTTGCTGAAAGCAGGAAAGACCTCTCAAAGTATCAACATCGAACAAAGCGATAACTATTTGCTTCCGGTGATATTCCATGTTCTGTACGACAATGCTTCTGACGATAAGCAATATGTACCAGCTGCCCGACTGTCCCATATCCTCGATGTATGCAATACAAACTACCGGGCAAAAACCAATCCCATCAGCCCTGACATGGATTTGCTGTTCACCCTCGCCACTGAAGATCCTAACGGGAAGGAGTTAGCAGAAGCTGGCGTGGAGCACATTCAGGTGGAGAACAGCAAAATAGATTGTGAGGTCTTCATGAATGGCGACTTGTCGGATAACAGCTTCTATGCAGACAAGTTGTGGGATCCTAACAAATACATTAATGTATTCGTCTATACGTTTACCGAAGATAATACGTTGGGTATTTCACATCTACCTTACGCTCCTACAACAAGCCCGTTAAATGGGCTGTATACCACCGATCATTTTTCTTCCGGACAGAAGCCCAACTATCCACACTGTGTTTCTATCAATAATACCCATATATATGTGGAAAGCGACGCTGCGACCTATTACACCTCCGATGTCACTGTAACCCTGTCACATGAGTTGGGTCACTATCTGGGACTACACCATGCATTCACTGAGGTGGATGAAAAAGATGCAACTGGAAAAGTCATCGGTACTATATGGGATACATGCCAGGATACGGACTACTGCGAGGACACGCCCACCTATAACTCAGTGGAGTATAATAAGGAAGTAAATATTTACTTGACCACTACACCCAGAGAGCAACGTAAGTTGATTGACTTAGCCACAAGAAAAAATTGTGAAGGTACTGCGTTTGTCGCCCGCAACATCATGGACTACGCTTTCTGCTACTCCGATCAGTTTACCAACGACCAACGGAACCGCATCAACCATGTTCTGAACAACAGTCCGCTCATCCCAGGTGCAGATGCCCGTGTTGTCTCACGTAGCGTGGACGACCTGCCCGTACCGCCTATCTTCTTCAAGAAATAAGCGCAATAAATAAAATAGAAAGCGGTGAGCAACCAACTTGCTCACCGCTTTCTATTTATCTGCTCAGTTCTTTTTCTATCAGTTTGATTTTATTCAGGGTCTTGACAGCCTCCGTCGAGGGGAATTGCCGGACTACATTCTGCAGGTATTCCCTGGCTTTCCCGTATCCGGTAGAGAAGATATCGGCCAGCCCATCGCGGTAACGTGCCACTTGCATCTTCGAGGGCGACGAGATCTTTTTGAAGTTCGTATCCAGCTCACTTTTCTGCTGCTCGGCTTGCAGGTAGTAGTAATTGCCGATGAAGATATTGGCCGACAGGTTGTTCGGATCGGCTCTCAGCACCTGTTCATACGTACGCAAGGCTTCTTTCTCTTTTCCCCGGCACACCTCCGTATCGGCATACGCCAACAGGTATTCTATCTTGTCCGGCTCCCGCTGGAGCAGTTCTTTATAGAACAGGTAGGCTTTATCGTAATTCCGGGATGTCTTATAATAGGTAGCCAGTTCCTGCGCTAACGGCAGGCATACGGCACTGTTCTTGTCCACACTGGTCCAGTAGAACATTTCCGATTTATCCGCGTCGGCCTGGATGGCTTGCCGGAACAGCCCTATCGCCTGGCTGTTTTGCCCGTCCGATATGGCTGCCGAAACCTTATGCAAAGTCGTCTCTGCCGTTTGTGCCTTAAGTACGCACGGCAGAAAGAGGATGAGAAGCAAAGAAAAAATCCAAGGTTTCATATACTGAGTATTAAGTTTTTTCCATCTTACAAAGGTAGCGATTTCCTTCAAACAACCTCGGTTAAATGACATTTAAAAAGAGTTATTATTTCCTATTGTATTCGAGAGCACAACCTACCGCATAACCCTGGTATTTAAAGTCAGCACATAAACATTTTACATATATGCTTTGTTCTTGAAAAAGATTTGAACCATCAATATTAAACCGAAATCAAATGAAAAAATCTTATTACTTTTCCACAGTTATCATAGCAGTACTGCTGGCCATAGGCGGCAGCAAAAGCTATGCGCAATTAAAAGGTGTACATCTTCTGGGCGACAATGGGCTGAATGCAGGTACGCAACCAGCCCCATCTGTCGTCGTGGCTGTGCCTTTATATTGGTATGACACCAAGGACCTCTACAACGGTAGTGGCGACAAGGTAAGTACCAGCCCGAATGTCACCACTTTTCTGACCGGTATCGGCGGAAGCCTTGTCACCCCCTGGAAGATACTCAATGCCAACTACGGAGCCAGCCTCCTCGTTTCTCTTGTGAAGAACAACATCGAAGGAAGCAAGATCAACGAAAACGGCTCTATCGCCTTCAGTGACATCTACGTACAACCCATTCAGTTGGGCTGGCACACGAAGAAAGCCGACTTCACTGCCGGATACGCACTCTACATACCGAGTGGCAAGTTCTCCGCCGGTGCCGATGACAATAGCGGACTGGGTATGTGGGGACATGAATTCTCAGCAGGAACGACGTTCTACTTCGACAAGGCCAAGACATTCAATCTGTCTACCACAGCCTACTACGAGCTGCACAGCAAAAAACGTGGTACGGACGATAAAGTAGGAAACATCCTGACCCTGGAAGGCGGACTGAACAAAAGCTTCATGAAGCCACTTTCCAACTCAGCCCTGATATTTAACGTAGGTGCTATCTACTACATGCAGTTCAAGATGACCAACGATGACATCTGGTACAGCGGACAGCTGATAGACCAGCCCAAAGACCACATCTATGCCGCCGGGCTGGAAGCCAATGTGTTCTGGACAAAGAGTATGACTTCTCTCTCATTCCGCTGGCTGGACGAGTTCAGTGCGAAGAACCGGTATGAAGGAAATACCTTTTTCGTGACTTTGAGCCAAGTCATCAAAACACTCGGAAAAAAGTAACCCAAACCATCTGCATATATTCATGAAATAGCCTGTCGGCATACGCTTTCTATCGAAAACGCATGTTTCCACAGGCTATTTCTTTTATTATCTACTATTTTTAACATGAAACTACTTCTATGATTTGCAAAAGAACTGTATTTTTGCGTAAAACAACACAACACGATGATTACTGGAATAAGCCTCGGAACAGCAATTCTGCTTGCGGCTATATTGTACTGGAATACACGAAAGTATGAAGCAGAGCGGCGCGATATGCGAAATCGCATCACACAACTGATGCAACATCCCAACACTCCCCCTTCGAAAGACTCCTCGGAAGTCTGGAAAGAAGGGGCAACTGCTTTTGCCTATATACTCGATAACATTCCTATCCCCATCCACATTAAGGAGGCCGGCACCCATCAATTCGTTTACTGGAACAAAGCCAGTACCCATATGTTTGGAGCCGATGCCACCGGACAGACCATCGAAGCAGTGCTTGACAAAGACACAGCAGATGCGATACATGCAGTAGATGAACTGGTGTACGAAACCAGACTTCCGTACAGCGAGCGGGAAACAATCACCACCCGCAACGGACATACTTATGAGACCATCGTACACAAAGGAATAGTCACCAGCAACTTCAGAGATCTCATTATTACCGCACGTATTGACATCGGAGAAATACTGCTGCTGCAACATCAACTCGAGAAAGCTTACCAACAAAGTGAGTTGGTGATCAACAACTCTAATTCCAGCCTGGCCTACATCACGACCGATTACATCGTGCAATGGGAGAACTTCTCCAACATGGCACTGGGTGTCATCTATGAGTTGTACAAGAAAGGAGCACCTTGCTACCTAAGTGCTTATGGCAGGAGTGAGCCTTGCGAGAACTGTGTGATGCAACGGGCCATGCTGTCTAAAAAGGTGGAGCAGATAGAGCTGCAACTGGAAAACGGTACTTCGCTGGAGATATTCGCCACCCCTATCTTTAACCAGCATCAGGAAGTAGAAGGTGTCGTGATTCGGGCAGAGAACAATACCGAACGCAAGGAAATCATCCGGGCACTGAAAGAAGCCAAGAATAAAGCTGAAGAATCGGATCATCTCAAATCGGCCTTCCTGGCCAACATGAGCCATGAGATACGCACTCCGCTCAACGCCATCGTCGGGTTCTCCAGCTTGCTTATTGAAGAAGAAGACGTGGACATGAGACGGGAATACAATCAGATCATCGACATGAACAACAACCTGTTGTTGCAACTCATTGGTGATATTCTCGACTTGTCCAAGATCGAATCGGGCACCCTCTCGCTCAATCCTACGACTTTCGACCTGATGCAGACACTCGAAGAGATTGCTGCCCCCCAACGTTACCGGGTTAAGAGCGGAGTAAACTTCATCCTCCGCCGGCCTTACGAAAGTTGTATAGTCCACCTCGACCTCAATAAGCTGACACAGGTGGTGACCAACTTCATCGTGAATGCCATCAAGTTCACCTCCACGGGAAGCATCACGCTGAGCAGCGAGGAAAAAGACGGCGGTATGTGCATCAGTGTCACCGACACAGGCATCGGCATCTCCAAAGAGAACCTGCCCAGGATTTTCAACCGCTTCGAGAAGCTCGACAGTTTTGCCCAAGGCACTGGATTGGGACTGCCCATCTGCCAGGCCATTATGGAAACGCATGGAGGACGACTGGACGTAACATCCGTCCCCGGCAAAGGAAGCACCTTCAGTGCCTGGTTCCCCGGCACACCCATCGTTACTGCGAAAACGAACACATAGGACTTTTTTTCATCCGCCGGGTAGGTAATGGAGAAACTATGCCGTATATTTGCAGAAAATATAATACATAATCGTATGGCAAAGTACAAACGAATCTTACTGAAGCTCAGCGGCGAAAGCCTGATGGGCGAAAAGCAATACGGCATCGACGAAAAACGTCTGGCCGAGTATGCCGCACAGATCAAAGAGATACATGCGCAAGGTGTGCAGATCGGTATTGTGATTGGCGGCGGTAACATCTTCCGCGGACTGAGTGGAGCCAACAAGGGTTTTGACCGGGTGAAGGGCGACCAGATGGGTATGCTGGCAACAGTCATCAACAGCCTGGCACTGAGCTCGGCACTTGTAGCCGACGGCGTAAAAGCCCGCGTGCTGACAGCCATCCGCATGGAACCTATCGGCGAGTTTTACAGTAAGTGGAAAGCCATTGAATGTATGGAGAACGGCGAAGTGGTGATCATGTCCGCCGGAACAGGCAACCCGTTCTTTACCACCGACACCGGTTCATCGCTACGCGGCATTGAGATCGAAGCGGACGTGATGCTGAAAGGTACCCGCGTGGACGGTATCTATACGGCCGACCCGGAAAAGGACCCGACTGCGATCAAGTTCGATGATATCACCTACGACGAAGTGCTGAAACGCGGACTGAAGGTGATGGATCTCACCGCTACCTGTATGTGCAAGGAGAACAATCTCCCCATCGTGGTATTCGACATGGATACGGTAGGCAACCTGAAGAAAGTCATCGAAGGAGACGAAATAGGTACGCTGGTGCATAACTAATCTCCCACCTCATAAAAAAAGCCGTTGTCCGGAACTTACCAGGCAACGGCTTTTTTTATGATATACGATCTATCTGCTTACCGGCTTCGTCTCAACAGCCCACCATGTAGACTCCCTTCCTGACGTGCCGTAGAGAAGCGTTGCGTTTGCTGTTCACCCCGCGTACGCGATTGCTCGGCATGGTTCAGGTAATGCTGTGTACTGCCACCGTACGACGGGTTCGACAATCCTACCGACCTATGAGCAGGAGCTGTGACAGGTGTAGTGACATGTGCAGGAGCAGTAGCATGTGCGGGAGCTGTAACATGCGCAGGGGCGGTAGCATGGGGAGTCCCTACGGAAGGATGGGCTTCCCATTGACGGTTATTGTTGTTATAACGCGCCCAACTGCCATTCTCGTTCTTGCGATACACATTCCCATCGCTTCCGGCATACACCCGGTTGCCATTGGTATGTACACTCACACCGTGCCGTCCGTCGACAACGACCCCACTCTTCCCACCCGAAGTGTGATACGTGAAAGCCGTCCCGGCAGCCGTAGTAACATGCGAGCTGCTGGCCCACCTATTTCCGTTGCTGACTTCCGAATGTCCCCATTGCGCATAGGGATTATGCCCTTGCGAAGTATGTCCGTACGTTCCGGTCCACGGGTTATAGACATTGGCCGCTGTACGTCCGCCATACCATCCTTGCACACTGGCCGAACGACCGTAGTGTCCGGTGGCCGGATTGTACCAGGCCGAAGAACCGGCAGCACCGTAAGGACCATACACACGTCGGCCTACGGCAAAGCCGCCCGTCCAGGGATTGTACACCGCACCTCCACCATAGGTATAAGGCCATGGTCGGTAAATGGGATACGGGGCATAAGGTGCCCAGTACACATACGGATGATAGTACCAACCCGTGCCGTACACGATGGCTGCATCAAAAATAGCCCCCACGGTAGCCCCGATAATGAAAGCGCCCAGGTATCCGGCGGTAGAGGAAGATTCTACCGTGGTCGAGGTAGCATTGGTCTGCGTCACGTACGTTACATTGTACACCGGCGAACTGGGTGGTATGGTATAGATCACGGAAGGAACCGAATCGGCTGTCTTCCACGGTCCTTCGGGCGAAGTAGACATAAACCAAATGGCTTGGAAGCACATATAATACAGATCGCCTACGCGGATCACTTTGTCCTGCGTGTTGGTGGCGTACTGCATCGTGGTACCCTCGATGGGGGCAAACTTCGGATCGCCGTCGTACGTGGCATGCGCTTTGGCTTCCGCCTCGGCTTTGTTGACTACCACCGTAGTGGGAATCTGAGCCAACAGCACGGCATCCGATGCTTCCTGGGTTCCAGGAACAGAGGCCAACACATGCGCCATAGGCGAATCCTCAGGGATCTTGGCAAAATCGTCAGGCAGGTTTCCTCCGGCATACGCCCACGGTCCGCCGAACTTCGGTGCACGGAACCAGCGGCCGGACAGCAGGATGTAATACTGGCCGTCGGCTTCGTTGATAAAGATATCGTTGTCGGTATTGCTCACATACAGAAGCCGGGTGCCAGGTATCTTGCTATAAACGGGAGCCCCCTCGGTGGCAATCAGTTCAGCGGGTACATTGGTATAGAATACCGTAGGTGCACCGTTCTCACTCTGGGGTGGGATATGCTGGATCACTTCGTCAAAGTTCTGTCCGGTGGGAAGCGAAGAAAATTCCTCCGGCAGAAAAGCCGTCGTTGTCCAGTGACCGTTCAGCGTCTTGGTCGTCAGCCACACATCATCCGCCAACATATAATATTGTCCGCCTTGCTTGTCAAAGAAGACATCCCAGTTGGTGTTGACGATAAACTGCAAGTTGGTCCGCTCGATGGGCGACAGTACCGGATCGCCATCGACAAAGAGCAGGATGGCAGGCGAAGCACTGTAGAATATTTTAGGAGGATCGTTCTTCAGCGTCACCCCCTTGGGGGCGGCAGCATCTCCCTTCCCATCCAGGTATGCCAGGATACGGTCGGTCGAGATGGTTTCGGCACCCGTAGGCATCATCTGGAGAAATGTCTCTTTCATGGTAGCCGCCTTACCGGCATCGAGCGAAGGGAATCGTACATCGGTATATTTGATATCATGCAGGTAGGTAGTATGCGAGTCCTTATCGGTCTTCGTGTCGCACACGAAAGAGACTACACCCAGCACCTCATTCCCCCCGTTGGGAGTGATAGAGAAAGCCAGACGACCTTCCAGTTTCTTGTAATTATCCCACTTATCCACTTGCGGCTGATAGTAGACCAATGTGGTGTTATCGCTTTGCACCTGTCTGGGCCAGCCGATATCTTCTGCCGGAGCCTCACTCTCCTGCTCTTGGGGAGCTTTGCTATTGCCACAGCTTACCATCAGCAATAGCCCGAGGAAAAACATAAACGAATGTCTCATAATTTTTTCTTAGTTATACAGTTAGGTTTGTTGATAACAATTAAGAATAAAAAGAGTTTGTCAAGGGCTTATTCTTTTTAAGACCTTCGTTTGTTATCTTATAATGATACGTAGCGTTGGTTTAAAACATACGTAGCGTTGGTTTAAAAGATAGCATGTACCAGATGTACATCTCGTACAACGTATCTTTAAAACCTAGGCTATGTATCATAGGAACATCGACTGCCTATGTTTAAAACATAACGCAGGAAGGTAGGAAGAAACTAATTCGCCGGGCAGTATTGCCGTAGCAATCTAATTCATATATTTGCGAATTCATTATCACACACCCCAAAAAAATGAAGCGACTACTATTGTTTACCTTACTAATACTTGCTTGCCTGTACCGGGTCTCCGCGCAAGAAGGGTATATCATTTCCGACTCCTTGTCCCGGTTCGGGGTCAGCGTTGAGTTAGGGTCACGGAAAAGCCAGGCCCACAAGGTTACCGAAGTCATTAACCAGTCCAGGGGATCGTCTTACTCCCAAAGCTATACGCCGGACGATATCCTGGCTTACGGTGCCGGCGGCAAGGACTTCGAGAGCAAACAGACCATCATCGACGGAAAGCAGAGACGAGTGTTTCTGGAGAAGATACTGACAAGCGGGCAGGTCACCGTATGGTGTACACCGGAGGCGATAAGGATATCTACTACTTGCAGAAAGACAAATACTTGCTTCCCATGAACGAAGACAATAATCCATTCAAGGAATATCTGAAACAGAGTCCTAATGCCAAGACAGTTTCACCCAAAAGCAAATAGACAGGATGCGCCTCAGCCGCTACTCCCTCAAGTTGACAGAACGAGCGGTGACTACAGACAACAAGAACTTTTTCGTTATTGTTGCAGATAATCAAAAAATACTCTACTTTTGTTCTGATTTCATCAGCTAATTATTAAAACGAAAGCATATGATAGACGTAAAGACTTGTATTGACGAAGCGCAAGAAAAAATGGACATGGCCGTCATGTACCTGGAAGAGGCATTTGCCCACATCCGTGCCGGTAAAGCAAGCACACGCCTGCTCGACGGTATCCGCGTAGATTCTTACGGAAGCATGGTTCCCATCGCCAACGTAGCAGCCGTGAACACGCCCGACGCCCGCAGCATCACCATCAAGCCATGGGATAAGGGTATGTTCCGTATCATCGAGAAAGCCATTATCGACTCCAGCCTGGGCATCATGCCCGAGAACAATGGCGAAATCATCCGCCTCGGTATCCCGCCGTTGACCGAAGAGCGCCGTAAACAACTCTCGAAACAGTGTAAAAGCGAAGCCGAAACGGCAAAGATCAGCGTACGCAACGCCCGCCGCGATGGAAACGACACTTTGAAGAAAGCGGTGAAGGACGGCCTGGCCGAAGACGAACAGAAGAACGCCGAAGCCAAGTTGCAGAAAATTCACGACAAGTACATCAAGCAAATCGAAGATGTACTGGCCGAGAAGGAAAAAGAAATCATGACCGTATAATCATATAATAGGTATAGCGTGCGCGGATTAGTCATCAGGAACACCGGAAGCTGGTATCAGGTAAAGACCGACGACGGACGGATGGTCGATTGCAAAATCAAAGGTAATTTCCGTCTGAAAGGTATTCGAAGTACCAACCCGGTATCGGTGGGCGACTATGTGCATATCACGCTGAACCAGGAAGGTACGGCCTTCATCAATGAAATCGAAGATCGGAAGAACTACATCGTTCGTCGTTCTTCCAATCTTTCGAAACAATCGCACATCATCGCCGCCAACCTCGACCAGTGCATGCTGGTGGTGACGGTGAATTATCCCGAAACATCCACCATCTTCATCGACCGCTTCCTGGCTTCGGCCGAGGCCTACCGGGTACCGGTGAAACTGGTGTTCAATAAGGTAGATGCTTACAATGAGGAGGAACACCACTACTTAGAAGCACTCATCGCCCTGTACACCCACATCGGTTATCCCTGTTTCTGTATTTCGGCTTTAAAAGGTGAAGGCATCGACCACATCCGGGAGGAATTGCGGGGACGGGTCACGCTCTTTTCCGGTCACTCGGGTGTGGGTAAGTCCACCCTGATCAACGCACTATTGCCCGGTAGCAAAGTAAAGACTGCCGAAATCTCCACCTATCATAATAAAGGGATGCACACCACCACCTTCTCGGAGATGTTCCCTGTAGAAGGAGACGGCTACATCATCGACACACCAGGCATCAAAGGCTTTGGCACGTTCAATATGGAGGAAGAAGAAATAGGTCACTATTTCCCTGAAATATTTAAGGTATCGGCCGACTGCCGCTACGGCAACTGCACCCACCGGCAGGAACCGGGATGCGCCGTACGTAGTGCTGTGGAGCAACATCTCATCAGCGAATCGCGGTATGCTTCCTATCTCAACATGCTCGACGACAAAGAAGAGGGCAAATACCGCGGTGCCTACTAAAAAAACTTTCCCTTCCCACTAAACCTTTTCGCGCAAGCACAGTCTAAGTTTAGACGGATTATACATCACTGCTAAAATTGGCATAAAGTGCATCGCCGCTGCGTGCCTTAAACGGAATACACATGAACAAAAGAATTAAATGGGGTCTCATCGCTATCATTGGCATCGGGCTGATCGGATGGGGTACTTATTCTATGATGCCCAAAGAAAACAAAGAGTTAGCTGCTGCTGTCAACGCAGGTAGTAGGGGCGGTAATGAAAGGAGAATCCTGAATGTGAACGCTCAAGTTCTGACTCCCCAATTACTTACTGATCAGATAATTATCAGCGGTTCCTTACTGCCCGACGAAGAAGTAGATCTCTCGTTCGAGACATCGGGCAAAATCATTGAAATCAATTTTGAAGAAGGCACCACCGTCAGCAAAGGACAATTGCTGGCCAAGGTGAACGACCGCCAGTTGCAAGCGCAATTGCAAAGACTCGTTGCCCAACTGAAATTGGCCGAGGACCGCGTATTTCGCCAGAGTGCCCTGTTGGAGCGCGATGCCGTCAGTAAGGAAGCTTACGAACAGGTAAAGACCGAGCTGGCTACCCTCAATGCCGATATAGAGATTGTGAAAGCCAACATCGCCCTGACCGAACTGCGAGCCCCGTTCGACGGGATCATCGGGCTGCGACAAGTCAGCGTCGGTACGTATGCCTCGCCCAGCACCATCGTAGCAAAGCTGACCAAGGTTTCTCCCCTGAAAGTAGAATTCTCCGTCCCCGAACGGTACGCCGGCGAAATGAAAAAAGGAATCAACCTCGATTTCACCGTGGAAGGGCGACTGGAAGCCTTCCGGGCGCAGGTCTATGCCACCGAATCACGCATCGGGGTCGATGCACGTGCCCTCATCGTACGCGCCCTCTACCCCAATGCCAACCGGGCCCTGCTGCCGGGACGCTCTACCAGCATCGAACTGAAGAAGCAGGAGATAACCGATGCACTGGCTATCCCCTCACAAGCCATCGTTCCGGAAATGGGGAAAGATAAAGTATTCCTGTATAAATCGGGCAAAGCCATGCCGGTAGAGATTACCACCGGTCTGCGTACCGAGGATCGCGTACAAGTGCTGCAAGGACTGCAGGCGGGCGATACCATCATCACCTCGGGAACTTTACAGCTACGCACCGGACTCCCCGTCACCCTCGACCAGATTGATTAATTAATACCGACTGCCACCATGAATATATCCGAACTAAGCATCCGCCGACCGGTAATGGCTACGGTATTAACCATCATCATCCTTCTTTTCGGGATCATCGGTTATACCTACCTGGGGGTACGAGAGTACCCGTCGGTGGACAACCCCATCATATCGGTACAATGCTCCTACCCGGGTGCCAATGCCGACGTTATCGAAAATCAGATCACCGAACCGCTGGAACAGAACATCAACGGTATTCCCGGTATCCGCTCGCTCTCGAGTGTAAGCTCGCAGGGAAGCAGCCGCATCACCGTGGAGTTCGAACTTTCTGTCGACCTGGAAACAGCGGCCAATGACGTGCGAGACAAGGTATCCCGTGCTCAGCGACTGCTGCCGCGTGACTGCGACCCACCCACCGTATCCAAGGCCGACGCCGATGCCATGCCTATCCTGATGGTAGCCATCCAGAGTGACAAGCGCACGTTGCTGGAACTCAGCGAAATTGCCGACCTCACCGTGAAAGAACAACTCCAGACCATCTCCGACGTAAGTAGTGTAGGTATCTGGGGAGAGAAACGATACTCCATGCGCCTCTGGCTCGACCCCATCAAGATGGCCGGGTACGGAATCACTCCTATTGATGTTAAAAATGCGGTAGACCGGGAAAACGTAGAGCTCCCCTCGGGCAGTATCGAAGGAAACGCCACCGAGCTGACCATTCGCACCATGGGACTAATGCACACTGCCAATGAGTTCAACAACCTGATCATTAAGGAAGTCAAAGGAAGTGTCATCCGCTTCAGCGACATCGGACGTGCCGAACTGGGTCCGGCCGATATCCGCAGTTACATGAAGATGAACGGCGTACCCATGGTGGGAGTCGTCGTGGTTCCCCAACCGGGTGCCAATCACATCGAAATCGCCGATGCGGTCTATGCCCGCATGGAACAGATGAAGAAAGACCTCCCCGAGGACGTGAAGTACAGTTACGGTTTTGATAACACCAAGTTCATCCGTGCTTCCATCTATGAAGTCGAAGAAACGGTGTACATTGCCTTCATACTGGTTATCATCATCATCTTTCTCTTCCTGCGCGACTGGCGTGTGACGCTCGTTCCCTGTATCGTGATTCCCGTTTCGCTCATCGGTGCCTTCTTCGTGATGTACCTGGCGGGATTCTCTATCAACGTACTTTCCATGCTGGCCATCGTACTCTCCGTGGGGCTGGTAGTAGACGACGCCATCGTTATGACGGAGAATATTTACGTGCGCATCGAGCGGGGAATGCCACCTAAGGAAGCAGGTATCGAAGGAGCCAAGGAGATATTCTTCGCGGTGATCTCGACCACCATCACGTTGGTAGCCGTATTCTTCCCTATTGTTTTCATGGAAGGAACCACAGGTCGCCTGTTCCGCGAGTTCAGTATCGTGGTATCGGGTTCGGTGCTTATCTCCTCATTTGCCGCCCTCACCTTCACCCCGATGCTGGCCACCAAACTGTTGATCAGACGGGAGAAGCAAGGTTGGTTCTACCGATGGACAGAACCATTCTTCAGTGGGATGAACTACTGGTACAAACGGTCGCTGGAGGCTTTCCTGCGTCTCCGCGTCATTGCCGTCTTCATCGTACTGATGATGATCTTCCTTATCGGCTATCTATGGACATCCATTCCGGCAGAGATGGCACCGATGGAAGACCGCTCCAACATCAGTATCAACACCCGCGGGACAGAAGGGGTGACCTATGAATACATCCGCGACTATACCGAGGATATCAACCAGCTGGCCGACTCCATCGTTCCGGATGCCGAAGCCATCACCGCCCGGGTATCCAGCGGTAGCGGTAACGTCCAGATTACGCTGAAGGATATCACCAAGCGCGATTATAGCCAGATGGATGTGGCCGAAGAGCTGTCGAAAGCGGTACAGAAGAAAACCATGGCCCGCTCATTCGTACAACAGCAGACCTCCTTCGGTGGGCGACGCGGCGGAATGCCCATCCAGTACGTAATCCAGGCCACCAATCTGAGCAAGCTGCAAGAAATCCTGCCGGTATTTCTGGCCAAGGTGTATGACAATCCCACGTTCCAGATGGCCGACGTAGACCTGAAGTTCAGCAAGCCCGAGGCGCGCATCAACATCAACCGCGACAAGGCCAGCATCATGGGAGTAAGCACCCGCAACATCGCCCAAACCTTGCAATACGGGCTGAGCGGACAGCGCATGGGCTACTTCTACATGAACGGTAAGCAATACGAGATCCTGGGCGAAATCAACCGCCAGCAACGTAATAAACCTGCCGACCTGAAAGCCATTTATATCCGGAGCGACAAAGGAGAGATGATCCAATTGGACAACCTGGTAGAAATGAAAGAGGACATTGCTCCTCCCCGCCTCTACCGCTACAACCGCTTCGTTGCAGCCACTATATCCGCCGGGTTGGCCGAAGGGAAAACCATCGGACAAGGGGTAGACGAAATGGACAAAATAGCCAAAGAGACCCTCGACGACACCTTCCGGACAGCCCTGAGAGGCGATTCCAAGGAGTACCGGGAGAGTTCTTCCAGTTTGATGTTTGCCTTTATCCTGGCCATCGGCTTGATCTACCTCATTCTGGCAGCACAATTCGAGAGTTTCAAGGACCCGCTGATCATCATGCTCACCGTACCGCTGGCTATCGCCGGTGCCTTGGTCTTCATGTACTTCACCGGTCAGACCATGAATATATTCAGCCAGATCGGTATCATCATGCTCATCGGACTGGTGGCCAAGAACGGTATCCTTATCGTGGAGTTCGCCAACCAGAAGCAGGAAGCCGGCGAAGACAAGATAGAAGCTATCCGCGACGCTTCCCTGCAACGCCTCCGCCCCATCCTGATGACCAGTGCTTCAACAATATTGGGACTCATTCCGCTGGCATTCGCTTCGGGAGAAGGTGCCAACGGACGTATCGCCATGGGTATCACCGTAGTAGGCGGTATGTTGGTTTCCACCTTCCTCACCATGTACATCGTACCGGCTGTGTACAGTTATATTTCGACCAACCGTTCTAAAAAACTGAAATCATGAAACGCTATTTCGTATGCTATATCATAGGTAGTCTGTCTGCCCTGGCGCAAGCCCAACAAATGCAGGAGTACACATTGAAGTCGTGCCTCGAAAACGGATTGCAGAACAACTACCAACTCCGCATCACCCACAACCAGGAACAGGTAAGCAAGAACAATGCCACCCTGGGCAATGCCGGTTACCTGCCGACGCTGGATTTCAGTGCCGGATATACCGGAACGGTGAACAACACGGAGAGTACCGACCGGGCCAGCAGCGAGGTGACGAAGAACAACGGTGTATTCGACCAGACGGTCAGTGCCGGGCTCAACCTCAACTGGACCATCTTCGACGGTTTCAATATCCAGACCAACTACCAACGGCTGAAGGAACTGGAACGACAGGGCGAAACCAATACACGCATCGTCATCGAAGACTTCATCGCCACCCTGACGGCGGAATATTATAACTATGTACAGCAGGAGATCCGGCTGCAGAACTTCCGCTACGCCACCACCCTGTCCAAAGAACGTTTGCGTATAGTAGAAGAACGTTACCACATCGGTAACTTCTCCCGTCTGGACTACCAACAGGCCAAGGTCGACTTCAACGCCGACAGTGCCAAGTACATGAAACAACAAGAACTGCTCCATACCTCGCGCATCCGCCTCAACGAGCTGATGGGCAACGAGGATGTGGACCAACCCATTTCCATCGAGGACTCCATCATCCGCGTAAATGCCCTGCTCCGCTTCGACGAATTGTGGACAGCCACCCTGGCTGCCAACTCTTCCCTGCTCAGAGCCGATCAGAATACCACTCTGGCACAACTGGACTACAAGAGTGTCCTCTCGCGCAACTATCCGTATGTAAAGTTGAACTCCGGCTATGGATATACCTTCAATAAGTACGACATCAACGCCACCAGTAAACGGGAAAACCTGGGCTTCAATGCCGGGGTGACAGTGGGTATCAACATCTTCGACGGGAATCGCCGCCGGCAGAAGAAGAATGCCAGCATCGCCGTGAAGAACGCCCGTCTGGAACGCGACCAGTTGGAACTGGGCTTGCGGGCCGATATCAGCAACCTGTGGCAAGCTTACCAAAACAACCTGGAGATGCTGAACCTGGAACGGCAGAACCTCGTAGCCGCCCGGGAGAATCACGAGATTGCCATGGAACGCTATATGCTGGGTAACCTGTCGGGTATCGAGATGCGCGAAGCACAAAAGAGTCTGCTCGATGCCGAAGAACGAATTCTCTCCGCCGAGTACGATACGAAGCTGTGCGAAATCTCCTTGTTGCAAGTCAGCGGTAAAGTGTTGAAGTACCTCGAATAACACCAATTTTTACGCACAGAAATACCAAAATTTACGCTATCGTCTGTCGGCATTCGGTTACTTTTGTAGTCTATGAACTATTTAAAATACACTTTTATGAAACGACTGATAGTAATCTGCTTGTCGGCTCTCTGGCTGACAGGAATGTCTGCGCAGAACGAGCCCGACTACCGGAGCAAACAACCCTATAAGAGTTGGGTAAAAACAGCACCAGAGTTCGACGACGCCTTTTTCACCACTGCCGAAGCACGTCGCATTGCCGACAATGTACTCCTGTACCAACAAATTACCGGTGGATGGCCGAAAAACATCTACATGCCTGCCGAGCTGAGTGCCGAAGAACGCGCACAGGTCATTGTTTCTCAGAAAGATGTCAACGAGAGCACCATCGACAACGACGCCACCATCACCGAGATCCGCTACTTAGCCCGTATATACAACGCTACTCAGGACGAGAAGTACAACAAAGCCGTACAGCGTGGACTTCAGTACTTGTTCGACGCACAGTATGACAATGGCGGATGGCCGCAGTTCTACCCCCGACCTTCCGGTTATTACATCCACATCACCTACAATGACAACGCCATGATCAATGTCATGGAAGTGCTTCGCGAAGTGTACGAGAAACAAGCACCTTACACTTTTCTGCCCGATGTAGTGACCGAAAAAGCCCGCAAAGCATTCGATAAAGGAGTGAGCTGTATCCTCAAGACGCAAGTGATGCAGAACGGCAAGCTCACCGTATGGTGCGCACAGCACGACCGCAAGACGCTGAAACCGGCTAAAGCCCGCGCCTACGAACTCCCTTCACTCAGCGGACAAGAATCGGACGACATCGTACTGCTATTGATGTCGCTCCCCAAAACGCCCGAGATTATAACTGCCATAGAGGCTGCCGTGGCCTGGTTCAAAGAAGTCAAAATTGAAGGAATCCAAAAAGAATTCTTCACCAACGAGGAAGGCAAAAAAGATTATAAGATGGTACCCTGCACCGACTGCGAACCACTCTGGGCTCGCTTCTACGAACTGGACGACAACCGTCCCTTCTTCTGCGACCGCGACGGCATCAAGCGATACGACCTCTCTGAGATTGGCTACGAACGCCGCAACGGCTACGCCTGGTACAACAACCAAGGTAGCAAAGTCCTGAAGAAATACGAAAAGTGGAAGAAACAATAACGCACAAAAAAGAACGGTAAGCAAGTTGACCTCGCTTACCGTTCTTGGTTTATTCACTTACTATCCAATCGAGAATAATAACTATAATAGATTTTGGATTGACCGGAATCAAAAACTGCAGTAACCAGCCTATCTTCTCGTATGCCGACAAGATAGATAGATATCGAATTAGCTAAGGGATCTGCAGATGTATAAAAAGGTAGGTTTCCAAGACTGGTTTCACTCGTACCCCAAGTCATCGTTTCCCACGTCGGAGGCATGGTAAGAGCGGCAGGATCGGTGTTTACATACATAACCTGATCTCCTTTGAAACCGAGATTATGATAAGCATTTCCATCAATCTCTATTTCAGATGAACTTCCGGGTATACCCTCAGTTCTTTTCTCAAAACGCCAGAATCCTTTGATTGTTGCTTTAACCTGTGGTAAAGCCACATCTGTAAATTCGACATCTCCCTTAGGCCCCTCAGCTTTGTCGTCATTACCACAAGACGGCATCAACAAAACGATTGCCAGTGCGCAACACAGTGTAAGTAAATGTTTCTTCATGTGCATTTCATTTAATAAGTATATTATTGGAAATGCAACTAATTGAAGAATACTGCATAACGCAAAGGCCATTCGTCTATATTTCTATTTTACAGCTTCTTGAAGAAATCGTTTCCTTTATCATCCACTAAAATGAACGCGGGGAAATCTTCCACTTCAATCTTCCAGATAGCTTCCATACCGAGTTCCGGATATTCCACACACTCGATGCTCTTGATGTTGTTCTGTGCCAGGATAGCAGCAGGACCACCGATAGAACCGAGGTAGAAACCACCGTACTTCTTACAAGCATCGGTTACCTGCTGACTGCGGTTACCCTTCGCCAACATGATCAGGCTACCGCCTTGCGACTGGAACAGGTCTACATACGAGTCCATACGTCCGGCCGTTGTCGGTCCCATGGATCCACAAGCCATACCTTCCGGAGTCTTCGCCGGACCCGCATAGTAAATCGGGTGATCCTTGACGTACTGAGGCAATCCTTCGCCACTGTCGATACGCTCTTTCAGCTTGGCATGAGCGATGTCACGGCCTACGATGATGGTACCGTTCAGCGACAGACGGGTCGATACCGGATATTTTGTCAACTGCTTCAGTATGTCCGCCATCGGCTGGTTGAGGTCGATACGTACCACCTCGCCTTCGCCGGCGTTGCGCAGTTCTTCCGGAATCAGGTTGCCGGGATTATCGTCCATCTTCTCAATCCAGATACCGTCGGCATTCACCTTACACTTGATGTTACGGTCGGCCGAACAGCTCACTCCCATACCCACCGGGCACGAAGCACCGTGGCGCGGCAAACGGATGATGCGGATATCGTGAGCCAGGTATTTGCCACCAAACTGGGCACCCAAACCTATCTTGTAGCTCTCTTCGAGCACCTGTTTCTCCAGTTCCACGTCGCGGAAAGCAACACCGTGCTCATTACCCGTAGTAGGCAATGCGTCATAATATTTAGCCGAAGCCAGTTTCACTGTCAGCAAGTTCTTCTCAGCCGACGTACCACCGATACAAAAAGCAATGTGGTAAGGAGGACAAGCAGCCGTACCCAGCGTCTTGATCTTCTCTACCAGGAACGGAACCAGTGTAGAGGGGTTCAGCAACGCTTTGGTTTCCTGATACAAATAAGTCTTGTTGGCCGAGCCGCCACCCTTCGTTACGCAAAGGAACTTATACTCCATGCCTTCGGTAGCTTCGATATCGATCTGAGCCGGAAGGTTGCACTTCGTATTCACCTCGTCGTACATATTCAGGGGAGCATTCTGCGAGTAGCGCAGGTTCTCTTCGGTATACGTCTTGTACACACCCAGCGAGAGTGCTTCTTCGTCGTTATAGCCTGTCCATACCTGCTGGCCCTTCTCACCGTGGATGATGGCCGTACCGGTATCCTGGCAAAGCGGCAATTTACCTTTCACGGACACTTCGGCATTGCGCAGGAAAGTCAGTGCTACATATTTGTCATTGTCACTTGCTTCCGGGTCACGCAGGATCTTTGCCACCTGTTCATTGTGCTCCCGGCGCAGCAGGAACGACACATCGCGGAAAGCTGCATTCGCCATTGCCGTCAGACCGTCTTTCTCAATCTTCAGGATGGGTTTTCCTTCAAACTCGCTTACCGACACATAGTCTTTGGTAAGCAGATAATACTCAGTTGTATCCGCTCCTAAAGGGAAAGGGTGCTGATACTTGAACGGAGGTGTTGCCATATCTTTATCTTTTATTACGTAAAGTGAATTAGTGCAGCAAAGGTAATAAAAAATAGTGATTAGTGTTTAGTGATTAGTGATTAGTAACTATTTGCCAGCCACTAAACACTAATCACTAAACACTAAACACTATTTCTATGCCAGCTGTCCTATACGATTGATTAACTCTTCGCCCAGTGCCGTCTTATCATCTATGTGCTTCAATACAGCCGTCACGAACGGATTGCTCTCGAAATCGCCACGCACCTGTTCGAAGTCCTGCCTCATCTCGCTGCGCGAACCATCGGCACCGAAACCGGTCATGGAAGTCAGCGAGAATTCCTTCCGGGCATCCTCGTAGACCGACCGGTCGAGTCCTACGACCGATTCATTCCACATCTTTACGATTTCAATGATATCCTTGACCGTAATCGTTTCCGGATTCAGTCCGTAGAATTCCTGAATCTTGTTGTACGCCCAGGTCCACTCGTACGTATAGTACTTGCTGTGCATCTCCTCGAAACAAGCATTGATGGCTTTCAGTCGATTTATTTTTCCGCTTTCCACTCCGGCAATGAGTTTCTCTATTTCGCTCTTCGGGGCAATCAATCCGGAGATGTCCGCCCACTCGCCGATACCGATTTCCGTGTCCGGCTTCAGCCGTTTCCGTATCTCCTCGCAGCTTTGGAAGTTGATTCCCTCCAAACGCTTGATGATCGAGTTACCGAGAAACTTATGGATAGCAATTTCATAATACCTGATGCCGTTGTTGAGCGACGAGTTCTTAATCTTGGCACTCTGGTATGAATACGTCTCCGACGTCTCGCCCGACACCCGTTTCAGTTCTTTCAGGATGGAACGCCCTTTGAACATCTTCTGGATGGTATACGGGCTCAGGAGGTTGTAATTGATATAATCGAGCTTATTGGGGTCGGTGCGCTTGTCACGCTTCGGCCATTTTTGTGCGTCGCGGATAGTACCCACACTGCGCAGGTTTACGCCCGGCACCAGGTATGTGGTATTCTGTTGCTCGATGAGGTACGAGAAAGGCAGATTCGTTGTATCGGAGTGGTTCACGTGGCGACCCATCACCAAGGAGAAAGCACCCACACGTGCCGGCCAGAGGATGTACGAATCCGAAGTAGTCTTCGCTCCCCGTTCCATTGTTCCCTGATGAATAGGACCCAGCTTATACATGTGGTTACTCTGGTTAGAGCCCGAACCGGCATTCATGAACGAGAACATACCGGCGATGAGCAGGGTCGATTTGTGGTGTGTCACCGTGAACGGTCCGGCAAAGATGGCGCACGCCTCCCCGTTCTCGCCCTGGCAATTGCTGAAGAACAGCGAGTCCGAAGCCGAGTAGTTATGTCCCAACCGGCAAGCCTGTCCCACGAAGCAACGGCTCAGCACCGTCCCTTCGTCCACATGCGAACCCGAAGAGATGATAAAATCGTCACAGATCACCCCGTGCCCGATGTGTACCGGAGCCGCCTCGTTACTGTTGAGGCTACCATTGGTCAGACGACTCGTACCGGTGATGTAGCAATAATCCCCGATCCGCACATTCCGGATCGATCCCGAGTTGACAATCGTCACATGGCTGCCGATGCGTCCCACCTCCGAAGCATGCTTGTTGGAATAGTAATCCGTGATCTCCCGCATCCGGCTGATCAGTTCCGGGCGATGGCGATACAATGCCAGGATATAAGCTTGGTGGGCCGACAGCTTGTCATTGATCAGCACCTCGCGCCCGCCGGTTTCATTGAGCACCGTAGCCTCCACCCCATTACCAAAGGTTGTCCGTCCATCCACCAGGATGATATCCACATTCTCGATGAATACCTGATTGCCTATGATGTAATTGGCGATGTAGTTCTGGATATTTTCGATGCAGCAATTATCGCCCAGTGTCACGTTGTGCAACGTCACATGGCGCAGTCCGGAGTGTTTCTTGATTCCCCCGGCCAGTGTAAATCCGGTTTCGAAAACCCCGAGTTTCACCTCACCCGAGAAACGGGTATGGTGTACATAATCGGTCTTAAAATTCTCAGCCACGGCCACCTTGTTCCAGTCATCGGCCAGGCACGACTGACTTTTCAACTGAAACACCTCCGTTTCAGTCAACTTGCGGTAAGTTTTCATACGTAGTTATCTAATGATTATTCTTCCTCTTCGTACGACTGGTAAAGAAAATCATTATAGGGGTACTTCTGCACGTGCAGTTCTTTCACTCGACGGTAAACCACATCTTTCAGTTCCTCCATGTTGATCCGTTCGCGGGCCGAGATAAAGAGACAATTATCCTCCATCTTCGCCATCCACGTCTTCATCAGTTCTTCGAGTGTTAAGTTTTCTTTTGTTCGGGGGGTAAGGTCGTCCGGGGCTTTCTCCACGTAGGAGTAAGCATCTATCTTATTAAATATAAGAATCATGGGTTTGCCCGCACCGTCAATGTCGGCCAGGGTCTTGTTCACCACTTCGATCTGTTCTTCGAAGCCGACGTGCGAAATATCCACCACGTGCAGCAACAAGTCGGCCTCGCGCACCTCGTCGAGGGTGGACTTGAACGAGTCTACAAGGTCAGTGGGCAACTTGCGGATGAACCCGACGGTATCCGACAGCAGGAAAGGCAGGTTGTCGATGATCACCTTGCGTACCGTGGTATCGAGCGTGGCGAAGAGCTTGTTCTCGGCAAACACCTCACTCTTGGCCAGCAGGTTCATCAAGGTCGACTTACCCACGTTGGTATATCCCACCAACGCCACACGCATCATGCGTCCGCGGTTCTTCCGCTGGGTAGCCTTCTGCTTGTCTATTTCCGCCAGTCGTTCCTTAAGCAGCGACATACGTCCCAGGATGATACGCTTGTCCATTTCCAGCTGCGTTTCACCCGGTCCGCGCAGACCTACCGAGCCACCTTTTCCACCACCGGAGCTACCGCTCTGGCGTTCCAGGTGCGTCCACAGTCGTTGCAGTCGCGGCAGCATGTACTTGTACTGGGCCAGCTCTACCTGCGTCTTGGCGTTGGCCGTCTGCGCCCGCATGGCAAATATATCGAGAATGAGCGAGGTACGGTCCAGTATCTTCACCTTCAGTTCCGCCTCAATGTTGCGTATCTGCTTGGCCGACAGTTCGTCATCGAAGATCACCATGCCTATCTCCCGTTCATTTTCCTCCTCGCTGTGTATATATTGCTTTATCTCTTCGAGTTTTCCTTTTCCGACGTAGGTTACCGAGTGCGCCTGATCCAGTTTTTGGGTAAAACGTTTCACCACCGATGCTCCGGCCGTTTCGGCCAGGAACTCCAGTTCGTCGAGGTATTCCTTCGTTCTACGCTCGTCCTGTGTCTGGGTGATCAGTCCTACCAATACGGCCGTTTCTACCTGTACTTCGGAGATTACAAATTCCTTCATTCTTACAATTAGCTAAATGTGATGGCAAATATAGTTATTTTTTGTAGAAACAGAATAGCAGGCCATTTGGTTTATAATAAAAAAGGATATACCGGAGGGGTACATCCTTCTTTATCAGTTAAATTATAACTAAGATAGACTAAATAGCCCAATCATTCTTTTACTTTTTTAGCCCTCACATAGACTATTCCCCCTTGTCCAACCAAATACGCTGCCAAATCAGTTCGTTTATATATTTCCGAAAGATACTCCCGGTTGTGTTTCCACTCTAATAAGAATAAGGTATTTGTTACATTATAAGTATAGTACAAAGCGAGGAACAAATAGTCGCCTGCTTCTTGAAAGAATACAGGAATAAATGCCTTATCTCTTACAACACGATAAAACAGCGCGTTAGGCATACGAGATTGGGGGAGAAAAACCTTCGAGAAAGCAAGTGCCTCATCGTATCCGAGCTCAAAGAAGCCAGCATTAGCATAATCAAAACGATACGCATAGTGCCCGGGAGCCGGGACGAAAGTGCCATCCTGGGAATTACGGAAACTAACATTCATAGATCCATCTTTAAGAAAGGTAAATCTAACCGCATCTTTTCCCGTTTTCTCAATGAGATCATCAAATATCATTGCCAACGACTCACGCATGAACTCCTCTCTCTGTACCATTTCACCATTCCATTCTATCATTGTGCTCATTGTGGCAAGTGAGAGATCAATAGCATCCTTATTAAACTCTAACTCATACGTTAACTCAGGCGTAGTCACAGCATTCCAATTCATTTTTGGTGTATAAGTCAAATCCAACTTCAATACATCGTTTTGATAATGTCCTGATGCAGAAACCTTATACCATGTATCTCGGGACTCGCCTGTGAAAGTCACATTATCAGGACTGGATGTTACATCAATATCAAAAAGAAGATTTGGGAACTCATTCCCCACATCAGTTGCAGGCCACAAAGCAGGGAGTTCTAATAACATTTTGGATTCGGAAAGACCATTCATTGGCGATTCACCCTCTGGGAATGCTATCGTTGCAACTTTTGCCGGATCAACAACTTCACCATTTAAAGTAAGCTCCACTTGATCACTTTCAAAAGTCTTGCAAATAGTTTTAACCCACATTGCACTTATAGCTTCTCCTACCCTGTTTACAAACATTAAAAGCGTCTATTTTGGGCCTGTTTTCCCTAAAAAGATGTTATAATTTGCCCTGCTTTTCTCTTCAAAATCGAATTATCCCTCCTGTAGTGCA
>JAVBUC010000048.1:0-44953 GCA_031555765.1 Bacteroides sp. | reverse complement strand
ACTGATAGGCATTTGTTGAACTCCTACGGAGTTCGACAGGGAGGGAGATATGTTTACCCCGAGCTGCGCTTCGCTTGCACGGGGTTATCCACGTTCAGCCCATTTCATGGGCTACTTAACATGTAAAGGTTATTGAGCGGATGCCTTGATTTTAGAAGTAATGCAATTTTTATTAGGCGGTGTGTAATAGTGTATTACACACCGTCTAATTTTCTGCTCAGAGGATGTTCGCATAGCAACGGCACTATTAACGGGGTAAAACAACATTTTAGTTAATCGGATATCGTCAGATTGTATGAAATAATTATCTTTGCACCCATAAATAACAATGAAAAGTATGAAAAAACGTCACTTATCTCTCCTCCTACTCTCACTTATCTTTAGTCTGGGCGGTCAGGCCCAAGAGTTCGACATCTCGCGTATCTCAGCCATCAATCTGGGCGACGGACGGATCTTGTTCCGCAACATAGAGGACGATAAACCGCTTTCCGGTCAGCATCGCATCATCGACGGTTACCGGTCGGAATACGTCCTGGCCGATTTTGCCGAAGGACTCTACAACGGTTCTTACGAGCACTATCGCCATAACAAGCTACGCGAAAAAGGTTCGTATAAAGAAGGCCGGCGAGACGGCGTATGGACGGAATACAACTCCGACGGCACATCGCCTAAGAGCGAACGCCACTTCAAAGAGGGCAAGCTGAACGGCATCCAGAAAACCTTCTACACCGACGGAAAGTTGGAAAGCGAAAAAGGATATAAGATGGGGGCTGAAGATGGGCCCGAACGTCGCTGGGAATACCAAACAGGCAAACAAACGGTCGATGCCAACTTCAAAGACAATCACCCGGAGGGCAAGCAGACCCGCCATATATCCAGCAACATAGGCGATTATGTCCAGGTATCGCACTACCAGAACGGCAAGCAGACAGGCGAATACTCTGAGACATGGCCCAACGGTGTGGTGCGCACAGCCGGTAAGTACAAGGAAGGTCAGAAGGATGGCCGATGGATTCAGAATCGTAAAGACGGTAAACCACAAAGCGAGAACACCTATAAAGCGGGCGAGTTGAACGGTGAATCGCGCACGTTCTATACAGATGGCACCGTAGAGAAGATCACCGTTTATGCTGCCGGAGTGCGTGAAGGCTTGACCAAAGAGTTTTTCTACGACTCGGGCAAGCTGAAAAGTGAATACATGTATGCCAACGATGTCAGAGCAGGCCGCTACAAACTGTATTATGACGACGGCACGCTGCGTGAGGAAGGTCGTTGCGACGATGGGAAAGAGGTCTACACCAAGGAATATTACAAGAACGGGAAGCTTAAACAGGTACGCGAACGCAATGCACGCGGCCAGTGGGAAACTATCGAGAGTTACGATAGCGACGGGAAACAGCTGTAATCAGAATGTAAAGATTTGATCCAGCTCCACGAGCGACCTTCCATGAGGAAGCATAGTGGGAGCTTCGGCCAGCTTCTGAGCCAACAGCGGTGTAGGAAGCGGCCGATACTTCTTGAACAAGCCGATGGAGTTTACTGTCCGGAGCGCACAAAGAACAGCTTTCTCTGCCCAACGGTCGGTACCGGGACGATCCAGCATACCCGGACGAAAGATGGCGAATTGTTGGAAACCTATCTTGGATATACAGTTCTCCAGCGTGCCTTTCATACGGGGATAGAACGACCTGCTTTTCGAAGAAGCACCGTAGGAGGAGACAAGTATGAAGGATGAAACGCTGTTCCATCGGGCTATCTCTGCGAAGGCTACGGGGATATCGAAATCAATGGTCCATTGCTTCTCCTTGGAACCTGCATCCCGGAGGGTGGTACCCAGGCAGGAGAAAAGTACATCGCCCGTGACGAGGTCGGCATATTGCTGCACGTGGGTGAAGTCGATGACATGCTCCACCAACTTGGGGTGTTTCTTCCCCGTAGGTTTTCTGACAAAAATAGTAACTAACTCGTAATCCCTTCTCCCGAGAAGTTCATCGACCAAATACCTTCCTGTGGCACCTGTGGCACCTATTATTAACGCTTTCATTCATATAGAGTCTTATTGAGCGCAAATATATGTATTATTTACTATAAAACAACAAAGAGCCCCACAGAGTTTTTTATTGACTCTGCGGAACTCTGCGAAACTCTGTGGTGAACCTATCGTATCAGGCTTTATCAAGCATACGGACAGTGGCCATGACGCCATCCATCTGCGCCAGGGCAAACATGCGTCCGTGGAAAGAATAACCGGCATTGTACCCCTTGTCCTCATCGCCCAGCATCATCCGTCCGTGGTCTACACGCATGGGCAGCGATGGGTTTTCCTTCTCGAAGATACGAACCAATTCGATGAGATGTCCGCGTCCTTCCAGGTGTGGTGCTTCGATGAAGTTTCCTTCGGACAGTACATTCGTACTGCGCAGATGCACAAAGTGCGTACGATTGGCAAAACGCCGGGCCAATGCAGGTACATCGTTGTGCAGACCGGCACTCAACGAACCGGCACAGAACGTCAGCCCATTGTGTGAGCTTTCGACTGCTGTAAGCAGCCAGTCAATGTCTTCTGCACTGGTAACGATGCGTGGCAGGCCGAGCATCTGGAAAGGAGGATCGTCCGGATGCACGCACATATTGATGCCGTACTCACCACATACAGGCATCACGCGAGCCAGGAAGTATTTCATATGCTCGCGCAGCTGTTCACGGTCTATGCCGTCATAGAGTGCCAGCAGGCGACGGAAGATAGCTACGGGATTCTGATCGCCCTCCTTGATGTTGCCGTTGACGAAGCCCTGCGTCTTCACGATGATATTCTCTACCAGTTGGTCTTTCTCGGCTTCGGTAATCACTTTATCCAGTGCATACACCTTATCGAGCTCCTCCTGGGAATAATCCTTCCCGGCATCCTTCCGGCGGAGAATGAAGATATCGAAGTAAGCAAACCTCGTCTTGTCGAAGTAGAGCGACGAAGTACCGTCGTCCCAACGATGTTCCAGGTCGGTACGTATCCAGTCTATCACCGGCATGAAGTTGTAGCACACCGTCCGGACACCTGCCTTGCCCAGGTTCTCCAGGCTGACGATGTAGTTCTCTATGAGCTTCTCGCGTTCCGGACCGCCATACTTGATGGCTTCGCTCACCGGCAGACTTTCTACTACCGACCAGCGCAGTCCGGCTGCTTCAATATAATTCTTCAGGTCCAGGATGGCTTCCAGCGTCCATACCTCACCGTTGGGAACATCGTGCAAGGCAGTAACGATGCCCTCCACCCCTATTTGTCTCAACATCGGCAACGTGATCTTGTCTTTCTTGCCGAACCATCTCCAAGTCTTTTCCATACCTTATATATTATACGCCACTGTACGAACTGAATCCACCATCTACCGGAAGCACTACGCCCGTAATGAACGTGGCTGCCTCGCTACACAAGAACTGTACGGCACCGTTCAGCTCGGTGATATCGCCGAAACGTCCCATAGGCGTCTTGGCCAACACCTTCTTGCTGCGATCCGTGAGCGAGCCATCGGGGTTGATGAGAATCGCCCGGTTCTGGTCGCCGATGAAGAATCCCGGTGCGATGGCGTTGACACGTACCCCGTCGCCATACTTCTGAGCCATCTCCATGGCCATCCACTGCGTGAAGTTGCTCACCGCCGTCTTGGCTGCCGAGTAGCCCGGCACACGCGTAATGGCCGAATAAGCCGCCATAGACGATACATTGACGATGGAACCGCTCTTCTGACGGGCCATCACTTCGCCGAAGACGATGGACGGGTACACCGTGCCGTTCATATTGAGCGTAGTCACCTTCTCCCAGTCCGCAATATTCATGTCGAAGATTTCCTGATCGGGGTTCAGCGTAGCACCCGGAAGGTTTCCTCCGGCAATGTTCAGCAGGATGTCGATGCGTCCCCACTTGGCGAGAATCTCGTCGGCCACGTTCTTCAGGCTGGAGATATCGAGCACATTGCCCACTACGCCCATCGCCTCACCACCCAGGGCAGTAAGCTCCGCTACGCGCGTGTCCAGGTTCTCCTGACGGATATCGATGGCTACTACCTTGGCTCCCGCTTCCACAAAAGCCTTGGCTATACTGCCGCCCAACACGCCACCGGCTCCGGTGATGACGGCTACTTTTCCTTGAATACTAAACAGTTCGTTCATAACTTCTTGAATCTTATTTTATATGATTATTTATTTCCGATTTCTTTTGCAAATATACAACGCGACAGAATAATAAAATTGTTCTATCTTTGCAAAAGATTAGTGCATATTTGCAAAACAAAACAACTCCTCATGAAAAGCCTCATCAACGAACAGCTCACCCTGTCGGAGTCGTCGCCTCTGAAGGCACGGGCGTATGACTATGCGCACTTCACCTACCCGTGGCATTTCCATTCGGAATACGAGATTATCTCCTACTGGAAAGGTACCGGCACGCGGTTCGTGGGCAACAGCATGGAGCGTTTCTCTGAGGGCGATGTACTCCTCATCGGCCCCAACCTGCCGCACTACATGAAGAGCGACGAGGCTCACCATGCACCCGGCAGCACGCTTCGGGCTCAAGGCACCATCATCCAGTTCGAGCAGAACTTCATGCACCATTCCATCAATCACTATCCGCACTTTGCCCGGATCCGGCACTTGCTCCAGGAGTCCCGGCAAGGCATTTATTTCCCGTCGGGATGCTCTGCCCGGCTGAAGGAACTGGTGATGCGTATCCCCACGGAGACAGGTATCGACCAGATCACCACCCTCCTGCAACTGCTCAAGGAGATGTCCGAGCTGCAGGCCCGGCAAGTCATCTCCACCTCCGATATAGCCCCCGATACCGTGTACGATGCTTCGCGCATCGACAAGATCCTATCGTTCCTCAACAAGCATTACACGCGGGATATCGACCTGACAGAGATTGCCTCGATAGCCGCCATGAACCCCACTGCCTTCTGTCGCTTCTTCAAGCACAAGACAGGCAAGTCGTTCAAAGCCTACGTGCTCGATATGCGCATTGCCTACGCCTGCAAGCTGCTGGTGATGGACCGTATCAACATCTCGCAGATCAGTACGGAGTGCGGGTTCGAAACCATTTCGCACTTCAACAATTCGTTTCGCAAACATACCGGTTGCAGTCCGTCGCAATACCGCAAAGCGATGCTGGACGAATAACGGAGTTCGACTCCCGCAGATGTCCATAGTATCAGAATGACTTCATACAGGCCATTTTTCTATCCAAAAGACAGCTATTTTAAAATTTTAAACAACCAACTTTTAGTTTATTCCGTGCATCTAAGCTTTTTTTGGAATAAACATACGGCATAAAAATACAGATTCGAGGTTTTTAATCTTTCCGTTTGGCTAAATATACACTTTTGCCCGTAGAGCAAAGGGGGTATTGGTCGTAGAGGGAGGAGTCGTTGATCGTAGAGGGAGCAGTCGTTGGCCGTAGAGCAACGGACCTTTGTTTAAAAAAAGCGAACTGAATGTTTAAAATCTTCGAATCATCGATACAAATTAACACCTGTTTACAACTTACAGAAGGAATTTCCAGACTAAGACAAATATAGAACATTAACATAAATCAAGAACATTAACAAGCATAATGGCATAATTACCCACAACTAAAGACCAAAAGGAAGCAAATACAAACAAATATCCACCACACTGAAATTTCCTAATTAATAAGAAAGGGTTCCTTGCGCAAGAGTTTATATCCCAACCCTAAAGAAACGATTGTAGAGGCCTTTGCTTTAGCATTTTGTCAGATTTAGCATTTTGTCAGAACCCAACCTTCGCAAATAAAGATCACACGGAGCATACTCTATTTCACTTTTCAGATGTATGAGAAGTGAAATATTTTTAAAATAAGACAATTCTAATAGTTTTCTTTTACATTTGCATCAAATCAAAAAATCATTATGCTACGTACGATCAGACTGACATTGGCTGTCGTCTTCTTTGCCCTCCTTACGCTGCTGTTTCTCGACTTCACGGGAACGCTGCACGGATGGTTCGGATGGATGGCCCGGATTCAATTCCTTCCCGCCCTACTGGCCCTTAATGTGGGAGTAGTGGTTTTTCTCCTTCTTCTTACGCTCGTCTTCGGACGCGTTTATTGCTCGGTCATTTGTCCGCTGGGCGTGTTCCAGGACTTGATAGCCCGGGTAGGCCGGCGACGTAAGAAACTTCCTTACTCTTACTCTCCCGCCCTCTCGTGGTTACGATACGGCATGTTGGGTGTGTTCATCATCGCTTTGGTGGCAGGTATGGGGGCTATTACCGCCCTGCTCGATCCGTACGGAGCGTACGGACGTATGGCCAACAATCTGCTGGCTCCGCTCTGGCAATGGGGGAACAACGTCCTGGCTTACTTCGCCGAACGGGCCGAGAGCTATGCCTTCTACACGTCGGAAGTGTGGCTGAAGAGCGTGTCTACGTTGATCGTCAGCGTTGCCACATTGGCGGTGGTCGGTGTATTGGCCTGGCGCAACGGAAGGACGTATTGCAATACCGTCTGCCCCGTGGGAACGGTACTGGGTTTCTTCTCCCGCTTCTCGCTGCTGCGTGTAGCCATCGATACGGAGAAGTGCAACGGTTGCGGCATCTGTGCACGGAATTGCAAAGCGGCTTGTATCGATGCCAAGCAGCATCAGGTAGATTATAGCCGTTGCGTGGTGTGTATGGACTGCCTCGGCAAGTGCAAGAAGAGTGCCATCGGCTACCAACTGCGCCGTTCCAAGCCTGCCGTTGCCGTGCAAGTAGAAACGGTGACTGCCTTGAAAGCCGATAACGCCACGCAGCAAGCCGAAAGCCAACCCAACGATTCCCGTCGCAGCTTCCTCACTGCTACTGCCCTGCTGGCTTCCACCTCCCTGCTGAAAGCGCAGGAGATGAAGGTAGACGGTGGACTGGCCGAGATACAGGACAAGAAGATTCCCAACCGCCTCATGCCTCTGGTTCCTGCCGGAGCATCGGGCCTGAAGAACTTCGCCCAACACTGTACCGCCTGTCAGCTCTGTGTATCGGCTTGCCCCAACCAGGTGCTTCGCCCGTCGAGCAACTGGAAGACGCTGATGCAGCCCGAGATGTCCTACGAGCGTGGCTACTGCCGCCCGGAGTGCGTCAAGTGCTCCGAAGTGTGCCCGGCTGGTGCTATCCGCCTGGTGACGAAGGAAGATAAATCGTCCATCCAGATAGGTCATGCCCGTTGGATAAAGGACAATTGCATCGTGCTCACCGACGAGGTGGAATGTGGCAACTGTGCCCGTCACTGCCCGGTAGCTTCCATCCAGATGGTACCGATGGATGCTGCCGATGAGAAGTCGCGCAAGATTCCTGTGGTGAACGAAGAACGCTGCATCGGCTGTGGTGCTTGCGAGAATCTTTGTCCATCCCGTCCGTTCAGTGCCATCCTGGTAGAGGGGCACGAGAGACATCGTACTGTATAAAGAATTCACCACAGAGTCACACAGAGTTTCACAGAGGAATAAAGTAAAGAGTTTATATCCTGTGAGAGAATAAAAAACTCGGTGAAACTCTGTGCGACTCTGTGGTGAAATTATAGCAATCAACATATCGAATCATTATGACAACAGACAACAAACATATCAATCGCCGGGATTTCCTGAAGATGACCGGTGCAGGTGCCGCTACTGTGGCTTTGTACAGCTGCGGAGCGAAGAGCGAAAGCACCTCTTCATCGGCCGACCCGAACCGTCCCGTACCTACGGACCAGATGACGTACCGCACGCTGAACACGGGCGACAAGGTGTCTATCCTGGGTTACGGCTGTATGCGTTTCCCCATGATCCCCAATCCCAACGGGAAAGGCGATATCGTGGACCAGGACATCACCAATGAGTTGGTCGATTATGCCATTGCCCACGGGGTGAACTACTTCGACACGTCGCCTGTGTACCTGCAAGGCCAGTCCGAACGGGCTACCGGTACGGCACTGAAGAAGCATCCGCGGGAGAAGGTGTACATCGCCACCAAGATGTCCAACTTCTCGAACTCCACGTACGAGAGTTCGGTAGCCCTGTACCGCAAGTCGCTCGAGGAGCTGCAGACGGACTACATCGACTACTACCTGCTGCACAGCGTAGGCGGAGGCGGTAAGGCAAACTTCCAGACTCGCTTCGTGGACAATGGGATCATGGACTTCCTGCTCAAGGAACGTCAGGCCCGGCGCATCCGTCACCTGGGTTTCTCGTTCCACGGCGATGTGGAGATGTTCGATTATGCACTCACGCTGCACGATGAGTACCATTGGGACTTCGTGCAGATTCAGCTCAACTATGTGGACTGGCGACATGCCGGAGGGCGGAATGTGAATGCTGAGTATCTGTACGATGAGTTGACCAAGCGCGAGATACCGTCAGTGATCATGGAGCCGTTGCTTGGTGGACGACTGTCGAAACTGCCCGACCATATACTGGCTCGTCTGAAACAACGCAACCCGGAGGGCAGTGCCGCTTCGTGGGCGTTCCGTTTCGCCGGTCAGCCGGAATGGGTGCTTACCTCGCTCAGTGGGATGACGTACATGGAGCATCTGCAGGACAATATCCGCACGTACTCCCCCCTCGTTCCGCTTACGGACGACGATAAGGAGTTCCTCGAAGAGACCGCTCAGCTAATCCTGAAGTACCCCACCATACCGTGCAACGACTGCCAGTACTGTATGCCTTGCCCGTATGGCATCGACATTCCGGCCATCCTCTTGCATTATAATAAGTGTGTCAACGAGGGTAGTGTGCCGAAAGATCAGGGCGATCCCAACTACCATCAGTCGCGACGGAAATACCTGGTGAGTTATGACCGGGCTGTGCCGAAGATTCGCCAGGCCGATCACTGCACAGGGTGTAACAAGTGTGTGGAGCTTTGTCCGCAGAAGATCAATGTTCCGCGGGATTTGCAACGCATCGATAAGTTTGTAGAGCAACTGAAACAGGAAACTTTGTAAAGAGTGAGCCCTTGCCCCAGAGGGGCATTGTGTTCGTAGCCGTGGGCTTTAGCCCACGGAATGGCACATTCCCCAGCTGTGCGCCACGTAGTGGTGCTGTCGCGGATAATCTTGGTAATAACATACAGCACCACTACGTGGCGCATGTTTGGGTACATTTGCCCCGTGGGCTAAAGCCCACGGCTACGAACACATTGGCCCTCTGGGCCAAGAATTACAGCGACTTTTCCCGGTGAACCCCACTGCCACACTGGCTTATGTGAATAAAACGGTGAAACTCTGTGGAACTCTGTGGAACTCTGTGAAACTCTGTGGTGAACTAAAACATTATTATTATGAAACAACTGATTCAACAACTACACGAAGGAGGCTATTCCTGCGTCATCCGCCAGGGCGAGGAAGTACGTACTTTCACCCGTCGCGGTGTAGCCGATCTGTACGACCTGCTGTACCAGGATCCCGACTTCATGCGCGGTGCCCTCCTGGCCGACAAGGTAGTAGGCAAAGGAGCTGCTGCCCTGATGATCCTCGGAGGCATTGCCCGGATCTACACCGACCTGATCAGTCAGCCGGCATTGGAGTTACTGCAAGCAGCTGCCATACCGGTGGAGTACATCACGCTCGTGCCGCACATCGAGAACCGGGACAAGACCGGTTGGTGCCCGGTGGAAACGCTTTGCTACCAGGAGACATCTGCCGAAGCCATCCTCCCGCTCATCGACGATTTCATCCGGAAGATGAGATCATCCGCAAGATAAGACCTCTTCACTTTAACACCGACAATTATGAAATCCATCCCCCGCTATGACTTTCACCTCACCAAGTACGGAGAAGAACTCCTGATCGACGTCGTACGATTGCAGGACATCAAGAAGTATGTCACGAAGCATCCCGTCCATACCCTCTCCTACTACGACATCACCTTCATCACCGAAGGCACGGGATTCTTTGCCGTCGACGACAAGCGATACACCGTTTCCCCGGGCGATGTCATCTTCTCCCTGCCCGGCGAAGTACGCACGTGGGACAAAGACCAGATCCTGAACGGCTACGCCCTGATCTTCGAGGAAGAGTTCCTGCTGAGCTTCTTCAACGACCCGCTGTTCCTGCACAGCCTGGCCTACTTCCATCCGCAACGCACCTGCGCCTGCATCCGTCCTGCCGCCGTCCAGCCGCGCATCGACCAGCTGATACAGTACCTCATCGCCGAGATAAACGACTGCCTGCCGATGGACAAACACATCCTCCGGGCCATGCTCTACGAGATGCTGATGCTGCTGAACCGCGAATACGTGAAGGAGGCGAACGAATCCTGCCACCGCCCCGAAACTCCGCCGGACAGCCAGGAAGACGCCCTAATGTCTATCCGCATAAAACGCAAAAGCCGCTATGTCCCTCTTTTTATCGAGCTGGTAAATACGCACTTTGCCCAGCACCACAGCGTGCAGTATTATGCCGACCGCCTGTTCATCACGCCGGATTATCTCAACCAACTGTCCAAGCGGGAGTTGGGAACCCCTGCCAAGGCCTATATCCGGAACCGGGTCCTGCGGGAAGCGAAGAAGCTGCTCACCTACACACATATATCAGTGGACATGATCACGACAGATTTAGGTTTCGAATCCACCCCCTACTTCGTCTATATGTTCTGCCAGCACGTAGGCAGTACGCCGTTGCAATACCGCCACAGCACGCGCTAACGCCTCGTCCGGTCGTCCTCCGTAATCTCCCGGATCACCCGGCAAGGATTTCCGGCAGCCACCACGTTGGCGGGGATGTCTTTTGTCACCACGCTGCCTGCACCGATTACCGTATTGTCGCCGATGGTAACGCCCGGCAGCACGCAGACCTGCGCACCGATCCACACATTATTCCCCACCGTGATGGGGCGGGCATACTCCAACCCCTGATTCCGCCTCGCCACATCCAGCGGGTGACCGGCGGTATAGAATCCGCAATTCGGGGCAATGAACACATTGTCGCCGAAGCTGATCCGGGCACCATCCAGCATCACACAGTTCACGTTGGCATAGAAGTTTTCGCCGATGGCGATGTTGTACCCATAGTCGCAGTAGAACGGTTGCTCGATGAGGAAGGAGCCCTTCGTCTCTCCCAGCAGCCGACGGACGATCTCCTCCCGTTCCGTCGTTTCCGACGGTGCCAGGCGGTTCAGCCGGTAGCACTCCTCTTTGCATGCAGCCCGTTCGGCTATCAGCTCCGGGTCGTAATTGGCATCGTACAGCTCGCCCGAGCGGGCTTTCTCTTTTTCACTTTCCATCATACACTTATCTATTTGATTGCACGCGTAAAGATAAGCACTCGCGGACAGTTTTCACCCAGACGGACGGATATTGTCTGTATAAAACGTTGAAAAGTGACATTTCTGTTCGTATTTGTATGCCGCTTCACCGGCAGTTCCTCCTTATCTTTGCCACCGAAACCATCAAACATCGATCCTTATGAACAAAGAACACATTGCCGCTGCCCTCGTCGCAGCCGAGAGAGCCGCCCTGGAACAGTGGAACCAAGGCAACCCATCGGGTTATCTGGACATCTATGCACCGAACATCACGTACTTCGACCCGTTCCAAGAGAAGCGGCTGGACGGCATCGGGCAGGTACGTGCCCTGTATGAGTCGCTCCGGGGCACCGTCCGGGTAGACCGGTACGAAATGCTTCGCCCGCACGTGGAGGTGTCTGCCGATATGGCTGTGCTGACGTACAACCTCCACTCGTACTGCGGCGAGGATATCTTCCGGTGGAATTGCACGGAAGTGTTTCAGCCCGATGCTGCCGGAGCGTGGAAGATCGTGCACAATCATTGGTCGTTGGTGCAGCCGCTAAAAGAGTAACAAGAAGTCAAAGAACGCTTTTCGAGCAACGAATATGACCGGACCACTCGCATGAGTACAGTCCGGTCATTCTTTTTGCATGGACGCCGCAGCAGCGGTTAGTTCATCGCATGGAGACCCAAGGCTCCAAGTGCAGCTGTGGCAACTGCGATCAGCACTTTAAGGATTTTTCGGATCAGCTACAAAAGCGTGTTTTTAGCGTGTCGGTTGGGCATTATACATGGGAATTTGTTTTAGCCCTTCACATCCTCCGCTCCTTCTGAAACCATTTGTTCATCGGGGTTAAGTGTGAATAGGGAGGGGTTCACTGCTATTCCACAAACTTCACATTGTAGCGTCCTGAAGATACCTGCTACTGACTCAGTAGCTTCCTGCTGTTGCCCTTGTTGCTTCCCGATGTTGCCCCGATTGCTTCCCGATATTACCTCAGTAACCTCCCGATGTTACCCCAATTGCCTCCTGCTGTTGGCTTGTTTCACTCCTGGAAACTCTCTGTTTCAAGGCAGGCAACAGAGAGTTTCCAGGAGTGAAACAGACCTGCACACGGTTGCTCCGGGGCGTGTTGCCGGTTTCTTCCGGACACAAGAAATGTGAAGGCAGTGAAGAGCGGATGAAGGAGGGAGTATGCACACTTAACCCCGATGAACAAATGGTTTCAGAAGGAGCGGAGGATGTGAAGGGCTAAAACAAATTCCCATGTATAATGCCCAACCGAAACGCTTACCTACAAAGCAAATGAAGAATAAGTTATGAACAGGGGCGCATAGAAAAGCACCGACAGGAGCATTTTTCCTGCCGGAGAATAAGGTTTTCTTCATGTTCTTTCGTCTCTTTGGAAAAACCAACACAATAATGCCTTATGAAGACTACACTTTTAGCTATTACGGAGAACAATTACCAAGCCAATATTCTGCAAGCTGCACTGAGCAACGAGGGAATCGAATCGTTCGTTAAGAATGAGGTCATATCGTCTGTGTTGCCCGTAGGCGGTTTCCAGATTGAAATCCATGTACCGGAGGAGGATTATGAGCGGGGTGACATGCCAGGTTGTATGCAATACAATATGCCATGTCGTAGTTGCCTAATAATTAAAGAGTTGAGCGCACTAACACAGTTGATTAACTACGCAATATAAAAAAGGCATCAAACTACCCTATATCTTTGTACTGATTTTACTGAAGTGCTGGGATGCACTACTTTTCCAAAATTTGTAGGCCGCTATTAAGACCTACTGATTGAATAGTTTATTATGCGATTAAGGTGTTCGTGAGAATACTTAGTCATTAAAAGTTACTTTCTCTTTTGCGTCAAGGCAAAAGAGAAAATAAAGCACCGCGCAACTGCTCCAACGCCTGTTTCAACACACTCCTCGCACAAGCTACATTAAGCCGCATGAACCTTTCGCCCTCCCGGCCAAACGTCATCCCCTCATTCAACGCCAGGTGCGCACCGTCCACAAACAGCTTCACCAGCTCCGCGTGCGACAATCCCAACCCCCGGCAATCCAGCCAAACCAGGTACGACGCCTGCGGACGAATCATCCGGATACCCGGAACATGCTCCTGCAAGAACTCCCCCGTGAAGTCGATATTGCCCTGGATATACGCCACCACCTGATCCAGCCATTCCGTGCCGTTGCTGTACGCCGCCGCCACGCTAAGGTAGGCAAACATGTGTCCCTCGCCAAACTCGCCTGCATCCATGAACTTACGCCATCGGGCCCGTATCTCAGGACTCTCGATAATGCAGTACGAACTGGCCACGCCCGGCATGTTGAACGCCTTGCTGGGAGCCATGAACACCACCGAGTTGAGCCGTGCTTCTTCGGATACCATCGCAAACGTGGTATGTCGGTACGGCGGCAGAGTGAGGTCGGCATGAATCTCGTCGGCAAAGACCAGCACGCCACTCTCGTGACAAATCCGGGCGATGCGGCGCAGCTCGTCCGGCGTCCATACCCGTCCGGCAGGGTTGTGCGGATTGCTCAGGATCAGCACCCGGCACCCGGACACATCGGCCCGGAAGCGGTCGAAGTCGATAGAGATCTGATCATCGGCCAGCACAAGCGAATGATACACCACCTCCCGCTCCAGATGACGGCTTATCAGGAAGAACGGATGGTACACGGGCGACATCACCATCACCCGGTCCCCGGGCTCCGTGAAGCACTGCAAGGCAAACGCCAGACCGCGCACGATGCCGGGGGTAAATGAGAGCATCTCCCGCCTGATGGTCCACCCGTAGCGCGCCTGTACCCAGTTCATGATGGACTCGCTCCACTCGGGACAGGCAAAGGTATAGCCCAGCACCTCATGCTCCAGCCGCTTACGCAAGGCGTTCATGATGAAAGGCGGCGTACGGAAATCCATATCGGCCACCCACAGCGGAGTCAGGTCGTCCCGTCCCCAGAGTTTACTCATACCGTCCCACTTCACACTGTTGGTACCACGGCGGTCTACCACCTCGTCAAAATCGTATTTCATATCATTCTTGTTTTTAGTATTTTGAAAGGCAAATGTACAGATTCTTTTTCGTACTTTTGCGCTCATTAAAACAAAGACCACACAGAGAATGATCAAAGCAATGTTTTTCGACATCGACGGCACGTTGGTCAGCTTCGAGACACACGCCATCCCGGCATCCGCCATCGAAGCCATCGCTGCCGCCCGGTCGAAAGGAATCAAGATATTTATCGCCACCGGACGTCCCAAAGCCATCATCAACAACCTGGGCGCACTGACCGACCGCGGACTGATAGACGGGTACGTCACCATGAACGGGGGCTACTGCACCGTGGGCGACGAAGTAATATACAAGAGTGCCATCCCCGGGGAAGAAGTGCAGATCATGGCCCAGGCCTGTCGCACAGAAGGCTTCCCCTGCATCTTTGTAGCCGAGCACACGGTAGCCGTTTGCCAGGACGACGAGCAGGTGGACGAGATCTTCCGTCGCTTCCTGCGCGTGGAGAATCTGCCGGAAAAGAGCATCGGGGAGGCCACTGCCCAGCCCATCTACCAGATGACGCCGTTTATCAATGCCGAGAAGGAAGCGGAGCTCATGGCACGCATGCCCGGTTGCGAGTCGGGACGGTGGTATCACGCCTTCACGGACATCACCGCCAAAGGGAACACCAAGAGCAAAGGCATCGAGGAGATGATTCGCCACTTCGGCATCGCCCCAGACGAGACAATGGCTTTCGGCGACGGGGGGAATGATCTGACCATGCTTCGGGCTGCTGCCGTCGGCGTAGCCATGGGCAATGCCGAGGACAAGGTGAAGCAGGCTGCCGACTATGTCACCACTTCGGTGGACGAGGATGGCATCCGGAATGCGATGATTCACTACGGAATACTATAAATGTCAACAAACGTCGATACCAACAACAAGGAATTCCAGGATGCACTGAACCTCATTCAGTACACCCGGCAATCGGTGTTCCTCACCGGGAAAGCCGGCACAGGTAAGTCCACCTTCCTGCGCTACGTATGCGAGCACACCAAGAAGAAACACGTGGTGCTCGCCCCGACAGGTATCGCCGCCATCAACGCCGGAGGAAGCACCATGCACAGCTTCTTCAAGCTACCCTTCCACCCGCTACCACCGGACGATCCGAACCTGAGCCTGCAACGCAACCGCATCCACGAGTTCTTCAAGTACACCAAGCCGCACCGCAAGTTGCTGGAACAGATAGAGCTGGTCATCATCGACGAGATATCGATGGTACGGGCCGACATCATCGACGCCGTAGACCGCATCCTGCGGGTGTACTCGCGCAACCTCCGTGAACCGTTCGGCGGCAAGCAGATACTGTTGGTAGGTGATGTATTCCAGCTGGAACCGGTCGTAAAGAACGATGAGCGCGAGATTCTGAACCGCTTCTACCCCACCCCGTACTTCTTCTCGGCCCGGGTGTTCCAGGAGATCGACCTGGTATCCATCGAGTTGCAAAAAGTGTACCGGCAGACGGACTCGGTATTCATCCGCGTACTGGACAACATCCGTAACAACACCGCTTCGTCGGCCGACTTGCAGTTGCTCAACACGCGCTACGGCACGTCCATCGAGGACTCGGAGAAGGATATGTACATCACCCTGGCTACCCGCCGGGACAACGTGGACTACATCAATGACAAGAAGCTCGCCGAACTTCCGGGCGATCCGACTACCTTCGACGGCATCATCGAGGGCGACTTCCCCGAAAGCAGTCTGCCCACCTCGAAAGAGCTGGTGCTGAAGGTGGGCGCACAAATCATCTTCATCAAGAACGACTACGACCGCCGGTGGGTGAACGGCACCATCGGCACCGTGAGCGGCATAGACGAGGAGGGAACCATCTACGTGGTAACGGACACGGGCAAGGAGTGCGACGTGAAGCTGGACAGTTGGCGAAACATCCGCTACCGCTACAACGAGGAGAAGAAGGAGATCGAGGAGGAAGTGCTGGGCACGTTCACGCAATATCCCATTCGCCTGGCTTGGGCCATCACGGTACACAAGAGCCAGGGGCTGACGTTCAGCCGGGTGGTGGTGGACTTCAGCGGAGGGGTCTTTGCCGGGGGACAGGCGTACGTGGCACTGAGCCGTTGCACATCGCTGGAAGGTATTCAGCTGAAGAAACCTATCAACCGTTCGGACGTGTTTGTGCGCCAGGAGATCGTCACCTTCTCACAACGGTTCAACAACCGCATGGCCATCGACAAGGCGTTGAAGCAGGCACAAGCGGATATGCAGTATGTGGCCGCCATCCGTGCCTTCGACAAGGGCGACATGGAGGAATGCCTGGAACAGTTCTTCCTGGCTATTCATTCGCGGTATGACATCGAGAAGCCTATTGCCCGCCGTTTCATCCGCCGGAAGCTGAGCACGGTAAACAAGCTACGCGAGCAGAACAAGGCACTAAAAGAAGAGATGCGCACCCAACAGGAACGTCTCAAGAAGTACGCCCGGGAGTATCTCCTGATGGGCAACGAGTGCATCACCCAAGCACACGACGAGCGTGCTGCCCTGGCCAATTACAACAAGGCGTTGGAGCTTCACCCGGAGTACGTGGATGCGTGGGTACGGAAGGGCATCACCTTATTTAATATAGACGACCTCTTCGAAGCGGAGAACTGCTTCAACACAGCCGTCCGCTTGCGTCCCACGGAGTTCAAGGCGGTGTACAACCGTGGCAAGCTCCGGCTGAAGACGCACAATCTGGAAGGTGCTTTGGCGGACATCGACAAGGCTACCACACTGAAACCGGATCATGCCGGTGCGCACGAACTCTTTGGCGATGCGTTGATGCAAGCCGGGAAGGAAGACGAAGCTGCCCTGCAATGGCGCATTGCGGAGGAGCTGAAGAAGAAAAAGAAGAAAGGGTAAGATTTGCTTTATTAAAAGATGTCAGACAGCTTCTATTGGGAAATGTTCTTTCTCATAAGCTATCACTATTTCGGACGCGGCAGAGAGTTTCACCGTATTCGCATCATCGACAGGAGCAGCATCGCTCACCAAAAGCAAGAGTTCTTCTATTCTTGCCAACGCTATCTCGTATTGTTCTTTCGTTACTGTATTCATTCTATATTTAGTTAAGCGTTAATCTATCAGATTTCCGTACCAATAGGCATACTCCTTCGTGGTCCAATCGTCCAGCTTCACCGGATGGGTGATGTGCAACGAATCACCCAACGTGTACGGAACAGGGAAGCGGAACATCGGGCCGTCGTAGCAGAAGGTATGGTACTCTCCATTCTCGCCGCAGACGTCCATTCCTGCGGGCAATTCAGCCAGTAGTTCCCGGTCGATAAGCCGGCCGATGAAGCGTTCGTCCAGGACATCGGCCATGGTGGTGACGATGATGGTCTGTAAGCCTGAGGCCAGGAAATCGTCCATCACCTCTTCGGAAGTCAGGTTCCAGAGTGGCTCTACCACTTCGATGCCGTAGGGCTGAAGCTGCTTCTCCCGATACGTACGGACATCATGCAGGAAGATATCGCCGAAGATGAAGTGCGTTACACCCATCGCTTTGAAATGCTCCACCGCTCCCCGCATGGCAGACGCATAGCCCTCCATCGTCCCGTCGGGAGCCAGCTCAATGATGTACAGGGGAATGCCCAGGCTCTCGGCTTGCATTCGGAGCAGCGACACAGGAATGGCGTGCATACTGGAACGCTGATTGCCGCTGTTGACCGTTGTCAGCAGCGAAACGACCTCGTACTGTGGGTCCTGCAAGATCTTCTGCAAAGCCAAGGCGGAGTCTTTCCCTCCGCTCCAGTTGAATACTGCTTTCATTTTCATATTTTCCATACGTATACGGCCACACAGCCCAGGATGATCACAGCAACCAGAATCACCAGCATCACAATCAGTTGCAAGCTGAGGAACCGCTGTCGCTGCTCCGTTTCCCGCTGTTTAATCTGCTTGTCAATACGTGTTAACTCTTCGGCGGTGACCGACGGATCCATCTGTCCGGTATGCCAACTGGCATTCTTTCCGCGATAGTCCTTGCCCCGGTCTCGCCGACGGTGGAGCTGCTCACGGTTCAGCTTCTGCCGCATGATCATATCTAACACATGTCCTCCAAAGCTCATAACTCATCAATTTAGGATTATACACTACAAAGATAATCGAATGGAGGATATCCTACCGACATTTGTCTAAAAACCATACCTAATTTTAAATAATCTTTATAAAGAAACCATGTACGCATTTTTTTAGTAAATTTGTACCTCACAACTATATTATATTAGGAAAGTATGAAAAAAGCATTGAAAATTGCAGGAATCGCAGTGGCAGTCATCCTGCTGCTGATGTTCATCCTACCTTTCGCCTTCCAGGGAAAGTTAGAGAAAATAGTGAAAGCAGAGGGCAACAAGATGCTCAACGCTCAGTTCGACTTCCGAAGCCTTGACATCAGTCTGTTCCGCCATTTCCCCAAAGCATCCGTCAGTCTGCACGACTTCTGGCTCAAGGGCGTAGGCGAATTCGAAAACGATACACTCGTACGGGCCGGCGAAGTAACAGCCGCCGTCAACCTCTTCTCGCTCTTTGGCGATAGCGGATATGACATCTCCAAAATTGTAATTGCCAATACCGACGTACACGCCATCGTCCTGCCCGACGGGAAGGTGAACTGGGACGTGATGAAGGTGGACAGCACCGCTACCGAAGAGCCGGCAGACACCACTGCCACCGCCTTCCGCGTGAAGCTGCAACAGCTATCGGTAAAGAACCTGAACGTGATCTACGACGATCGTCTGGGCAATATGTATGCCGATATACGGGGCCTCAACGCTACCTGCTCGGGCGACCTGGGCAGCGAACGCACCACGCTGAAGCTCAACGCTGAGACCGAAGCACTGACCTACAAGATGGGTGGAATACCCTTCCTCTCCAACGCCAACATCGCTGCAGACATGAACGTGGATGCCGACCTAGTGAACAACAAGTACACGCTGAAAGACAATGAGTTCCGTCTCAACGCCATCAAGGCGAGCATCGACGGATGGGTAGCCCTCGTGGATCCCGCCATCGACATGGACCTGAAACTGAACACCAACGAGGTGGGCTTCAAGGAAATCCTCTCGCTCGTCCCGGCCATCTACGCCACCGGATTCGACGGACTGAAGACGGACGGTACGGCCACACTGAACGCCTTTGCCAAGGGTAAAATGGTGGGCGACAGCATCGTTCCGCAGTTCGACCTGGCTCTGAACGTGAAGAATGCCATGTTCCAATACCCGTCGCTCCCGGCTGGTGTGGATCAGATCAACATCACAGCCGACGTGAAGAATCCGGGCGGAAGCCTCGACCTCACGGAAGTCATCGTCAACCCGTTCAACTTCCGCCTGGCCGGCAATCCCTTCAGCCTCACAGCCGAAGTGAAGACACCCATGAGCGACCCGGATTTCAAAGCCGAAGCCAAAGGGGTGCTGAACCTGGGCATGATCAAGCAGGTATATCCGCTGGAAGACATGGAGCTGAACGGCACCGTCAACGCCAATATGAATGTGGCCGGACGGATGTCGTACATCGACAACGAACAGTATGACAAGGTGCAGGCAGCAGGTACCGTGGGCCTGACCGATATGAAACTGAAGATGAAGGACATGCCGGATGTGGATATCAAGAAGTCTACGCTCACCTTCACCCCGAAGTTCCTCCAGTTGAGCGAAACGACCGTGAACATCGGCAAGAACGACATCACTGCCGACAGCAAGTTCGAGAACTACATGGGTTATGCCATGAAGGGCACCACGCTGAAAGGTACACTCAACCTCCGCTCTAACCACTTCAACCTGAACGACTTCATGAACGGGGCCGACGTGGACAGCACTGCCACCAACGACGCAGCCATGGGGATTATCGAGGTTCCGGAGAACATCGACTTCAACATGACTGCCAGTATGAAGGAGGTTCTGTTCGACAAGATGGTATTCAACAACATGGCTGGTCAGCTTCTCGTGAAGGACCGCAAGGTGGACATGAAGAACCTCTCCATGAACACCATGGGCGGTACGGTGGTGATGAATGGTACCTACTCTACAGTCGATGCCACCAAACCTACGATGAATGCGGGCTTCAAGATGACGGAGCTCAACTTCGCACAGACGTACAAGGAACTGGATATGGTACAGAAGATGGCTCCCATCTTCGAAAGCCTGAAGGGTAACTACTCGGGTAACATGACCGTGCAAACGGATCTGGACGCCACCATGAGTCCGGTACTGGAAACCATGCAGGGGGCAGGATCGCTATCCACCAAAGACCTCAGCCTGAGCGGCGTGAAGGTGATAGACCAGATTGCCACGGCTCTGAACAAACCTGACCTGAAGGACATGAAAGTGAAAGACATGGCTATTGACTTCACCATCAAGGACGGTCGCGTAGGCACGAAACCGTTCGACATCAAGCTCGGCGATTACAGCATGAATCTCTCGGGTACTACGGGGCTGGATCAGACCATCGACTACTCGGGCAAGGTGAAGCTTCCCGCTTCGGCAGGCAGCGTGGCTCAGCTCAGTACGGTGGACTTGAAGATTGGCGGTTCGTTTACTTCGCCCAAGGTAAGCCTCGATACGAAGAGCATGGCCAACCAGGCGGTAAACGCCGTGAAGGATCAGGCGGTAAGCGAGATCGGCAAGAAGCTCGGTCTGGACTCTGCCACTACAGCCAACAAGGATTCGCTGACCAAGAAGGTTACGGAGAAGGCTACTGAGAAGGCGTTGGACTTCTTGAAGAAGAAAATAAAATAAGTGGTTCTATTCACCACAGAGTCACACAGAGTTCCACAGAGTTTTATCAGATACAGAGAATAAAAACTCTCTGGAACTCTGTGTGACTCTGTGGTGAGTAGAAACGTTCGGCGTAGGCCAATAAAAAAACATAGCATCATGCTCCTTAAACTGTACGACAAGAACAATAGCCCGGAAGATCTGCAACAAGTAGTAGATATTCTGAACGACGGGGGACTCATCATCTACCCCACCGACACGACGTATGCCATCGGTTGCCACGGTTTGAAGGAGCGTGCCATCGAACGTATCTGCCGCATCAAGAATATCGATCCGCGGAAGAACAACCTCTCCATCATCTGCTACGACCTGAGTACCATCAGTGAGTATGCCAAGGTAGAAAACCACATCTTCAAGCTGATGAAGCGCAATCTGCCGGGCCCATTCACCTTCATCCTGGCGGGCAGCAACCGTCTGCCCAAGATATTCCGCAACCGCAAGGAGGTGGGTATCCGTATGCCGGACAATGACGTGATACGCGAAATTGCCCGCCTGCTCAATGCACCCATCATGACCACTACCCTCCCCCACGAAGAGGACGAGGATGTGGAGTACATGACCGATCCGGAACTTATCGACGAGAAGTTCGGTGAGTTGGTAGATATGGTGATAGACTGCGGCATCGGTGGGGTGGAACTCTCTACCGTAGTGAATTGTACGGACGGTGAACCGGAAATCATCCGGCAAGGCAAAGGCTGGCTGGAAGAAGGATAAATGATTATTCACCACAGAGTGACACAGAGTTCCACAGAGTTTTCATGTTTTTATCAATAAAACTCTGTGGAACTCTGTGTCACTCTGTGGTGAACTAAAATGTGAACTAGAACATCAAGAATTTATGAAGCAATCACCCTCCGGATACCGTTCCCTACTCTTTGTCGTCTGCCTGGCATCGTCGCTGGTACCCTTCATGGGATCGGCACTCAACCTGGCATTGCCCTACATCAATCACGATCTGGGACTCAGTGCTGTAATGTCCGGGTGGATCCCTACCTCATACATGCTCTCCACCGCCATCCTGCAAATACCCTGCGCCCGCATGGCCGACATGGTAGGCCGACGGAAAGTGTTCGTAGCAGGTGTGCTGATCCTGACGCTCTTCTCCGTGCTCAGCGGGCTGGCAACAACCGGGGTGAGTCTCATTACTTATCGCTTCCTGGCAGGGCTGGGTAGTGCGATGATGTTCGGTACGAGCACAGCTATTCTCACCTCCTCCGTACCGGCGGAGAAGCGGGGCTTCGCACTGGGCATCATGACGGCCACGGTGTACTTCTCGCTGGCTGCCGGACCGTTCCTCGGGGGACTTCTCACGCAATACCTGGGCTGGCACAGCATCTTCTTTGTATCGGCCTTTATGAGCTTGACGGTGGCCGTAGGCGGTTGCCTGTTCATCAAGGAAGACTGGCGGGAGAGTTCCCATAGCAAGTTCGATGTGGTGGGTTCGTTGCTCTTTGCAGCGGGATTGTCGGCGTTGATCTACTCGTTCTCATTACTTCCGCATACGGCGGGTTTTGTGCTGATGGCGGCAGGAATCATCGTGCTCTACCTCTTCTCCGTGTACGAGAAACGGCAGACGTTCCCGGTGTTCAACATCCGGCTGTTCCTGGAGAACCGGGTGTTCAAACTCTCGTCCCTGGCCGCGTTGATCAACTACTCGGCTACGATGGCGATATCCTTCATGCTCAGTCTGTATTTGCAGTACGTACGGGGACTGTCACCCCGGGATGCAGGGCTGATACTGATCATACAATCAGTGGTACAGGCAGTGGTGTCGCTTCGTTCCGGACGGTTGTCCGACCGGATGTCGGCTACGTTCCTGGCCACCTCCGGCATGTCGATCATTGCCGTGGGATTGGTAGGGCTTTGTTTCATCAGCGAATCCACCAGCCTGTACTTCATCGGCTTCATGCAGGTATTGCTGGGCTTCGGTTTCGGCATCTTCTCCTCGCCCAACACGAACATTGTGATGAGCTCGGTGGACAAGAAGGATTACGGCCTGGCTTCGGCTACATTGGGCACGATGCGACTCACCGGACAGTCGTTCAGCATGGGTATTGCCATCATGGCGATGTCACTGATGATCGGTCATGTGGAACTTTCTTCCGAGGTACATGCCGAACTGGTGAGCAGTATGCGCATCACGTTTATCATCTGTTTCATCCTCTGCCTGTTCGGCATCTACGCTTCTTCGGTGCGGGAGAAGCCGTTGGGCCGCTAAACAGCAATGGCAACCAAACCCGGGAGCCTGATTGCCATTATACCTTATTATATATACGCGTCTTACTTCAGCAGCGAAGCTGGATCGATGTGATCTGCTTCGATGTCCTTGAAGTAGCGGTACGTTCCTATCTTCAGCTCATCGGTTGCAGCATCGTCGCACACGATGATGCCTTTCTCATGTAATTGCAACGCACTGATGGTCCACATCTGACTGATTCCGCCTTCTACGGCGTGATACAGCGCACGGGCCTTGTTGTGCCCATTGACGATGATCATCACCTCTTTGGCAGAAAGCACCGTGCCTACGCCTACCGTGAGAGCTGTCTTCGGAACCTTGTTGATATCGTTATCAAAGAAACGAGAGTTGGCAATGATGGTATCCGTGGTGAGCGTCTTTATGCGCGTACGCGAAGACAGAGACGATCCCGGTTCATTGAACGCGATGTGTCCATCGGGACCGATACCACCCATGAACAGGTCGATACCGCCGTAGGACTGGATCTTGGCTTCGTAACGGGTGCATTCGGCTTCCAGGTCGGGCGCATTACCATTGAGCAGGTTCGTATTCTCGGGCTTGATGTCGATGTGGTTGAAGAAGTTGTTCCACATGAACGAATAGTAGCTTTCGGGGTGTGCCTGGGGCAGACCGACGTACTCGTCCATGTTGAACGTCACCACGTTCTGGAACGATACGATGCCTCGCTTGTTCAGGTCGATCAGCCCTTTGTACATGCCCAGGGGCGACGAGCCTGTGGGGCAACCCAGTACGAACGGTTTCTCGGGAGTAGGACAGGCCGCTTTGATCCGGGCTGCTACGTAATGTGCTGCCCATTGCGATACCATCTGGTAGTCCGGTTGGATAATTAATCTCATGGTTGTTTTGTATTTATAGTGTTAATAAATTGGGGGATTTACTTCTCTATGTGTCTCAACGATCTTTCTTCAGTCGCTCGGCCATGGCACGGGCCAGGTGAGCGCATTGGTCATACGTGATATCGCGCATGGCTTGCTTCATCTCTACCGGGTCGCCCACGAGTTCGAACTTGCTTTTCTCGGCAAACTCGGCCAGACGTTTCACGGCGGCACCTGCCCAGGTGAACGAGCCGAAGTAGCCCAGGTAGCGGCCCTTCATGTCGCGCGTCAGGATCTTAGACAGCATGGCATCCACCTCGGGGAAGAGCTGGTTGCTGTACGTAGGCGAGCCTACGATGAGTCCGCGGTACTTGAACACGTCCATCAGCATGTACGAGGCATTGCTCTTGGTGACGTTGTGCATCACGATGTTCCGTATGCCTTGGTAGGACAGTTCGGAGGCGATGGTTTCGGCCATTTGTTCGGTGTTGCCGTACATGCTGCCGTAGAGTATCACTACGCCCTCTTCGGCCTCATACCGGCTCAGTTTATCATAAATGCTTATCACCTGCGGGATGTTCTCTGTCCATACCGGTCCGTGGGTGGAGCAGATGGCGCTGACGGACAGCGGGGCCAACTTCTGCAAGGCTTTCTGCACCGGACCGCCGTACTTGCCCACGATGTTGGAGTAGTAGCGCACCATCTCGTCCCAGAAGCGATCCGTACGGATGCGCGAGTCGAGGAAGCCACCATCGAGCGTGCCGAAGCAGCCGAATCCGTCGCCGGAGAAGAGGATGCCGTCGGTCTCGTCGTACGTCATCATCGTTTCGGGCCAATGCACCATCGGTGTGAGGTAGAAGCGGAGTTTGTGCCGCCCGATGGCCAGGAAGTCGCCGTCGTTCACCAGGTATTGCTCGCCGGTGACACCGTAGAAACCTTCCACCATGCCGAACGTCTGCTTGTTGCCCACGATGACGATATCCGGATAATGCTGTTTGACGAGTCGGATAGAGCCGGAGTGATCGGGCTCCATATGGTTGATGATGAGGTAGTTGATGGGACGATCGCCGATGATCTGGCGAATCTTGCGCAGGTAGATCTCGAAGTAACACACATCTACCGTATCGATCAGCGTCACGAATTCGTCGTCTATCAGGTAAGAGTTATATGAAACGCCGTTGGGAAGCGGCCACATGCCTTCGAAGAGGTGTTTGTTGCGGTCGTTCACCCCTACGTAGTGGACATTGCCTTTGATGAGAGATTTCTTTTTCATTCTATATCAGGGTTTTCTTTTGAGTAGGTGCAAAAGTAGCTGTTTTTTCTCAAACGGCGTACAACTTTCCTTGATAAGCACCTCTTTCTTTCATTCTTTTTTGCAATCGGGCGGTGAATTCGTAGTTCTTCAGGCCCCAGTCGGGTGCGATGAGGAGCTCTTTGGGCGATTGGGAGACGAAGCGTTCCAGTACCATATCCGGGCGGAGATGCTCCACGTAGTCTATCACCAGGTCGATGTACTCGTCCACATCCGTGTAGAGATGGAAGTCCTGCGGATGTTGTTCCTGTTCACGAGCCATGCGGGTACCCCGGATGAGTTGCAACTGGTGCAGCTTCAGCGTACTCAATGGGAGCCTTGAAAGCGTACCTGCTTGCGATACGATGTCATCGTGCTGTTCCCCAGGTAAGCCGAGGATGACGTGCCCTCCGGTGAGTATACCGGCAGCAGCTGTCCGCTCCACAGCATCTACGGTATCTTGATACAGATGTCCCCGGTTGATTCGCCTCAGCGTATCGTCGTTGGTGCTCTCGATGCCGTATTCCACCAACAGGAAGGTGTGACGGTTCAATGCTTCGAGGTAACGAAGCAGTTCATCGGACATACAGTCCGGACGGGTACCGATGACCAATCCCACTACATCGTCCGCAGCCAGGGCTTCTTCGTAGCGTTGTTTCAGGCTTTCCAGCCCGGCGTACGTATTGGTATACGCCTGGAAATAGGCCAGGTACTTCATCTCCGGGTATTTGCGGGCGAAGAACTGTTTGCCTTCTTCGAGCTGCACGGCGATGGGCTTCTCGGTGTGGCAGTACTCGGGATTGAACGTCTGGTTGTTGCAATACGTGCAGCCGCCTTGTCCCTTCGTGCCGTCACGGTTGGGACAGGTAAAACCTGCGTTCAGCGATATCTTCTGCACTTTGTACAGGAAGTGTCTGCGCAGGAACGTGGGGAAGTCGTTGTATAACAGAGGTGTCATATTAAAAGCCTTGCAATGAGGCATTTCACACCGTGTAAATCTGATGAGACGGTGTGTAATGCGCAGGCAAACATACGGAAAAAGAATGAAACTACACTTTTAAGGACGACTTTTTGTAACTCCGCCACACTTTTAAGGACGACTTTTTGCCAAAACACACACTTTTCTGCACGAGTTTTTGTTTTTATCTTTCTTTCTTCTTACATTTGCTTTCTATAAGTAGCTGATACAAAATGAAAAGAGAAGCCATCAAGCAACTACACGAATGGAAAAGCAGAAAAGGGCACAAACCTTTGATTGTCCGTGGAGCCCGTCAGGTAGGAAAAACCTGGCTGATGAAGGAATTCGCCCGGAAAGCTTACCAACAACATGTCTACATCAACTTCGAGGACAACGAGTTGGTGCGTGAGCTGTTTCTGCACGATTTCGACATAGACAGAATCCTGACTTCCCTCAAACTGCTGACCGGAATGCCCATCGACACGGACACCCTGATCGTCTTCGATGAGATACAGGAAGCTCCCCGCGGACTGACGGCCCTGAAGTACTTTCAGGAGAAAGCCCCTCAGTACGATGTGATAGCCGCCGGATCGTTGTTGGGAATATCCATGAACAAGAGCCAGTCGTTCCCGGTAGGTAAAGTGGAGTTCATCGATCTGTATCCGCTTTCATTTCATGAGTTTCTGGATGCCATGGGGCAGTCGGCTTATGTCGACTTGCTTGTCCAGAGAGACTGGTCTCTGCTTTCCGTTTTCCGACCGAAACTGATTGAATTTCTCCGGCAGTATTATTATGTAGGAGGGATGCCTGAGGTGGTAGTTTCGTTTGCCGCAGAGAAAGACTTCCCTACAGTCCGGCGGTTGCAGCAAAGTATTCTGGATGCCTACGATCGCGATTTCTCCAAGCATGCTCCCGTGAGCGAGGTACCTCGCATACGCATGGTATGGCGTTCCATCCAGTCACAGCTGGCGAAGGAAAACAAGAAATTCATTTATGCCCTGCTGAAGGAAGGATCCCGTGCACGGGACTTCGAGTTGGCCATCGAATGGCTGCTCGACGCAGGCTTAATATATAAGGTAAACCGGACCAAGAAAGGCGAATTGCCCCTCTCGGCCTACGAGGATTTCTCGGCATTCAAGCTCTTCATGCTCGATGTGGGTTTGCTATGCGCCATGGGCAACCTGCCCACCAGGGTGTTGCTGGAAGGAGACGCTTTGTTTGCCGAATTCAAAGGGGCTATCACCGAACAGTACGTCATGCAGCAACTGAAATCGGTCAAAGACTTAGCCATCCACTATTGGTCGGCCAATAATTCGAGAGGCGAACTCGACTTTCTGTTGCAATACACCGACCGCATCATACCCGTGGAAGTCAAGGCGGAAGAGAACCTGCAATCCAAAAGCTTGCGGGTGTTTATCGAGAAGAATCCGGGGCTTCACGGCATCCGCTATTCCATGTCCGATTACCGGGAACAGGAATGGATGACCAACGTACCGCTCTATTTTTCGCCCTTGCTCCCCACAGGTCCCGAGAAGTAAGACAGCTGAAAAGCTTGTAGCCTACCTAAAAAATCTATCAAAATGTCAACTAAATCAAACCAAAACTACTATATTTGTGCTTCAAACGAATCAATCCTGAAAAGCATGAAGAAAGTAACTTTATTATTGAGTGGAATCATGGTAGTAGCCTGTACACCCAAACAGCCCAAGCTGACGTATCCTGAGGCAGCACGGGTGGACACCACCGATGTGTACTTCGGTACGCAAGTAGCCGACCCTTATCGCTGGCTGGAGAACGATACCAGTGCCGCCACTGCCGCTTGGGTAGCAGCGGAAAACAAAGTCACCAACGACTATCTGTCGCACATACCCTTCCGCACCCCGTTGCTGGAACGGATGACGAAGTTGGCCGATTACGAAAAGATCGGTACTCCCTTCAAGAAGCATGGCAAGTATTATTTCAGCAAGAATGACGGTCTGCAGAACCAGAGCGTGTACTACGTGCAGGATTCGCTCACGGGCACTCCCCGCGTGTTCCTCGACCCCAATAAGCTGTCGGACGACGGTACGGTGGCACTCACCGGGCTCTCGTACTCCAACGATGGCAAATACGCCGCTTACACCATCTCGCGCAGCGGTTCGGACTGGCGGGAGATCTTCGTGATGGACCTGGCTACCGGTCAGCTCCTGGACGATCATCTGCTTTGGGCCAAGTTCTCCGGTGCCGACTGGAAGGGCGACGGTTTCTATTACAGTGCCTACGATGCTCCGACGAAGGGCAAGGAATTCTCCAACGTAAACGAGAATCACAAGATCTATTACCATAAGCTGGGCACCCCGCAGAGCACCGACAAGCTGGCATACCAGAACCCGGCCGAGCCGAAACGCTTCTACAGTGCTGGTGTGAGCGAGGACGAACGGGTACTCTTCCTCTTCGAATCGGGCGCCGGACGGGGCAATAACCTCTTCATCCAGAACCTCACCAAGCCTGCCGGCACCTTCGTGCAACTCACCACAGACATGGACTACGAATACAACCCCATCGAAGTGATAGGCGATCAGATCTTCATCCAGACCAATTACCAGGCCCCCAAGGGACGCATCATGGTGGCCGATCTCAACAAGCCCGAACTGGCCAACTGGAAAGAACTGGTACCCGAATCGGAATCAGTACTCTCCGGCTCGCAGATTATCGGCGGCAAGCTGTTCCTGACGTATGACAAAGATGCCTCGAACCACGCCTATGTGTACGGACTCGATGGCAAGCAGATACAGGAAATCGCCTTGCCCACGCTCGGCTCGGTAGGTTTCAGCGGCGACAAGGACGACAAGGAATGCTTCTTCGGCTTCACCTCGTTCACCTTCCCCACTTCGACCTTCAAGTACGATATGGACAGCAACACGTACGAACTGTTCCGCGCACCGACGGTGGACTTCACTCCGGCCGACTTCGAGACCGAGCAGATCTTCTTCGCCAGCAAGGACGGCACGCAGGTTCCGATGTTCCTTACATATAAGAAAGGCCTGAAGAAGAACGGCAAGAACCCCGTATTCCTCTATGGTTACGGTGGCTTCAACATCAGCCTCAATCCGGGCTTCTCTACCGCCCGCATTCCCTTCCTGGAAAATGGCGGTATCTACGTACAGGTGAACCTCCGCGGAGGTGGCGAGTACGGCGAAGAGTGGCACGTAGCCGGCACGAAGATGCAGAAGCAAAACGTGTTCGACGATTTCATCGCCTCGGCCGAATACCTTATTAATAATAAGTACACCAATCCGGAAAAGATAGCCATCGTAGGCGGATCGAACGGCGGACTGCTCGTGGGTGCCTGCATGACGCAGCGTCCCGAACTGTTCCGTGTAGCCATTCCGCAGGTGGGTGTCATGGATATGCTGCGTTACCACAAGTTCACCATTGGTTGGAACTGGGCCAGCGACTACGGCACCAGCGAGGACAATGCAGAGATGTTCCAGTACCTCAAAGGCTACTCACCACTGCACAACCTGAAGCCGGGCACGAAGTACCCCGCTACGCTCGTCACCACAGCCGATCATGACGACCGTGTGGTTCCGGCCCACTCGTTCAAGTTTGCCGCCACACTGCAAGCCTGCAACGACGGTCCCAACCCCACGCTGATCCGCATCGACACCAAGGCCGGACACGGATCGGGCAAACCGTTGGCGAAGATCCTGGAAGAGCAAGCCGACACGTACGCCTTCATCATGTACAACCTTGGCATGCATCCGCAATTCTAATCCTCTTCAAAAACCTATATGCAGGCAGCAACTTCCCGGTTGCTGCCTGTTTTTTTACCTCTTGTGTTGCTATTACCGAGCAGAATCGCTATCTTTGCTTCGATCACAATACGAAAGCACCAGTTATGTATAGAATTTATCCCTGCCTGCTATGGGCTATTTTATGTTTTTATTCACCCAGACTGTCAGCCCAAATCGTCGACTCCCGGCCTGGTCAATCTCCTGACTACGTACTCATTATCAGTTCGTACGACATCACCAATGAATGGGCTTTTCATCTGGAGCGCAACTTCTCTTCCTATCTCCAAGGCCCTCAAAAGACAAAGATTCTGACCGAATACCTGGATATGTCTCCGCAGACAAGCCTGGAAGTTCTCCAGGAAAAAGCTGCCGAGATCAAGAAACGACATACCCTGCACAACAAATTCATCCTCCTGCTCGGCGAAGACGCCTGGATATTCTACCGGACATTCCTCGGCGAATCGTGGAGCCAGCAACCCGCCCTCGCTGTTTTCTCCGGCAAATACACCACCAGCCTGGAAACCTACCTCTCCGGCAAACCTATCACTGAATCCGAAATTATCTCGCTGGAAGACTCCCGGAAAGGGCTGAATGCCACCATACTGTACGATCCGATCCATGTACGGGAAACCTTCCGGCTGATGAATCGCCTGATACCCGGCCTGGACTCGGTAGCCCTGATTACCGACAAACGCCGTGTAAGCACGATGGTCTTGCAGGAAGTGACACACTTCCTGCAAGACAAGCACCCCTCCTTACACTTCGTCAACCTGCGCATGGGGACCGTCTCCACGGAGCAACTGATAGACACCATCCAACAGTTGGGGCAGCACACCGGTATCATCTTCCACTCCTGGTATGTACCCGATGCCGATCCGTCCCTGAGGAACTACACCAACAACATGAAGCTGATCATAGGCGGACTGACCTATTCGCCCATATTCACCCTGTATGACGCCGGTGTAGAAGAAGGCGTGATCACCGGCGGGCATTATTCCACCATCGGAGCCCTCTCCCACCAGCTCAACGAACTGACCGCCCTGATCCTATCCGGCGAGAGACCGGCGGACATACCCGTAACGGTAGCCTCCGATGCCCATAGCTACCTCAACTACCGGAACCTGTCCTACCTGAACATCCCCACCCGGCTCTATCCCCGGGATGCCATCTACTACGAGAAACCCATAGGCAACTTCGAGAAGAACCAAACGCTGATCATCTGCACCGTTGTCATAGCCTTGCTGCTCACCGTTATCTTCTTCCTGCTCGTGCAGTACAAGCAACGGCAACTCCGGGACTCCCTGCGCATGAAAGAGTTCCTGGTGCGAAGCAACAAGTTGCAAACCGCCTTTATAGACAACATGAGCCACGAAATACGCACACCGCTCAATGCCATCGTGGGATTCTCCACCCTGCTCTCCGAGTCCGAGATGCTCACACCGGAGGAACGGAAGAACTCCCTGCAACTGCTCTCGGAGAACAAGGACAAGTTGCTGCAACTCATCAACGACATCATGGATCTCTCCAAAATAGAATCGGGCATCCTGGAGGTGAACCCAGAGACCATCAGCCTGAAATCCACCTTAGGCGATGTGGTGAACGTGCTTCAGAAAAGGTACGCCGACACAGGGGTCCGGGTCAGCCTGGCACCCGATACGCCAGAGCAATTCATCCTGTGCGACTGGAGGTTGCTGGCACAGGTTCTGAACAACCTGTCGGGCATACTGCTGACGTACACACCGCAAGGTGAAATAGAGATAGGCTGCCGAATCCAAGCAGACGAAGTGTACCTGTACCTGACAAGCATCGGCGGCACCATTCCGGAAGAAAAAATTCATGACACATTCAATAGTTTTGAGAAAGGAATCTTCAATGTTCAAGAGGTTGGCGTGGGACTTATCCTGTCACAAGCCATCGTAAAAATGCTTAAAGGAAAGATAGGATTTATGTCAAAATCTGAGAAAACGTTCACCTTTTGGTTCACTTTACCTTTATTACAGCAACCCGGGAAGGAATAAAGTATCATTTTATCACAAGCGAAATAAAATAAAAAGAAAAAGAAGAGGTTATTAGAAAACTATTCTTATATTTGCAACAGTCGCTTTTGACATTTTAATATTCAACCTTTTAAATAATGCACATATGAACATTGAGAAACTTATGGCTTCTCTCGAAGCCAAGCACCCCGGAGAGTCAGAATACCTACAGGCCGTCAAAGAAGTTTTAATTTCTATTGACGACATTTACAACCAACATCCTGAATTTGAGAAGGCCAAAATCATCGAACGATTGGTAGAGCCCGACCGTATTTTCACCTTCCGCGTGACGTGGGTGGATGATAAAGGAGATGTACAAACCAACCTCGGTTACCGTGTACAATTCAATAATTCCATCGGCCCGTACAAAGGCGGCATCCGCTTCCATGCATCAGTCAACCTTTCCAGCCTGAAATTCCTCGGCTTCGAGCAGACATTCAAGAATGCCCTCACCACCCTGCCTATGGGCGGCGGTAAGGGAGGTTCGGACTTCTCGCCCCGTGGCAAGAGCAACGCTGAAGTCATGCGATTCTGCCAGGCATTCATGCTGGAACTGTGGCGTCACCTGGGTCCGGACATGGACGTTCCGGCAGGCGACATCGGCGTAGGCGGACGCGAAGTTGGTTATATGTTCGGCATGTACAAGAAACTCACCCGCGAGTTCACCGGAACCTTCACCGGTAAGGGACTGGAATTCGGCGGATCGCTCATCCGTCCGGAAGCAACAGGATTCGGCGGCCTGTACTTCGTGCACGACATGATGAAAGCCAAAGGCACCGATCTGAAAGGCAAGACAGTGGCCATCTCCGGTTTCGGGAACGTAGCTTGGGGTGCTGCCCTGAAAGCCACTGAACTGGGAGCCAAGGTCATCACCATCTCCGGACCCGACGGGTATATATACGATCCGAACGGCATCAGCGGAGAGAAGATCGACTATATGCTGGAACTGCGTTCCTCGGGCAATGACATCGTGGCTCCGTATGCCGACGAGTTCCCCGGCTCTACCTTCGTAGAGGGTAAACGTCCGTGGGAAGTGAAAGCCGACATCGCCCTTCCTTGTGCCATCCAGAACGAGCTCAACGGCCAAGATGCGCAGAACCTCATCAACAACAACGTGTATTGCGTAGGCGAAATTTCCAACATGGGTTGTACTCCCGAGGCTATCGACCTGTTCCTGGAACACAAGATCATGTATGCACCAGGCAAGGCAGTGAATGCCGGGGGTGTAGCTACATCGGGCCTGGAAATGTCACAGAACGCCATGCACCTGAGCTGGAGTGCCGAAGAAGTAGACATCAAGTTGAAAGCCATCATGCACGGCATCCACGAACAATGCGTGAAATACGGCACTGAACCCGGTGGTTACATCAACTACGTGAAGGGTGCCAACGTGGCTGGCTTCATGAAGGTGGCTCACGCCATGCTGGGTCAGGGTATCATCTAAACGAAGTATGGTTAAGAAACTCTGTTTCGCATTATTCACTAGCCTATTGTGCGTTACTCACCTCCTGGGACAGGAAGTGGGTAACGCTACTTTTTATGGAAAAAGGTTCGAAGGAAGGCGTACTTCGGACGGCAGCATCTACCACCGCGACAGCATGACCTGCGCCCATCGCACTTACCCGTTCGGCACCCGGCTGTTGGTGCGGAATCCACGGAACGGGCAGGAAGTCATCGTGAAGGTCACGGACCGTGGTCCTTTCGGCAAGCGGCTGATGATCGACCTATCCTACCGGGCCGCCCAGACGTTGGGCATCGTCCGCATGGGCGTGGCACAGGTAGAAGTGACGCCTTATGAAACACTCGTCGTGCCCTACCGTCCCGCTCCGCTCCGGTTAGCCCGCTTCATGGACGCATTTCCACTCCCACCCATCGATTATACGCCGAAAAAGTATCAAAAGCTTTCGTAATAAAACAGGAATAGCCTACCTTTGCCATCCGAAACTAAAATTATTACGACATGTTACATCCCGATTTACAAATACGCCGTGACAGTATACGCAGGTATATGGCCCAGCAAGGCATTGACGCTGCTCTGATTACTTGCAATGTCAACCTCCTCTATACGTTCGGTCGCGTAATCAGCGGATACTTGTATCTTCCGCTCAACGCTCCCGCCCGCATCTTCGTGAAACGTCCCAACAACCTGTCGGGCGAACACCTGTTTTCCATCCGCAAACCGGAACAGATAGTCGACATTCTGAAGGAAGAAAACCTCCCGCTTCCCACCAAGCTGATGCTGGAAGCTGATGAACTCTCGCACACGGAATACACCCGTCTGGCCGCCCTCTTCCCCGAAGCAGAGATCGTGAACGGTACTCCGATGATACGTCAGGCACGCAGCATAAAGACGCCTATGGAGATCAACCTGTTCCGTCGCGCAGGAATATCCCACGCCAAGGCTTACAGTCAAATTCCCGAAGTGTATCGCCCCGGAATGACCGACCTGGAACTCTCCGTGGAAGTGGAACGGCTGATGCGCCTGCAAGGATGCCTGGGTATCTTCCGCGTATTCGGACAGAGCATGGAGATATTCATGGGAAGCCTGCTCACCGGCGATAACGCTGCTGCCCCGTCGGCCTACGACTTTGCCCTGGGAGGCGAAGGGCTCGATCCTGCCCTGCCCGGCGGACTGAACGGCACCTTACTGAAAGAAGGCCAAAGCGTGATGGTGGACATGGGTGGCAACTTCAACGGATACATGAGCGACATGAGCCGTGTATTCTCCATCGGTCAGCTTAGCGAAGAGGCTTATACCGCCCATCAGGTGTGTATCGACATACAGAACGCAGTAGCCGCCATGGCCAAGCCGGGTGCCGTCTGCGAAGATCTGTACGACGAGGCTATCCGGATGGTCACCGAAGCAGGCTTTGCCGATAAGTTCATGGGCATCAGCCAACAGGCACGTTTCATCGGGCACGGCGTAGGACTGGAGATCAACGAGGCCCCCGTACTGGCTCCCCGTATCAAGACCGAACTGGAGCCGGGTATGGTCTTCGCCCTGGAACCCAAGATCGTGCTCCCCGGCATCGGTCCCGTAGGAATAGAGAATACCTGGGTGGTCACTGCGGAAGGCTCTGAGAAGCTCACCAATGCGCCGGAAGAGATAATTGCACTTTAGAAGTAAAGAATAGCGTTATTTAATCAACAGTTTCAGGTATAATCTTTTTCTTTTCGTAATTTTGCAAGAAATTTGCCGGAATCATGAAGACAGAACCAACATATAACTTGCTGGATAGCATCAATGACCCCCAGGACCTGCGTCGTCTCACAGTGGACGAACTGCCGGAGGTATGCCGGGAGTTAAGGCAAGATATTATCAACGAATTATCACGTAATCCGGGTCACTTCGCCTCCAGTCTGGGGGTAGTGGAACTCACGGTGGCCCTGCACTACGTGTACAACACACCTTACGACCGCATCGTGTGGGACGTAGGGCACCAGGCATACGGACACAAGATACTCACCGGCCGGCGGGAGGCATTCTCCACCAACCGGAAGCTGGGCGGCATACGCCCCTTCCCCTCACCCGACGAAAGCGAATACGACACGTTCACCTGCGGACACGCTTCCAACGCCATCTCAGCGGCATTAGGCATGGCAGTGGCTGCCGAAAAGAAAGGCGAGACCGACCGTCACGTAGTAGCCATCATCGGCGATGGATCGATGAGCGGCGGACTGGCATTCGAGGGGCTGAACAACGCCTCGTCTACACCGAACGACATGCTCATCATCCTGAATGACAACAACATGTCCATCGACCGGAGCGTAGGCGGGATGAAGCAATACCTGTTCAACCTCACCACGTCCAACCGCTACAACCAACTTCGTTTCAAAGCATCGAAGGTGCTTTTCCGCATGGGTATCCTCAACGAGGAACGCCGCAAGGCACTCATCCGCTTCGGTAACAGCCTCAAGTCGATGGCTGCCCAGCAGCAGAACATCTTCGAAGGAATGAACATACGTTACTTCGGTCCCATCGACGGGCACAACGTGAAAAATGTCACCCGTATCCTGAACGATATCAAGGACCTCAAAGGACCGAAGATACTCCATCTGCATACCGTCAAAGGCAAAGGATTCGAGGAGGCCGAAAAGCATGCCACCGAATGGCACGCCCCCGGATTGTTCAACCCCGATACCGGCGAACGCATCGTCAAAGACACCAACGGGATGCCTCCGCTCTTCCAGGATGTCTTCGGGCATACGCTGGTGGAACTGGCCGCGCAGAACGACCGCATCGTAGGAGTTACTCCCGCCATGCCATCGGGCTGCTCCATGAACTTCCTGATGGACGAAATGCCCGACCGGGCGTTCGATGTGGGCATTGCCGAAGGACATGCCGTAACCTTCTCCGGAGGGATGGCGAAGGATGGATTGCAGCCTTTCTGCAACATCTATTCCTCGTTCATGCAACGGGCGTACGACCATCTCATCCATGATGCAGCCATCCAGAATCTCCCGGTAGTGCTCTGCCTGGACAGGGCCGGACTGGTAGGCGAAGACGGTTCTACCCATCACGGGGTATTCGACATGGCTTACCTACGTCCCATCCCCAACCTGACCATCGCTTCGCCGATGGACGAGCACGAACTGCGCCGGTTGATGTACACCGCGCAGCGTCCCGGCAAGGGAACCTTCGTCATTCGCTACCCGCGTGGACGTGGCTCACTGCCCGACTGGAAGTGCCCGTTCCAGGAAATACCCGTTGGCAAAGGACGGAAATTGAAAGACGGTACCGATCTGGCTGTCATCACCATCGGCCCCATTGGAAAGCAGGCACAGAAAGCCATCGCACAGGCCGAGAAAGAAAAAGGACTCTCCATCGCCCACTACGACTTGCGTTTCCTCAAGCCGCTGGACGAAGAATTGCTACACGAAGTAGGGCGTAACTTCCGCCAGGTCATCACCGTAGAAGACGGTGTGATACGGGGCGGAATGGGTAGTGCCGTACTGGAGTTCATGTCTGACAACGGATACACACCGAAAGTACACCGCATCGGAGCCCCCGATAGCTTCGTGGAACACGGAACCATTGCCGAGCTTCAACACCTCTGCGGCATGGATACGGAAGGTATTTACAAAGCCATACTATCGCAATGAAGATTATCATCGCTGGTGCCGGAGCTGTCGGCACGCACCTGGCCAAACTGCTGTCGCGTGAGCGACAAGACATCGTCCTGATGGACGAGAACGAAGAGAACCTGAGTAACATCAGCACCAACTTCGACCTGCTCACAGTAGTCGCTTCGCCCACTTCCATCTCGGGACTGAAGGAGGCCGGTGTGAAAGAGGCTGACCTATTCATTGCCGTCACCCCCGACGAGAGCCGCAACATGACGGCCTGCATGCTTGCTACCAATCTGGGAGCCGTGAAAACGGTTGCCCGCATCGATAATTACGAATACCTGCTACCCAAGAACCGGGAGTTCTTCCAGAAGCTTGGGGTAGACTCGCTGATCTATCCGGAAATGCTGGCAGCCAAAGAAATCGTGTCGTCCATGCGCATGAGCTGGGTACGCCAGTGGTGGGAGTTCTGCGGCGGTGCCCTGATACTCATCGGGGTGAAGATGCGCGAGAAAGCCGAAGTGCTCGATATACCGCTCTACGAACTGGGAGGACAGAACATACCGTACCACGTGGTAGCCATCAAGCGCGGACAGGAAACCATCATCCCACGAGGCGATGACGCTATCCGCCTGAACGACATCGTTTACTTTACCACCACCCGTAAATACATCCCCTACATCCGCAAGATAGCCGGTAAGGAGGACTACGAAGACGTGCGCAACGTCATGATCATGGGAGGTAGCCGCATCGCTGTACGTACGGCCCAATATGTGCCCGACTACATGCAAGTGAAGATCATCGAGAGCGACCTGAGCCGGTGCAACCGCCTGACGGAGGTGCTGGACGAGCGCACCCTGATCATCAACGGCGATGGACGTGACCTGGACTTGCTCACCGAAGAAGGTCTGCGGAACACCGAAGCTTTCGTGGCGCTGACCGGCAACTCGGAAACCAATATCCTAGCCTGTCTGGCAGCCAAGCGCATGGGTGTGGAAAAGACGGTAGCCGAAGTGGAAAACATCGACTACATCGGCATGGCCGAAAGTCTGGACATCGGCTCGGTGATCAACAAGAAGCTGATTACCGCCAGCCACATCTACCAGATGATGCTCGACGCTGACGTGTCGAACGTGAAATGCCTCACCTTCGCCAATGCGGACGTAGCCGAGTTCACCGTCAAGGCAGACTCCAAGATCACCAAACACCTCATTAAAGATCTGGGACTACCCAAAGGCACCACCATCGGCGGTATGATACGCAATGGCGAAGGACTGCTGGTAACGGGAGACACACAGATTGTGGCAGGCGACCATGTCGTGGTATTCTGTCTGAGTATGATGATCAAGAAAATCGAGAAATACTTTAATTAGATGATCAATACCAAAATGATACTCCGCATCATAGGCTGCTTGCTACTCATTGAAGCAGTGCTGCTGGTTTGTTGTGCCGGAGTATCTGTCATCTACGGTGAAGACGACCTGAGCAGTTTCCTGCAAGCGTCCGGGCTCACCACTTTCTGCGGACTGGCGTTGCTGCTTGCCGGGAAAGGAGCCGAAAGGCGGCTGGGACGCCGGGATGGTTACCTGGTGGTGACTCTTGCCTGGGTGGTGTTCTCGCTCTTCGGCATGTTGCCATTCTACCTTAGTAAATATATCCCCGACATCACCAACGCATTCTTTGAAACCATGTCGGGCTTCAGCAGTACGGGAGCTACGATTCTGGACAATATCGAAGAACTCCCGCACGGACTGCTCTTCTGGCGTGCCATGACACAGTGGTTCGGCGGGTTAGGCATCGTGTTCTTCACCATCGCCGTGCTCCCTATCTTCGGAGTCAGCGGTATCCAGGTATTTGCCGCCGAAGCTACCGGACCTACGCATGATAAAGTGCATCCACGCATCGGCATCACCGCCAAATGGATTTGGAGTATCTATGCCGGGATGACCGGAGTCCTCACCGTATTACTGCTCTTGGGCGATATGCCCTTGTTCGATAGTATCTGCCATGCCTTTACGACCACCGGTACCGGAGGATTCTCCACCAAGCAGGCCAGTATCGCTTTCTACAACTCACCCTATATAGAATATGTACTCTCCATCTTCATGTTCCTGTCGGGCATCAACTTTACGTTGCTCCTGCTGCTGGTCAGCGGCAAACTTCAGAAGGTGATTCACGACCCTGAACTGAAATGGTACTTCTTCTCCGTTGTGGGGTTCACTGTATTTATCGGTGGAGTACTGTTTTACAACCACCACCCCCTGGGAGCAGAAGAAGCATTCCGCAAAGCACTGTTCCAGGTGGCTTCATTGCACACCTCCACCGGATACGCCACAGCCGACTATATGACCTGGCCTCCCATCTTGTGGGGCTGCATGATGATCATTATGATCATAGGTGCCTGCGCAGGCAGCACCACAGGCGGTTTGAAATGTATCCGCCTGGTCATCATGGCCAAAGTGGCGCGGAACGAGTTCAAGCACATCACCCACCCCAATGCTGTACTCCCGGTACGTATCAACAAGCAAGTCATCTCGCCCACGCTTCGGTCTACGATTCTGGCTTTCAGCTTCCTGTACGCCCTCATCTGCATCATCTCCGTACTGGCCATGCTGGGCATGGGCGTAGGGCTGGTAGAGTCGCTGGGAACAGTCATCTCAAGCCTGAGCAACATGGGGCCGGGTCTCGGACTTTACGGTCCGGCCTTCTCCTGGAACGAACTTCCGGATGCTGCTAAGTGGTTACTTTCTTTCCTCATGTTACTGGGCCGACTGGAGATTTTTACGGTATTGCTTCTGTTTACTCCCGGTTTCTGGAGAAAGAACTAACAAACTGCTAAAAAACTTTTTTTGTAACCTTAAGATTGCAAAAAGAATAAATATTAATTCTATCTTTGCGGGCGATTAAAAACAGAGCATGATACGAATACTTAAATACGGACTTTTATTGGCTTGTACATTCCTGCTTCACACCCTGTTGATGCTGAATGAATGCCCTTCACAGCCCCCGTATCATTCCACTCAGGAACAATGCTTTGTCAGTCAGGACGATTGCACACCTTATCAACAACAGTTTAAGCATACAGCTCTTCGTTATTCGATTTTTTCGTGCGAAGCAGGACACGACCGCACTCCTATTCCTACGGCCAAAAGTTTCCTATGCTTGCCTTCGAGGTTTCTAGACTGTCCTTCGGAACACAGCCGCCTCTCTGACTTGTCCACACCCCCTTCTATTTATAACTCATCCGGTCCTGTAGGTTACTACATATTCGGTATGAGGAAAATCATTATTTAGGAACCATTCGGGGCAACCCATTGTTTATTCTCTATGCCCTGCCCCTACGGTCGCCTTCAGCGACTTCCTTCTGTATGTATTGAATATTAGTCAAACTTAATGATATCAATCATGAATTTTACATTGTTAGTTGTTGTCCTGCTAACGGCAATAGCATTTGTCGGTATCGTGATAGCATTGTCCAATGCTATTTCGCCCCGCTCGTACAACGCCCAAAAGGCAGAGGCTTATGAGTGCGGTATCCCTACACGTGGTAAATCGTGGATGCAGTTCCGCGTAGGTTACTACCTGTTTGCCATTCTTTTCCTGATGTTCGACGTGGAAACGGTATTCCTCTTCCCGTGGGCAGTGGTAGTACGTGAGCTCGGTGTCATGGGACTCGTCAGCGTACTCTTTTTCTTAATCATCTTGGTGCTGGGCCTTGCTTATGCCTGGCGGAAAGGAGCTTTGGAATGGAAGTAAACAAAAAACCAAAGATAAAGTCTATCCCTTATGAGGACTTCAAAGACAACGAAACCCTCGAAAAGATGGTCCATGAGCTCAACGAAGGCGGAGCCAATGTGGCTCTGGCCGTCCTTGACGATGTGGTCAACTGGGGGCGCAGCAACTCGCTGTGGCCGCTTACTTTCGCAACCAGCTGTTGTGGAATCGAATTCATGGCACTCGGTGCCGCTCGTTATGACATGGCCCGCTTCGGGTTCGAAGTAGCCCGTGCCAGTCCGCGACAAGCCGATATGATCATGGTGTGCGGTACCATCACCAACAAAATGGCTCCCGTACTGAAACGTTTGTACGACCAGATGGCCGACCCGAAATACGTGGTGGCCGTAGGAGGTTGTGCCGTCAGCGGCGGTCCTTTCAAGAAATCCTATCACGTGGTGAATGGAGTGGATCAGATTCTGCCCGTAGATGTATACATCCCCGGATGTCCGCCGCGTCCCGAAGCATTCTATTACGGAATGATGCAACTTCAGCGCAAGGTGAAGGTGGAGAAATTCTTCGGCGGTGTGAACCGGAAAGAGAAAAAGACAGAAGAAGAGAAATGATAATCCAACATTGAATATGCAAGAAATACTTTACATAGAGCCTGCTGCCTTCCGGAAAGAAATGGAAAGGCTGCGGAATGAAAAGAAGATGGATTTTCTGGAAAGCCTCACCGGCATGGACTGGGGAGAAGAAGGCGGATTGGGAGTGGTGTACCACCTGGAGTCTACGGAAACCGGCGAACGGGTGGCTGTCAAGACAGCTACCCTGGACCGGGAGAACCCGGAACTGCCATCGGTACACGACATCTGGAAAATGGCCGAGATCAACGAGCGCGAGGTGTACGACTTCTTCGGCATCACCTTTATAGGTCACCCCGACATGCGCCGCATCTTCCTGCGCAACGATTGGGTGGGTTATCCGCTGCGGAAAGACAATGATCCTGAGAAGGACAATCCGCTGAACATGACCAACGAGGAGACCATAGACACCACGACAGAGATTACCTTAAATGCCGACGGTACTGTCAAAGACAAAGAAAGCTTCATCTTCGAAGATCGCGAGTATGTAGTGAACATCGGTCCGCAGCATCCCGCTACGCACGGTGTACTCCGTTTCCGTGTATCGCTCGAAGGAGAGATTATCAAGAAGATCGATGCCAACTGCGGATACATCCACCGCGGCATCGAGAAGATGAACGAAAGCCTCACCTACCCGCAAACACTGGCTCTGACCGACCGTCTGGACTACCTGGGTGCGCACCAGAACCGCCACGCTGTTTGTATGTGTGTAGAGAAAGCCATGGGCGTGGAGGTGAGTGAACGCGTGCAGTACATCCGTACCATCATGGACGAGTTGCAACGTATCGACTCCCATTTATTGTTCTACGCTTGCCTCTGCATGGACTTGGGAGCGTTGACCGCTTTCTTCTATGGCTTCCGCGAGCGGGAAATGATCCTCGACATCTTCGAGGAAACCTGCGGCGGACGTCTGATTATGACATACAATACCATCGGTGGTGTGCAGTATGACCTGCACCCCAACTTCGTTCCCCGCGTGAAAGAGTTCATCAAGCACATGCGTGGCATCATCCACGAATATCATGAAGTGTTTACCGGCAATATCATCGCACAGGAACGCCTCGTAGGCGTGGGCGTGCTGAGCCGCGAAGACGCCATCTCCTTCGGTGCTACCGGAGGCTCGGGACGTGCATCGGGCTGGGCCTGCGACGTGCGCAAGCGGTTGCCATACGCTGCTTATGACAAAGTGAACTTCAAGGAAATCATCTATACTGAAGGCGACTCATTTGCCCGCTACATGGTACGTATGGACGAGATCATGGAGTCCATGAACATCATCGAGCAACTCATCGATAACATCCCCGAGGGTTCGATACAGGAAAAGATGAAACCCATCATCCGTGTACCTGAAGGTTCGTACTACGCTGCCGTGGAAGGTAGCCGTGGCGAATTCGGCGTATTCTTAGAAAGCCGTGGCGATAAGACTCCATACCGTCTGCACTACCGTTCTACCGGCCTGCCGCTGGTATCTGTAGTCGACACCATCTGCCGCGGAACCAAGTTGGCCGACCTCATCGCCGTTGGTGGTACGCTGGACTATGTAGTACCCGATATTGACAGGTAAAATAGTGATTAACGTTTAGTGATTAGTGATAAGCTAATAACTAAACCAGCTAATCACTAATCACTAATCACTAAAACACTAAATACATGTTTGATTTTAGTATTGTAACAAACTGGATACACCAATTGCTGACCACCTTCCTGTCCGAAGGATGGGCGGTATTCATCGAATGCGTAGTCATCGGTGTGTGCATCATCCTGATGTATGCCGTGCTGGCCATCATATTGATATATATGGAGCGCAAGGTTTGCGCATTCTTCCAATGTCGCCTGGGTCCCAACCGCGTAGGTAAATGGGGTTCTATCCAGGTGATTGCCGACGTGTTCAAGATGCTGACCAAGGAGATCATCTCCCTCAAGCACTCGGACCGTTTTCTATATGAGCTGGCTCCATTCCTCGTTATTCTTGCTTCCATGCTTACGTTCGCGTGCTTACCCGTCAACAAAGGTGCACAGGTTCTGGACTTCAACGTAGGTATCTTCTTCCTGCTCGCAACTTCCAGCATCGGCGTGCTGGGTATCCTGCTGGCCGGATGGGGTTCGAACAATAAGTTCTCGCTCATCGGTGCCATGCGTAGCGGTGCACAGATCATCAGCTACGAACTGTCTGTGGGACTGAGCATCCTCACCATGGTGGTGCTTACCGGTAGCATGCAGATCTCCGAAATCGTAGAAGGTCAGGCCGACGGCTGGTTCATCTTCAAGGGACACATCCCTGCCGTAATTGCTTTCATCATCTACCTCATTGCCGGTAATGCCGAGTGTAACCGTGGTCCGTTCGACCTTCCCGAAGCAGAAAGCGAGCTAACTGCCGGCTACCATACCGAGTACTCGGGTATGCACTTCGGATTCTTCTATCTGGCAGAGTTCCTCAACCTGTTCATTGTAGCCGGCGTGGCCACCACCGTCTTCCTCGGAGGCTGGATGCCGCTGCACATTGGCGGACTGGACGGATTCAATACCATCATGGACTACATCCCGGGATTCGTTTGGTTCTTCGGCAAGGCGTTCTTCGTGGTATTCCTGCTGATGTGGATCAAGTGGACCTTCCCCCGCTTGCGTATCGACCAGATCCTCGCGCTGGAATGGAAGTACCTCGTACCCATCTGCCTGGTAAACCTGCTTCTCATGGTAATCATCGTAGTCTTCGGACTTCACTTTTAAAATAGACGAATTATGAAAGAAAGAAGTTATTTCGGCGGACTCTTCCACGGCATCAAGACCCTGCTGATAGGAATGAAGACGACCATTACGGTATTCTTCCGCAAGAAAACAACCGAACAATATCCCGAGAACCGGGCCGAGCTGAAGATGTTCGACCGTTTCCGTGGCACGCTCACGATGCCTCACAACGCTCAGAACGAGCACCACTGCATCGCTTGTGGACTGTGCCAGAACGCTTGCCCGAACGATACGATTTCGATCACTACAACGACGATCGAAACCGCCGACGGTAAGAAAAAGAAGATACTGGACCGGTACATGTACGACTTGGGGTCGTGCATCTTCTGCCAGTTGTGCGTCACGGCTTGTCCGCATGACGCCATCACGTTCGATCAGGAATTCGAGCACGCCGTATTCGACCGCTCGAAACTCGTGAAACAGTTGAACCACGAGGGTAGTAAAGTTATGGAAAAGAAAAAAGAAGAATAGAGATATGGAATTTACACTTCAAACAGTAGTCTTCTACTTACTGGCCGCCTTCATCATCCTCATGTCCATCATGACGGTGACTACCAAACGCAT
>JAVBUC010000016.1:0-28921 GCA_031555765.1 Bacteroides sp. | reverse complement strand
GCGGAAATAAAAGACGGTTCCGCTTTCCCGTTGCGTTACACCTTGGAGGGCAGTGAGTACATTAATACATCACACGGGGGTCAGAACCGTATATGAAGAAGCCACAGACGTATTGAAACGCCTGTAGCCACTTTGGCAAGTTTCCTTGCCCTCCTTAAAATGTAACGCATTGCAAATATATGGATTTTATCCCAAAGCGAGAACAAGCACCTCAAATTATATAATTCTTCCCGAATATTGTAGTTTTTGGTATATAATTTGGAGGGGGGATTGTAGTCCTACGACATGATGATGAAAGGCGAAAGCTTGACACAATTTATTTTACAGACTCGTCTTGTAGCTCCATATATTGGACGAATTTCAGTTTCTTAAGATTTTCATATTCTTTCTGATAATCAAACCAAGAATCCAGCTTCCCCTTTTCACTAATCAATGTTCTGATTTCTTTCATTTTTTCCCATTGCTGGGCAAAAGCATCACGTGCTTGTTGCCATACATTTTCAGCAGGTACGTCCATCTTAGCCGGAGCGAATAAATCAAACTCGTCTGCTGCTGCTTCTGCATTATGTTTTTCAAATAGCTTTTTAACCGTAGTATAGTCTATTGCTCTCAATACTTCATATTTTGATTTCCGCTGTTCGAAATAGGAATCAATATCTTTAATCTTATTTCGTTGGACAAATTGGGTTTCTTTGACAGTTCCGTTCCATGCCTCATCATTCCCTCTCGCTTCTTCAGCATAAAACTCTCTGGAAGAAACCTCTTTCTCTTTCCTTGCTAAATTATCAGTAAATACGGAATTACCTGCGATTTCCTGATCTCCATATATGCGTTTATACCGGTTCTCTTGTTTTGGCGCAAACTTTCCCCATTGCTCACTACTTAAAATTGAGACATTTTCGAGAGTATCCGCTCTGTGCAAAGTATGTGCAAATTCTGCCGAATTCTTAAATCCTACAGTTAAAGCTTCCTCCAAAGGAATTAATTCCCTTCCTTCAAATTTCGTGTTTTTATAAACTGTATGAAAAACCATAGGGCTTACATCAAATTCGTCATTAAATATCGCACGTGCATGCACCAACTCATGAAGAGTCGTTACTTCATTTTTCTTTTTCAATGCTTCCAGATCCTCCGCCTGCTCATCTTCCTTTTGAGGCAATTCAAGTTTAGCCCCAAGGCCTAAAGGCTTCGTTCCATTCATTAAATAACCGGAGTTCGCGCTATAATTGCTACTTACAAATTTAACCTCTGCCGGTTTATCACTCTCTTCAATCTCTTTTGCTAATGGATGCTCCCACACACGTTTTAATGCTGTACCAGGAATGTCGTTCACTCCCTTAAAATAGAATTTCATTTGCGCAATCCTCGAATTCCGGACATCTGGGATACTATCCTGCAAGCTACTTTCAGAACGTTTATCCACAAAATTTATCTTGTCTCCCATCACATCCGCCTCCCGTTCCAGCCCTTCATCATCATTCACCTGCGCCCCTTGCATCCGCATAGTAGGTTGCACCCTCCCCTGCTTCTGCTGCACTACATGCCAAGCCTCATGTGGTAAATGCTGTTCCTGACCCGGACCGACATGAATCTCACTCCCTTGCGCATAAGCCAATGCCTGCAACTGTGCCGGCTTCGGAGAATTGTAATGCACCCGCACATCATCCATGCTAAAACCCGACATAGCTTCTACCCCGGCCTTCAAATTGTCAGGTAGTCCGGTTTTGTTCTCGGCTTTCTGTTGGATGGGTTCTTCGTCTTCGTCCGGGAGAGCTTCACGCTGGGCTGTATCAAACTTGCCTTGCAACGGTTCTTCTTCCTCGTCTATGGCCTCTCGCTGGGCTGTATCGAATTTGCCTTGAAGAAGTTCGTCCTCTTCCGGCAATGATTCGCGTTGAATAATTGGAAACGAAGGTGTTTTATACGCCTGCAATATTTCAGAAATGGAAGCTTGATTGGATGCTCGAGGCTTAGAGCCGAGTGTGCGTGATTCCTTTTCTCTTTGTGTTACTCTTTCTTTCATGGCAGTAGTATTAAGTGTTTAAAGAAAAACGGTTGAGTGTGAAAGAATGTTCAGAGATGTAAGGATGTTTGAGGGCATGGAATGGGAAAGGCAGCTATTCGGATGCCTTGCTGACTATCTTCCAGTCGTAGTTATCGCTAGAGAAATAATAATATCTTCTGTTCTCAACCGAAACACAACAGCAAGAGATGGAATCTCCAAGCGACTTTCCCATGCTAAAGACTTTGAATCTACCCCCTACTATCAAATATTTTGAATACCGATTCCTACACATGCTCGTATTATTAAGACACACAGCTGTTATCTCAATTATGTCACGTATTTCAGCCATTGGGTGTTTCTGGTTAAAGTCTTTCAAATATTGGAGACGTTCGGCAATCCTGGCAGGATCCTGTTCCTTCTCCTGCTCTTTCTCTCTTTCATACTGCCTTACGATCGCTTCTGCCTCTCGAATTTGTGCTCTCGCTTTTCTATACTCTTCCTCTGTAATCATGCTTTTTGTTTTGGTTAATAATGGCGCAAAGGTACAGATACGAACAATGCACGCTGTATAGATACCAGAAAATCTGCCTATGAGGATCATAAGCTTCCGGGCGCGCGGGCTTTTGTTGGCCGGTATTTCAAGGCTTGTAGAGATGGGTGTACCGTTCAGGAGGCGTGTAGCCCTGGGCAATGGGTGAAAGTGTGGCCGGCAACATGGCCTACAAAATTATTCCATTTCAAGGCAACAAGTATGGGGAAAATATTCCACACGAGCCGGTGCGCATAATATCAGGGGATTTCTACGCATAATTTTCAAGCGTTTTTGTACGATTTGGTGGGAAGTGAAAAGCCCCGGGGTACGGGGCTTGAAAGGAAAACGACTTATTTCATTCTATTATGATATCGCCATCTATTATTTCGAAAGGAATACCATCTCCTATGCCACCACACTCGAGAACAGAGACTGGAGTTGCTATATAATCACCATCAGGAATATTCTGCAGATTGTTAGATAATAATATTTTCAGAGATTCTTTGTTCTGAATTTTATCAATCAATAAAGCGCGTACTTTGTCTTGAACACCAAAGAAGAGTATTCCAAATGAATCATCTTCGAATTGGCTGCTTATCTTTATCCCAAAAGGAGGAAAATCTTCAATTAGTTTTCTTAAACTGCAATAAAGATCATTTTCCTTCAACGCTCTCAAGTCTTTGTCATTCAATCTCATCAATTGAGCATTAGAAACTGCCTGGAATATCTTCTTTCTTTCGCCGTCATCGGCAAGATTAGAAACTTTTGGCTCTACAACTTCATTATACCAAGAGTTTACGTTCTCTTTAAATTCATCATAATTCATAATTATACATTTTATGTTTCCGCAAACTTAGTAAATAAATTTCACAAACGGAACTAAAGCAGGCATATTAAAAAGCAGAAAGCCCCGATCCTAAGAACCGAGGCCTACTTTTGTGATGCTTAATATTATGGGGACAATCTTTCGACGACAAAAATGTCGATGAATCTGTTGTTATTTGGCGGGAAAGCCGTGGTTTTGCGCAATAATGTCGACGAGTTCCGTTCTGAAGTGAAAAGCCCCGGTTCCGGAGGGAGCAGGGCTTGATATAATAACATCTATTCAATAGACAGAATTGGATCTGCTAAATCAAATATAGCATCTTCATCAAATATTTCATTATAATCAATTATTGGCAAAAATATATTATTCATTATATTGTTTTTATTTTTCTGAAGTATCGCTCCTCTTGCTGTACCATATAAGATAGAAAACATGTGTTTAATTATTTTTTTTGACAGAATCAATTTTCCATCTTGTATCATTTGATCCCAATATGTTTCAGAGAACTCAACCATACTACTTGTTGTGGATTCAATAATGGTTTTATCATCTTGTAGAATGCGCACAATCAATCTAAAAGCCAACACACTAGATTCTAAGGATACAACACCATTAGAAAAAGCGATATCCACCTTAATATTGTCCTTAACGCCACTATATTTTTTAGTGCTAGAAAAAATGCGATCAACATTTATTTCTAATATTTTATATCCAAGAGTTTCCATTTCTAAAATAATGTAGGCTTTAAACTATTATTTCCTTGAACACTCATTGAATCGCCATCTAAATCAAAGATTTTATCAAAGAGCTGAACAAAAGAAGTGGAACGTTCAACAATAGTTCTACTAGATAACTTAATGGGCTTCTCTGTACGCAAAATTTCTTTGCAGTTCAACACAGTTTGATAGATTGGATTATTGACATGAATACTCACATCTTCAGATGAAACAACCATTATTTCAGAAGCAAATTTGGTCTCAAACTCATCATATAAGACACAAATATCTTCTTTAAAATCTTCGTTGTCAAGCAACTCAACAGGATAAATAGACACAACATGCATTTCGTAAATGCCATTGTACTCATATTTAAACATAGAGTCAGAATATCTCTTTTCCATATTCTGAATCCACGAACAAATATAGTTAGACTGTTTCTTACTCATTGCCGTACATTATAAAGTCTATTGATTTTTTCTAATAAAAACTCAACTTCAGCTAAAGAATCTTTACTCTCAATGGCTGTTATGTGAGTGTCGCTATAGTCGGATGTTTTCCGAAGAGCTTTAATTTTCTTCACTTTTGTCTGTATCTCATAACAACTTAATCGATGATTAACTCTACAATCATTTGTGAACATTCTAATTATGTCATCATGAGAACCTTGTCCCTTTACTGTCAATCTTGTTAAACTGCAAATATGACAAATCAACTGATAAATAGAATAATAAGCGCAATGAATAACGGAGTTATGACACCCCATATCATATAGATATTTAGCTGATTTATAATTTTCTTCAGACTTTTCAGTTAAAACACTCATACTTATTAAATCTATTTTATCTAAACATCAAAAGAGTTAATAAACTAGCCCTATAATGCTTAAGTGTTTGCTAAAAACCATTAGTGTTATTTGTTAAAATCTCAAAAGATGCTGCAAATATATAAATAAAACGAGAATAAATGCAATTTGTTTTATCAAGATTTAAATCTTTAACTAATTATGCAAAGAATACAAGCACAAACGCATTAATAAATGAAAGAAATCCGTTAGTTTTAGCTATAATGCAAGACACTGGCAAATATCAAGCGGAGAATTCAATCCTGACTATGTTTTTAATCTATCTACTCACCTTAATCACCTCACTAAACTCCACCGTTGACCGAGGATTAAAGTTCACCACCTCCTGCCGAATTGACTTCACACCCCACCTCCACCAAAGGAACCGGTGTTTGTAATCAACATGAATCACCTGGGCAATACTATCCCGGCTTTCAATAAACATACTCGAATCACCAATACAGGCATCGACGGTCAGCCATTTATCCCGATAGTGGAAGCATCCAACTGTATCGATCTTGAATATCAGACTATCACGGGTGACTATGCTCGTCTTGGTGACGTACTCGACATCCTTTGGACGTAGCTTCAGTTCCTTGATTAGCTTGGCATCAGCCTCCCGGTACTCCTTCAGTTCGGCAACGTTCAGTTGTAGGGCCTGCACCGAAGCGACATTCAGACTGTCACTCACCTTGTACCGCTTCACCTCTCCCATCAAAACAGACACATTGCCGGTTTGCCGGTCAACTTCCGCTTTCAGTACCCTGTTCCGGTGTGAGAGGAATCCCACAACCGACAACAGGATCACTATACCTATGATAAGATATTTGTTCATAACTTCAATACTTGTTTACGGTTCTTACCATCATTCCTGAAGCTCACATGCACCCAGGCGAAGTTACTCTCGTCAATCAGTTGATCGAAGGGCAGGTTCTTCCGGATAAGCTCGAACAGCAGCTTATTCTGTTGCCGGTCGCCCGTGTCAATGTCGGCCGCCTGGCCACTCATGTGTTGGGACGTAGCAGATCCTTTCACCGCTTTGTTGAGTTCAGGACTACGGTACCCGGAACTTATCCTGATGGGTTTACCGTAAGCCTCCCGGAGCGGGTCGAGCACGTTATCCACTAATGCGGTCAGGTTGGCCACATGTTCTTCCTTGCACTGGTTGTCGATTCCAAGTCGCCCGGCCGTGGTGCTCCGGCAAAGCTCTGCGATTGTAAAGTATTTCATTTTTCTTCCTCCTTAAACGTTTCACACACTGCCCCACAATATGGGCACTTATTAGAACCGGTACTATTGCTGAATAGTCCATGGGTCCTACACGCGTAAACCGTGTGCCCAATCACTTTAGCACACCGGATAATCTCTTTCTCTACTTTGCTAAGTTTCATTTTTGTTCCTCCCCTTTCTTTTTTGTACTGTCTTCAATAGCTTCACCTATATCCCGATGCTTTGATTTTACAATGGAAAAGAGAATCTTCCATACGCTAACCTTTGGGACACCATGTAAAGAACACCAGTGGCCAATGATGCTGTCCAACTCGAAGCCGCAAGCGAATAGCATGGCCAGCGCAGCCACTACCACCGGGCTAACTCCCAACGGTTCACCGATAGCTTTGCCAAGGAACCCACCAAGCATGAGATAGCACGAATAGTCCACGAACTTGTTCATCGTGCGACGGCCGGCACGGCTCGGTCGGATGGGTACGCCATTCATGCGGCTATCACTTAATCCCATCCAGCAGTCGACCACTATAAGCACTATCACGAACCCGACGAGCCAGCGTAGATCCCAGAAGAGGCTTACCATTTCCCCGCCGAAGACGGTAAACCCGAATCCCTTGGCTGCACTTTCTATCAATTCCTTATCCATTGCATATTAGTTGTGCCCCGCCAATCGACGGAGCTTGTTACTACTCTTCTTCAGCATCTACCGTCTCGGCCTCTTCCACCACCTCCGCATCCGGAGCAACAATACTCTTCACAATCTCGCAGAAGTCTGCCATGTACTTGGGAAGGTCTTCCGAATACGGAAAGTGTTCCGTACGCAACACCTGGTACTCCATGCGTAGTGTTCCGATCTGCTGCTCCACATCCTGCACCATCGGGTTGCCATCCGCATCCGGAACTTCTGTTGGTTTTGTGACGATCACATCGGCTTTCACTTCTGTGAGCTGGCCGTTGATCACTGTATACTCGCCCGCATACGTGGCGTTTGCTGTTCTTGTCTCATAACCGATAACGGCTATCTGCTTTGTTGTTTCCAGTTTCATAATTCTCTGTATTATTTGTTAGTAAATGATTTGCTATACTATGACCAGTCATCTATATTGATTACTTGAAAGAAGAATGATCCATCATTGCGTGTGGCATCGTCAGACGTATACACGGTAAAGGCACCGGTTGAGACTATTTCGGCCAGCGTAGCTTTAATGGGGGACACCGAAGACGCTCCGTATGAGCTTCCACATCCTGTAAGCATTACAATACAAGACTCCATCAGATTCCAACTTGCGGGTATATTATAGATACCGTATGTTCCTTCCATGGAGCGGGACACGCTGAGCACAGTCCCATCAAATGTCCTATGTTTCATTGTAACACCAGAAGACGTATAGGTAACCTTCCCCTGAGCCAGGACGTTCAATGACCTACCATATTTCTTCTCTGTCATTATATTTAGACGCCGCATTACAATCCAGCCGTAGAATGTAGTTCCATCGCCGTATCCTATCAGATCAACCACTTCGCGAGAAAGCTTCAATGACGTTTTTTCGATTCCGTCCTCAAAGAAGTACTTACCTGCCGGGGCACTGACCGAACATGCACCGGTGCTAAGTGAGCCATTCCACTTGTAATTGACAACGCAAATCCTTCGTCCACTCTGTCCTATATCCCACGGTATGCTGTATGCGTATATGAGACTACCTCCTCCACTCACAGATATATTATCATTGTAATTCGCGTCAAAGCTGTCAATCGGACGGGAAAATGGGTTACGCAGTGAACCGGTTATCCTTACGTTCTCCATTACAGAGTTCCTGACATTGAGTCCGTCCGCATTAATCAGCTCGGTACGGATATACCCACCATTAATAAGCGTCTTACCTGCGGCCGCTTTTGCTACTAAGTCGGCATAACTGGCATACCCCATACTTACAGCAAGGTCATTCTTGGCTGTTGCGGTGGTATTGGATAAATCTGCGCTGCTGGCCTTGGCGTTTATGAGGTTTTGCGTGGAAGAGTCAAACGCAGAGAATGCAACCATCCCGGCCAGGCTTAACGCTTTTCCGAATACGTTAACCGCACCGGAAGTGATGGTTATTCCTGCTTTGACTTCTTCGATGTAATCTTCCGGAGCTGGTGTCCAGTCGGTGGCTTTGTTACCAACTTCTATTTTAATGTTCCGGATTTGAATTTCACCGGCTGCTGATACTAACCACATGTATAGTGTAGTAGTACCTTTATAGCGAGAAACTACGCCATATCGGGTGAAGGTGGAAGAATTAATCGTGATATTGCCACCCTCCGAGCCCCAAAATTCTACATGCAACCTACCATCACCCGCAATCAGTTTCGCGTCGAAACTGATCATGTATTTTTCTTGTGAAACGAGATTACTAAACCATTTTCCAGCCTGCGCAATAATTTTAGACGCTGTTGTCGTGACACTAAACGGCACAATATTAGCAGAATTGGGCATTAAGTTTTTACCGCCGATCTGAATGTCTTTTACTGCCAGTTCGATTTTATTCGGGACAAGAGATATGCTACTTTCTGTGTCAGCCACACGTTGCCCGAGTGCGTTAAAATCTGTCTTGCTCGTTTTTAGATCAATCTTTCCGATCAGAACATCTACCTGTGCGGCGAGTTCAGAACGGGCGGTAGACAGTGCATTGTTTGCTGCGGTCTGCGCATTATCGGCCAGTCTTTTTGCTTCTGTTGCGATCTTATTGAGCAAGTCCAGACGAGCATCGTAGTACGATTTAAATCTACTACGGAAGGTGGTGCCAACAATATCCGACGTAGTGGTTAGCGAGGTTAGCAACGGTGTGATGTATGCGTCCAGTGTGTTGTAGGTACCCGTATAGGTTGCATGCGTCAATCCGAATGCTGTTGCCTGTGCGGTATTTTTCGTGTATTCCGACACAATAGCATCCCACTCTTTTTTCGTTCTCTGCTTCTCTTCGGCCGTCATCTTGTTATCGCTGGCGATGTCTGCTAATAAAGAATTAGCTGTGGACGCGTTAGCCTTTGCAGTATCTGCTGTGCCTTGTGCGGCATCTGCTGCATCCTTGGCGGCGGTGATACTTGCGTCTACGTCTTCGGGGGCAGGTGTCCAGTCGGTAGCCTTGTTACCAACTTCTATCTTAATATTGCGGATTTGAATTTCACCACTGCCATTACCAGACACCAACCAGAAATAAAATCTATCATATTGATAATAGCTTGATAAAACCCCATACCTTTTCCATGCAGTAGAATCAACTGTGACATTGCCACCCTTTGAACCATTGAACTCAACATGTAACTTGCCATCACCCGCAATCAGTTTTGCATCAAATGAAATTATATACCAGGTCCCTAATACGAGGTTTTGAAAGAGTGACGCAGTTGCAAAGGAAGTCCCCGAAACTCCATTGGTTACTGAAAAAGGAGTTATCTTGTCAGTTCCAACTGCAAGGTTTCGCCCACCGATCTGTAAGTTATTCACGGCGTTGTCCGCGTAGGTTTTCGATTCAGCGACGGCAAGGGTGATCTGTCCGGGTATAGCTTCGATTTTAGTCGTAAGTTCCGTACGCACAGAACTGGCTGCATTCGTGGCAACCGTCTGGGCATAAGCCTTGGCTGCTGCTGCGATGGCTTCGAGTAAGGCGGTACGGGCAGAGTAGTACGCTGCTTGCCGGGTGGCGAAGGTGGCAAGCACTGTAATGTTCTCCGGGGTGGCGTTGGTGTAATATGTCAGGTCGGAGTCGTAGGCGGTGTACGCGGTGACGTATGCCGTGGCATTGACCGTGTACTTCGTGGCATCGGCTACGATTTCCAGCTTCTCGGCGCGGATGTTTGCCTGATCGGTCCGGAGGGCCACCTTCTCGGAGGGAGAGATCACGCCATCATCCGCCCAGGTGTCGAGCCGGTTCTTGGCTGCGTTGGCTGTGCTCTGTGCGCTCCCTGCTTTGGTATCGGCTGCGGCAGCATCGGCCACGGCTTTGTTGGCGGTGGTATCGTCGGTGTACTTGGCGGCTTTCTCCCAGTGGGAGATGTTGAACGCTGCTCCAGCAGCTTTGGCTGTCTTGCACTTCAGCAGCTCGTTGGTGTAGGTGGTGCTGTATGTGGCGTTTACCCATAGGTCGCCCACATCGTATGCACTGTCTACAGGGGGTTGTATTACGAACACCCGGCGTTTGCCGTCGGCGGTGTCCTGTGCTTTCTGTGCGTTGGCCAGGGCTTTGGTGACATCCGTGTCGGTGATCGGTGACCACGAGTAAGTGCTGCCTGACAGTTGGAACCTGAAGGCCTTGCCTGTTGTCGTATTATAGTATAAGTCGCCCAGGTGAACATTCTTCAGGGCGGTGGTCGTCCAGTCTTTTGCCGGGGCGTTGCTCATGGTCGGGTCCGCATTGTAGAACCAGCTTTCTATCGCTCCGTCCGCCTGACGTTTCACCTCTTCGAGAGTATCTTCCATAGCGGACACAAAGCCGAGGGTTTCGGTGAGCTGGGCGAGGGCTTCTTCGGCTTTCTGCTTGGCTTCTGCGATACCGGACTCAACGGTCTGCCCGGTGGTAAGAAAGAAGTCACCCTTATATTTATTCCCTTTCGGGGATGTCACCGATACCTCCTTGCCTGCAAGAATATAGCCGTTAATGCCGGCATATTGTTTATTTGACGGCGCATCCGAACCATGGGAGGAGAGCACGATCGCGTTCTGGCGGTCGGGGTTGGTACGGTTGCCCAACTGGCAGATATCGTCACCCGCCTGGGGGATATCGCTGTTCGTGTCACAGTCCGTACGGGAGAGGTCGATATAGTTGTCGCCGACCGCCACCACATATCGCCAGTAGTAACGGTTGGACACGTTTTGGTAGGTGCCCGGCTTGATGTTGAATGTCTGGGCGCGCGCCTGATCACCGGCAACGAACTCCTGGTTGATTTCCTTTTCCCCGTCGTTCGTTTCAAAGTAGCACCGGTAGTAAGTAGCAAATGATTCTACTTTGACACATTTCATCCGGGCAGGTGATAGGATAATCTCACCGCCTACGTGGCTGAGCTTCTCGATGACCAGCTCCCGGAATGTGGCTTTCAGGCGAACGAAGAGTTCGTCTACTTCGATGTAGCTTCTGCCGGTATTCGGATCGCGGCGAATGACAAGGCCGGAGCCCAGCGCGCCTTCTGTGAACGCATTGCTTTCGATGGTATCTACGTAGAGTTTGCCGTCTACATGGGCATTGAGCATTTTGGCGAGTTTGGAGACTATCAGGTCGTCGGTGGTGAGGCCTTTTTCAACCAGCAGACCGCCCAGGAGTTTCAGCAGGAACTTGGTTTCGTCCGGAGCATCCTTGCGGAGGAACAGGTCTTTCAGCTTATTGTTGTTATTCAGTATCTCCCGGAGTGTCCGCAATGCAGAAAACACATTCGCATCCGTGGCATCGCCGCTGTCCCAGCTGCGCAGAATGGTCATCAGCGTGTTATCCAGCTTTTCGGCCACGGCGGTCTTGATATCGCTCACGTCGCTTTCGATGGCAGCCATACGCCCCTTACCCACCGCGTTGGTACACTCTATGGTAGCTTTGCCCAGGTTGTTCAGGTTGCGGGTCACTTTGGTGATCCGGCTGTCCCGGGAACCTGTCTGCTTAAAAAACTGCGGGGAAAGCAGGCGGACGCGGCGGCCGATGCGCAGGGCGATGCCTTGCTCGGCTACGTGTATATAGTCCGTATCACCGCGGTAGATGCTGGTGTCCTCGCTGTACTTGGCCAGGTAGGCGTCCACGGCTTCCTTGTATTCCTGCTCGGCGGCGGTGATGTACTCCTGCGGCATCTTCATGTTCCAGAGGACGTATTCGTCGCCTACTTTAGGGATCAGGTTCCCGCCGGGGAGCTGGGTGTCCTCGGTGGGGTATTGGGTCTTGATCTCGAACTCGCCGCTTGCCGGGTAGTAGTCCACGATCTCGAAGTCGCGGCCGTTCAGTTCGGAGTGTTCTCCGAAGGTGACTTGCTTCACCAAGTCCGGCATGTCGTAGTCGTTGGGGTTGAATGTTAGGGTGGCATCCTTGAAGAGGTATACCGTGAACTTGCCGTTATCACCGGTGCGTTCTTCGCTGCGTACGGCTGTCACTGTACCGATGCGGCGGGGGTAGATGTGCGCAAAGGCACTCTCCTCCACAGCTTCGTACAGGCCGTACTCGGCGGCGTTCTGCTCCACATATTGGGCACGGTCCGGGAGTTGCAGGCGGGTGAAGCCGTAGTCGCCTTTGACGATGTTGCGGATGCCACCCAGCGGGATCAGGCGCGTGAAGAACGGCACGTTGTCGTTATCGGCGCGGTTCAATCCGGTGAGGCCCTGCATGTAGCCCAATTCCACGGGTTCGCCTATCTCGCAGCGGCAGAGGTTCAGGGTGTTGCCCTCTATCCACCATTCCGTCTCGAACGTCTCGGCTATCTTGGCCAACGCCTCGGCGCAGGTCATGTTGCTGTACTCGATGTTCTGCTTCGGTGCGTCGATCACTGTACCCACTACCCATTCGCCTGATCCGGAGATGCGGTTCAGGTTGCCGATCACTTTCTCTATATGCAGGAGCGGGGTTTCGTACAGCGAGAACTTCGGCTCGAAGTCGCCGTCGGTGGTGTGCAGCATCCGTACGCGCTGGGTCTCGCTCTCGCGGCCCTCGAACTTCACGTTATATACATATTCCAGCGTACTCTTTTGCTCGGGCTCACAGGCGGTACGTAGGGTGTAGCGTACGCCTTCCACCTCGATGTAGTCGTTTATGTCCAGGGCGATGTACTCCGGGCTGGTGAAGGAGAGGTTCACAACGTTATCTCCCATCAGTTCATGACTGTGGGTGGAAGAGTCTGCGGGCGATACGGTGGCCTTCAGGACGGCTTGCTGTGAGTATATCTTTAGTTCCATGTTTTGAACAGGGTTTGAATGTTATTCGAATACTGTTAGATCGTGGGCACCGGCTCGCGGAATTTCACCTTGAAGCGGCTGACGTAGACACTCTCCGATGCCAGGTACGTGAGCTGGTCATAGCCCGTACACTCCTTGTAATACATCTTGTAGGTTTTGTTCAGCTCCGGCACCCGGATGGATAGCCAGCCGCTTTTCAATACCAGCATGAACGCTTCGTACCGGGCCAGGAACCCCGCCTTTGTGTCCGCCATCAGGGCGAAGTACAGCGTCACTTCGCGCGCCTCGAACCGGGGCGACGGGAGAACCGCCGGGAGCTTCTCACCATCCTGCTCGCGAAATGATACTGCTACGTAGTCTTTCATGGCGGGCGGCCTGAGCAGCGCGTCGTAGTTGGTGTGAGCCCCGGCTTTCTCCTCGGTCAGGAAGGCACCGTACTCAGCGTACACATCCTTACCGTTTATGAATAATAGTTCCTTCAGTATATCCATAGCTATTTCATTCTTACTCCATCTTGCATATTAAGTTTCATGGCCGCGATATCGCCCGCCATTTGTTCCAGGTGTTTGCAGTAGGCGGTGTTCTTCGATATCTCCGCCAGGTGATCCGATGCGAGCGACATCATCCGGGAGATATCTATCACCTGTTCGTCGATGCTGCTGGCATGATCCTGCAACGAGGTGAACAAGCCTTCCAGCTTCGTGCCCTGTTCCTGGCTCATGGCGGTGAACGCACCGGCGCGGCCTGTCTGGCTCGATGTGCTGGTCCAGCCGAAGTCCTTCATCATCTGGTCACGGTCGGCCAGCATCTCTTCTGCCAGCTTCCGCTGCTTTTCGCGAAGTTCCGCAGCCTCCTCCTCGGTGAGCTTGCCGCCACTTTCCGTCTGGTCAGCCCAGGAGTTATACAACTCTTCTAATTTTTTATTGTACTTCGTGGACATGAGAGACGACAGCAGAGCCTTTTGAAAGTGCTTCTCGAAGTTGTTGGCAAAATCCTTGCTACTACTATCCATATCGGCCAGCAAGTCCACGAAGCTTTTGTAAAAGCTGTCGTAGTCCGTCTTGGTGAGCGACTCCTTGCGAGCCTTCTGTATATCCTCCCAAGTTTCTCCGGCGGCTATGACGGCCTCCAGGTATTGCTTGGTGTCGTCATGCAGTTGCGCCCAGAACGTGGGGGCGTTTGTCATAATGTACTCCAACTGCTCGGCCGAGAGATCGAAAAGTCCCGACATGCGCCCCTCTTTGGCAGCGTTGAGTTGGTCGATAGTCAGACCGATCTCCTTCAGTTCCTCTTTGTTCTTCTTCAATGCCTCGTATTCCTGCCAGGCAGCCGATGAGATACCTTCGCGCTGCTTAGTTCCTTTGCTGGCACTGGAACCTATTCCCATGAACCCTTTACTTGCTCCGGAGTCGAGGTACTGCCGTCCCAGTTCGCGTGCCGACTTCTCCTGTGCGGCTATCAGGTCGAGTGCCTTTTGGTAGCTGTTGTTGGCGTTGGCATAGTCCGAAGTGTCCATGCTGGCCACAAGCTCCTTTTGCTTGCCTATCACCCGGTCCAGCACCGACATGTAGCTCTCGTACATCTGCTTGGCAGCTTCGTAGCGGGCTACGCTCTTCTGTCCGCCGAAGTCGATACCACCCAACGAGAGGACGTTTGCCGCCATCTTACCCACACCTGCCAGCGTCTTGATAGCCCCGGTGATGATGGTTGCCGGACGCGTCACGTCGATGCTTTCCAGCCCCGATAGCATGTCGCCGAAAGACGAAACCACGCCACGAATCTCCTCCGGGAGCTGTACGCCGAATTCATCCAGGGCATCGAGCACGGCGGTAGCTACTTCCTGATACTCCCTGCCTTTCTGCACGGTGGCTTGCAGCGACTCGTTTATCTTCACCAACTTGGCGCGACGGTTGTCCTGCGCGTTGGCCAGGTTCTTCTCAGCCTGTGTCTGCGTCAGGAGTTTGGTAACTATCTTGCCGGTGGAATCTATGTAGGTGCCCGTTATCACTTCACCGCCTGTCATGACAGTGTTTAGTTCTTCCTGCGCTTTGGCTACAGCAGCCTGCGCCTCCGTGTACTCCCCGGCCGATGTTCTCAGGCGGGCGAAGGGATTGCGCTGTGCCAGCTGGCTCTCGATGTCGTCGAAGGCATCCGTCAGGGATTTCAGGTCAGAGGGGCGGAAGTCCTTGTCCTGGCTTACCTTGCCTATGTACTCCTTCAGTTGCTTGTGTAGACGTTCTAAGGAGGCAGTGCCAACCTTTTCGAGGTTAGAGAATACCGCCTCGAAGTTGATGCTCTTGGTGAACTCTTCGAAGTCCAGCTCTTTCAGCATCTTTTCCATTTCCTTATTCAGGGAAGCTTTCTCTCCGGCGGTGACGGCAGAGGCTATGCGCTTCTGGTAACTCTCCCGGATGGCGGCACGCTTCTGTTCGAAGTCGCCGTACTTTTGCAGGTACTCGTTCCAGGCTGTTTCCTGTTCGGCGATCTGGTCGCGCCACTGTTTCAGCTCGGTGTCGCCGATGATGCCGTCTATGGCGGCGGTGTCTACCGTGATGCCCGATGCGTCGAACTGCTTTTTCTTGTAGTTCTTATCCTGGGCGGCGTTTATTTCTTCCTGGGTGTCGAAGAGTTCTTTTTGCGCAGCGATGTAATTGCGTATGTAGTCCGCCTTTTGGCGTTTCAGGGCGTCAATTTCTTTCTTGTTGTCGAGGTCGCGCTGGGCGGCTACTTTCTCTGCACCGTCTGCCATAGCGGAGATGTGTGCCTGAGCGGCTTGCATTTCTGTGTCTTGCTCCAGGCGGGCGCGGTCTACGGCTTGTTTTTGCACCAGGGCGACGTATTTCTCTTGGAGGTCGCGCAGGCGGTTGAAAGCATTTTCGTTGTTGGTGGGTTTGTCGTCCCACTTGGTGAGTTCCTTGATGGCTTCGTCGCGAAGCTTCTTGGCTTCCTTGAATTTGTCGCTGTCGGGCATAGCGGCATCCATGAAACCTTGCTGCGTTTTCTTAATGTTTTCCCAATCTGCTTTCGTCCCTTTTTCTATATCCTCTGTGGCGTCCGCTCCAGCATCAGCAATCATTTTTCGTGACTTTTCATCATAGCCCAAGCTCATAGTGGTGATTTTAACAGCTTCTTCTCCCAGCTTTGAGGCTTCTTCTATTGTTTGTGTTTTATATGAGTTGTCCTGCATAGGGTTATCCAAAGGCGATGCAAACTGTCGACCTGCATAAACAGGCATTGGCACTTTATCTGGCATCGCGTCTGCTTCCAACATCTTTTCCATTGCCTTTTTATACTTTTCTGCGGCCAATTCCATTGCAGCAGCAGCCATTGCACGGGCGTTAATAGCTTTTGCAAAAGCATCGGCATTGTTGATGAACATATTATCAGCTTCGTTTACATCTCTGATCTTAGCACCGAACTGGTTGTAAGCCTCCGTATTTTTACGTACTAAGTCTTCTTTCTTTTTCAAATCGTTGCCAGCTGCTACCCATTCGCGGCGGAGCTTTTCAAATTCCACACGTTGGTTGCTGGCACCAGAGGCAGCTGATTCGTTGAACTTCTTTGTGTCTGCAGCAGCTTTGGCATTAGCCGTCGATAGCTTGCTAAGCCCTACAATGATAGCCGTGATAGCTACGGACAATCCCAGCGTGAGGGTTGCCATAAGTGCCTGCGCCGCCACGGTAGATATTCCCAGTGCTGCGGCCAGGCGCGCATTGGCGGCAGTGAGTAAGGTCTTCGCCTTGGCCAACAGCACATGAGTAAAGTAACTATCTTTATTCAGTGTGTTGGCTACTTGCTGAACACCCATCGTAATAGCCATTACTGCCTGAAGGCGTGTCTGTATGGCAGTAAGTTTTTCCTGGCTGGCACCGAAGAGCGAAGCTACACCAACTCCCGCAGTCATGGCGCCAGTCAATCCGGACATAGTGTCCATGGTAGCCTTGATGTGTTTGTTGTCGTCAGCAAATATCTTTCCCTGCATGGTTACATCCGCATACCGGTCTTGCAGTCGGCCGAGGCGTTCCATCGCCAGCCGGTACTCTTCCGTCCCTTCGGTCATGGCACCCATTTCGTTCTTCAGGTTCAATATTTGAGTGCGCAGGGTGGTCTGTGCGCTCGCCGTGCTGGCCGATTGTAGCTGCAACTCCGCAAGGGCTTGTTTCTCGGCATCCAGTGCCGCCTTCGCCCCGGTGAGCTCCTGCACCATTTCGTTCTTCTCCTTACCGGGAGCCGTCTTCTTTATAATCTTCTCGCGCTCCTTCACGTACTTCTCCATGTACGCGATGTTCTCCTTCACCTCGGCAATCTGCTTTTTCATGTCAAGCTGGGGGGCGGCGGCAGAGGCAACAGGAGTAGCAGCCGTTTTCTTTTGCTGATCGGCAAGGTCGGCCAGCTCTTTCTTCAGGTCGGCCACTTCCTTGCGAAGCAGACGGATGGTCTCGATGTTTTGTGATTGGTCGGCACCGGCTTTCTGCGCACGGGCAAAGGCAGTCTCGGCCGCCTTCAAGTCAGCTTCCAACTTCTTGATTAGCGAAGATTGTTGGGCTATCTGCTTCTCCATAGCCTCCATGCCACCCATTACCGACTGCATACCAGCCCGGGTGCTATCCTTCATTAATATTTCAATCGAGATCGGCTTCACGTTATTAGCGTTTTAGTGGTTAGTGATAAGTGATTAGCTAAGCGTTTATCACTCATCGTTAATCACTGTTATTCATTCTTGTTTGGAAAAAATCTACCATGGATTGTCCTTTGCCCTTCCGGAGCTTCCGTTTCTGCTCCCGCTTCACCTCATCGGCATCCATATAGCGCGGGGCGTCGGCAGCCATGAGCAGTAGCATGGGGTAAGGAATGCGCCACATAATGTAATGTACAGACCAGCCGGTGGCGGAGGCTATCTGCCAGATATGTCCGAACGGGCTATGGGAGCCTTCCGTGCGGCCCTTTAACTCCCGTTTGCTTAGTGGCTCAGTCGGCGCGTCAGCACATTCATCGCCTGCGCCGATCTGATAATAGTCGAGAAAGACTGTATGTTGAGAGCTTTCAGCCCTTGTATCATGGCTTCGCTCAGGAACCCGGGATGCACCCGCCATCGCAGCCACCATGCCACCGGCTTGTTCAGCCATCGACCCCAGAAGTACCCCGAAACAATCAGATTTGCCACCAGACGGCTGACCTCCTTGCCATGCCGGGCGATGAACTCCATTTGCTGCTCAAAGGTGAATTGTTCCATCTCTTCCATCGTTACCCCGATAGCCAGGTAGGCGCGGGATATCCGTACGCAACCTCCCAGCCCGGGTGTACGCATGGTGATACCCTTGCGTTTCTTCCTGCCCAGGAACCGGAGCGGCCGGAGTGGTACCGACACGCCCAGGTCCAGCAGGAGCCCGGAGGCTTGTAGTTGTTCCGTCTGCCCGTTCATCAGGGTGCAGGTTCGACGGGGTCTTTAATCGTGAAAGGAGCGGCGGTTCCTTCGGACAGGAGTTCGAGCTCGCATTCGATGGACAACACCTCGCCCCCGTTGATATTTCCGCTCGGCTTGGCCGTGAGCGAACCTTTGGGAATAGAGATCACGTGTCCGCTGTCGGTGGTGATTTCGGCAGCACCTACGAGGTCTATTGCATCCACCGGAGGCGTGTACACACCACTTTCGTACTTACCGCCCAACACTTGCTCACAGCTTGCGCCATTCAGTTGGATCAGTTTAAAGGTAATCACGTGGCTTCCCTTGTTCTTGGTGATGACCTTCACCGGACCACTCTTTACCTGAGCGGCATTGATTTTCACCTTTTCGGGCTTATCGCCACCCCAGGCAAGACCTTCCTCGCTGATGTATCCGAGTTCTTTCGTTAAGAACTTGAACTTGGCGAGTCCATAGATAAAATTATTGTCCATTGTTACTTCGTTTTATTTTTGAATACCATTTGAAAACTATTCGAGCCACGATCAGGGCGAGTGCCGTAGCAGCTATCTGTCCCAGTCGGATAAAGAACCATTGCCAGCCGGTGGGCTCATTGATCACCTTTGGCGGTAGTTGCGTGAGCTCAGTGTCGTTTCGTATACGGGTGAGCTCTTCGGTGAGCCGTATCACTTCCCGGGCCAGGCTGTCGCAGGTGGCGGTGATGTAGATTGAATCGCCGCTGACCCGTACATCGAGGTTCGCTTGTCCGTCCCTGGCATGATAACCCGCGTTAGCAGGGAGCATCTTCATGTCCGGCAGCGGTATCGCCATCGTCACCCGGCTCATGGGCACGGGTGCCAGGGTCTGCACGAGCTCTTTTCTTTGTTGCAGGCTGTCGCTGCTGCTTTTCTGTATCAACCCTTTCGGGCTCCGGCAACTCATCGCGCATAGGGCAATCAGGCCAATGACGACACATCGTAGCAAGGCGGACAGCTTTTTCGAGCCGGGCAACTGCCCTGTGTAGTTTTTTGTTCTCATCTTGAATATTTGCTAAAGTGACACTTACATCGTTGTACATCTCCTGATAGATGTCATGTACTTCTTTGCGTTTCTTGGCCTGGTACACATCCCGGGCAAATATCCAAGTAATGAACGAGCCTACCCCTGCGGGGAACAGGTAAGTCAGAATCTGTATCAGGGTGTCCATAATTTCTCCTTTCTGTTAGTTAGAGCAAGTTCCAGCCCGCTTCCACGTCGGCCATCACTGCGCCTTTGCCGTTCTCCACCTGGCTCATGGCAGCAGCCAGCTTGCACATGGTGGTTTTATCGGTGATGGTTAAGCGTTTGTCGGCGTCTATACCGGTGATCTTCACCACGGTGGCAATGTAGCTGCGGGTGTCATTCTCCACGGGCGGTGCCCAGCGGCTTACCATCGTGCGGATGGTGTGGCAGCCATGCAGGCGGGAGTAATTCTGTAACAGCTTGATCATGGCACGGTAACCGTACGGCATGGTGGTGAACTGCTTGAAGGCGGTGTCGGTGGAGGGGGACTTCTCCCCCTGCCATTTTACACCGTCGTGCCGGATGTTTCCGGGGTTGTTGTTACGTAATCCGCGTGAGGCCATGCTATTCGCCTCCTTCCTCTTCTTCCGGAGCAGGAACTGCACCCGGTTTGAATGCACCGTCCTCTCTCCAATCCAAGGCAACGAACTCATCGCCGAAGCCGATATTTGTATCGGCCTTCATCAGCATCTTGAAGAAGTAAAGTTCGCTGGCTGGTCCGATCTTGTCTACCTGGATCACGTTTTCGTCGTTCTGCAAGTTGACAGCAGCATACAAGTTGCCATCCAAACCCGAAGAACAAAGGGTTGCTACGATCAATCCTTGCGGCCATTGAGCCATCGCCTCGATGGGGATGCTCTTGTAGCGGCTGGAGTTGATTTCCGTGGCATCTTTGCCTTTGGCTACCAGGTTGGTCAACTCGTCATCATACGTATCGAAATCCTCCACGCTCATCAGGATGCGCAGTTTCGGATTCGTGCGCAATGTGGTCGGAATAGCGGTGCGGAGTTCTTTCAGGCGTCCCAACATGGTGGTGGCTTTGGTTTCCACCTTGATCACGTCGGTGTCCTTGGCTGCCTGGGTAAGGATGCCATCCATCAGTTTGGTGTCGTCGTCGCCTTCCTCGTACACGCCGCTGATGTAGAGCCCACCCAGTTCCAGCTGAACCTGTTTGAGGACTTCTGTCAACAGGGTGGTTTGCACATGTGCCGGTAGTTCAGAAAATACCAGGTCGCCTTTGGGTTGGAACGGACGCCAGATATGTTCGAACGCGCGCGGGTTGAATGTAGTGAAAGCCATCATGTCTTTGGGAGACAGCTTCTTCTCGCTGTACGTGAAGTTGCCCTTAGCATCACTTTTCTGCGGGTCTTCTTTGTGTTTCTGCAACATCTTTCCACTCTTGATGCGCGGAATAGAAATTGCTTTGTGTACACCCGGAATGACCATGATCAATCCTCTGCCCACCAGTTCATTGCCGGTGGCTGCCAGAGTCAAAACATGCTCCAGTACTTCACCGGAGTAGTTGGTAGTGTTTAATCCTAATACTGCCATAATTTTCGTTGTTACTGATTATTTTGTTTTCTGATTTCCTCCTGACGCTTGTCCCACGCACCCTGCTTGTTGGGGTCGGGCTTGTGAATCATTTCGGTTGCTCTCTTCTTCGGTTTCAGCCCCTTAATCACTTTGCGCGTGTTGTCACGATCCGCTTTCAGTAACGCCTTGAAAGACGGGCGTTCGTCTCTCGTGGTGCGGCCATCGTCCTCTGCTTCATCCAGCAAAGCATCGTCTTCAGCTTCAAGAGCCTGGCGTTCCTTTGCTTCAAAGTCAGCCACCTTCTGTTCCAGTCCGGGAACTTTGGCGGCATTGGTTTCCAGCCCGTCAATGAGCTTCAGCACATCCTCGTCGGTCGCGCAGTTGGCGAACGACGGTCGTTTTCTAAGTTCTTCCAAATTCATTTTATTGTCGTTTTGTGGCTGCTGCTGCAACCGGTTATTGAATATCGCATAGACCTGCTCCGGGGTGCTGTCCTCGGGCACGGGGTCAGCGTCATACACCTCATCGATCAGCCCCAGCTCCAACGCCTGGGCGGCGGTGAACCAGTGGTCTTTCCCGTCGAACCACTCGGCGCGGATATCTTCCTTCGTCTTGTGGCAGCGGGTAGCATACATCTCGCACAGCGTCTCTTCCAGGCTGTTCAGCTCGCGCTCCACCACTTTGATATCGTCCACGTTGCCATACGCCCCACCACTGGGGCGGTGAATCATCAGGCGTGCGTACCTACTCATCTTCACCGGCTTGCCACAGGCGGCTATCACACTGGCGATGCTGGCAGCTATCCCGTCTATATAGATGGTAATATTCGCCTTGCTGGCCCGAAAGGCGTTGAAGATGGCAATGCCCGCATATACCTCGCCTCCGATGGAATTGATACGCACGTCTATATTTCCGAATTGCGCTTCGGCCTCAATGATTTCACGGGCTACGTCTGCGCTACTCACTCCATGATAGTCGCTGATCTCTCCGTAGAGCAGTATACAGGCGGCTTCCTTGCCGGGTAGGATGTTGAAAAATCGTTTCATTTTCTCGTACTTTTTCTGCAAAGGTGAAGCAAAAAAACACGGCTGTCAATACGGTAATTACATGATGTAACTTTATGACACACTGATAGAAAGCTATACGTTCGCGATGTTTTGAAGGGGTTGCAAACACCTGTTTTACTGCTGACATTTGCAAGAAAAAGAGGTATGGAAAAAGTACTGAGCATTGCACAAAGAAAGGAGTACGCAGGTATTCTCTATCTGAAAGGAGACCTTACGCAGCAGGAAATTGCCGAAAAAGCGGGAATCAGTCGCCAAACAATCAATAAATGGATTAAGGAGGAGAAATGGGAAGAACGTAAGGTAGGCATGACGCTTACACGTGAAGAACAGATATCCAACTTATACCGGCAGGTGGCGGAGATCAACAAGGTGATCAGCGGCAGGGAGTCGGGCAAACGTTATGCTTCGCCCCCCGAAGCCGATACGCTGGGCAAGCTGGCGGCTGCCATCAAGAAGATGGAAAGTGATGTGGGTATTGCCGACATTATCAGCGTGGGCATGCGGTTCCTTGACTGGCTTCGTCCGGTGGACTTGCCTAAAGCCAAAGAGTTCACCGCATTGTGGGACACCTTTATAAAAGACTCGCTATGATAAGCATGGCCGATAGGGACAGCCTACGGAAGTGGGAAGAGTTCCGGGACGACATGTATCGCGACAGTCCCGTAGAGCTGAACATGACGCGTGCGCAGATGGAGAAACACAGGGCGTACCTCGAAGCACATCCCATTGAATGGATACTTTTTTTCTTCGAGAAAACGGCTAAGTATGAGTTTGCTGATTTCCAGAAGGAAGCTATCCTGCGCTGTATCAAGAACGACGAATGGTACGAGGTACTTTCGTGGAGCCGGGAGTTGGCCAAGAGTACCATCGTGATGTTTATCGTGATGTACCTGGTACTCACAGGCCGTAAGCGCAACGTGATCCTGGCGAGTGCCACGGAAATAGCAGCAGGTCGTCTTCTGGCTCCCTATAAAAAAGCCTTTGAAAAGAACGGCCGGATACGCGCCTATTATGGTCAGCAGGTAAATCTGGGAAGCTGGAAGGAAAACCACTTCGTCACCAAGGGCGGGGCCTCGTTCATGGGTATCGGTGCCGGGAACGCCCCGCGTGGTAGCCGGAACGACGACCTGCGTGTCGACGTACTCCTGATGGACGACTTCGATACCGACGAGGCTATCCGCAATCCGGAAACCATCAAGAAGAACTGGGACTGGTTCGAAGGGGCTCTGTACTTTACCCGTTCCATGTCCGAGCCCTTGCTGGTCATCTGGTGCGGCAACATCATCGCGAAAGACTGTTGCGTGGTACGAGCGGGCAAGAAAGCGCGCGAACTCTCCCTACTGGAAGTACCTGAAGGGCACTGGGATATCATCAACCTGAAGATGGTCAACATCAGGAAGCCCGACCCGAAGAACGACATGCTGTACGGTACTTCGGTTTGGCCGAGCAAGAACACGCCGGAGTTCCTCAGAAAGGTACTCTCCAAGATCAGCAAGTCGGCCGTGCAACGAGAGTGTTACAACAACCCGGTGGTGGAAGGAACCGTCTTCACTAACCTGCCGGACGGCAAGGTACCGCCGCTGAAGAAATTCAAGTACCTGGTTATCTATGGCGACCCGGCTCCCGGCGAAAGCAAGAAGAAAGGAGCCTGTTTCAAGGCGGTATGGCTGATAGGCATGCTGGACGGCAAGCTATACGTAATCAAGGGATTCCTCGACCATGCGCTCAACTCCACCTTTATCGAATGGTACGTCAAACTGCTGGAATACGTGGGCGGCAAGACAAACGTGTACTGCTTCATGGAGAACAACAAACTACAAGACCCTTTCTTCCAACAGGTATTCAAACCCATGATCAAGAAAATAAAGCGGAACCGGGGCATAGACCTGGCCATCCAAGCGGACGAAGAACGGAAGACCGACAAAGCCACCCGTATCGACTCCAACCTCGAACCACTCGATAGTGCCGGTGACCTGATCTTTAACGAGGAAGAGAAGGACAACCCGCACATGATCGAACTCAAAGATCAGTTCCAGTTATTCGAACTGCATCTTCCGTATGCGATCGACGGACCCGACTGCATCGAAGGAGGCAAGCGGGTGCTCGAAAAGAAGATACAGGCTATGATTGCAGGTATCACTGTAATGTCACGTGCTGCTCAAAGCCGAAAGAACCGCCACCGTATGTAACTCTAAAAAGACAAAGATATGAGTAAGTTTATCCAACCCTCCGACTACGACGCCAGTATCCACAAAGATATACTGGATTCCGTGACCCGCGAAGACGAAGCTATCATCGAGGTATGCGAGGAACGCGCCATCAGTGAGATGCGTGCCTACATAGAGAACCGCTACGACTGCGACGCGCTATTCGCTGCCACCGGCGATGATCGCCAGCCTCTTGTCCTGATGATGCTTATAGACATCACCGTTTATCACCTATTCTGCATCCACAATCCCATGAAACTGTCGCAGATGCGAAAAGACCGTTACGACCGTGCCGTGGCGTGGATGAATGCCGTCAACAAAGGCAATGTAAATATCACCGGTGCTGCCCGGATCAGCACCGAAGAGCGCAAGAGCCAATCGGCTGTACTTATCCGAAGCAACCCCAAACGCATAAACCACATGTAACATGGCAAAGAAAAGACAAATCACCAAAGGTGGCAACTTCCCGCAGCCGGGACAACGCCAGCCCAACACCATCATACTGACACAGCCGCAACGGTTCGGTATTGATATCAGTACTTATATGGCGGCTATCCGCTCCTACGAGAACGTGGACTTCGCCCGTCGTACCAAGCTGATTGACCTGCTTACAGACATCCTGATGGACACACACCTGAGCAGCGTAGTCAGCAAGCGCAAGAGTGCCATCCTGTGTTCGCCTGTGGAGTTCCGTCGTGCTGGGAAGCCTGACGAATCCATCAACGAGCAACTACGCTCGCCGTGGTTCTACAACTTTCTGGGCGATGCCTTGGACGCCCCCCTTATGGGTGACACGTTGGTACAGTTCTTCCGTGACAAGAAAACCGGGTGGCTCACCTACGAGATGATTCCGCGTAAGCACTACGACCCCGTCCGCCACCTGATACTCCGCCAACAAACGGATATCACCGGCGAACCGTGGGACGAGTATGCCGACCTGTTGTTTATCGGCAAGGAAGGCGTTCTGGGGGAGCTTGCTAAAGCCGCTCCGTGGGTGATCTACAAACGAAACACTACCGCCGACTGGGCACAGTTCTCCGAGGTGTTCGGGCAACCCATCCGCAAATATACCTACGAAAGTGGCGACGAAGAGTCACGGGCACAGGTAATGAACGATGCCCAGGAGCAAGGCGGCGGGGCTACTTATGTCCTTCCAAAAGATTGTAACCTGGAATTCGTAGAGGCCAGCAACAAGACAGGTAGCTCCGACCTGTACCGACAGTTGGTAGAGATATGTAATGCTGAAATCAGCAAGCTCATCCTGGGCAACACCCTTACCACCGAAGCGGGCGACAAAGGTACGCAGGCACTCGGGACAGTACATGGCAAGGTAGAGGACCGCATCGCACAGGCCGACCGCAAGTTTATCCTCAACATCCTCAACTACGAGATGACGGATATATTCGCTCGCCTGGGCATTAACACTGCCGGTGGTGAGTTCGTGTTTGTAGAACCGAAAAACACATCAGCCACCGAGAAGATGAACATCTTCAAGGGAGCGCAAGAGCTGGGGTTGGAAATAAGCCAGGAGCAAATGTACGAAGACCTGGGACTGCAACGTCCCACCCGCCCGGAAGACATCGTGCAACGCCCGAAGCCGGAACCCACTGCACCCCAGCAGACCAGCACCACCGGCCCGGACACCAAACCACTCCCGGAGGAAAAAGAACCGGATAAACCAAACGGCCAGCCCAAACCCGGCAAACAGCCGGAATCCCGCCGGAGGTGGAACCCGCTCTCCTGGTTAGGTCGTTTTTTCGGCCAAGCCCCGGGCGGCGGGGCTCATTTAAGCTGGTAGTCGATACACTGTACCGGCAACCTGTATTCACCAACGCCGCTACCGACCTGCCGTTCGACGAAGAGGACATCATCAACCAGGCATTGCAGAACATCTACAACCGTTCGATGAACGTTCAGAAAGAAATCGAACCAAACCTGTACGGTGCCACCGCCAAGACCTACCGCAAGGCGGTGGACGAAGGCTTCGGACGGGTAGAGTTCGGGCATCCGGACTATGACTTCGTACAGGCATTGAAAACCAACACCGACGTGCTGGCCGCTTTCAAGACACACCGCCAGCAGAACGACATAGCCTCCCTGATGCTGGACGAGAACGGGAAGCTAAAACCCTTCGACCGTTTCCGGCAGGATGTGGAGGGCGTGATAGGCAAGTACAACCGGAACTGGCTGCGCACCGAGTACAACACCGCCGTGATCCGCGCCCGCCATGCCGCCAGGTGGAAGGACTTCGAGCGGGATGCCGACCTCTTCCCGAATCTGAAGTGGTTGGAATCGACCAGCCCGAACCCCGACAAGGTGGTACACATCCGGTTCTGGAATCGCATCTGGGCAATGGTAGACCCGTTCTGGAAGAGCCATTACCCGGGCGACCGGTGGAACTGCAAATGTGGCATAACCAACACGGACGAACCGGTGACCAACAATGACGACCTGTCAGATGATCAGGTGTTCAAGACCGAACGCCCGGACGCGGGCATCGACAGCAATCCGGGCATATCCGGGGAGATATTCACCCGTTCGCATCCATACGTAAAGGAAGCCTACAAGGGTGCCGACGAGGCGGTGAAGAAGCTGGGCAAGAAATTGAAGGTGCAAAAAGAACGGCGTAAAGAAATCGCCAAGCAGGCCGCTGCGCTGAAAGAGGAAACGCTGACGCATCCGGAGTTCAGCCGGGAAATACAGGTAACAGGTAAAAGCATCAAGGAATGGCTCAACCAGCCACATGAGCATTATCCGGAGAAGAATGAGCTGCTACCCGATATACAAAACATCATTGCCCGTTCGCAGTACCTGGGATGGACACCTTACCACAAAGGCAATGTGATGTATGTAAAATCGCACATCTTTGAGATCGTGCTGGGTGGAAGTAAGTCGTGGATCATTGTACGGGAGGATGTGAACGGTACCATGCTTCTGTATAGCATCTCGGACAGCGACAAGGTACTTACGGACATAAAAAAATAGCCCAAAAAGCCAATTCATCCGGAACTGCAATCCGGCGCTGTGCTTCTTAAGCTATTTCTCTATGGCACAAAGATAGAATTTATTTTCAATTTAAACATCATTCAAACAGTGTTTTAACATGAGTAGAATACAAATCTTTCTCGGTGAACTCAAAGGTCGTACAGCAGAGATTGAGAAGTACGTCCGGGAAACCTTTCCCCGCAAGGCACAAAAGGTGGCTGTCGACCATTTCCGGGAGAACTTTCAGCAAGGTGGGTTCGTGGATGGCGGGTTGCACCCCTGGCCGGAACCCCAACGCCGGAAGAAGAAAAAGCCGACAGTTGCCAGCCAGTATAAGACACTGCTCTCCGGACGAAATAACCTGTACGAAAGCGTCCGGGGGCGGGCCGAAGACGGGCGGGCAGTGATCAGCACTGATGTGGAATATGCTGCCATCCACAACGAGGGCGGCACTATCAATCATCCTATCAGCCGGAACATGCGGGTTAAAGCCTATGAAACACACATCAAGAAGAAAGGCGGGCAGCACCGCACCTCGAACTCCATGTGGAAAGGCCTGGCCCTGACCAAACGCACCAGCTACACTATCAAGATGCCTAAGCGGCAGTTTATCGGCAACAGCAAGGAACTGGATGACAAACTCCTCGCGATGGCCGAGAAAGACCTGCAACAGATTATCAACCAATAAACATACGTATTATGGAACAATTATTTACAGACATTTTGCAGCACATTGCCACGAGTTTGCCCTGGGTGAGCTTAGTGGACGAAGACTACGGACAACTCCAAACAGACGAGGATACGTACCCTGTGACTTTCCCCTGCGTGCTGATCAGCACCCCGACCACCACTTGGGAGAACCTGGGGCCGACCACCCAGCAAGGCGTATGCCGGGTTGCTATCAAACTGGCTATCGACTGCTACGACGACACCCACTATGGAAGCGGCACGGAGAGTAAGGCCGCAGAACGCTTGCTCCGCGCATCCGAACTGCACAAGCAGCTGCAAGGCCAACGCCCGAAAGGAGCCATCGGCATGCTGTCGCGCAAAGAAAGCCGGGACTACAGCTTGCCGGGCAATATCAAGGTGTACGAGAGGGTGTACGAAGTTCGGGTGAAGGAGTAACCGGTTATTCCGGATCGCGGTCGAACAGGGAGAGTTGCCGGGCGGTGAGTCGAGGCATCCGCACTTTGGGTACAGGCTTCACCTCGATATCGGTGAGGCGTTGGCAGTTCTCGCGGATGATAGTCATGATACGCGCCTCGCTGATAAAGAACTCATCTTTGGAAAGCAAAGTGAGCGCACGGTCGAAGCGGAGGTTCTGTACCTCCGTAAGCTCGTAGTATCGCCTGCATAGCTTTTCGTCCCTACGTGATAAAAGTTCTTTGTCCCTTCCGCGCGGCATCGGCTGTCGTCTTTTAGATTATGCAGCAAAAATAAACTATAAAACTTCACTTTGTACACCTAAATGCCCTTTTTGAGGTAAGTTATTTACTGGTCTCGTTCATCTATTAGTTCAAGACAAATTCTCACACCTTCCATGATATCGTTTTTTATTGATAGCGTGCGAAGTTTAGCGTCCATACATGTTACATCAGAGAATTGCTTTTCAACT
>JAVBUC010000015.1:0-84573 GCA_031555765.1 Bacteroides sp. | reverse complement strand
ATGGAACTCAAACTATTCTACCAATCCGGTCATCGGTTCGGCTATTAACGTGAGTTCTTTGAACCAAACGAAAACCACGGAATACGCAGGTAATATGATTTACGAGAGCACAGGTACCGCTACCACCAAACTGACACGAATCTTGATTGACGGTGGATACATTGAGAACAATGTATATCACTTCTATTTCCGTGACCATTTGGGTAATACCCGTGCAGTGGTGAATGCCACGGAAGGCATCATTCAGCGTTCCCATTACTATCCCTTTGGTGCTACTTTTGCAGAGACTTCCAGTACGGATCAGAACAAGCAGCCGTATCAGTACAATGGCAAGGAATTGGACCGTATGCATGGTTTGAATCTGTATGACTACTCGGCGAGGTATATGGAACCTGCTTTGGGACGGTTTACAACTGTGGATCCTTTGGCGGAGATGTATCATTCAACCAGCCCATACGCATATTGTGCAAACAACCCATTAAAGTTTGTTGACATTGAAGGTCACTTTAAAATGGATGCTAATCAAGCTAAACTCTATCCAAGATTAGCAGAATATTTAAAGAGTACGATTCATGAAATAGCCAATAATCCTAAGATATTGTCAGCGATTATGATGTATGGAGATCTCTCTAAAGAAACTATCATTAATGACTTAAAATGGGGGCAGGGCCCTATAATCAATGTCGCTCCTTTGACTGGTCCCTATGGACAATTCAAGAAAAGCACTCAGAAACTTTACATAGATGAAGATCTTGTTGAGAAGTTGGAAAAGGCAACCGGTTATGAAAGAGAGGCATTATTGTTCCTAATAGCTGTTACCATTTTACATGAATATGTTCATTATGGAGATTATCAAAGCGGGGATACATATCCTTTCGAGGAAGGGCGAGATTTTGAGATTGCTGCTTATGGTAAAATAATAGGAATGAATAATAGTGAGCCAGTCATCAGAGAGTGGATGAAAAAGCAAGAAGTGAAGGCTTCCGGGAAATTACTACGAATTTTGAGTCTATGGAAGAAGGTACATATGTTTGGGACGGAAAATCATGGGTAAAAAATAATAATAGTAATAATTGAAAGAAATGAAAACAACAACATTCCTTTTTTTAATCTTGGTTTTATCGGCTTGTTCGATTCCAAGAACAAAGAGCGAAGAGAGTACTCTTTGTAATGACAGTACTAAATTTAGAGCTTTGATTGCTGCAACAATCAACCAGGAAGATTTCCAACATGCGCGCAATGTTCAGAAGCTTATTGGGCAAGAAGATCTTATTATCCTTAAGAATGACCAACGCTTTGATAAACTAGGTAATCTACACATAAACGGTTGTGCTGTTAGAACTCTCTCAGAAAGAGAAATCAAGGAGCAAAATATAAAAGCATACCTCGATTATATGAAAATACAAATAATAGGAGATAGTGCGTATGTTCACTTTCATTACGACATAAAAGGTTTTGGGATGGAAGGTTTTTATCATTTTGAGAGCGACCATTGGGAGGCTGACAGCGTTGATGTTTTCGATTATTAAGATGCAATGATTGTTTGATACGTAAAAACGTTTGAGCTATCACTGTTAAGTGAACTTTTATTAAACCCCGATAGCCTGAGATATGGCTATCGGGACTATATAATAAAGATTGAGGAAAATGAAAAAACTCTATTTAATCCTTGTAACTGCATTTGTGCTGATAATTTCGTTTGTGGTTTGTTATTCTCAAGCACTTGATCTTAGTACTCCACCAACGTATATTACAGGGCATAGTTTAGGCGTGAAAGGCTTAATAAATTTTTTTGCAATAAGATCGTCGTTGTCCGCAAATTGCATTCAAGTTCGAAAAACAGATAATGAGACAAGTAAAGAGTATCTACTTGAGAATTATGACGGTTATGATAACTTGGTTGGATATAGTTTACATGGAGATAGTCTGGTTGTTTTTCTAAGAGGTGGATATGAGTTAAATGATCATTTTTCTAATGCAGTTGAATGCGATACTTTTCATCTAAATATTAATAATGTGAAATGGGAGATTGAATAGCAGTGAGTATTGTGTGTACCCTAAACTTGTCGAATAGGGAAATCCTTTGTCAATGATTCACCAAAATAAAACATAAGCGATATGATTATACTAATAGACAATGGCCACGGAGAAGAAACTCCCGGCAAGTCATCACCCGATGGCAGACTAAAAGAATACGCATATACCCGGGAAATAGCAGACCGGGTCATACAAGAGCTAAGCACTCAAGGCATCGATGCCCGTCGCTTAGTGCCGGAAGGCACGGATATATCGCTCAAAGATCGATGTAAACGTGCCAATGCTGTCTATAAAGAGAGTGGTCGTCAAGCTATCCTGGTATCTATCCATTGCAACGCATCGGGTAAGGACAACCAATGGAAGACCCCCTACGGCTGGAGCGTCTTCATCTCCAAAAATGCTTCCGCAAAGAGCAAGCAGTTGGCTACCTGTCTGGCTGAGGCTGCCAAGGAACAGGAGGTCTTTGTCCGTCAACCTTCGCCAAAGCAGACTTACTGGATGGAAAGCCTGGCCATCTGTCGTGATACGAACTGCCCGGCAGTGCTTACAGAGAACTTCTTTCAGGACAACAAGGAGGATGTGGAGTTCTTATTATCCAAAGAGGGGAAGCTGGTAGTGACGCAGATTCATGTGGAGGGCATTGTCCGGTATTTAAACGCAATATCGGTGTAATTTGAATTTGTCCGTTTTTTATCCTTTTATGTCCGGTATCTGCTTGGGTAGTCAAGAATACCTGCTTACCTTTGTGGTCGAGAAACATTTAAATTGAATCGACCATGAATTACTTTAAGACACTCTTTCTATTTCTTTTTGCTGCCTCTGCACTCATTGCTTGCGGCGGCTGTAGTGATGACTCCACTAGTCCGACCCCCGAACCCACTCCCGAAGAGCCGGTTTCCGATTTTGCCAAAGGTGCCGATATAGGTTGGTGCACCGAATATGAATCCAAAGGATATAACTTCTACAATGCCCAAGGTGAGAAGCGCGAGTGTACGGCTCTGATGAAGGAGCTCGGACTCGATGCTATCCGCATCCGGGTATGGGTGGATCCGAGTGCACATGATAACTGGTGCAACAAGGAGGACTTTTTGGTGAAAGCTAAAAGGGCTCATGCACTGGGTATGGATATTATGGTGAACTTCCATTATAGTGACTGGTGGGCCGATCCGGGCAAGCAGAATATTCCTGCTGCATGGAAGTCGCACACGTACGAAGAGATGAAAACGGATGTGGCCCGTCATACCATCGAGGTGCTGCAATTGCTCAAGGACAACCAGATCACGCCCAAATGGGTGCAGGTGGGCAATGAAACCAGCAACGGCTTTTTGTGGGACATGGGGCAGGCCGACAAGAATCCAAAACAATACGCCGGACTGTTTGCCGCAGGATATGATGCGGTGAAGAAGGTTTTCGCAGAGGCCATCGTCATCGTACACTTGGACAATGGTTTTGACAACGGTCTGTACAACTGGAACCTGGATATACTAAAGAGTAATGGAGCCAAATGGGACATGATAGGCATGTCGCTCTATCCCTACTGGGCGATGCAAAACACGAACTTCAGCTACAAAACGGCGGATGCTGTTATCGATGACTGTATTTCCAATATAAAGAAGGTGGCCTACAAATACAACTGTGACGTGATGGTGGTGGAAACGGGTATGGAATGTGCCGACAACAACGGCAAGTTGCCCGCCGCATCTGTGCTGGCCGAAGGCAAGAGACAACTGGCCCGCATCCTGAAGGAATGTAAGGAAAAGACCAACGGGCATTGCAAAGGCGTGTTCTACTGGGAACCGGAATGCAAGCCGAGCCAGTACCGTCTGGGAGCTTTCACCGAAGAGGGACGACCAACGGTAATCATGGACGCTTTCAGCGAGTGAACTCACGTGCAAGCGATTGTATAGTGGTTTCTCAATGCATAAAAAATAGCCGGAAAAGAACAGCGTACGAATAAAGATGTTATCTTTGACCTTTGCAGATTAAAGAAAAACATAATAAATCTATATAAAGCGAACGGCTATGCGAAAAGCACTATGGACGCTCATGCTCTCTGTCTGGACGATAGGGGGAATGTCGGCCGAGAATCCGGTTATCATAAATTTTACCAAAACCCAATATGGAGCAGCCAATAAGAACTGGTCCATCAGCGAAGGTCCGCGCGGCACGATGTACTTCGGTAATGACATCGGGCTGTTGGAGTTCGACGGAGTGGAGTGGAGGCTCAACAAATTGCCCAACGAACAAGTGGTGCGTTCTGTCTATGCTACCTCTGGACACACGCTTTACACCGGTGGGTTCGAAGAATTCGGGCGGTGGGACCGGCAACCGGACGGGAAGCTGGAATACACCTCGCTCAGTGCTGCCCTCCCAGCCGACACGTGGCACAACGACGATATCTGGCGTATACTTCCGCAAGGCGATTTCATCTATTTCCAGTCGTTCAGCGGACTTTTCTATGGACATACCCAAAGCGATGAAGCGCAGAAATTTCCTTCTCCGAAGAACTTCCATTTCCTGATGCAGGTGAGAAACGAGTTGTGGGTACAAGAGTCCGAAAAGGGATTGTACCGCATCGAAGGGACTCAGCTGATAGGCATCCCCGGCAGTGAGATATTTGGCCGGACGGAAGTGAAAGCGGTATTGCCTTACCAGAAGGACTATCTCATTGTCACTTCCAATATGGGGCTTTATACCTACGACGGAAAGGAATTCGCGCTGCTCAATACGGATTATATGTTGACCAGTGCGGGCATCAACTGCGGCATTGCCGGTAGCAACGGGCATTACTACCTCGGCACCATTCTGGATGGCATCTATGTGCTCGACGGCAACGGGCAGGTGGTGAACCACATCAATGCCGATGCCCACCTCCAAAACAATACCATCCTGGCCCTTCATGAAAATGCTTATGGACATATCTGGGCGGCACTGGATAAAGGGATCACCTGCATTTTGGAACTACCTGGAATAGGCTGTTACGTGGATCCCACCGGGAAGATGGGGGCTGTGTATGCCGCCAGTCTTTATGCCGGCAAGCTTTTCGTGGGTACCAACCAGGGCTTGTTCTACATGGATAGCAATAACCTCCCGCGGGCGAACCGTATCCCATCCGGTCTGACGGCGATGAAAGAGATCAAAGGGCAGGTATGGGACTTGAAAGTGATCGACGGCAAGCTATACTGCGGATACAACGACGGACTACGTGTCATCGATTCCGGGCTCAATGTGCAAGCTCCTTTACGCAACAACCGGGAAGGGGTCTTCTCCATTCAGGAGCATGGAGACTACGTCCTGATGGGAGGATATGCCTCACTTAAGGTACTACGTGCCGCCACAGGCGAGCTGTTGCTTGATACCATCCGGGAACCGTTTGTCAATGTCCGGGTGGACCATTTGAACAATATATGGTTAGAACACCTCAACCGGGGTGTGTATCGTTGTCAGCTTACTCCGGACATGCGCGGAGTGAGAACCGCTGTGTTTTATGGTGAAAAGAGCGGTTTACCTTATAAGCTTCACCTGTTCCGTGTGGGCGGACGCATTGCGCTGCTGGGCGACGGCACTTTCTATACCTATAATGATATCAGCGGAAAGGTGGAGGCTTATCAGTCTCTGAACGATTGCCTGGTTGATATCCCCGTCATCAAGAATGTGGCCGATCTGGACCAAAATCGTTTCTGGGTCATGGGGGAGAATGTGCTGTATCGCATTGTGAACGACGGCTCCCAGAACCTGGTGGAGGGTAAGTTCGATATCGGGTACAACGGGATGTCGCTGGTGAGCCACTTCGAACGGATCATAGCCCTGACTGATACCACCAGTCTGGTATGCCTGGACAATGGTTTCCTGATCAGCAACAACGACAAGCAGTACCGCTCTCTCTCGCTGGCTACTCCTTACATCCGTTCGTTTACTGCCCGCCGTGCCGACAACAAGTCCCTGTATGTCGCTGCAGATAAGATGCCCAGCGTACCCTTTACTTATAAGGTGGTGCAACTCTCCTTTGGTACCCGTGATGCCTTGGCGCACAACGTATCATTCCAGTACATGCTCGATGGAGTAGAAGGTTGGTCGAAGCCCGAAAAGATCAATAAGGTGGTGTACGAACGTCTGCCCAAAGGTACCTACACCTTCTACTTGCGTACGGTGGACAACCTGGGCAACCAGTCGGAACCTATTACCTATCGTTTCGAGGTACTGGCACCCTGGTATCTGACCATCTGGGCTTATATAGGGTATGCCTTGCTCATTATCGGTTTGCTGGCCCTGGCGCGTGCTTACGTGCTTCGCCGTTACCGGCGGCAACACCTCATGCGTATACGTATGCGCGAATCCAAACGATTGAGCCAGGTAAACGAGGAATTACAACACCAAATCAAAGAGAAGAATGCCGAGCTCTTCTCCCAATCGTCTTTCGTAATGCAGCGCAACGAGCTGATTCTGCGCATGAAAGATGAAATAGAGGACTTTTATAAGATTCATAACAACAAAGCACTAGCCCCGTTGTACCACAAGATCAACATGCTCTTCAACAGTAACCTCGACACGGAGGACGATTGGCGGCACTTCCTGATTAAATTTGAGGAGAAACACGGCGACTTCTTCAAACGACTGAAGACGGAATACCCTCAACTTTCGGCCAACGACCTGAAACTTTGTGCTTGTCTGTACCTTAACATGGATTCCAAAGAGGTAGCCGCCCTGATGAACGTCTCCGTTCGGGCGGTAGAGAACGCGCGATACCGGTTACGGAAGAAAATAAATCTCACCTCGAACGATAATTTAGTCGATTTTCTACTGAAACATTAAATTCTGAGTAGATTTGTAAATGTCTGTTTATCAAATACATTAATTCATGTGATGAGGTGAAAATGAGTGCCTCATTTGTTAAATCGGAGCGACGTAGTAATTCTAATGAGCCCCTTTCCTTTTGAAGTTTTTAAGAAGTAAATAGTTTTGCTCCCGTCAACCACGACGAGGTGTGAAGGCATGCATCCCCTCCCCAGGCTGACTCTTTATTAACCCTTTGTTAAACTTAAAACTAACTTCATGATGAAAGACAGAAAGTTCTATTCATGTAGCAAAAGCAATCCCTTACTGAAAAGGGGATCACTCTTGTGGGTGCTCCTTGCCCTGATGGCAACTACCACCTTCGCACAAACCCGTACAATAACAGGTACTGTAATTTCGGATCTTGGCGAACCGCTGCCCGGTGTGGCAGTCGTTGTCGAAGGTCGCGGAACCGGTACAGCCACCAACCTCGATGGTCAATATTCCGTGAATGCCGCTAAAGGTGATAATCTTACCTTCTCTTTCGTGGGAATGACCTCGCAGACCGTTGTGGTAGGCGATGGCAATGTAATCAACGTGACGCTGAAAGAAGACGCCGTGATGCTGGACGAAGCAGTCGTTATCGGTTACGGTACAGCCAGGAAGCGCGACTTGACCGGTTCTATCGCCACAGTAAAGGCTACGGAAATCGCCAACAAACCGGCTACTAACCCGCTGGCTTCTATCCAGGGTAAGATTGCCGGTGTGCAGATTGTCAATAGTGGACGTGCCGGCCAGGATCCTGAAATCCGTGTTCGCGGTACGAACTCTATCGACGGATACAAACCGCTTTATATCGTAGATGGATTGTTTACCGACAATATCAACTATGTAAACCCAGGAGATATCGAATCCATGGAAGTTCTCAAAGACCCTTCATCGCTGGCTATTTTTGGTGTTCGCGGTGCTAATGGTGTTATTATTATCACAACTAAACGTGCTACTCAAGGTAAAACTGTAGTCAACATTAATTCTTCAATAGGTTTCAAATATATAAATGACCGGATCGACCTGACCAACGCAGCACAATTTAAAGAACTCTATAACGAACAACGTGTAAACCAAGGCGTTGATCCATTCGACTATTCCCATTGGACTGCAGATACGGACTGGCAGGATGAGATATTCCAGACAGGGTTTCTGACCAATAACAATATCAGTATCACGGGTTCTACCGAAAAGAGCAAGTTTTACTTGGGGCTCGGCTACGTGATGGAAGAAGGGTCTATCAAGAGCGAAAAACTCAACAAGATGACGCTAAGCCTGAATAGCGAATACCGGATGACAGACTACCTGCGTTTTGGTTATCAGGTGAATGGTGTACGCATGTTGCCGCCTGATGCCAAGGAGGTAGGTGCTGCAGTGAAGGCTGCTCCTATTGCTTTGCCATACAATACGGAACATGGGATGTATAATATATTACCCGACTTCCAGTCGGCGCAGGTGGGCAACCCGATGATTGATGTGGATTTGCTTGGCCGTCATAACCTGGCAACCAATTACCGCTTGGCTGGTAATGCGTATGGAGAAGTGAATATCTTGAAGAACCTGACCTTCAAGGCAACTTTCTCTCTGGATTATGCTTTTAACGAGTCTCGTTCGTACAGCCCGATTACCAGCAAGTATAACCTGGATACAAATGAGGTTGTGAGGTCGGACAAAGAAAGTGTAAACCAGGAGAAATCAAGTAGCATGGCAGCTCAGTCGGACTATATCCTGACTTGGATCGAATCTTTTGGCAAGCACAATCTGACGTTGATGGGGGGGCTTACAACCAACTACAATGAGTATTCTTCACTGTCAGGCGGAAGAAGCCAGAAAGATGGTTACGGCATTGCTATTGGCGAGGACACGGATAAGTGGTGGTTGTCTATCATTGGTGATGGAACGACGGCGAGCAATGGCGGCTCACAATGGAAACGTTTCACGATGTCGTACTTAGCCAGAGCCCTGTACAATTATGAGAATCGCTACCTGCTCAATGTCTCTTATCGTCGTGACGGTGCTTCGGCATTCTACAGACTTGGAAACGCATGGGACAACTTCTATTCATTCGGAGGCGGTTGGGTATTGTCCGAAGAAAACTTTATGAAGAGTCAGAATGTGATCGACTATCTGAAACTGAAAGGCTCGTGGGGACTTCTGGGTAGCCAGAATACCGGAGGAAAGAACTATCCTTCTTACCCGACTATTATCAATGCAGGATCTGCTGTGTTCGGCGATAATGTGATTGCCGGTAAAACTCCTGAATATACTACCATGAGTAACCTCGGATGGGAACACAACTATTCTTGGGAAGCAGGTTTTGACATGAACCTGTTCGGCCAACGGTTAAGCATCTCTCCGGTTTATTATAACAAAACAACCAAAGATATCATTGTTGTCATCCCAGGGGGCACAGGTACTGCTCCGAGTATGATGAATACCGGCGAGGTACAGAATAAGGGTTTCGAATTGACAATGGGCTGGCAGGATCGTATTGGCAAAGATTGGAGATATGGTTTCTCGGCCAACCTAACCACCATCGACAACAAGGTGACAAAGTTGTATAATGAAAATACTGAGATAATCAATGGAGTCTCCAGAGTATCGGTAGGCAAGCCTATTGGTTATTTCTATGGATATCAGGTGGAAGGAGTGTATCAGAACAACGAACACATCCGCGTTTCCGAACCAAACAAGGTAGGTACGGCAAAACCGGGCGACTTGAGGTTCAAGGATGTCGATGGCAGTGGAGAGATTGATGATAAGGACAGAACAATGATCGGTAACCCGACACCGGATTTCACTTACGGATTCAATGTGAACCTGGGCTACAAAGGTTTTGACTTGAGTGTCGATATGATGGGTGTGTATGGCAATGAGGTATACCGTAATTGGGACATGAGTGATTATGCCCAGTTCAACTACTTAGCCAGCAAGATGAACAGATGGCATGGCGAAGGAACTTCTAATTGGGATCCGATTCTTGATCCGTCGCGCTCAATTAACAAGCAGTTCTCTACATACTTCATAGAAGACGGCAGCTTCTTCCGTCTCCGCAATATTGAATTGGGATATTCTTTTGATCCTAACTGGTTGAAGAAAATTCGTCTCCAGTCATTGAGACTCTATGGCAATGTTCAGAATCTGAAGACCTGGTCGAAGAGCTCTGGTTATACACCTGAGATTGGTGGTAGTGCTGTTTCGTTTGGAGTGGATAATGGCGGTTATCCGATGCCTACTGTTTACACGCTTGGATTTAATCTTAGTTTCTAATTCTTTTTACGAAATTGATAATGATTATGAAGAATAAATATATCTATACATTGATTGCCGTCTGCATGTTGGCTTTTACACAGACCGGCTGTACTGACTTGTTGGACCAACATCCGCAAGGGGAACTTACTGATAAAGACTTAAATGCGGGAACATACGAAACAGAGGTGTTTGCTATGTATGCAGCTATCCGTGGATACCACATCACGAGTGGCACTACCGCTTTTGATATTCACTGCTTCCGTTCGGAGGATGCCGAAAAGGGTAGTACGTCGAGCGATGGATCGGCACATGCCGAGATGTTTGACAATTTTGAATATACAGCAACTATGGGTGCTTTGGCCGATTACTGGAAAGAAAATTACGCAATCATTCATAAGGCGAATAGCTTGTTGGATGAGATTCAGAAGAATACGCATCCTACAGAAGGCGACTTGATTAATAAGTCGGAAGCATTATTCTTCCGTGCTTACACTTACTTTAATCTGGTACGTGCGTTCGGCGAGGTTCCTTTGATCGACTTCAAGTTGGTAAATACGGATGATGCCAATATTGCCAAGTCTCCTGTTTCCGATATCTATAAATTAATAGACAGTGACTTGACTGAGGCCGAGAAACACTTGCCCCGTACGTGGGAATCACAGTATATCGGCCGTTTGTCATGGGGAGCTGCCCGCTCATTGCATGCCCGTACCTACATGATGCGCAACGATTGGGCTAACATGAACACTGCCGCAATGGATGTGATTAGTTCGGGACTCTATAACCTGAATACGGCTTACGAGAAAATCTTCCGTGAGGAGAGCGAAAATTGCAGCGAATCAATCTTCGAACTTCAGTGCACAGCTACCCAGGCAATGCCGGGTTCTGGTGAAATTGGCAGCCAGTTTGCTCAGGTACAGGGTGTACGTGGATCGGGCGATTGGGACTTGGGTTGGGGATGGCATGCTCCTACCGAAGAAATGGCCAAAGCTTTCGAGGCAGGCGACCCGCGCAAAGATGAAACATTGCTCTATTTTATTAAAACAGGTGAAGATCCTGCATCTATTCCGGCCAATAAGCCTTGGGGCGAGAAACCGGTGGCAGGTGCCGGCGTCATGAATAAGTACTACAACAAGAAAGCGTATGTAAGCCCTGACTTCAGAAAGACATTTGATCGATTTGGCTATTGGTACAATATACGTCTTATCCGCTACTCAGATGTAGTACTCATGGCTGCCGAATCGGCCAATGAGTTGAGCAAGACTGCTGAAGCGCAAAACTATCTTGAAATGGTTCGTGCCCGTGCCAGAGGTGGAGATAACTCTATCCTGCCAAAGGTAACCAGTGCCGATCAGACAGTACTGCGCAATGCTATCCGCCATGAGAGAAGAGTGGAGTTGGGTATGGAATTCGACCGTTTCTATGATCTCGTTCGTTGGGGAATTGCTAAGCAAGTGCTCCATGCTGCCGGAAAGACAGGCTACCAGGATAGGCATGAGTTGTTGCCATTGCCTCAGGTGGAAATAGACCGGTCGAGTGGCGTATTGATACAGAATCCTAATTACAACTAACCTTTAATTTGCATTCACAATGAAGAAATGTATTTTTATATTTGCCGCTATGTTATCGGCATTTACCCTGCAATCCTGCTTTCAGGATATGGATATTCCTCCTATGAGCTATCCGGAAGAAAAGCCGGAACCGGAACCGGAACCGGAACCAGAACCGGAGCCAAGTGACCGCCCGGTTCCAATGTTCAAATTTGCCTTTGAGAACAACCTGAAAGACGGTGGGGAGAATGGATTTACAGCTGCCAGAGGTGGAACTGTTACTTTTGGAGAGGGTTATATTGGAAAAGGATACCAAGGTTCGGAAAACGGATACATGGTGGTTCAGACACCGGATGCTCAGAAAGCAGCTATCGAAAATTTGGGTAGCTTTACGCTGTCTTACTGGATGAAATCGGCCAAGGAATTGGTAGGTGCTACGAGTGTCTTCGGTATCTCTAACCCTAAGGATTTCTGGGGATTCCTGGATGTCTTCCTCGATGGGGCTGAAGATGATGGTAAAGGCTTCTTTAAGATACAGGCAGCCGGAAGCTGGCTGGAAGTTTGGGTAGATGGCATATTCATCGACGAGTGGATAAACATTGCCATTAAGTATGACGAAACAACTTCTACATTGGCTATTTACAGAAATGGCGAGAATGTAGCAAGCAAGGTCTTTGAAGATAAGGGCGCATTGAAGTTTGCAGGTGCAGGTCCACTGGTGGTAGGTACCTTACAGTTCATGACCACACCGAGCTTAAACGGTGGAACGCCCGAAGGTTGGGGTGGCTTCTATCGTGGAAAGCTCGACCAGATGGCTTTCTATAACGAGGCAGTGTCCGATCAAGAGATCAAGAACCTTTATAAGGATAACGAACCGGAGCCGGCGACTGAACCGGAAGCATTACTTAGCTTTGGATTCGAAGGAAATACAGGTGACGGAGCCGGTAATGAATTCTGGGGCAATTTCGGCGGTACGGCAACTTACGGAGAGGGTGTTGTAGGAAAGGGATACCAAGGTTCGAACGACGGATACATGGTCATCGATACTCCGGCCGACAAACAAGAAGCTCTTGAAAGCTTGACTAGTTTTACACTGTCTTACTGGATGAAATCGGCTAAAGATTTGGGAGGTGCTACCGGTATCTTCGGAATCTCTAATCCTAAGGATTTCTGGGGATTCCTGGATGTCTTCCTCGATGGAGGCGAAGATAATGGCAAAGGCTTCTTTAAGGTACATATGGGTGGAAGCTGGCTGGAGGTTTGGATCGATGGAATATTTACCGATGAGTGGATAAATATTGTCTTTAAGTATGATGAAACAACTTCTACGTTGGGCATGTATAGAAATGGCGAAAGTGTAGCAAGCAAGGTCTTCGAAGACAAGGGCGCGTTGAAGTTTACAGGTGCCGGTCCGTTGGTAGTAGGTACCTTGCAGTTTATGACCACTCCGAGCCTGAACGGTGGAGCACCCGAAGGTTGGGGTAGCTTCTATCGCGGCAAGCTTGATCAGATATCCTTCTATACACAGGCTCTGACGGATGCTGACATCCAGAAGATTTATACTAAAAAGAAATAAGTATCACACAAGTAGAATGGGAGAGGGATATGTCCCCCTCTCCTTCTTCACTTAAAAAGAAACCATTCCATGAAAAAGGCTCTGCTACTCTTTTTCCCATTGTTGCTCTTGCTGCTCACCGCTTGCGGGGGAAGCGAGAAGGATGAACCCACGCCTCCGGCGACACCATTCGAGCTGACGAATATCACCATCGGCGACAAACAAAATTTGGCAACTTTCGAGAAGGTAAGTACCGCGGCTGTGTTCGTGCTCGAGTTCTCGGATGCGGTTGATGGGGCTACTGTGACGGCCAACATCCAATTGAAGAAGGGTGAAACAGTGGTTGCTGTAGGCACGAATGTAGACGGTAAGAAGATTACTATAACACCATCCTCCATCTTAACCACCTTCGCCGACTACAAGTTGATAATCAACTCAGGGCTGAAGTCGGCGGCAGGTATGTTGATCACTACCGGAAAGGTGTACACCGTCAAGACCGGTATGGACGACAGCGACAAGTTCCCACGGATCACCGACGAGGAGTTACTAACTAAAGTACAGCAACAGACCTTTAAGTATTTCTGGGATTTGGGTGCAGCGAACTCGGGAATGGCACGCGAACGGAATGGTTGGAGCGATATCGTGACTACAGGTGGTACGGGTTTCGGAGTCATGGCTATGGTAGTAGCTTCCGAACGAGACTTTGTCAGCCGCGCCCAGGCATTGGGACGGGTGCAAAAGATAGTCACCTTTCTGGATGAACGTTGCGTGAAGTATCGTGGTGCTTATGCCCACTGGATCAAAGATGCCGATGGCTCGACAGCTCCGTTTAGCGACAAAGATAATGGCGGCGACTTGGTAGAAACAGCACTCCTGTTCCAGGGCTTGCTTACAGCACGTGCCTACTTTGACGGAGCATCGGCCGAAGAAACAAAACTACGCGATGACATTACCCGTTTGTGGGAAGCCATCGAGTGGGATTGGTACCGCAAGAATGGCGGCGACCAACTCATCTGGCACTGGAGTCTTGATTACGGTTGGGACATCAATATGGGAGTCGGCGGATGGAACGAAGCTTTGATAGTCTATGTATTGGCTGCCTCTTCGCCTACACATACCATTCCTAAGGAAGTGTATGACAAGGGTTGGGCACACAACGGAAGCATACGCAACGGACAGAAATTCTACGGTTTGGAACTGCCCTTGGGCGATGATATGGGCGGACCGCTCTTCTTCGCGCACTACTCGTTCCTGGGTATCAACCCGAAAGACCTCAGCGATACGTATGCGGCTGACTACTGGTTACAGAACAAGAACCATTCGCTGATTCATTACAACTATTGCAAAGAGAACCCGAAAAAATATGCAGGATATGGGGAGAACTGCTGGGGCTTGACGGCCTGCGACGGCAACGACGGCTACAATGCCCATTCGCCGACGAACGATAAAGGGGTTATTGCTCCTACGGCCGCCCTGTCTTCTTTCCCGTACACCCCTGAAGAATCAATGAAAGCACTTCATTACTATTATTACAAGATAGGCGACAAAATATGGAAAGACTATGGGTTTGTCGATGCGTTCAACCTCACGGCTCAGTGGTATGATAAAGAGACTTTGGCCATCGATCAGGGTCCGATTATCGGAATGATTGAGAATCATCGAACCGGATTGCTATGGAATCTGTTTATGTCTATCCCGGAGGTAAAGGTCGGAATGAAGAAACTCGGATTCGAAAGTCCGAACCTGTAGGGTCTGGACATTTAATACTGTAGAAAAAATGAGAAAGATTATCATGATGGCATGTTGCCTGCTTGGCCTGACGGCTTGCGTCAAAGAAGGAGGCGATGATAAGAAGATGAACCGTTTCATCGATGAACTGATGGGCAAGATGACGGTCGAGGAGAAGATCGGGCAACTGAACCTGCCCGGAGCAGGCGATATCACTACCGGACAGGCGCAAAGCAGCGATATTGCCGGGAAGATACGCAAAGGACAGGTAGGCGGCTTGTTCAACATCAAAGGTGTGGAGAAGATCCGCGAGGTGCAACGCATCGCCGTAGAAGAGAGCCGGATGAAGATCCCGTTGATCTTCGGTATGGACGTGATCCACGGGTATGAAACGGTATTCCCTATTCCTTTGGGACTGGCGGCTACCTGGGACATGGCAGCCATCGAGAAGTCGGCTCAGATAGCCGCTACCGAAGCCAGTGCCGATGGTATCTGCTGGACATTCAGCCCCATGGTGGACATCAGCCAGGATGCTCGTTGGGGACGTGTATCGGAAGGCAACGGCGAAGATCCCTTCCTGGGTGGAGAGATTGCCAAAGCCATGATACGCGGCTACCAGGGCGATAATACGTTTGCCGGCAACAACCAGATCATGGCCTGTGTGAAGCATTATGCGCTTTACGGTGCAGGTATGGCCGGTCGTGACTACAACACGGTGGACATGAGCCGCAACCGGATGTTCAATGAATACATGTATCCGTATCAGGCAGCTGTCGATGCAGGGGTGGGAAGCGTTATGGCTTCGTTCAACGAGATCGACGGGGTACCTGCCACGGCCAACAAATGGCTGCTCACCGATGTGCTGCGTACGCAGTGGGGATTCGATGGCTTTGTGGTGACCGACTACACGGGTATCAGTGAAATGATCGATCACGGCATAGGCGACCTGCAAACCGTTTCCGCACGTGCTTTGCAAGCCGGAGTGGATATGGATATGGTAAGCGAAGGCTTCCTGACCACCCTGCAGAAGTCGCTCGACGAGAAGAAGATGCAAGTAGCTGAGATCGATCTGGCTTGCCGCCGCATCCTCGAAGCGAAGTACAAACTCGGTCTGTTCGACGATCCTTATAAGTATTGCGACAGCACGCGTCGGGCAAAACAAATCTACACGCAGGAACACCGCGACGTGGCTCGTAAGATAGCCTCCGAGAGTTTCGTGCTGCTGAAGAACCAGAACCAACTGCTTCCGTTGCAGAAGAAAGGTCGGATAGCCGTAGTAGGTCCGTTGGCCGATTCGAAGTCGAATATGCCGGGCACCTGGAGTGTGGCGGTGGACTTGAAGAAGCCGGTGACACTGGTGGAAGGCTTACGTGAAGTAGGCGGTAACGATGTGGAAGTACGTTACGCCAAAGGAAGCAACCTGATAGACGATGCCGAGTACGAGAAGCGGGCCACCATGTTCGGCCGCGACCTGTACCGGGACGATCGTTCGAAGAAACAACTGCTCGATGAGGCTCTGATCGTAGCCCGCCAGTCGGATGTCATTGTAGCTGCCTTGGGCGAATCGTCCGAGATGAGTGGTGAAAGCAGCAGCCGCAGCAACCTGGATATCCCCGATGTGCAGAAAGAACTATTGGCAGAACTGCTGAAAACCGGCAAACCGGTGGTACTGGTGCTTTTCACCGGTCGCCCCTTGACGCTGACTTGGGAAGCGCAGAACGTTCCTGCCATCCTCAACGTATGGTTTGGTGGTACCGAAGCAGGTTCGGCCATCAGCGACGTACTCTTCGGCGATGTCAATCCGGGTGGTAAGCTCACCATGACCTTCCCGCAGAATGTCGGCCAGTTGCCGATGTTCTATAACCACAAGAACACCGGACGCCCGTTGGCCGAAGGGAAGTGGTTCGAGAAGTTCCGCAGCAACTACCTCGATGTGAGCAACGATCCGCTTTATCCGTTCGGATTCGGGCTCAGCTATACCGACTTTATCTATGGCGACGTACGCCTCAGCAACGATACACTTGATGTGAAAGGAGAGCTGACAGCTACCGTTACGGTGAAGAACACCGGAAAATACGCCGGGCACGAAACCGTGCAGCTTTACATCCGCGACGTAGTGGGCAGCATCACCCGTCCTGTGAAGGAGCTGAAAGGCTTCCGGAAGATTTACCTGAAAGCGGGCGAATCGCAGGAGGTGACCTTCAAGATCACCCCCGAGCTGCTGAAGTTCTATGATTATAACTTGAACTATGTCTGTGAGCCGGGCCAGTTCCAGGTAATGATCGGTGGCAACAGTCGCGACACACAGGACACAAGTTTCATTTTACAATAATACCCTCACATCCTCTCGACATGAGCATAATGAAGTATTCTATAATCTGTATGCTACTGGGTAGCTTCCTGCTGCTCGGTAGCTCCTGCAAGCCTTCTGTTAAAGAGGCAAAAACAACCCTTTCGGACGAAGCATTGCTCGACAGTGTGCAGCGTCGTACCTTTAACTATTTCTGGGACGGTGCCGAACCCACCAGCGGCATGGCGCGGGAACGCTACCACGTCGATGGCGACTATCCGGAGAACGATAAGCACATTGTCACTTCCGGCGGAAGCGGTTTCGGCATCCTGGCCGTGCTGGCCGGTATCGACCGGGGGTATGTAAGCAAGGAGGACGGCCTGGCACGTATGGACAAGATGGTCTCCTTCCTGGAACATGCCGATAAGTTCCACGGTGCTTTCCCGCACTGGTGGAACGGCGAAACGGGCAAGGTGAAGCCTTTCGGGCGGAAGGACAACGGGGGCGACCTCGTAGAGACGGCTTTCGTGATGCAGGCCTTACTGGCTGTTCACCAGTACTACAAAGACGGAACGGAGCCCGAAAAGGCGTTGGCCGCACGTATTGATCAGCTTTGGAAAGGAGTGGAATGGAGTTGGTTCCGCAACGGCGGACAGAACGTGCTGTACTGGCACTGGAGTCCGGAGTACGGCTGGGAGATGAACTTCCCCGTACGCGGATACAACGAGTGTCTCATCATGTATGTATTGGCAGCTGCTTCGCCTACCTTTGGCGTACCTGCCGAAGTATATAACGAAGGGTGGGCCGAGAATGGAGCCATTGTGAGCCCGCACTCGGTGGAAGGTTATCCGCTCAACATGCGTTACCAAGGCACGGAAGCCGGTCCGCTGTTCTGGGCACACTACTCGTTCCTGGCTCTCGACCCGCATGGGCTGAAGGACCAGTACGCCGACTACTTCCAGGAGATGACTAACTATACCCTCATCAACCGCGACTATTGTGTCCGGAACCCGAAGAAGTACAAAGGTTACGGTGAAGATTGCTGGGGCCTGACGGCCAGCTATTCCGTGAAAGGATATGCGGCACATGCCCCGAACGAAAAGGAAGACCACGGCGTGATTAGTCCTACGGCTGCTTTGTCGTCCATCGTGTATACCCCCAAGGAATCCATGGCTGTGATGCGCCACTTGTACGAGATGGGCGATAAGGTATGGGGACCTTACGGCTTCTACGATGCGTTCAGCGAAACAGACAATTGGTATCCGCAGCGTTACCTGGCCATCGACCAGGGGCCCATCGCCGTAATGATCGAGAACTACCGTTCGCAGCTACTCTGGAAGCTCTTTATGAGTCACCCTGATGTACAGCAAGGCTTGCGCAAACTGGGCTTTACTTCACCTTACCTGAAGTAAGACTTTCCCATAGCTTCTCAATCAACGAACAAATCCGTGGCGAATACCTTGCTTTATTCGCCACGGATTTTTTGTTCTGCTACACTCTCCTACGAAAAACGCAAATGTATCTATCATCTATCACCGCTTGTGCCGTTTGTTTTTCTATATTCCCAGCATGCTGTCTGGACATACCTGCAAACCTTCAGTTTCATAGGGCGAAACTCCAAGTTTCATAAGGTGAAACACCGAGTTTCATTGGATGAAACTTTCAGTCTCAAACGCCGTCGGGCGGATGGAGTAGGAGTTACATTTCCATGAAAGAAATATTATGCGATAAATCATTCGGTAAATGGTAAAAAGATTATATTTGCGAAATTATGTAACACCTTCATTCTTAAAACCATGCGAAACTACTTTCCCCTTCTCTTTGTACTGGGTGGACTCTTGTTCCTGCTCAGTTCCTGCGCTGCTCCCAGGGTTACCACTCATGTGACAAAAGTGTATGATTATCAGGTACCCATCGACTCTGTCGTGGTATTCGAACTTGGCATTCCTATTCCTAATTCGGCAGAAGCCATCGGGCTGGTGGCAGTTGCCGACCAGGGAACCTCGAGGAGGTGTAAGTACGACCAGGTGTTGCGCCTGGCCAAAGAAGCGACTGCTAAGGTCGGCGGCAACGGGCTGGCTATAACCGATCACCTCAAGCCATCGCTATGGGGCAGCTCTTGTCATCAGATTACAGGTACCATGCTCCGCCTTACAGATAGGGTGGTGAATGATTCTATTCCCAATCCGGTGCAGGAGGCCATTGTTCTGAGTTATCAGGAGGCTGTCAAGCAGAGAGCTAAGTATAAAGCTCCTGCGCATACACTCGATGTGAGTGTAGGCTGCGGATGGATTACCAGCAAGCTTTATGACCCTCAGGGAAATGAGATAACGGAAAAGAGCGGACTGGAATGGAAAGTATCCTATGACAGGGTCTTCGATCAGGGATTTGGTTTCGGACTGCTGTATTCCGGATTTAAAGCAAAGTTTGCAGAGATTGATACGAAGATCACTTATCTGGCTCCGGCATTTGTGGGGCGAGGCAAGTTTAGTGAAAACTGGATATTCAAGTACGCCCTGGGGGCTGGTTTGTTCATTTATGACGAAGGCGGCTTCTCGGAGAAAGTCAGTCGCGTTGGCTGCCATTATGAGTTAGGACTGGAGTACATGGTGACCGAGGAAATCGGTATCGGTATTTCTTCTTCCAGTATTTTTGCCAGTATGCCCAAACAAGAAGGGTTGAAAGAAGAATATACCGGTATCGGACGTCTCAATTTGTTGGGTGGAGTTCGTATTTATTTCTAACCAAAGAGGGTCGAATAGAATCGTGTAGTCTCTATATTAATAAAGGATCGTAGAGTGACAAGTTGTCCGATAGCCTGTTGATTTTTCGTCTATAAAGATATGTTTTTACGAAATGACACTATATTCTGTTCTGTTTTTTATACATTTGTGACAAATATGTGTTGAATCATGCAGAAAGCTACTACTACGGCAAACATTTTAAACCAGTCAGACATAAAATCACGAAATCCTCAGACTAAAGAAAAGCAACGCATTTGTGAACAATGCGCCACTCCCATACCTACGGGAGCAGAGCTCTGCCCAGGTTGCGGTACCTATGTGGAGCACGGACATTGTTCCTTTTGCGACTTCGAACTGGAGGAGGATGATGTGTTTTGTCCTGACTGTGGCAATCCCCGTTCCGGGATTACCTGTCCTCACTGTGGAACCCTCAATTACCGGAGTTTCTGCAGTCATTGCAATGCTCCGCTGAACGATCTGGCCCAGGAGGCAGTGGTCGATTCTTCCGGCGATCCTACTTATGTGGCCATGCAATCGTTAGCTATTACCCTGGGTACCATCGGGCAAACCTTGGAAAATCATGAACAAAGGCAACCGGCAGTACTGGACAAGTATAATAACAACTTGTTGGCACAATACAGCGATTTGCTGACATCGCATGCCCCAGGCAGGGAGAAACGGGAAGTGACTACCACCCATGCTGCCGATGAAAAAGCGGAATTCTACCAGAAGAAAGCGCAGGAGATGCAGCAGCTCATGGATAGCCTGAAGCCGGAAGAAGGAATTACCCCCCAAATGCAACGAAATTATTACTCGGCCAGGAAACTGCCCGAGGAAAACTTGCGCGCCGCCCGGTATGCTACCGGATGGATGTGCAACTATTGCCGTTGTTTGCATCGGCATCCCAGCGAATGTGTATATAAGGAGTTAGGCGGTAAATGGATTTTTGAATAGACTTATGGAAGAAGATAAAACCATACATTTAAGAGATAAAACAGTCCGTCTGAGCGGTGGAGAGCGCGCCCGTTTAAGTGGCGGAGACCGAATGATACGCACCGGAGGACGTGTGTCGCTTTCGCCCGGACGGGCAGGAGGGTATCAACTGAATGATATCCTTTATCACTCCATGCAAATCATCTCCGAAGGAACGGGAGAAGCGCAGATATACCTGGTAGAATACCAGGGCCGTCCTTATGTGCTGAAACTCTACTATCCGGAAGCTCACCCCAATCGCCAGATACTGAATGTTCTCAAAAGAGTAGGGCGTTCGGGCGTTTTGGTGGAACTCATCGACTACGGCACGTATGCCGATGCCGAAACCGGGGAAGAGCGCGACTATGAACTGATGGAGTATGCCGGAGGAGGATCGTTGGCCGAGCTCCGGTTGGAGAAGGATGCCGACCGCCTGCGCAGCATTGCCATGCAGGCAGCCATCTCGCTCGACTTCTGCCACCAGAACAGTATTATCCACCGGGATGTGAAGCCTGCCAATTTCCTTTTTGCAGACGAATCGCGTGAGCGGCTTGTCCTGAGTGACTTCGGAATTGCCATGTTCTGCATCGACCCCCGCCAGCCTTCTCCTTCCGAGCAGACGCGAACACCTGTTTATGCGGCTCCTGAGTTGTACCAGAATGTTATCGACGGCATTGTGGAGATCGACTGTAAAGTAGACTTCTATTCCTTAGGTATGGTGTTGCTCAACCTCTGGCTGGGCGATGACTTCATCAAAGGAGGTGATGAACGTACGTTTATGAAGCGGAAGTCGAAAGGCGATTTGCCCTATCCCGACGATCTGCCCGTCGAGATGCTCACTTTGCTGCGCGGGCTTACCATCGTGGACCCTGCCAAGCGTTGGGGATTTGAAGAGATAAAAAGTTGGTACCGGGGCGAAATAGTTTCTGTGGATCAGAGCATCGTTCGGGATATGAATATCGTATTTAGCTCCTCGCAGCGATTGCTGGCTCATTCACCGCAGGAACTGGCTCAACTGCTGCGCGATTATTCCGACCTGGGTGTTAAATTCCTGTACAGCGGGCGCGTCACAGGCTGGTTATACGAATCGGATATGCCCGAACTGGGTATCGAAGTGGACCGTATCGTGGAGCAGCTCTGTCCCAAGAACCAGCAGGAAGGCCTCATGGCTGCTTGCTACACCATCGACCCTGATATGCCGTACCAACTGATGTGCGGAGTAGAAGGCGAGAAACCTTATGTTGTAGAATGTCCCACCCCCGACGACATCCTCCGGGGCTACCGGGATCATACAATAACCCCGGAAGCCCGGGCGGCCTTGACTGGTCATGGCGTTCTGACGTGGCTCAAGAACCAGAACGAACCCGTTGTCTACGAAGAAGTAAAAAACATCATTGAGCAGGCTAAAGCCGGCGTCGATGTTCTCTTCAGTGTGCTCTACCGACTCAATAAACGAGTATCGTACAACTTCCTTTTCCCCGATGAGGCCGACCGGCCGGGTTATTGCTTCTCGGCCAAGCAGGTTGCAGAGTACATCAACGGACGCATGGCCAGTGGGTATTACCGGCAAAAATATGCCGACCACCTGACAGGCGAAGGCGTGGAAAAACCAGATGAAACTTTGGGGCAAGCCTACGCTTACTTCGGGAGTAAAGGCTGGACGGATGCCATCCAGTGGGTGAAGTCCTGCTTTGACTTCCATTCGCCGGAGAACCGGGAGAAGTGCAGCACGTATACCATTGCTATGGCAACCTACAAAGGGCTCAAAGGGTTGGGCTTTTCGCCTTACTATCAATTCCCGGGCTCTGACAAGAAAATCTTCTCACCCGAGGAACTGTCCGGCTTCTCCAAGACCGAGATCCGGTCGGAGATGGAGCGCGGACGTCTGAAAGAATGGTTGACCGTGTTCTATCACGAGGATCCTTACATCACATTCCAGGAGAAATACGACTATGAGAAGCAGGTGAAAGCCTATCTGCTCAAGCTGAAAGAACTGAATCCGCAGGAGCCGTGCGTAGTGAAATATACCGCTGCCAAGGCGCAGATGAAGAAAGGTCTTGCCCGGATCAAGATAGCTAAGTCGGTCTTCATGGGAACCCGGTCGCTACTGACGGTGCTGACCATGCTTTCCCTGTTGCTTTTGGCTATTTTGTGCGTAGTGAAGAAGTTTCCGGTATCGGACAGCTTGCTACCGCTCTTTCCCTGGCAGATCTTCGTCGGTGCTTTCGCCGGTTCTGCCCTTTGGCATTTTTTCCTCAACAAGTTCGACTATCTGTCCCTGTTCCGTTGGAGAGAGTTGCGCAATGTAATCTGCTTTTACTACCTCACCTGGGGTGCTTTCTACTTCATTTCCGGAACCCACGTGTGGATATACATGCTCTGTTTCGTGATAGGGCTGGCTATCCATGTAATTCGTAAGCCCTTGCTGTTGGTGAAAATGCCCAATCTGGGAGTCGATACAAGTTTCGAAGCCGAAGAACTGGAACCGCTGTTTTATGCTTTCAAGGACACCCAGCTTTCCTCATCGGGAGATTCGCAACAAGAGTTGAACGCCAAGAAAGCGGGGGCATTTGTCAAGGCTACCCGCCGCTTCGTACGGATCATCGTGCCTACCCTGGCAGTGGCTTGGGTGCTGCTTGTAGGCTATGTGTACTATCATCCGGGCCTCTCGCTCATCGGCGAACCGAAGCTGCCGGGCTACGAACGATTCATTGGCTTGAAAGGTAGTTGCTGGAAAGGATTGACCGACAAAGAAACTGTCCTGCTGGAAATTAAATCGGTCGCCCCCTCTACCGGTGCCGTGCAAGGAAATTTCGGCGTGATGAATGGAGATCTCGCCTCGTGGATACCTGTTTCCGGGATGCTCGATATGGCAGAAGGCAAGCTGACCTTTGAAGTAACGGACGAAGAATTGCCTTCCTACCAGGGAATATATACCGGTACCTTCAACGAGGGAACCACCGAATTGACCGGTGAGCATACCGTCATGGGCAAGAAAGAGGCGTCCGAGTTCTTCATTCACAGGCAGGAAGGACTTTTCCGCCTGAAGCAATGGTGGAAAAGTGTAGAAGGAGAGGATGAGGAATAATGTTTAATTAAGACATTGGATGGATATGATGCTGTGCGAAGCGTGCGAAAAAGAAAATAGATCCATAGCCCGGTTCTGCAAATGGTGCGGGACGGAGTTGAAGGAAACAGCCGACCCCCTGCAATTGCTGGTCGGCATGGAACAAGTGAAGGAGAATATGCAGGAGCTGATTGCTACCTGTCACTCCCTGAGCCAACGTTCCAAGAAAAGCGGGCTCTCTTACCGGCTGAGTATGAATACGCTGATCATCGGCGACACGGGAACGGGAAAGACATTACTTGCCCACACGCTGCAGGAGTTGCTACGCTCCAGTGGAGTGGTGTCCCAGCCACAGTTGCGATTGGTGGATGCTGTGGACTGGTCGGACTTTTGTGAGCATTGGGACGATAACATTAAGAAGAGCCGGGGCGGCGTGCTCTGTATTGAGAACGTACAGAAGCTTTTGCCTGCCGGCTATTCAGATACCATCTATGAGTTGGACAAGCTGTTCAACGAGATGACCAAGTGGAACAACGATCCGGTGGTGATCCTGACCGGACTGCCGGGAGGCTTCGAAGGATTCCTGGCGGCCAATCCCGTCATCCGTAATCGCTTCCGTTACCTGTTCCGGCTCAATGGCTTCTCGGCTGTTGAGCTCTTCCAGATCTGTGAGGAACGGTTGAAGTCCAAGTTCGGCCTACAACTCAACGAGGCCTCTGCCAAGCGTCTGTTGGGTTACTTTAAGTACGCCCTGAAGCACCGCGACGACTCATTCGGGCATGCACACTTAGCCACAGAAAAAGCCGAAAAGATATTCACTTGCCAATTGAAAAGAGCGATAGGCAACAGCGAAGACAATGTGGTGCTGCCCGAAGATATCAAAGGAAATATCTACGAAGAGAAGACTGCCACACAAATCATGAGTGAGCTGGACCGCTTCGTGGGACTCGATAATGTGAAAGATGAAGTGCGTAGCCTGCTTTCTTTCCTGAAAGTAGAAAAATTGCGCAACGACGGTCGCCTGCCCGAGCTAAAGCTACACTACGTATTTACCGGTAATCCGGGAACGGGAAAGACCACCATTGCCCGTGTCATGGCTGAGGTGTTCCAGGCCATGGAGGTACTTCCTACCGGTCATCTGGTGGAAGCCGACCGTTCTTCCCTGGTCGGACAGTATCAAGGCGAAACGGCCTTGAAGACCAACGAGCTGGTGGACCGTGCTCTGGGCGGAATACTTTTCATCGACGAGGCTTACAACCTGATACAAGGCGATAACGACTCCTTTGGAAAAGAAGCCATCAACACGTTGCTCAAGCGTTTGGAAGACGAAAAGGGTAAGTTCATCTGTATCGTAGCCGGTTATTCGAAAGAAATGTTCGATTTCATCGATGCTAATCCGGGGCTGAAGTCGCGTTTCAACCGGACGCTGGAGTTCAAGGATTATACCCCGTCTCAGTTGGTACAAATATTTAAACGGATGGTCGAAACCGACCGGATGGAGCTCCATCCGGAGGCTGAGGAATGTCTGCCCGGTTTCTTCGAGCGGATGTATCTGACGCGCGACCGCAACTTCGGCAATGCCCGCGAAGTGGTAAAGGCCTACGAGTTGGCCAAGAATCGCCAAGGTACCCGCATACAGGAAAAATATGCCTCGATGCCTGTGAGCCTTGATGCGCTGAACCTGATTACCCGTCTGGATATCGAAGGCAGTGAAGCCTTGCAGCAACGCAGTCTTTCCGACGTGCTGGATGGAATGAACGACTTTATCGGCATGGAACCGGTGAAGCAAGCCATCAGAGAACTGGCTCGTCAGGCAGAGTTCAACCGGTTGCGGGCGGAGCGGGGCATTGGTTTTGCAGAGATACAACCCATTCACATCGTGCTGACCGGAAATCCGGGAACGGGAAAAACCACCATTGCCCGCAAACTGGGCGAGGTGTTCAAGGCCATCAAAGTATTGCCTTCCGACCGGGTGGTAGAGGCCGACCGCAGCAAGATGGTGGGGCAGTACCAGGGCGAAACACCTAAGTTGGTCAACCGGTTGTGCGACCAGGCCATGGGCGGCATCCTCTTTGTCGACGAAGCCTATACATTGGCACCCGTCAGCAGCGGTGGAGAAAAAGATACGTACGGTACAGAAGCCATCGAAACGCTCATGAAGCGGATGGAAGACGACCGGGGTAAGTTTGTCGTGGTAACGGCCGGGTATCGCACGGAGATGGAAAACTTCCTGCGTGCCAATCCCGGACTGGAAAGCCGCTTCACCCATCGACTACACATTGACGACTATACCCAGGATGAGTTGCTGGAAATCTTCCTCGCTCTGGTATACAAGAAATCTTATTCACTCACCGATGATGCGTTGGACTATTTGCGTAAAGCCATTCAGCAACGGGTGGATGCCGGCAAGCGTAACTTCGGTAATGCCCGGGAGATGCGTAAACTCTTCGACGAGACTTTGCAACGGATGTCTACCCGCCTGATGACGGCAACGGAAGAACTGTCCGACAGTCACTTCTCCATCATCCAATCCGCCGACATCCCGTACGAAGCCCCGAAAGAGGTGGAAGCTGGTGCCTCCATGGCCGAACTGAACGAATTGATCGGCTTGGGCGGTGTCAAGAGCGCTGTGTCCGATATGATCAGCTTCCTGAATATGGAGCGTCAGCGTGCTGTAGCTATGGAGATGAAGCCCGAAGGTTTGAAAGACCATTTTGTTTTTACCGGCAACCCCGGTACAGGAAAGACGACGGTAGCCCGTATCATGGCGCGGGTGTTCCACTCGTTGGGTGTGATACCTACCGATCATCTGGTAGAAGCCGACCGCAGTTCGCTGGTGGCCGGATACAGTGGTCAGACGGCCATCAAGACCAATCAGTTGGTGGACAGTGCGTTGGGAGGCGTCTTGTTTATCGACGAGGCGTACACCCTCTCGGACGATGCCTCTTCCGGTGGCTTCGGCAAAGAAGCCATCGATACGTTGCTCAAACGTTTGGAAGACGACCGTGGCAAGTTCATCTGTATCGTGGCCGGATATACCGGGGAGATGGAGCGGTTCATACGGACCAATCCCGGTTTGCAGTCGCGTTTCACCCGGTACATCCACTTTGACGATTACCTGCCGGCCGATCTGGCTGCCATTTTCCGTTCCCAGGTATCCAAGCGTAAGCTGAAGCTCACGCCAGAGGCCGACCAGATAGTAGAGCCCTACTTTGAACAGTTGTATGCCCGTCGGGATGTCCATTTCGGCAATGCCCGCGAAGTACGCAAACAGGTGGATCAAACATTGATGCGACAAGGGAAAAGATTGATGAGTATGCTTGGCCAGGAAGAATTCAGCCCTGAGATGTTGCTGTGGATCACTCCCGAGGATATCCAAGAGCCTATTAACGAACAAAAGGAACGAGTATGATGATAGTGTGTCCCAAATGCAAGTCGGAGATTGAAGATGACAGTTTGTACTGTGATCAGTGCGGCGATGAATTGAAAGTCTGCCCTCAATGCCAGTCGCTCAGCCGGGGAAAGAGATGCTCCAAGTGCGGTTCTGTGACGGAGCCGAAAGCGGGTGGGGAATCGGTTTCCCAGCCACAAGCTTCTTCGAAGGGTTCTCTCTTCCTGGTGAATGCTGCACAGGGTCTTCGTCTGGAGATTGTCGATGGAGGAGTCATCGGCCGTAAACAGGGCAATTATCTTCCGGTATTTTCCAGTCAGGTGTATGTCTCTGGTTCACATGCCCGGTTCTCCTGGGATGCTCAGGCAGGGCAGTGGAGTGTGACCGACCTGGACTCTACCAACGGAACATACGTCAACGATACTCCGTTGAACCCTCATGCTTCTTGTGTCATAGGGAAAGGCGACCGGTTGAAGATAGCTGTTCTGGAATTCCTGATCGAATAGGCAAGTATGACGACCCCCCCAAGAAGCGAAGCCATGTCGCTCCGGATAGATGCGGCGAGTGATTGCGGTTGCGTTCGCAGCCGGAACGAAGATATGGTGCTGGTAGGCAGCCGGGAGATACGAGACGACAGCTACGAAATTGGTGTACAACTATCGGAAACCGATCGGCTCGTGATAGCCGTGGCCGACGGTATGGGCGGGCAGCAGGGAGGCGATATAGCCAGTGAGATGGTTGTCCGGCATCTGTCATGTTATATGGAATCACTCCCGCCCGGATTGGACTCCAAGGAATTACGGGCATACTTCTCGCTCAAGATGCAGCAGCTTCATGGTGAGCTATTGGCAGAAGGCGAACGCCAGCCTCAACTTTGGGGCATGGGAAGCACACTTACCGGACTTTTATGTTATGAGGGGGCCTGCTATACATTTAATGTAGGCGACAGCCGGATTTACCGCTTTCGCGATGGTGTATTGCGGCAACTCACAGTAGACCACGCCTTGAGTAATCTATCGGGCAATGCAACCGTGTCTTCTCATGCTATCTATAATTCGGTGGGAGGTGCCCCGTCAATGTTTGTCGATATGGAAGAAATTACCGCTATGATTTACCCGGGCGACCAGTTCCTGTTGTGCTCCGACGGACTTTATGACATGCTCCCCGATGCAGAGATTGAGCGGCTTTTGTCGGCAAACCAAACAGCCGGCTCATTTGTAGATGCCGCCAAGCAGGCCGGCGGCGGCGATAATGTCTCTTTGGTTTTGGTGAATGTCATTCACCTGCATTAATCCTCCCTTTTACTTCTTCTCGTGTTGCATACGCCATTCCGTAGGCGTAATTCCTGTTACATTTTGAAAACGGTGATGGAAGTTCGTCCGGTCATGAATGCCCACCATCGTACCTATCTCGGCGATGGACATTTCGGGATGAGTGATCAGCAGACGTTGAGCCTCTTCAATACGAAGTTGCGTACGCCAGGACTTGAAGTTGGTATTCATCCGGGTATTCAGGTGCCTGGACAGATAGCTCCGGTTGGTTCCAAGCGATATGGCAATGTCGTCCAGTGAAACGCCGGTTTCTGTGTACCTCTTCTGCGCCACCCATTCCTGGATAGCCTGTTCCATACGAAGATCCGTGCCGGTATAGGGCTCCGGGTCAGCATTTTCCTGAGGCACATCGCAGTCGGTTGCCTCTTGTTTTACCGGTACCTCCGGCAAGCTGGTAGCCGGATAGACCATCTGGAATAGTGCCACGTAATTATTGAACTTGACTGCCAGGAAAATATAGAAGAGGGTGTACACTACGGTATAGATGTCGTACCACAAATGATTGAAAAAGCCGGAGAGCAACGACATAACGCCGATACCGAGTGCCAGGAAGAATACTTGCTTAATCCATCGGAAACGCTTCTCTTCCTCCTCGGCATAGTAGTTGTCTACCTGCTTGAGGCAACGCGTGTATTTTTGGTGGAATAGCCAGACGTAATAGCATAACTGTACAAAGTAAACAACGAGTGTGCCGTAGAAGACCATCTTTAATACGGCTGGTGTGGCCAACAGGATGGCCGGTATCAACCAGCACGTCATGGCTACGGGAATGGAAAGCTGGGCGAAGAAGCGTCTGTATGTAAGAAAGGAGGGTTGCAACAAGGTGGTGAGTGCCATGGTAAACAGACAGCCTTCAAAACTGGCTATCATCAGTACCAGCGGGTTTTGTATGCCAACAGGCAAATGGTTCTGTTGCAGCAGGTATTCCACCACGCAGGGAACGGCCAGTACGAGATAAGCCGATGCCAGTATCAGGCGTGACTTGCGATACTTCCTCATCGAGACTATTTCGGGAACATAGTTACCGAGTATCATGCCTGCCAGGACAATGACAACGATGCCCGAAAGGAAAGTGAGGTAAAGAGTATCCAAATAGAACATAGACGATCTTGTTGTTTAAATGTCAATGAGAGCCTCGGAGAACTAAAGCTTTATTCTCGGCCGCTTCCATGATTTCCCGTTCGCCGGGTCCTTTGTCATTGATGCCGCACAGGTGCAGAATGCCGTGGATGATGGTACGGTGCAGCTCTTCTTCGTAGGCAGTCCCGAACTGCTCGGCATTGGTGCGTACGGTGTCGAGGCTGATGAACAGGTCGCCCGAGATCCGGTTGCCTGCCGTATAGTCGAACGTGATGATGTCCGTATAGTAATCATGCTGCAGGTACTGTCGGTTGACCTCCAGGATATGCTCGTCCGAACAGAATATATAAGCGATGTCGCCGGTTCTTTTTCCATAGGTGGTGGCAACGGCTTTGATCCATTCCGTTGTCTCGCGCTTCTTGATAGTCGGCATCTTGACGCCTTCGGTATGATAAGTGATGGCCATATAACTGATTTATTTAAAAGAAGAATAAGTAGCTGATCAGGATGGCGGCTATGATGCCGGTGAAGTCGGCAATCAGTCCGCAGGTCACCGCATTGCGGGTTCGAGTGATACCTACACTGCCGAAGTAGACAGCCAGGATGTAGAACGTAGTGTCCGAAGCACCGCGTACCACGCAACTGGTGCGTCCCACGAACGAGTCGGCACCGTACTGCTTCATGGCGTCGATCATCAGTCCGTTGGCACCGCTGCCGCTGAGCGATTTCATCAAAGCCGTGGGCAATGCCCCGACAAAAGTAGTGTCCAGTCCGAAGAAGCCTACGGCTGCTCCGATACCCTCTACCAACATGTTCATCGCCCCCGATGCCCGGAAAGCAGCAATGGCTACCAGGAAAGCCACCAGGTAAGGAATGATGCGTACGGCTGTGGTGAATCCCTCTTTGGCTCCTTCTACAAAAGAATCGTACACATTGATCTTCTTCCGCACACCCGTCAGGATAAATCCGATGATGACTCCCAGCAATATCAGGTTGGCTATCAAGGTAGAATACGTGCCCATCTCTTCGCGCGACAAGATGGTAAACAAATAAACCAGCCCGGCGAAAACCATGCTCACCCCACCGAGCAACAGCAGCATCGGTTTATTGATCAGGTTGATACGTTGGGCAATGCTCACTGCGATGACGGCTGCTAATGACGACAGGAAACTACTCATCAGGATCGGAATAAAGATGTCGGTAGGTTGCGTGGCACCCATCTGCGCCCGGTACACCATGATGGAGATCGGAATCAGGATCAGTCCCGAGGTGTTCAGTACCAGGAACATGATCATCGGGTTGGTGGCGGTATCTTTTTGCGGGTTCAGCTCCTGCAGCTCCTTCATGGCTTTCAGCCCCATCGGCGTGGCGGCGTTGTCCAGCCCCAGCATATTGGCCGAGAAGTTCATAAAAATGGAGCCCAGGGCAGGATGTCCTTTCGGTATGTCCGGGAAGAGGCGGCAGAGTACCGGGCTCAGCCAGCGCGACAGGGCGTTGATCAGTCCGCTGTTTTCGCCGATCTTCATGATGCCGAGCCAGAGCGACAGGATACCCGTCAGTCCGAGCGATATCTCGAAAGCCGTCTTGGAAGAGTCGAACGTGGAGTTCATGATGGTGGTGAATATCTCCATATCGCCCCAAAACAGGAGCCGTATGAGTGCCACGATGAACGCTATCACGAAGAAGCCTATCCAAATGTAATTTAAAACCATGATTTACTTACTGTTTATTGCTCACAAAGATAGAGAATTCTGTCTGTAAATAGTCATTACCTCCATATTTTACGTAACTTTGCGCATCTTTTCAAAGAAGCAATTCATGGAACAAGACGATTTTAACATACGAAACCACCAACTCACCAGCAAGGAGCGCGACTTTGAGAACGCACTTCGTCCGCTAAGCTTCGAGGACTTCAGCGGTCAGGACAAGGTGGTGGAAAACCTTCGCATCTTTGTGAAGGCAGCCCGTTTACGCGGCGAGGCACTGGACCATGTCCTGCTGCATGGCCCTCCCGGATTGGGTAAGACAACGCTCTCCAACATCATTGCCAATGAGTTGGGCGTGGGATTCAAAGTTACTTCCGGCCCGGTGCTCGATAAGCCGGGCGACCTGGCAGGGGTACTCACCAGCCTGGAGGCAAATGATGTCCTTTTCATCGATGAAATCCATCGCTTGTCGCCTGTGGTCGAGGAGTATCTCTACTCGGCTATGGAAGATTACCGCATTGACATTATGATTGACAAAGGTCCGTCTGCCCGTAGCATTCAGATCGATTTGAGCCCGTTCACACTGGTAGGAGCTACCACCCGTAGCGGTTTGCTTACCGCTCCGCTTCGTGCCCGCTTCGGCATCAATCTGCACCTGGAATATTATGACGACGATGTGCTGAGCGGTATTATCCGTCGGTCGGCTTCTATCCTCAACGTACCCTGCTCCATTCCTGCTGCCAACGAGATTGCTTCCCGCAGTCGCGGTACGCCCCGTATTGCCAATGCCTTGCTTCGCCGTGTGCGCGACTTTGCCCAGGTGAAGGGAACCGGTTCCATCGATACCGAGATAGCGAAGTATGCCCTCGAAGCATTGAACATCGATCGGTACGGCCTCGATGAAATCGACAATAAAATACTTCTTACCCTGATTGATAAGTTCAAAGGCGGTCCGGTGGGGCTCACTACCATTGCCACTGCCTTGGGCGAAGACCCCGGAACCATCGAGGAAGTGTACGAGCCGTTCCTTATCAAAGAAGGTTTCCTGAAGCGGACTCCCCGTGGGCGTGAAGTCACCGAACTGGCGTACAAGCACTTGGGACGTAGCTTCTACAATACACAACCGAACTTGTTTAGTGATTAAAACAACATTCCTGTGGTAGGATTAAAAAGTTTAGCAAAAGATACCGCCATTTATGGCATCAGCAGTATAGTAGGACGATTCCTGAACTACCTGCTCGTACCCTTGTATGTCACCGTAATGCCAGCGGATTCAGGCGAATACGGCATACTTACCAATATGTATGCCATCATCGCCCTGCTGATGGTGCTACTTACCTACGGTATGGAAACCGGATTCTTCCGCTTTGCGAATAAAGAAGGCAGTGATCCGGTCAAAGCCTACTCATCCATCCTGCTTACGGTAGGAGCTTCCTCGCTCTCTTTCATCGTACTCGGCCTGATATTTCTGCAGCCCGTTGCCGGATTCTTAGGATACGGTAAACACCCCGAATACCTGGGCATGATGCTTTCGGCGGTAGCCGTCGATGCGTTCCTCACCATCCCGTTCGCTTACCTGCGCAACCAGAAACGTCCCATCAAGTTTGCAGCGATCAAGATGTTCAACATCCTGATCAACATCCTGCTGAATATCTTCTTCCTGGTGGTTTGCCCGTGGCTGAGTACCCGCTTTCCGGATCTCTTTACCTGGTACAATCCTACGTACAAAGCCGGGTATGTGTTCCTGTCCAACCTCATTGCCAGTATCTCGCAAATCATCTTCTTTGTGCCCGAACTGCGGGGATTCCGCTATACAGTGGACCGGAAACTGATGAAGCAGATCATGGCTTATTCGTTCCCCATGCTTATTCTGGGTATTGCCGGCATTCTGAACCAAACCATCGATAAGATCATCTACCCTTTCCTGTTCGATGATAAGGCCGAAGCCAACGTACAGCTCGGTATCTACGGGGCTGCCAGCAAGATAGCCATGATCATGGCGATGTGCCTGCAAGCTTTCCGGTATGCCTACGAGCCTTTCGTCTTCGGGAAAAGCAAGGAAGGAGACAACCGTACGATGTATGCCATGGCCATGAAGTACTTCATCATCTTCACCCTTCTTGGTTTCCTGTCCGTGATGTTTTACCTGGACATCCTGAAATACATCATCAAGCCCGACTATTGGGAAGGTCTTCGTGTGGTACCCATCGTCATGGTGGCCGAAATGCTGATGGGTGTGTACTTTAACCTCTCGTTCTGGTACAAGCTGATCGACGAAACCCGTTGGGGAGCTTACTTCTCGGCCACGGGTTGCGTGGTGATTATCGCGCTGAATGTAATGCTCGTTCCTACCTATGGGTACATGGCTTCCGCGTGGGCAGGATTGGCCGGCTATGCTACAGTCACCTTGCTGTCCTACTTCATCGGGCAGAAGAAATACCCCATTGCTTACGACCTGAAAGGAATCGGCTTGTACGTACTCCTGGCTGCTGTGCTGTACATCCTCGGCGAGTATGTTCCCATGGAGCACACGGTGCTTCGTTTGGCATTCCGCACGTTGTTATTGCTTATCTTTATTGGATATATCGTAAAAAAAGACTTACCTTTGAAGCAAATACCTTTGGTGAACCGTTTCATTAAAAAGTAAAAACCTATGGCTACTGACAACCATAACTTCTCCACCGTAAAGAAATTCTTGAAAGAATACCTCGACCTGCGAAAGGATAAAGAAAACGAATTGGCTACCGTCGAGTCCATCCGTAAAGGGGTGGAGTTCAAGGGGGCCAACCTGTGGATTCTGATCTTTGCCATCTTTATGGCTTCTCTCGGGCTGAATGTCAACTCTACCGCCGTTATCATCGGTGCCATGCTCATCTCCCCCTTGATGGGGCCTATCATGGGGGTTGGTCTCTCCATCGGGCTGAACGATTTCGAACTGATGAAGCGTTCGTTGAAAAGCTACCTCATTGCCACAGCTTTCAGTATCTGTACGGCTACCATCTACTTCCTGCTCACCCCGCTGGCCGAGGCGCAGTCGGAGCTGCTTGCCCGTACCTCGCCTACCATTTACGACGTATTCATCGCTCTTTTCGGCGGATTGGCCGGAGTAGTGGCACTCTCCACCAAGGAAAAGGGAAATGTCATCCCCGGTGTAGCCATCGCCACCGCCCTGATGCCACCGCTTTGTACGGCCGGCTACGGACTGGCCTCGGGCAATCTTATCTATTTCCTCGGAGCAGCTTATCTGTATTTCATCAACTCCGTATTCATCAGCGTAGCTACCTTTATAGGAGTGCGGGTGATGCACTTCCAGCGCAAGGAGTTTGTGGACAAGCAGCGCGAACGGAAAGTACGGCAGTACATCGTCCTCATCGTGGTGCTTACCATGTGCCCGGCGGTGTACCTTACTTACAACATTATCCGCAGTACCTTTTACGATGCCACGGCCAACCGCTTCATTACCGAGCAACTCAGCTTTGAGAATACGCAGGTGCTCGACAAGAAGATCAGCTTCGAGAAAAACGAGATACGCGTGATACTCGTCGGGGCCGAAGTGCCCGAAGTATCCATAGACCTGGCACGGAGCAAGATGCAGGCCTATAAGCTCGATAATACCAAACTCACCGTGCTTCAGGGCATGAACAACGGTGAGTCGATGGATATCTCTTCCATTCGCGCCATGGTGATGGAGGATTTCTATAAGAACAGCGAAGAACGACTGCAACAGCAACTGCAAAAGATTTCGGGGCTGGAGAAAGAAATAGAACAGTACCAACGATACGATGAGTTGGGACGAAACATCATCCCCGAGCTGAAAGTACTTTACCCGTCGGTGAAGTCGCTCTCGCTGTCCCGGTCGCTCGAGACGACGACCGATTCGCTGAAAACGGATACCGTTACGTTGGCCGTGCTGCACTTTACCAGTGTACCCAAAGCCGATGAACAACAGAAAATGAAAGAATGGCTCCAGGCAAGGGTAGGAGCAAAGACGGTGAAACTTATTGTCAGTGATTAGTGTTTAGTAATTAGCATATTATAGAATTCATATATGGTGGAAAAAGACGAAAGGGAGGAACTCCCCGCCGGACAGCGCTCCGGACTTAGTATAAATCGGGCGATACGTCCTCTGTTGTTAACCGTGTTATTGTTGGGTAGCCTGGCTGCACAAGCCGACGAAGGCATGTGGGTGCTGGGCAACATGAACAAACAAACCAGAAAGGCTATGAAGGAGCTGGGTCTGGAACTCTCTCCCGACCAGCTTTACCACCCCAAGAAAGCTTCGCTGAAAGACGCCATCGTTAGCTTCGGTGGGTTTTGTTCCGGCGTGGTGGTCTCTTCGGACGGATTGGTGTTTACCAACCATCACTGCGGGTTCAGCAGCGTACAGCAGCACTCCTCCGTGGAGCACGATTACCTGAAAGAAGGCTTCGTGGCACGCCACCGCAGCGAAGAACTTCCCAACCCCGAGCTGTACGTCCGCTTCCTCGTTCGCAGCGAGGACGTTACCCAGCGGGTACTTAAAGCAACCAACTCCCTGATGAGCGAGGAGGTATGGAAGGCCGCTGTCGACTCCATGTCGCTGGCCATCGCTGCCGAGGTGACTGCCAAGGACTCCACCCTCTTCGGGGTTGTCGATCCGTATTATGCCGGCAATGAATACCGCCTCTCCGTCTACCGCGACTATACCGACGTACGTCTCGTCTTCGCACCCCCTTCCTCCGTAGGCAAGTTCGGCTGGGACACCGATAACTGGATGTGGCCCCGCCATACGGGCGACTTCTGCGTGTTCCGTATCTATGCCGGGCAGGACAACCTGCCTGCCGATTACTCCGCTGATAATGTGCCCTACCATCCTGCATACGTTGCCCCCATCTCCTTAGCGGGCTATAACGAAGGCTCGTTCTGCATGACCGTCGGTTACCCCGGCGCCACGGAACGCTATCTTTCCTCCTTCGGCATCGAAGAACGTATGTACGCCATGAACGCTGCCATGATCGACGTACGCGGCGTAAAGCAGGCCATCTGGAAACGTGAGATGGATGCCCGTCCCGACATCCACATCAAATATGCCTCCAAGTATGACGAGAGTTCCAACTACTGGAAAAACAGCATCGGCATGAACAAAGCCATCAGCAAGCTCCATGTACTCGAGAAAAAGCGTGATGCCGAGGCCCGCCTCAACCGTTGGATACAGCAGACTCCTGCCGAACGCAGCGAACTGCTCCACCTGCTCTCGTCCCTCGAACTGGCCTACAAACAACGGAAAGAAGTGTACCGGGCACTGGCTTACTACAGCGAATCGTTTGTCAACGGTCCCGAACTGATACAATTCGCGTTAGAGATACTCAACTTCGACTTCGAAGCCGAAGAAGAGCAAGTCGCTGCCCGCCTGAACAAATTAGTGGAGAAATACAAAAACGTCGACCTGGACATCGATAAGGAAGTCTTTACCGCCATGATCGGCGAGTACCGCTCGCAAGGCGAGGGGTATCTTCCACCGTTCTACGCTACCATCGACACCTTGTATGGCGGCAACGACCGCGCCTATGTGGATTCCCTCTATGCGCACTCCGAAATCACCAGCATCCGCGGGCTCCAACGCTTCCTGGAACGCGATACCACGTACAATATCCTGGAAGACCCTGCCATCTCGCTGGGCATCGACCTCATTGTGCAGTACTACGACATGAACCACCTCATCACTGCTCCCGGTGAAGAGATAGAACGCGGCGAACGACAGCTCAATGCCGCTCTGCGCCGTATGCAGGCCGGACAAACCTTCTACCCCGATGCGAATAGCACCATGCGCCTCAGCTTCGGCAATGTTCGTGGATATTCCCCCTTCGACGGTGCCGAATACGGTTACCATACTACCGTGAAGGGAATCTTCGAGAAAGCACGTTCCCACCGGGGCGATCCCGATTTCTATGTGCAGCCCGAGATACTCTCCCTGCTTGCTTCCGGTAACTTCGGCCGGTATGCCGATAAAAAGGGCGAAATGAATGTTTGCTTCATCTCGAACAATGACATCACCGGCGGAAATTCCGGCTCTGCCATGTTCAATGGAAAGGGCGAATTGCTTGGCCTGGCGTTCGATGGCAACTGGGAGGCGATGAGCAGCGACATCATCTTCGAACCCGACTTGCAACGTTGCATCGGAGTGGATGTGCGGTACATTCTCTATATGATCGAGAAGTACGGCGGTGCCGGGAATCTCATTGCCGAGTTGAAGATTCGGAATTAAATCCATCTATATAAAAATGGCTTCCTATAGTAGGAAGCCATTTTTATTAGTAAAATCTCATTTTGTCATTCTGTCAATATGATAAATCTATGGGGTGCTGACGGCTCTGATTGAGGACGGGATTGTAGCAGGAGGACTTTTGTTGCAGCGATTTCGTGTTTGATTATATCAATATGTTTGCTTGTCTTATTTATTTGGGGGTTGTTGTTCCCTGTTTGGTTCGAACGTGAATTCATTTGTTGCTTGATAGCTTTATTAAGCATGAAAATGATAGTTTGAAATTGGTTGGATTTTTGACCCAATTAGCTCCCGAAGTAAAAAATAGAGACATGCCATTCGAATGTTTAAAACATCGGGGGTCAATGTTTTAAACATTCGACCCCGATGTTTTAAACATTCGAGGCGTATCTTCCTATGGTTCCCCGGACTTGTTTACTTCAAAAACTGTATTTATATACAAAATCCAGGTTGGAAAGTGGGCTTTATCTGCATGTTAATGCGGATAAATATACGTGGGTCTTTCTGGTTGGTCATTTTATGTCGATTTGTAAGTTAGCAGAAAACAGCAAATCACCTGTATTTGTCTTTTGATATTCCTTATATCGTGACTAATTGATTATTCTGTAATAGCTGCGAATATGCAATAGCAAGCAAGCTTTTCTAAGGAATTGCACTATGATAGTGCAAAAAACAACATAAAATGCACTGTGACAGTGCAAAAATTGTATATTTGCAAAAAGAGCACTACTATGGATAAGTTATTTGAATATTCTAATAAGCTGATCAAAGAGACCGATACAACGTTTTTCCGGTATATGTATCACGAAATAAATTGGAAAAGCAGAATGATAGGTCTCATTGGTCCGAGGGGTGTTGGAAAAACCACATTGGTTCTCCAACAGATCAAGCAAAACCTGAATCGGGCGGAAACGCTCTATGTCACGGCCGAAGATTTCTATTTTGTAGACAACAGGTTGACCGACCTGGCAGATGCTTTTGTGAAACGAGGCGGCAAGTATCTGTTTATTGACGAAATTCATAAATACAAAGATTGGGCCAGGGAGCTAAAACTGATCTATGATTATCAGAAGGAGTTGAAAGTCGTATTTACGGGCTCTTCGGTATTGGATATTAAAAAAGGAGTTTCTGACCTGAGCCGGCGGGCTGTAATGTATACCATGCAAGGCTTGTCTTTCAGAGAATATCTGCAATTATTTCACCACATTCAGGCAGAAACGTATTCGTTGGGCGACATCTTGCAACACAAGGTAGAGCTACCGGTAGAACATCCTTTACCACTCTTTGCCGATTATCTGCAAAGAGGATATTATCCGTTTGCTTTGGAAGAAGATTTCGGAGTGCGTTTGGGGCAGGTGGTGAATCAAACCTTGGAAAACGATATTCCGATGTACGCCGATATGAATGTGTCCACCGGACGAAAACTGAAGCAACTACTCGGCATTATAGCCAGAAGTGCCCCCTTTAAACCCAATATGAGTAAAATAGCCGAAATGCTCTTTGCCAGTCGCAACAATATTTCGGACTATTGCCTGTATATCGAGGAAGCAGGTATGATCGCCCAGTTACGATATCAGACAGGTGGTATCCGTGGCTTGGGCAAAGTAGATAAGGTGTATCTGGACAATACCAATCTTATTTATCATCTGGCAGCAGATACCCCCAATATTGGGAATATCCGTGAGACATTCTTTTTAAATCAAATGCGGGTAAGACATCAGGTCGTTGCATCTCCTGTCGCCGATTTCTTTATTGACGATAAAACGTTTGAGGTAGGCGGTAAAAACAAAGGGCAAAAGCAGATTAGAGATGTTGACAACGGATATATTGTAAAGGACGATATAGAGAACGGTTATCTGAATGTGATTCCGCTGTGGCAATTTGGAATGAGTTATTGAATGACTTTATACTTTTGTAGGGTAGAATAATAGACTTACACCGATGTCTTGTTCAAATAATATGATAAAATGAAATAACTGTTTAGATTATCCTTGTAATTTGTTACTTTTGTCGGCATAATCCAAAAACATGAACTTATGAAGAACTGTGCTTTCGTCTTAGGAGTATTTTCCACTTTCCTTTTTGCTTTCTTCTCGTGCTCTCCCAAAGAAGAGAGTTCCGTGCTGTTGCCTGAACTCCAACAGGCTGAGGCCATTATGTATCAATACCCGGATAGTGCTTTGAAGATATTGGAACAGATGCCTGTTCCTCCTGCTTCCGACCGGTTGCAGCATGCTACCTGGTGCTTGCTGATGGCGCAGGCTAAGTATAAAAATGGCCTTGATCAGTCATTGGATTCTTTGATTGATATTGCATACGATTATTTTAATGAAAAAGATAATTCGCAGCGGAAAGGTTTGAGCCTATATCTAAAAGGAGCTTTATTGATTGAAGGTGATAATGTAGAGAAGTCTTTGCAGTATTATTTAGAAGCAAGCAAATATGCCGAAAACACAAATGATTTTCAACTAAAGTATTTGATATACATTGGAATAGGAGAAATTTATTCATATAGAGATTTTATAGATAGAGCATTCCAAGCATATCAGGAAGCAAATAGAAATGCCATATTGTCAAAAAATAAACTATATATATCAGGCTCGTATCGGTTTTTGGCTCGAGTATATATGCTTCGGAAAGATTATAGAGAAGCCACTAAATATTATGAAATGGCTAATGAAGAGGCATCGTATACTGGTAATAATGAAATTATTTGTGCAGGACTCAATGAGTTATCTTCTGCCTATGCGGAATCTCAAAACTTAGAGAAAGCTTTGAGTACTGCTCGTGAATCTTTAAACTTGAAGCTTAGAGAGAAGTTAGGTACAGACCAAATTTCTTTAACGATTGGAGATATTTATCGTCTGGTGGGAAAAAGAGATTCCGCCTATTATTATTTAAATAGTGCTAAGAATTCTGTCAACATTTATACAGCAAGATCGGCTTACCAGGCATTATCCCTACTTGCTAAAGAAGAGGGAAATTATAAATCTGCATTTGACTATAATGAAAAGATTCAGTATTATGCAGATTCTATTCAAAGTTTAGATCGTGGTAAAGCACTTGTAGAGATACAAGAGAAATATAATCAGGAAAGGGTTATTAATGAGAAAAATCAATTGATAATTGATAGAGACCGCATAATCCGCAATGCACTATGGGGAGGTGTTTCTTTATTGAGTATTATGGTTCTGTTAACGTATGTATATCAGCGTAAACTCGTTAAGAAGGAGCGTAAAATACAAGAAAATGAAGAACGTATTAGGTTGATTACTCTGAAAATTCACGAGAATGAAGCCTTAGTAAGTAGAAATGAAAATAGGATTAAAGAGTTACTTGTTGAAATAGAACTCAATCAAGGAATTCAAGAACAAGTTGAAGAGTTGCAGGAAGCAATATCAGAGATTAGAAATTCAAATGAATTATTGCAGCAAGAAAATGAATTGCTTCAAGACAGTGTTTCTCTTTATTCAGAAGCTACAAAGGAGAAGGCTAAGCTACTAAATTCGATGAAAGCACAATCAGAAGAAGTTGAACGCCTGCGGGAGCGTGAGAGATTCTTGTGCGATCAACTTGTGAAAAAAACAGATGTTCTGAATAAACTTAAAAAGTCCCCCAGATATTTGGATGTCGTTCAATGGGAGTCTCTTCGAGAAGCGATAGAATTTGTTTATAATGACTTTACTGTTCGTTTGAAAAAAGATTTTCCTTCACTTACAGAAGGAGAACTAAAAATCTGCTGCTTAATAAAGTTGCATATCTCTGTTTCAGATATGGGAATAATTCTGGGTATCTCACCAACTTCGGTCTCAAGAAGTAAGCTGCGTTTGAAGGAACATATTATTCAAGTTTTAGGCAGTTCTTTTGAAGAAAATCAAACCCTAGATTTGTGGATTTGGGAGTATTGATGAATCGAGTGTCTATATCCTAAATCTTTTTTATTTTGCAAATTGTTGTAATACAGTGATTTGCGTTTTTTGTTTTTTGAATATTGTCTATATCTTGTCTATCTGTCTTTGATGTTTAACCTCTATTTTTGCAACAGTTAAACTGATAAAATTTAGAGAATATGAAGACAAAAGATTTTTTTAACGTTTGTGTAATCCGATTGATTTTATTTGTAGCAGGAACGCATTTCTTCTATAGTGGAATGTATGCTCATGATTTGGTAGTAGGTAGTTCATCTTCCACTATTTCCTGTAATGGGAAATGGGAAAAGGAAAAACCAATGACTCGTAGTCTACCAAGTACCCCAACAGCCAGTATTGATGGCACTACACTAATCATTGAGAACCCGTCCCAAGATTGTGACATCATAATCAGTATCTACGATAGCGAGAGCGATACCATGTACGAGCAGATAATTCCTGCCTCCGCTACAGGTTACATCACCATTCCCTTGAATGGCTATCCGTCAGGAACCTATCTCCTTAATCTAAGAAATTCCTCAGGAGGATATCTTTCTGGTTTTTTCAATATCAACTAATATAAGGTGTCCAGTTTTATGTTCCGTTTTTTTGGCTCAAAAAAAGTGCTAATCAGCGAGCACATGATATCACATCGCCAAATTGTTAAATGATACATCGCGCGAGAAAAAATCAAAGGAGAGCTTATAGTACAATATGGTCTTATTCACATGTTAAATATTTAATTTTTTTGAAATGAAACATTTTATTACTTTTCTTTTACTATCTGCATCTGTATGCAATCTAACTTCTTGCTCAAATGAAGAAGTGGTAACTCCGCAACACTCCTATAATGAGGACGGAATCGAATTTATAAATAATGGATCAGTGCTCCAATTCAAAGATTTGTCTGCATACCAAGACGCCTTTCAAAAAATAGGTGCAATGAATGGTCAAGAACGACAAAGTTTTTTGAGTGAACTTCCTTTTAAAACCCAAGTTGTTATTATGGCGGAAGCTGACGAGGAGCTTTTGGAAATATGTGAGAATTCTCAGGATAAAGAAACATTTGATGCTCTATATGCGAAGTTCAAACAGAAATATGAAAAAATATTTATGTTCAGTGATGATACCACCGACCTGTCTCCCTACTCAAAATTAACACAGCCTATAGACGAGCTCTTCGTAAACGAAAAAGGACAATTTATGATTGGGGACTCCCTGGTGAATAGTAAGAAATATACCAATTTCACAGAATGTCAGCAACAATCTGTTGCTTTGACACGGTCAGCAACAGACCTCAGTTCGGTAAATGATGCCTCGAGCCGACAGAGCGACAGAAAAGTGGGAATGAGATTGTTTTTAACCCAATACCCTGGAGATATAGCTTATAACTATGTTAATGCGAATTTAACTTCACAAAAAAAGACTTGGGTTGGATGGGTGCGGTATTCAACCATATACCGTGCAAATATACATTTTGTTGGTGCTAATTATCAAAAAACAACTTCAGACGCTAATAGATGGCAAAATGCAGATGGGTTGTATTATTCAATTGAAACCGTTGAGTTAAGTGGTAATGTCAATATGGTTCTCGGACGTAAAGCTAGCTACAGCACCATGACCGGAGATTTTGAAGTGTGGTCTCGTGGAGTTCCTTACGAATCAAGAGGCAGAGCGTCTGTGAATTTAATTAATTATAACTTATGATTATGACAAGAAGTATAGCTTTTATCATATCTGTTCTAATAGCGTCTACCCTGTTTGCGCAAGAGCATGGCCCTATTGTAGGTGGCTCAATAGGGAAATTACATGAGAAAACCCAGAGCGCAACTTATTTTTTCGACGGATATCAACCACACTACCATGTAGGGTATGGATATCGGCAGCATTTCAATGGAAAGTTTGCATTGGATGCTATTGCGCTCTTTGGAACTCAAGGTACTGATTACTCATTTTACGAGAAAGGCTCAACCTCGGTAAAGATGTATGGAAAGTATGTTTCTGTAGGCGCAGTAGCTACTTATGAATGTTTTCGTAATTTCAGAGTAGGCTTAGGAGCTGATTTAGCATGTTATGTAGATAGAATCGGCGATTCTCCAACAGAAGAATCAAAAACCCCTGAATGGCTCAGGAACAGTAGAAAGAATGCTATAGACGTACCCTTGGTGGCAAAAGTAGGGTATTCGTTCAAATGGTTCGAGCTACAGCTAACCTACAAACAGGGTACCTGTGATTTAATGCGCAATGACAAGATAGGGAAAGTCACCAGTCGAGACTTTCAACTGTCTTTATTTGTACCATTATTTGGTTTGAAAAAGAATTGATTTCTATTCTATATTGACCGACTAAAATCAAAATTAGTCGGTCTTTAGTTTGCCCAGCATGGGGTATTCTAATGGGTGCAAGTTCCTGGCATACATATTGCTTTTGTATCTGTGGTACTGAAAAGCGCGAGTACCGCGCGACTTAAATTGCCTATGTCGCGCGTCTGTAATGCCGATGGATAAGCCGTTTCAATCACATCGCGCGACTGCGCGAGTGCGATACGTAAAATGTTGTGTGGATAACAGCATTGTAATTGCACGATTGATGAGGGTCTGGCCCCTCGTAGTCTGCTTGCAGGGGTGGGCTACAAACCAGTGTATGCAGCTTTACTTTCATGGTAGGGTTGTGAGCGATACATGAAAAGGCGGATTTATCCGTCAGGTATATCTACAGGAGATGACCGCAAGGGAACCATTGATGAAGCATCGAAATCGCGCTTACAGATGATGTCAAAACCGCATTAATTCGTGCTAATGCGGGATCAGTCATGAAGCTACCTGTCTACTGACATGACGGCATCCGGTGCAGAGATGGCATGACCTGTATGATAGGCTTTCGTACGAAACGTATGAACCTGATGTGGAGTGCTAAGGGAGAAACTCAAGCGGCAGCCCCGCAAGAGTCTGAGTACCAATATCCACATTTCAGGGGCGGACCGGCTCGTAGTAGTGTTGAAGTGTCTGTAATGGACATGGAGCGAAGGTGCCGGCTTATCCAAGTGAATTGTATTGTACAACTGATAAACCATTAGGATGATGCAAAATCAAGTCACAAAACCTTATGAGATTGACCGCTGGCTTGTCCAGCAGGCTTATGCCCGTGTGAAGTCCAACGGCGGTAGTTCCGGGGTGGACGGGATTAGTATTGCGGAGTTCGAGAAACATCGCAAGGACAACCTTTATAAGCTCTGGAACCGTATGAGTTCAGGCAGTTACTTTCCCCCAGCCGTCAAGCTGGTTGAGATTCCCAAAGGTAACGGTAGTTTCCGTCCGTTGGGCATTCCTACCGTTGGTGACCGTGTGGCTCAGATGACTGCCGTATTGGTTCTTCAACCACTCATCGAACCTCATTTTCATGAGGATTCTTATGCTTACCGTCCCGGTCGAGGCGCGCACGATGCCCTATCCAAGGCTCGTGAACGCTGCTGGCAATACGATTGGGTGTTGGATATGGACATCAGCAAATTTTTCGACACGATTGACCACGCACTTTTGATGAAAGCCGTTCGTTGTCATACGGACAACCGTTGGGTGCTCTTGTATATCGAGAGATGGCTCAAGGTTCCGTATGCTCTGAAGGATGGCAGCCATCAAGAGCGCACGATGGGTGTACCTCAAGGTTCGGTCATCGGACCGGTTCTTGCGAACCTGTTTCTGCATTACGTGTTCGATCTTTGGATGGCAAAGAATCATCCCGCCATCCCGTGGGAGCGTTATGCTGATGATACCATCTGTCACTGTCGTACCTTGGACGAAGCGCAGGCGTTATGGGAAGCTGTATCTGCTAGGTTCTCGGAATGTAAACTCTCTTTAAACAGGGAGAAGACAAAGATTGTCTATTGCAAGAATGAACGGAGGAAGCAGGATTATGAAAACATTTGTTTTGATTTTCTTGGATACACGTTTGCTCCCCGCAAGGCTAAAGGCAGGAGTAAGTTAGCCTTTACCGGCTATTTGCCTGCCATTAGCCAGAAATCCATGAAACGGATTCGGGAAACCATAGGTAGTTGGAGGTTGAGCAGTAATGTCCACAAGCCGCTGGAAACATTGGCTGGGTTCGTCAACCCGGTGGTAAGAGGATGGATAACCTATTATGGTAAGTTCTATCCGAGTAGGCTGAAGAACTGTCTAGACTATCTGAATAAAAAGTTAGTCAAATGGGTCGAGAGGAAGTTTAAACGCTTCCGTAAAAGACCGTATCGGGCTAGTCTTTGGTTGGCAAGGGTGTTCCATCGGCAGCCGGAAATGTTCTGCCACTGGCAATGGGGTGTTGCACCGCCTTACAGTACCAGAGTCAAAGTATAAGGTTGGATAAGAAGAGCCGTATGAGGGGAGACCTTCACGTACGGTTCTGTGAGAGGCTCGGGCTGAAATGCCCGGGCCTACTCGACCTTAATTCGCTAAACTTTTTCTGTGGCACCTAACAGAATGGCTGTGTGCGAATGGCTGCACCTGAATTGACGAAGAACCTCCTGGTATACAGGGGCTGAACTGATTGGCTATTTGGTTTTATTGTAATTGAGGTTTACATACCTTCTTGGTTTTCCGATTTATCGGGAGGAGTAGCGATATAAGCCCCAAAGTGACGGGCGATATGCTTAAGAGCACAGTCTCGAAATTTGTATTCAAATAGAAAAGAACTATATTTGTAAAGTTGAACAATCTTATTGTCAGACTGTTACGAGTGTAAAAATGCATGGATACCCAAGGAAGCATGAAGGCTCAAGTTAATATTGGAACCGTTTTACTTTATATATAAAAGACCCGGTCAGTAGCATTATGAAATACTATTGACCGGGTTCATTTTTCTGTTATTTGTTCGCTTTAATCTTCCTTCTTGGTTTTCCGGCGGGCCCATCCTTCTTCCTCGAAATTAGGCTCTTCGCCCCGGAAGAACTTTTGCCAGTCTTCTTTCTTCTTCGGCCCGCGTGAAGTGGTGTATCCACGCTCTTCACGGCTGGGCTTAGCGGATTTCTTCTCCGGATGGGCACCCTGTTTCTCCGGTTTAGCGGTATCGTACTTGGGGGCATCTTTCTTGTAGCCTTCTTTGCCGTACTCTTTCTTCGGAGCACCTTCTTTCTTGTACGACCCTTCGCGTTTGGGAGCTCTTTCGCTACGGAACGAATCGTCTTTCCGACCGTATCCTCTGCCTTCGCGCTTCTCGTCGGAGTATTGCTTCTTTGCTCCGGCACCGCTCTCGTCGCCGGCTATTTCGACCGATACCTTGCGGCCGCCCCATTTGGCACGGTTCAAGGCTTTGACCACTGTTTGGGCTTCTTTCTCATCTACCTCGAAGAACGAGAAGTTCTTCATCAGGTCGATGCGTCCCAGTTCGATGCGTCCGCGGGTGTTGGCATTGAGCAGGCTGATCAGCTCGCTGGGGAAGAAATTATCCATCTTGCCCAGGTTGATGAACAGGCGGGTGAAACCTTCCTGTGCTTCGTGACTGCCCGAACCACGGCTACCACGGCCTTCGCCACCGGCACGTTCGAAACGGCTGCCGCGTTCTTCGCGGGCATTGGCGGCGGGTTGTTCTATCTCATCACGGTCGCGGTAATATTCCAGGAAGCGGTTGAACTCATGCGAAACCATGCGTTTGATGAGGTCTTCCTTACTCAGCCATTCCAGCTTGCGGTAGATTTCCGGCATGAAGTTGTCGATCTCGTCTTCGTTCACCTTTACCTTTTCCAGGTCGTCGATCACCTTGAACAGCTGTTTCTGGCAGATCTGCTTGCCGGTAGGCATTTCGCCGGGAATGAACTTCTTGGCGATGATGTGCTCGATGGCGCGCAACTTACCTTTCTCGCGCAGGTTGATGATGGCGATGGAGGTACCCGTCTTTCCGGCACGACCGGTACGGCCGCTGCGGTGGGTATAGCTCTCCGTATCGTCGGGCAAACCGTAGTTGATAACGTGTGTCAGGTCGTCCACATCGAGACCGCGGGCAGCCACATCGGTAGCTACCAGCAGTTGCAGGTTGCGGATGCGGAACTTCTGCATCACCGTGTCACGCTGTGCTTGCGACAGTTCGCCGTGCAGCGAGTCGGCATTATAGCCTTCCTGCATCAGCTTGTCGGCAATCTCTTGTGTTTCCTTACGGGTGCGGCAGAAGATGATTCCGTAAACCTGTGGGTAATAGTCGACAATGCGCTTCAGGGCGGCATACTTGTCTTTCGCATGAACGGTGTAGGCCACGTGCTTTACGTTGCTGGTACTTTCGTTCTTCCGTCCGATGGTGATCTCTTTGGCATCGCGCAGGTAGTTCTTCGAGATGCGGGCGATTTCCGGGCTCATGGTGGCCGAGAAGAGCAGCGTGTTACGCTCTTCGGGCACTCCCGCGAGGATGGCGTTGATACTGTCCGTGAAACCCATGTTGAGCATCTCATCGGCTTCGTCCATCACCACGTTGCTGATGCCGGCCAATGAAACGGTGCGCCGCTCCATCAGGTCGAGCAGACGACCCGGTGTGGCAACGATGATGTGCACACCCCTTTTGAGGCTGCGTATCTGGCTGTCGATAGAGGAACCGCCGTATACGGGCAGTACCTTCAATCCGTCGATGTACTTGGAGTAATCGTTCAAGTCGCCCGCTATCTGGAGACAAAGCTCACGAGTGGGGCAAAGGATAAGCGATTGCGGAACGCGGTTCTTGACATCCACTTGCTGGATAAGGGGCAGGCCGAAGGCGGCCGTCTTACCGGTTCCTGTTTGTGCGAGAGCTACAACGTCATTATTTTCTCCTAAAAGGTACGGAATCACTTCCTCTTGTACCGGCATGGGATTCTCATATCCCATCTCTTCAATGGCTTTGCGGATCTCCGGAGAAACGCCAAGCTCTTCAAATGTCTTCATTAAAATCTATGTATCTTTTTATTCGGGCGCAAAGATAGATGTTTTTTAGTGATAAGTGTTTAGTTTTCAGTGATTAATTTGCATAATTATTAATTATTTTCGGAAACGAGGAGAATGTCGCGCAGCCTTTGGATGTCGCTGGGCGTCAGACCGATGCCTTTGGAGAGGTACGTATTCATGTCTCCGTACCGGCGTTCCACCTCGTCAAAGGCGGCATCCAGGTATTCCGTGCGGGCGGAGAATAATATGGTAATGGCCTCTTGAATAGGCTCGGGCATGTGCTCGCCCACCCGGTACGCTTTCCGGATGTCGAAGAAGTTATTGCTCAGGCGGTAATCGGCCATGATGTCGTCCTCGTTCACATGGAGGGCCGACATGACCAGGGCCGAAACAACTCCGGTGCGTCCCTTGCCCGATGTACATTGCACCAGGACAGGGTAGTTGTTGCGGTCCAGCAATACGTCAAAAATTTGTTTGTATTCGGGGCAGAAGTCGGCTATCAGGCTACGGTTCACCTGTTCGCCCACCCGGTTGATGGTGTCGCTTTTCACCGTTCCTTGCAGTACCTCTTTCAGTACGATGGGCAGGCTGCCGGCAGTGATGGGGATATGTACCACATTGAAGCCGTCAGGATCTGTTCGCCTGCCCGCTTCTTCGGGCGAGCGCAGGTCGATGATGGTACGGATGCCCAAGCCTTGCAGTTGCCTGCGGGTGGTAAAGTCCAGCGTGTCGATTTGTGCCGAACGGTACAGCATGCCCCAACGGATATCTTTATCGGTGCGCATGGCATGATAGCCTCCCATGTCGCGGAAGTTCTGTATGCCGGACACCGGGATGTGGCGGGGGGCTACCTTGACGGTATATTTGTCATTGAATACCATCGTGTAGTAGGTACGTTTCAAGGGGTTATCGGAAACAACCGTCATCCGTTTGTCGGAGATATCGGCCATACCTATGGGGAACTTGCTGAGGAGGGTGTCGGGGCGGGGAGAGGCATACACCTTTACTTTACCGGAGGTGCGCGGACTGATCTCCCAACTGAGAATATGATTTCCCACACGATTCACGTCACAGACGGCTGTGATCCGGGGCACCGTGCGGTCGCACGAAGTCAGGATAAACAAGGCTGTGAAGCAAGCTAAATAACTCTTATACATGTGGATAGCGTTATAATACACTGCAAAGGTATGAAATCTCGCACGCACGTGGCGTGTACTTTGGTATAATTAGCGAAAGTACAGATTTTTTAATAAGAAGAGTAGGGGAGGGAAAGCCCCCGGACGGTAAAGATCACCGTCCGTATTGCTGGGCAAACTCCGTAGATATGTAGTTGTTATAACTTTGGCAAGTCTCTGAGGCAAAGTCCATTCCACACTGTACAATTTTATTCCAGGTGTCTTCGGACAGAGTAGGCAGGTCGTCACGGCGTACATCGTACTTCAATAAGCCGTATACCAGTCCTGCGTTAAAATTATCTCCTGCTCCGATGGTACTTACCGTATCGATCGGCTTTACGGGATAATCCCTGGAGAATGTCCGGGTACGCAATGCGATGCTTTGTCCGCCGGCTGTGCAAAGGAAGTTGGGGCAGTAGAACTTGATGCGGTCTTTGTAGATCTTGTCGGCATCATGGAGTCCGTACATGTAGAAGAAGTCTTCGCCCGATCCCCGTACGATATCGGCAAACTCGAGGTTTTCGATGATGGTAGGCGTCAGTTTCATCGCTTCGTCTTTATGCGTAGCGCGGAAGTTGGGATCGTAATAGATCAGTGCTCCCTTGTTGCGGGCCTGTTCCAGGAGTTCGAGTACCTTGTCGCGCAGCACCGGATTCAGGGCGAAGTAAGAACCTACCACCAGGATGTCGTCCTCCGTCAGCTTGGGGAAGGTTACATCCAGCCGTTGGTGGGGGTAGTCTTTGTAGAACAAGTAGTCGGCATCTCCCTGCTCGTTGAGGAAGGCCAGCGATACGGGCGACTTACCGTTGGGGAATACATTGATGTGATCGGTGGATATACCATTCTCACGCATGAAGCCGAGAATCATCTCGCCCACCTTGTCATTGCCTGTTTCGCTGATGAAGTGCACGTTCGCTCCCATCCGGGCCAGCGACACGATGCCGTTGAATACAGATCCGCCGGGAACGGCTACCGAGGGTTGGTTGTCCTGGAAGATGATATCGAGTATAGTTTCACCTATACCAATTACTTTTCGCATAGAAGTTCTCTTGATTTTTCACCTAAATAGCCACCGTGATGACGTTTGGAATATTCTTCGACTGTGAAGCCTGTCTGTTTCATGGTTTGTACCACCAGGATATCGCCGATGACGGTCATCACTGTGGTCGATGTGGTGGGAGTCATCCCCAGTTCGCACACCTCTTGCGGATGTCCGGTGGAGAGGCACACGTCGGCCTGTTGAGCCAGCGGACTTTCGGGATTGCCGGTGATGACAATAAATTTCAAACCCGGATTCAGGTTGTGCGCCAGGATGGTGAGTTCTACGATCTCGCGTGTTTTACCCGAGTTGGAAATCAGCAGGAGCAAGTCGTTCTCTTGCAGGATGCCCAAGTCGCCGTGTTGTGCTTCGCTGGGGTGGAGGAATACGGAAGGAATGCCGGTGGAGCAGAATGTCGTGGCTATGTTCATGGCAATCTGTCCGGCTTTCCCCATGCCCGAGGTTACCAGTTTCCCCTTTTTGCGGTGTATCTGTTCCACAATCAGGTTCACGGCTTTCTCGTACTCGTCGGTCACAGGGATTTGCAGAACGGCTTGCGCTTCCTGCCTCAGGAGGTCTTGAATCGATTCTATCATTTCTACTATATTTATCGTTGTCAGTGCCGTAAGTGCTATGCGGCATGCAAATATCCGTAATTTCTGATAAACGACAATAAGTTTTGTTGTATTTTTGCGGTCTCTATTGTTAGAGAACTACTATTAAAGAAAGAGAAAGCAGCGAAATGGAATACAACGAATATACATTTGCCAACGGTTTACGGTTGATACACAAGCCGTCGCCCTCCAAAGTGGCGTATTGCGGGCTTGCCGTCAATGCCGGAACACGCGACGAAGCCGACAATGAACAGGGGATGGCTCACTTTGTGGAACACCTCTTATTTAAAGGAACCCGTAAGCGGCGTGCCTGGCACATCCTGAACCGCATGGAGAATGTAGGCGGCGACCTGAATGCCTATACCAACAAGGAAGAGACGGTGGTGTATGCTGCTTTCCTGACCGAGCATTTCGAACGTGCCGTGGACCTGCTGGCCGATATCGTGTTCCACTCCACTTTCCCGCAACATGAAATAGAGAAGGAGACAGAAGTCATCATCGATGAGATCCGTTCGTACGAAGATAACCCTTCCGAATTGATATTCGACGACTTCGAAGAGCTGATCTTTCCCCACCATCCGTTGGGACGTAACATCCTGGGCAAGCCGGAGATACTGAAGAACTTCCGTACCGCCGATGTGCTTTCGTTTACCCGTCGCTTCTACCAGCCGGAGAATATGGTGTTCTTTGTACAGGGAGATCTTGATTATAAGAAGGTGCTCCGCCTGGTAGGTAAATACCTGGCGGATATTCCCGCCGTAACCGTTGACAACCACCGTGTGGCACCTCCGTCTTATACTCCTGTCCGGGTAGTATTGCCCAAAGATACGCACCAGGCACACGTGATGTTGGGAAGCCGGGGATACCATGCGTATGACGATAAGCGTACGGCACTCTATCTGCTGAACAATGTATTGGGTGGCCCGGGTATGAACAGCCGTCTCAATGTTTCGTTGCGCGAGCGTCGCGGGCTGGTGTACAATGTGGAGTCCAATCTTACTTCGTACACTGATACGGGTGCTTTTTGTATCTATTTTGGAGCCGATCCGCACGACGTGGACAAGTGCCTGCGGTTGGTGCACCGGGAGTTGAAACAGCTGCGCGACGTCAGGATGAGTGCTTCGCAACTGGCGGCTGCCAAGAAACAGCTCATCGGACAGATCGGTGTGGCATCGGACAATAACGAGAACAACGCCCTGGGCATGGGGAAATCCTACTTGCATTACCGCAAATTCGAATCGTCCGAAACCTTGTTCCGCCGCATCGAATCCCTGACATCGGAACAACTGCTCGAAGTGGCCAACGAAATGCTGGCCGAAGCTTACCTTTCTACACTTATCTATAAATAATACTTTATAATTATCTTTTTTATTTTATCTTTGTGAACCTCTAATACGAAAGAATACAATTATGAAGATGAAATACATGGCCTTTCTGATGGTTGTCGGACTGGCTCTGCCCGCACAGGGAAGTTCGCGTACCGACTCTTTGTTGACAATGCTTGATAAGGCTATACAGGAGCATGAAGTGTACATGCACCAGAAAGAAACGCGCATAGAACGTCTGAAAGCAGCCGAGAGGACAGCTCCGGCGGTGTCGGTGGAAAAGTATGATCTTCAGATGCAATTGTACCAGGAATACAAATCGTTCGTTTGCGACTCGGCCATTGCCTACCTGAACCGGAATGTCCGTCTGGCCCGTCAGTTGCCCGATATTGACCGCGAGAACGACAGTAAACTCCTGCTTTCGCATCTGCTTGCCTCCACCGGTATGTACAAAGAAGCCGTCGATGTGGTGGAGTCTATCAACCGTAAAACACTCAACAAAAATCTGCTTGTCCGTTATTATACTTGTTTCGACCATGCATACGGCGAAATGGGCTTTTATACCCAGGACACAGAGAGTCGCGGTCGTTACTGGTGGATAGCAGGTGCTTACAAGGACTCCTTGTACCGGGTACTCGAACCGGGATCGGATAAACTTCTGGAATTGCAGGAAACTGCCCTGCGCGACGAGGGGAAGTACGATGAGGCGATGAAGATCAACGACCAACGTTTTGGCAAAACCGTGTTCGGTACACCCGAATATGCCTATGTGGCTTTCTATCGCTCGCTGATCTTCAAAGTACAAGGCGACGTGGAGAATGAAAAATATTACCTGACCCTGTCGGCCATCTCTGATATTCATTCGGCCATCAAAGACCATGCTTCGCTGTGGATGCTTGCCCAGATTATGTACGAGGAGGGGGATGTGGAACGCGCCTACCGCTACATACGTTACTCGTGGACCGAAACCAAATTCTACAACGCCCGCTTGCGCAGTTGGCAGAGTGCGGATATCCTCTCACTTATCGACAATACCTACCAGGCCATGATAGAGAAACAAAACAACAAGCTGGAACTCTATTTAGGGTGTATCACCGGGTTGTTGCTGCTGTTGGTCATTGCCTTGGTGTACATCTACCGTCAGATGAAGCGTCTGTCCACCGCCCGGAACAACCTGCAGGTGGTCAACGAACAACTCCACTCGCTCAACAATGAGCTGAACGAGATGAACAGCTGCCTCCAGTCCACCAACGACGATCTGACCGAGTCCAACCAGATTAAAGAGGAGTACATCGCCCGCTTTATCAAACTCTGTTCCACCTATATCGACAAACTCGATGCCTACCGCCGGATGGTAAACAAGAAGATTGCCGCCAACCAGACGGCCGAACTCTTTAAACTGACCCGTTCGCAGGATGCACTCGACAGTGAGCTGCAGGAATTGTATGTCAACTTCGACACGGCGTTCCTTCACCTCTTCCCCGACTTTGTGAAGAAGTTCAACGCCCTCTTGCAGGAAGACGAACGGATTGTCCTGAAGAAAGGCGAGCTGCTCAACACCGAACTGCGCATCTTTGCCCTCATCCGTCTGGGTATCGACGATAGCTCGCAGATAGCCGAGTTCCTCCGCTACTCCGTGAACACCATTTATAATTATCGCGCCAAAGTGAAGAATAAAGCTGCTGTTTCGCGCGAAGATTTTGAAGAAATCGTGCGAAATATCCGTTGATATTCGTTATAAATCATCCACTTTTTTAGAGAGTATTGCTTTTGTTATGTGTCTGGTAATTAGTGAATTACCGGATATGTTAATCCACCTTTTGCACCCTCGATGTTTTTTCGCTAAACTTAATCTTTACTTTTGACGAGCAGTTGCAACTCAGGTTTTACCCTTTATTGAAATCTCCTTTGTAACCCAAATACATTATTAACTTTAAAAGCAATACGTATGAAAAAGAACAGGCGAAAATTCTTTTCGACGAATCGTAAGATTCTCTTTGCCCTTTTGGCAATGTTCTCATCTCTGGGTGCGTTCGCCCAGCAAATTACCGTTAACGGACAAGTGCTCGACTCGCAAAATGAGCCTATTATCGGCGCGAGTGTTCTCGAAAAAGGTACCACCAACGGTAGTATCACCGACCTGGACGGTCAATTCAAATTAACAACAAAAGAAGGTGCTACGCTGGTAGTATCGTTCGTGGGGTACAAAGCCCAGGAAGTAAAAGCCAGCCGCAATGTGAAAGTGGTTTTGAGTGACGATACGGAGTTACTGGACGAAGTCGTAGTAATCGGTTATGGTTCTGTGAAACGTAAAGACGTAACTACCGCTATCTCTACCGTTTCTACCAAGGATATGGACATGCGTCCCATCGTATCTACCGGACAGGCGTTGCAAGGAAAGGCAGCCGGTGTGTCGGTAATCCAGCCCAACGGTGCTCCGGGTGGTGAAATGGCTATCCGCGTACGTGGTACTACCTCGTTCAACGGTAGCAACGACCCGCTGTATGTAGTGGATGGTGTGCCTGTGGACAACGTAGGCTTCCTCGCTCCGAACGACATCGAGAGCATGCAGATCCTGAAAGATGCTTCTTCGGCAGCTATCTACGGTTCGCGTGCAGCGAATGGTGTAATCCTGATTACTACCAAGAATGGTAGCAAGGGCAATGCGAAGGTGTCGCTCAACGCTCAGCTCAGTATAAATAAGGTTGTTAATAAGATTGATGTACTGAATGCAGCTCAATACAAGGAACTTCAGGATGAGATCGGAATGATCTCACTACCCGATGGGCTGACCGACCAGACCGACTGGTATGATGAAGCTTATTCAACGGGTATCGTACAGAACTATCAGGTTTCTGTTTCTGACGGAACAGAGAAACTGAAGTATTTCCTTTCAGCTGGTTATACAGACGACCAAGGTGTACTGAATGCTGCTTTCTTCAAACGTTATAACTTCCGTGCCAACATCGAAAACCAGGTGCGCAAGTGGCTGACTGTTACTGCCAACGTTTCTTATTCGGACAATACCAGCAACGGGCTTTCTACCGGTACAGGTGCCAACCGTGGTGGTGTAGTACTCTCCGTTATTAATACACCGACCTATGCTCCTGTATGGGATCCGGATGCTCCTGCACAGTATTACAACAACTTCTATGGTATCAACAACATTACCAATCCGATGGAAAATATGGCTCGCTCGGAGAACAATAAGAACCGCGAAAACCGTTTGCTTGCTTCGGGTAGTGCTTTGATAGCTTTCTTCCCGGAACTGAAGTTTAAAACATCGCTGACCATCGACCGTCGTAATGCCTTGAGCACTTCGTTCCTTGATCCGGTAGCTACAGAATGGGGACGTACTCAGTATGGCGAAGGTTCTGATAACCGGAACATGAATACAGTAATGACCTTTGATAACTTACTGACATTTAATAAGAGTATAAAGAAGAACAACTTTGATGTAATGCTGGGTTCGTCGTTCACCGACTCTGAATATACGAATAGCTGGATCAACGGTTCTCACTACCGTAATGGGGATATCAAAACATTGAATGCTGCCAATAAGATAGGTTTAAATGGAGCTGGTAGCGGAGCCTCTGAATGGGGTATTATGTCATACTTCGGTCGTGTATCATACAATTATGATAGTAAATATCTGTTCACTGCCAATGTACGTACTGACGGATCATCTAAGTTGCACCCGAATTACCGTTGGAGTACCTTCCCGTCGTTCTCGGCCGCTTGGCGTATTTCTTCGGAAGAATTTATGAAGGATATCAGTTGGATCGATGATTTGAAGATTCGTGGGGGTTGGGGACAGACAGGTAACCAGTCGGGAATTGGTGATTATGCTTACTTGTTGCGCTATAATATCAATAGACAAGAATGGTTCTATAAACCGACCGACCCAACCGATACGAAAGACTATGAGAACCAGGTTCCTTATCTTACCCAGACCAATCTCCGTACTCGCGACCTAAGGTGGGAGAAAACGGCGCAGGTCAACTTAGGTCTTGATATTACACTCTTGAAAAATCGATTGACCATGAACTTGGACTATTATTTCAAGAAAACTACGGATATGCTAATGTGGGCAAGTCTGCCTTCTGGAGGTAATGTTACCGGTTCTATCCAGCGTAATGGTGGTGAAATGACCAACCGTGGTCTTGAGATTTCTGTGAACTCGAAGAATATGATGGGTAAGTTCAACTGGGATACTGATTTTAATATTTCATTTAATAAGAATAAGCTGACTAAGCTGGAATTGCAGCAAATTTATGAGGATGCCAAGACCAGTGACTATGCCAATGAAAAGGTAGTGCGTAATGAGCCGGGACGTGCGTTGGGTGGATTCTATGGCTATATTAGTGATGGAGTTGATCCTGAAACCGGCGAGTTGATGTATCGTGACTTGAACGAAGACGGACGTATCTCTTCTACTGACCGTACGTATATCGGCGACCCGAATCCAGACTTCACTTACGGTATGACCAATACGTTCTCTTACAAAGGGTTCAATTTGAGTGTCTTTATCCAAGGTACGTATGGTAACGATGTCTTCAATGCTTCTCGTATTGAAACCATGGGAATGTATGATGGTAAGAACCAGTCGACAGAAACACTGAGACGTTGGAGAATCCCCGGACAGATCACAGATATTCCCAAAGCAAAATTTAAGATGCATAACTCTACTTATTTCATTGAGGACGGCAGTTACCTGCGTGTGAAGGATATTTCATTGTCTTATAACTTCGCCAATAAGAAGTTGAAGAGCTGGGGAATCACCCGTTTGCAACCTTACTTTACTGCAACCAACTTGTTGACGTGGACTAGCTACTCAGGTATGGACCCCGAAGTAAACCAATGGGGTAACAGTGGTGCTGTACAAGGTATCGACTGGGGAACTTATCCTCACTGCAAGTCATTCGTGTTTGGTATAAATGTTGAATTCTAAAAAAGTAATGAATATGAAGCTAAAATATATATTTCGAGGCCTTGTGTGCAGCTTGACCCTGGCTGTAGCCTCTTGTTCGTTAGACTATGAGCCGATTGATACTTATACGGATATTACCGAAGGTTTCGTGGAAAATGAGAAAGAGGTAGTATTCAAAGATAAAGCTGCCGTGTTATCTCACATGGATGCTATTTATCGTACATTGCGCAATGACCAGGAACATTGGTATCTTGACTTGCTCCTTATTGCTGAAGCACATGCTGACAATGCATACGCCGGAACTACCGGAGCAGAAGTGGTACCTTACGAAACCAACTCTATCGAAGGTTCAAATTCTGTGTTGGAGCGTGACTGGAACAGATACTTGGGTGATGTGGCCAATGCTAATAAATTGATCTGCAATATAGATACCGTAAGCGACACGTCGTTGACTCTGGCTGAGCGCGAACAGTTTAAGGCAGAATCCAAGATTCTCCGTTCTATGATTTGGTTTGATATGGTTCGTATGTGGGGTGATGTGCCCTTGATTACAACGGTGGCCGAAGATATTACTTCCGAAAATATTGAAGAAGTGTATCCGGCTTACTTCCCGCCTCAGACATCTGAACTGGAAGTGTATCAACAGATTGAACAAGATCTGCTCGATGCATTGGCTACTCAGTCTTTGCCTTCGACAAGCACTGATAAGACCAAATTCTCTAAATCGGTAGCTCGTGCTTTATTGGCAAAAGTTTATGCAGAAAAGCCCTTGCGTGATTATGACAAAGTAATCAAGTATGCCGATGAATTGGCAACCGATGGTTTTGATCTGGTAGCTGATTTTTCTGACCTGTTCGGAATGAATGAAGGAGGCATGGATGCTAAGGTTAGAAATACGAAAGAGTCTATCTACGAAGCACAATTCTATACTGGAAGTGGTAACTGGTGTACTTGGATGTTTGGGCGAAACTTAGTCAATTGGGATGAAAACTTTACCTGGGCTAAGTGGATTACTCCCTCACGCGACTTAATCAAAGCTTACCAGACTGAAGGCGACGGAATCCGTGCTAACGAATCAATTGTATACTACGAATGCAACTGGAGTAATTACTATTCGAAGGATAATTATCCGTTCATGTACAAGTGTCGTTCTGGATACAGCAGCATCATCAAGTACCGCTACGCTGATATTTTGTTGATGAAGGCAGAAGCACTGATCATGAAATCATCTCCGGATCTCAATGGAGCTGGGGACATCATCGACAGAGTGCGTGCTCGTGTTGGTTTGCCTAAACTTTCTGGGACAACCCGCGGTAGCAAGGAATCTATGCTGGAAGCGTTGCTGAAAGAACGTCGTCTAGAGCTTGCTTTTGAAGGACAGCGTTGGTTTGACTTGGTACGTCTGGATAAGGTAGAATCGGTAATGAATGCCGTATATAAGAAAGACAGCGGTCGCATTCCACAGGACAACATCTTCAATGAGAACTCTTACCGCTTGCCATTGCCGCAGGCTGTGCTTGACCAGAACCCGAATCTGGTACAGAACCCCGGTTATTAATTACTAAAAACAGAACGTAATGAATATAAGAAACATACTATTGGTGTTGGCCGGAAGCTTTACCATGCTGGCAGCTTGCGGGAACGACGAAGTGAAGACTCCTGTCATTCCGGAAGAACCTGCTAAGGATCCCAAAGACGTAAGCATCCTGGTTACTACAGCCAGCTTGTCGAAGGACTTGGCCGTGACTGCGGTGGACTTCAGCACCAAGGACAACATGTCGCCCACCACGATAACCATCGACCCCTCGGTTCGTTACCAGGAGATGGATGGATTCGGCGCGGCGGTAACAGGTTCTTCCTGCTACAACCTGTTGCTGATGAAGGCCGAAGACCGTGCGAAGTTCCTGAAGGAAACCTTCTCGTATGACAACGGTTACGGCTTCAGCTACATCCGTATCTCCATCGGCTGTTCTGACTTCTCGCTGAGCGAATATACCTGTTGCGACACTCCGGGCATCGAAAACTTTGCCTTGCAGAGTGAAGAAACGAAGTACGTGATTCCCATCCTGAAGGAAATCCTGGCCATCAATCCCAAGATCAAGATCATGGGATCGCCCTGGACCTGCCCCAAATGGATGAAGGTGAACAACCTGTCGGAATTGAAACCTTTCGATTCGTGGACCAGCGGACAGTTGAATCCTGCTTACTACCAGGACTACGGTACTTACTTCGTGAAGTGGGTCCAGGCTTTCCAGAAAGAAGGCATCGACATCTACTCCATCACCGTGCAGAACGAACCGTTGAACCATGGCAACTCGGCTTCCATGTTCATGGGTTGGGAAGAGCAACGCGACTTCGTGAAGAACGCACTCGGACCGAAGCTGAAAGCTGCCGGCATCAAGGCGAAGATTTACGCATTCGATCACAATTACAACTATGACAACATGGCTGCCCAGCAGAACTATCCGGGTAATATCTACAAGGATGGCGATGCCAGCCAGTACTTTGCAGGAGCCGCTTACCACAATTACGGTGGCAACCGCGAAGAGTTGAATGTGATTCACAATGCCAATCCGGACAAGGAACTGGTGTTTACCGAAACATCCATCGGTACCTGGAACAGCGGACGCAACCTGACAACACGCTTGATGGAAGACATGCGCGAAGTAACGCTCGGAACCGTGAACAACTGGTGCAGAGGCTCTATCGTATGGAACCTGATGCTGGACAACGATCGTGGCCCGAACCGCGAAGGCGGATGCCAGACCTGCTACGGTGCCGTGGATATCGACAACAAAGACTATAAAACCATCATCCGTAACTCTCATTACTACATTATGGCACACATGTCGGCTGTAGTGAAACCGGGCGCAGTCCGTATCGGCTCTAAAGGCTATACCGCCAGCGGAGTGATGTACGCCGCTTTCGAGAACACCGATGGTACGTATGCCTTTGTGTTGCTGAACGATGCGAACGATGCCAAAAAGGTAACCCTGAGCGACGGCACACGCCACTTCGCTTACGAAGTACCTGCCAAGGCGGTGGTTTCTTACCGTTGGAAAAAATAATAGTTAACCCATTATTTAGAATTTACTATATGAAGAAGATAATATATTACGCGCTGGTATTGGCAGGCATGCTGTCCATGAATGCTTGTAGCGATGATGAATTTGTAGCGGGCAATCCCGTGATGGACTTTAAGACCGAGGCTGCCGATGCTTTGTTCGGCGACAGTCTTCCTTTTACCATCAAGGCATCGGATGTGGATGTACCTCTTTCTACCCTGAAAGCACAGCTTTTCTACGGGGAAGAGAAAGTATCTGAAACGGTGATCCGTACCAAGGTGAGTGGCGAAGATTACAGTGGCAAACTGTATATTCCTTATTATAAGAATATACCGAATGGTAAAGCTACGCTGAAGTATGTACTCCAGAACATCAACTTTACACTGACCGAACGCGAAACGGAACTGACGTTGGCTCGTCCCGACTTCCCGTACCTCACATTGGTAGCCGAAGAGGGTGAATACCGTTTGGAGAAAACAGACCTGTATCAATATGCCATCACCGGCAAGTTCCCCCAGAAGGTGAAAGGATACATCAAAACTCCTAAAGTAGGTACGAATGGCAATGAATTGACTTTCGGATGGGAGAATGGAGCTGTTGAAGTGGGTACTACCGACCTGATTCCTTTCTCTAACTCGAAAGCCGGCAAATACACTATATCGTTCAACTCCTACTCGTACGAAGCTGCTCCGTTCGTTAAGTTGCAGGTCAACGGCACCGAAATGGATATGGTAGACGATAATAACTACAAGGTAGAATTGACATTGGAACCGGGTGCAGAAGTATCGTTCGAAGGAATCCCTGAATTCGAAGATTGGACGGTCGACGGCGACTTCCTCAAAGCTGGTGACGACGGTAAGTTCACCTTCCTCCCGGTAAGTGGTAAATACCGTATTACAGCCAACTTTACCTTTAAGTATGTATTCGTGGAAGCCATGAACGGAAGCAACCTTGCGACCTTGCAAACCGACGGAACCGGAGCTATCTGGATCATCGGTGAAGGTATTGGTAAGCCGTCGGTAGGAGCCAATGAGGTCGGTTGGAATACAGGCAAGGCACTCTGTATGTCGCCCATCGCAGCGAAGAAATACCAGATAACAGTAGTGGCTGGTAAGGGTATCAAGACTGACAAGATCAACTTCAAGTTTTTCCACCAGAAAGACTGGGGAGGTGAATTCGGAGGTAAAGATATCACGACCGATGGGGCTATCATAGGTATTGGTACAGGTGCTGTCGCTGATGGTGGCAACGGACATGACAACGGTAACTTGTACCTGCAAGATGGTCAGACCCTCGCAGCCGGTCATATTTATAAGATTGTTGTCGACGTAACCGGAGGCAACACGAAAGCCAAGATGACTGTGACCGACGAAGGCGAACAACCCATCGAAATAAAGAACATGTCTATGGGTGGCGTGAAGCTGAACTCTACAGACGGTGAAATCTATACCGGTGTACTGAACCTGACACAGAATGCAGAAGTTACTACAGGTGGTATGGGTAATCTGGAAGATTGGTTCATCGATCCCGACTACTTCCAACTGAACGAAGACGGCGAACTGGTATTCCTCCCGCTGGACGGAAGCTACCGGATAACTGCCAACTTAGCCCGTAAGTATGTGAGCGTGGTTCGCATGAACGGTGCCAATGAAGCTACTTTGGGCGACGACGGTCACGGTGCCATCTGGTTGATGGGCTGGGGCGTAGGCTCACCTTCACTGGATCAGCAATTCGGCTGGACGCCGGGCGCAGCCTACTGTCTGCCCGAAGTGGCTCCGAAGATCTATCGCTTTACTTGTACTGCCGGACCGGAAAAGGGCTCTGAATTTGGTCACCGCATCCGTTTTGACTATCTCGACGCGAAGTTCTTCTTCCAGGATGGCTGGGGCGGTGAGTTCTCGGGTGACAATGCTTTGACCCTGGCGGCAGGAACAGAAGCTTTCCTGAAGCAACCGGGTAACCTCCAGTTGGTGGAGAACCTCGAACAGGATGCAACATACGTTCTAACAGTCGACCTTACTGCAGGAAACAATAAAGGTATTATTTCTTTCGAGAAACAATAAGGTGTAAAAGATTGTTTTCAAAGAGACCTGCCGGCCCCCAAGTCCGGCAGGTCTTTATTCCCTTAAATATCCTCAAATAGTTTATGTAAATCTGCTTAGTAGAAGTCTTAATTCATACTTTTGCATTCGCATAACTCAAATTATCATGAAACACTTCACTTTCTCTCTACTGCTCCTGGCAGTGATGCTATTGGGTAGCTGTACACCCAAAACTCTTGAAACGCCTGCCGATGCAGGCCAGTTCGTCACCATCAACGGGGCCGACCTCATCCAACCCGATGGTTCGAAACTCTTCATCATGGGAACCAACCTGGGCAACTGGCTCAATCCCGAAGGGTACATGTTCCGTTTCAGTAAGGCCAATTCCGGCCGTTTCATCGATGAGATGCTCCGCGAACTCGTAGGTCCCGACTTCACCGACGAATTCTGGGCGGCGTTCAAGGACAACTACATCACGTACGAGGACATCAAGTTCATCAAGAGCACCGGATCGAATACCATCCGTCTGCCGTTCCACTACAAACTCTTTACCGACGAGGACTATATGGGTCTCACCGTCAACCAGGACGGCTTTGCCCGCGTGGACTCCGTGGTGAAATGGTGCCGTGCCGAGGGCATGTACCTCATCCTCGACATGCACGATGCACCCGGCGGACAGACCGGCGATAACATCGACGACAGCTACGGCTACCCCTGGCTCTTCGAAAGCCCCGCCAGCCAGAAACTCTACTGCGACATCTGGCGCAAGATAGCCGATTACTATAAGAACGAAACCATCATCCTCGGTTACGAACTTTTCAACGAGCCCATTGCTCCGTACTTTCCCAACATGGAAGAACTCAACGGCAAGCTCGAAGAGGTGTACAAGATGGGAGTAGCTGCCATCCGTGAGGTGGACCGGAACCACATCATCCTGCTGGGTGGCGCGCAATGGAACGGCAACTTCAAACCGTTCAAGGACTCGAAGTTCGACGACAAGATCATGTACACTTGCCACCGCTACGGAGGCGACGCCACGAAGGAAGCCATCAGCAACTTCATCCAGTTCCGCGACAGCGTCAACCTGCCCATGTACATGGGTGAGATAGGACACAATACCAACGAATGGATGGCCGACTTCTGCCAGGCAATGAAGGAAACCAACATCGGCTACACCTTCTGGCCGTACAAGAAGATGGACGGCTCTTCGTTCGTAGGCATCACACCGCCGGAGAACTGGGCCAGCATCGTCAACTTCTCCGAAGCGCCGCGTAGCACCTACAAGGAGATCCGCGACGCCCGCCCCGATCAGGCTCTCTCACGCAAGGTACTGATGGATTTCATCGAAGCCTGTAAGTTCAAGAACTGCGTGGTGCAGGAAGGATACATCAACGCCCTCGGCATGAAATAATTAATTCACCACAGAGTCACACAGAGTTCCACAGAGTTTTTATTTTGAGCACAATCTCCAAAAGAACTCTATACCATAGGATATAAAGAAAAACTCTGTGGAACTCTGTGTGACTCTGTGGTGAATAAAAAGAAAAAATAAATCATAAAATACCAGACAGATGAAAGTAAAAGCATTGTTTTTAGGAATGTCGCTCTCCGTACTGCCCGCCGTGGCACAAGTACCGGCCTACCTCGACGCGGCAAAACCTATCGAAGAAAGAGTAGAAGATGCGCTGGAGCGCATGACCGTTGAAGAGAAAATCGCGATGCTCCACGCACAGTCCAAGTTCAGCTCACCGGGAGTACCCCGCCTGGGAATCCCCGAAAACTGGGCTACCGACGGACCACACGGCATCCGTGCCGAAGTACTGTGGGACGAATGGTACGGTGCCAACTGGACCAACGACTCCTGCATGGCTTTCCCCGCACTGACCGCCCTGGCCGCCTCGTGGGACCCCAACATGTCCGCCCTCTACGGAAAAAGCATCGGCGAAGAAGCCCGCTACCGCAACAAGAACATCCTCCTCGGCCCCGGTGTCAACATCTACCGCACGCCGCTCAACGGTCGTAACTTCGAGTACATGGGCGAAGACCCGTACCTGGCCTCGAAGATGGTAGTACCTTATATTAAAGAGGTGCAAAAGAACGGCGTAGCTGCCTGCGTGAAGCACTACGCACTGAACAATCAGGAGATATGGCGCGGACACATCAACGTCGAAGTCGATGATCGTGCGCTGTACGAGATCTACCTGCCCGCCTTCAAGGCTGCCGTGCAGGAAGGTGGAGCCTGGTCCATCATGGGAGCGTACAACCAATACAAAGGTGAACACGCCTGCCACAACCAATACCTGCTGAACGACATCCTGAAGCGCGACTGGGGCTTCGATGGCGTGGTGGTATCCGACTGGGGTGGGGTACACGATACAAAGGAAGCCATCTACAACGGCCTCGACATGGAGTTCGGAAGCTGGACCAACGGCATGAACTGGGGAGCCAGCAATGCGTACGATTACTACTATCTGGCACAGCCCTACCTCCAACTGATCAAGGACGGCGTAGTAGGCACGAATGAGCTGGACGATAAAGTCCGTCGCATCCTCCGCTTAGTGTTCCGTACCAACATGGCACCCAACCGTCCGTACGGATCGTTTGCCACCGAAGCCCACGCACTGGCCGGCCTCCGCATAGCACAAGCCGGTATCGTGCTGCTGCAAAACAACCGCAATGTACTCCCGGTAGACGTGAATAACGTGAAGAAGATCCTCGTGGTGGGTGAGAATGCCACCAAACGCCTTACCGTAGGTGGAGGCTCGTCGTCCCTGAAAGCGAAGTTCGAACTATCGCCCCTCGAAGGTATCCGTACCCGTGCTGGTGAGTATGCCGAGGTGAAATACGCCGTAGGCTATGCCTCGCCTGCCGTAGCCGAACAAGATGTGCAGGGAGCCAAAGCCGAGGTGAAAGCCATCGACCCCGTAGCACTTCGCGCCGAAGCGGTTGCTGCCGCTAAGGAGGCCGACGTGGTATTCTTCATCGGTGGTCTGAACAAGAACGACGGTCAGGACTGTGAAGGCAACGACCGTGCCTCCCTCGGCTTGCCGTACGAACAGGATGCCCTGATCTCTGAACTGGCCAAAGCCAATCCCAATACCGTGGTAGTCATCATCAGCGGTAATGCCGTTGCTATGCCGTGGGTCAACGAAGTTCCTTCGATTGTCGAAGCCTGGTTCAGCGGCAGCGAAGCCGGCAACGCCATCGCTTCCATCCTCTTCGGCGACGTGAACCCCTCGGGCAAGTTGCCCTTCACCTTCCCCGTCCGCCTGGAAGACAATCCTGCACATGCCCTGGGCGAGTACCCCGGCGACAGCATCAACGTGAAGTACAACGAAAGCATCTTCGTGGGCTACCGCTGGGCCGACAAGCAGAAGAAGGTCAAGCCCCTCTTCCCCTTCGGTCACGGCCTGAGCTACACCACCTTTGCCTACGGTAAAGCCACCGCCGACAAGAAGATCATCGGTGCCGACGAGGAACTCACCGTATCGGTCAGCGTGAAGAACACCGGCACTCGCGAAGGCCAGGAAGTGGTTCAGCTCTACGTCAGCGACAAGAAATCGTCCCTGCCGCGCCCCATCAAGGAACTGAAAGGCTTCAACAAAGTGAAGCTGGCCCCGGGCGAAGAGAAGACCGTCACCTTCACCATTGATAAGGAAGCACTCAGCTTCTACGACGATACGAAGGGAACCTGGGTAGCCGAGCCGGGTAAGTTCGAAGCCGTGATCGGTGCTTCGGCAGCCGACATCAAAGCCATCGTACCGTTTGAATTGAAATAAGAAAAGACGGATATTATATGGAGAGGCCCGGGAATCTTTGCACAGAGCAAAGATTCCCGGACCTCTTAGCTTTTAAAAAATGTTCTTATACAGTCTCGTTGGCAAATGTTGAAGATGGAAGGTTACTCCTTCTTGTTCGGCACTTTAAAACCTATCGGATTGCGTGGTTTATTGGCCAGTTTTTGGGTAGCCTGTAGTTCGGCCAATGTGCGATTGATTAGCTCCAGTTGCACCCGGGTATCATCGTTAATATCGTTATAGTCAGTAAAAACTTCTTCAATATATTCTTTGAGCTCTTTCATTTGGTTCTCTAATACAGATACGCGGTCGGCCTGTGGAATCGCTACCAACTGGCGAACCGCTACGAAAGCACGCATAATACCTCTATTTACTTCTATTGCTGTCTTCGAATTTAGAATGCTACTGAGCATGGCTACGCCTAATTCAGTGAAAGCAAAGGGCATGTATTTAAAATTACTTCCCCGCCCGCTGTTCAAGGTGCCAAATTGGCATCTTGAAAGCTCTTCCTTAGTAAGCTCAAACATAAAATCCTCACCTTCGAATCTCTCAATGTTACGTCTTACCGCTCTTTTGAGTTGTCCAGTCTCCGTTCCATACATTTCGGCTAAGTCAAAGTCAAGCATTACCTTTTGGCTTCGTATTTCGTATATCTTGTTCTGTATTAGCTCTGGTTGTTCCATATCAATTGACTATGTTTTGGTTAATTATTAGTGCAAATGTAAGAAAACCTTCAGACTTTTCTGTTATATTTGCCGTATTCACTGTAAAACTATCTCCTGATGACACATACCGCACGCCTACTCGTACTCTCTCTGGTACTCTTCCTCACAGTTCTGCACGCCAACGCGCAAGACTACCAGGCAAAGAAAGACTCCTTGCTGAAGGTCATTCCTACACTCGCCGGGAAAGCCCGGCTGGAAGCCTACGAGGAACTGTGCAAACAACTTTTTTTCTATGAACCCGATGTGGAAGTCATCCTGCCCATCTATGAAGCCTGGGAACAGGAGATTGAAAAGCTGGGCGATACCAAGCTACAACGCGATGTCAAACTCCGTACCATTGCCATCCTTGTCAACCGGCAGCACTATGATGCTTTTCTGGAGCGAGTAGGGGATGTCTTGGCTTTCTCGGAAGCACATGACCTCTGTGACGATAGCTACTATAACATGCAAAACTCTCGCCTGGCTGCACTCTACGGACTGGGACGACTGGCCGAATCCCTAAGCGAGGCAAAAGAAATCTATCAGGCAGCCAAGAGACGAGGACACCCCGCCGGCCAGACCATGGCACTGCTCCGTATGGGCGAGACGTATTATAGCTTGCGGAGGTTTCCCGAAGCCGAAGCCTGCTACCGCGAATGCCTGGCTTTGCAAAACAAAGAATCGCCCCACTTCAACCAGGGAGCCGGTTGCTATATGGGATTGCTGGACATTAAGATTCAGCAGAAGCGGGGAGAGGAGGCACTGGCTCTGTTACCTTTGTGGGAAGACTGGCTTCGGAAGCGCGATGAGGTGGAAAAGGGGTACAACAATTATAACTGGAAGCAGTACTATTTCGTCGCGGCCTACGTGTACAGCAAGCTGGGCGATACCAATCGGGCAGATGTCTATCTGCAAAAGTCCGACTCTATCCCCGTGTCGCACAATGGCTTGGTGAACACCTCCTCCCGTTCCTGTGTCCGGGCATCCATACTCGCCGCCCGGAAGCAATACGCCGAAGCCCTTCCACTGCTCCAAGTGCCGCTGACCGACAAGGAACCGATGATAAGAATCTGGGCGATGGAGGAAAAAGCATCCATCCTTTCCCGCACCGGGCGAGGCGAAGAAGCCCTTACCCTGTTCATCCAGTCGCAGGAGTTGAAAGACTCCATTGCAAATCTCAGTGTGATGATGCAACTCGACGAACTACGTACGGAATACGAGGTCGATCGCCACATTGCCGAAAAAGAACGCCAACATCTTTACTTCCTCTTCGCCCTCGGTGCCAGCTGCCTGCTGGCCGTTGCCCTCGGCATCTGGATATACTACAGCCGCAAGGTGACCCGCAAGAACCGCATCCTCGCAGCACAAATCAAGGAACAGGCCGAGTGGCAGGAACGGCAGATCCAGGAAGTGCTGGCCCGCACCACCTTCGTGCCGCGCAGCCTCCCCGAACCCGGCGAGCCGGAGAGCGACTGCCCCGAGAACCGCAAAGACAAACTCTGTATACAAATACGCGAGCTGATCCTGAGAGACAAACTCTACCTCGATCCCGCTATTACCCGCGACGACGTCATCGCCCGCCTTGGTACCTACAAGAATCTCTTCGTCGATGCCTTCCAGGAGTGCTTCGGTATGTCGTTCAATGACTACATCACCACCCTGCGCCTCAAGGATGCCCTTTCCCTCTTAGTGAAAACCGATCTGAGCATCGAAGAGATCTCCCTGCAGTCTGGCTTTGGTACTGCCCGCACCCTGCGCCGGCAGTTCAACGACAAGTACGGTATGTCCCCTGCCGACTACCGCCGCTTGCAGAATTAGCTGTTCTTTACCCGCCTCATTCCCCCAAAAAGCCCGATAAAAAGGGCTTTTTTGCGTTTAGGACAATGTGTCCGCTTTTTGAGACAATGTGTCCGCTGACTTTGTGTACTTCATTCTACATTTGTGCAAGAATTAAAACCAAGTCACTTAAAAAAACAGAAAGCGTATGAAGAACAAAGACGTGTACCAAAGCCCAGCTATCGAAGTGATAGTGATGGAGCACCAACAAGGCGTGATGGCGGGAAGCATCCCCCTCAGCGGCAGTGGAACAACCCCCTATGACAGTGGCGACTGGAACCCCACCAGTGCCTCTATGAAACAATCGGGCAACTATGAGGCCGATGTGTTCGAGTTAATTAACGACATTCTCACCATTGAAGATTAACCACTTATGAAGACAACATACCATCTCTCCACCCTGCTGCCCCTGCTGGCAGCCGCCCTGCTGGCAGGAGCCTGCTCGCAGACCGAACTGGAACCCGACCTGACACCCGCGCCGGAAGGCAAGTTGATCACCCTCACCGCCACGCATGGCGATGCTGCACAAACCCGTCTGGCGCATGAGTATAACGGTGCCACCAAGACCATGGCAGTAAAATGGACCGACACCGATGGCAATAAAGACGCTTTCAAACTCTACCGGGGTGGCAAAGGCGAGGTTTTCACCATTACTGATATTGATCCTGTTACAGGCACGGCCACCTTTAGCGGTAAAGAGCCCGAATATGCCAATGGTAGTGGCATATATATGGCCTATTACCCCGCCCACCGGGCTGCTGAATACCAGGACGATGTTATGATGAGTCTGCTGGGCCAGCAGCAAAATAGCAATGATAATACTGCGCACTTAGGCGATTACAACTTCATGCAAGGCTGGTTCGAAATCAGTAGTAATTCCTTCACTGAGATCTCCGACCTGGCTCAGCCCATTACCTTCATAAACACAGTGGCTATCCTGCGCATCACTGTCCCTGCGGAACCTGGTTATGCCCTGCAGAGCCTCACCATGGCTGTGGAAAATGAAGAGGAGATCACAGTGGGGTTTGGTACTAATCCTGTTTTAGCCAAGAACCTCACACTGACCTTTACTGGCACTACAGTCGGAGGTGAAGTCACAGCTTACCTGACGGTCTTTACCAGCATGCTCAGTCCTGGCAATGACCTTTATTTCTCCGCCACCTTCAAGAACGATTCCGGCACTAAGCACCTGACCTCGGACAAGATCACCATTGGCAGTGCCGGACAGTTCCTTGGTTTTGGGAACATATACAATGTCGATCCGCTGACTTGGGATGAAGATAATGCTTCGGTGTTCTCTACTGGCATCACAGCAGCATCCACCTTTGGCGGAAGCGGAGACTATTTAGGGCAGGTAGAAACCAATCCTTACCTGATACAGAACGCCGCCCAACTGAAAAAACTGGTGGACGATGTAGCTAATCAAACAGGTACATACGGTTATGGTTATTTTAAACTCACCACCGATATCCATGTCACAGCCGGTGAGTGGATACCCATAGGAGATTTCAACAAGTATTTTTATGGCAATTTCGATGGTGGTGGCCATACCATCAGTGGCCTGCTGAAGGCTGCTACAGTGAACCCTCCTGATAGATTTGGCTTCTTTGGATATACGATGAGTGGATCTGTAAAGAACCTGCATGTAGCAGCTGATATCGATGCTCAGGCTGTAAAATGGTTCGGTGGAATTGTAGGGAGTGCTGACGGTACTGAAATAACAAACTGTACCATGTCCGGCAAGATTACTTCTTCTGCTTCTTCAGATACTGATCGGAAATATGCAGGTGGTATTGTAGGCAGTATGGGCAATGCTAAAGTAGAGAATTGCGTATTCCATGGGAGCATCGATGTTTGCCATGAAAGCAGTGGCTACCCATTCTATGCAGGCGGTATTGTTGGCTATGTAGGGGGTGGAGAAGTAACGCGATGCACCAATAAAACACCGATCGATACCGGTATCAGTACAGGCAGCGCAGTGTATCTGGGTGGCATCGTAGGACGTGTTGAAATAGGTTCTCTTACCTTGAAGGATTGTCTCAATGAAGGGAATCTTTCGTTTGGGAAATGCTCTTCTATTAATTGTGGTGGTCTGGTAGGCATTGCCAGAGGTTCAGTGACGAACAGCCGCAATTTAGGAAATATCTCCGGCACACTCACCGGGAGTAGTTATGGAAATATAGGCGGATTAGTGGGCTACTTAAGAGAGACTACCTCCGTCATAGAAACCTCCTTCAATGGCGGTGCGGTAAATGTATCAACAGAAAATGATTATAGTACCTACGTAGGCTCCTTGCTCGGATATCTAGATAGCGGAGACATCTATTCCTGTAATACCAATGCCGGGACAGCAAAAAAGAATAGCTCAGAGTGTGGACTCATAGGTCTTGGATCTATCACCGCCACCTGTCCCACTCATACACTCCCGCAACCATAACCCCGCCGATGGAAACCAGAAACACCAACCTCCGTGTAGCCATTCGCCAACTCCTTGTCGAGGAGAAGCTATACCGCAACCCCTTACTCACCCGCGGGCACATCATTGCCCGCCTGGGTGTAGGGAAGAACCGGTTCGTGGAAGTGTTTCAGGAAACCTTCGGCGTGTCGTTCACCGAGTACGTCAACCGCTTGCGCATGCAGGAAGCCCTCTCGCTGCTATACGACACCGACCTCACCATCGCCGAGGTGGCCAAGAAGGTGGGGTTCGGCACGTCGCGCACCTTCCGGCGGCAGTTCGGCACCCGGTACGGGCTCTCGCCTGTGGCCTTCCGCAAGCACCTGGCCAGTAAGCTGTTCCAGTAAAATAAGAAGAGGGTGTTTCAAAAGTCTTTTTAGTTTTGACACGCCCTCTTCGTTGTTTCCTGTCATTTGGTTATGTTTGGGTTTAAAATGGTGCAAATAGATGAAGATTTCAGACTTTTCTTTTATATTTGCCGTGTTTACGTAAAATCATCTGATGATTATGACACACGCCACACGCCTACTTGTACTATCCCTGGTACTCATCGCCTCCATTTCACAGAGCAGCGCGCAAGACTATCTCCCGAAGAAAGACTCCTTGCTGCAAGTCATTTCCACGTCAAAGGGCGAAGCCAAGCTCGATGCTTACTACGAGCTGTCGATACTACTCATCTACTATGACCCCCAGATAGATACCATCGTGCACTACCTCCGCCTGGGCGAAGCCGAAGCCCGGCGGCAGAACCACGCCAAGTACACCGCTCAGTTCATGACCAATGTACTGCCGGCCTACTTCAACCACAGCCGGTATGACGACCTCATCCGCGAAGCTGCTCCTGCCCTGGACTACCTGCGCGAGAAGAAAAACTGGAAACTCTATTTCGACGTATATACCACCCTGCTCGAAGCCTACTACATGAACAAACAGCCTCGTACGTCGCTGGAACACGCGGAACAACTCTACACCGAGGCCAAAGCTCTGAACCACACCTCCGGCATGGCCGGCTCGCAGTTCATGATAGGCATGATCTATGCCGAATGGCACCGGTACGAGGAGGCCGAGAAAGCCTGCCGGGAGTGTATCAAAGCGGAGTCGGTTCTGGAGAATCCCGGCTCGCTGCGGCTTTATGCGTATATGAGTATGTTCAATATATATGCCGAACAAAAGAAGTGGGACGAGCTGCTGGCCATCGGCCGGGAGTACGAAGCCGCCGTGCAGCAATACGAACGGCAGAACATACCCACGCCCTCGCTCTGGTCGGAACTGTACAAGTATTACGCCAATATGTATGTGTCGTTGGGACAGTTTGATGAGGCCGAGAACTATTGCCGGAAAGCCCTTGAGGTGAACAATACCAAGCGTACAGCCATCTCCATAAACTACTACCAGGCGCAGGTAGAAGAGTCGCGCGGCAATAACCAAAAAGCCCTCGACCTGCTCGACGGGGCTTATGAGGAATCCGAACGTACCGAGAAGGCCTCCAACATGGCGAGGGATATACTCCAGGTGAAAGCCCGCGTGCTGCTGGCTATGGGGCGTACTACCGAAGTGTACCCGCTCTTCGAAACCGTGCTCCACCAGCGCGACTCCGTCAGCCGGTCCGAGCTACAGGCGCAACTGGACGAGATACAAACCTTGCAAGAGGTGGATCGCCACATTGCCGAGAAGGAACGCCAACACCTCTACTTCCTCTTCGCCCTCGGTGCTTGCTGCCTGCTGGCCGTTGCCCTCGGCATCTGGATATACTACAACCGCAAGGTGACGCGCAAGAATCGCATCCTTGCTACACAGATAGGAGAGCTGACCGAACAACAGGAACGGCAGATCCAGGAGGTGCTGGCACGTACTACCTTTGTGCAGAACGTCCTCCCCGAACCCGGCGAGCCGGAGAGCGACTGCCCCGAGAACCGGAAGGACAAGCTCTGTATGCAGATACGCGAACTGATCCTGAAAGATAAACTTTACCTCGACCCCGCCCTCACCCGCGACGACATCGTAGCCCGGCTCGGCACCAACAAGAACCTCTTCATCGATGCCTTCCAGGAGTGCTTCGGCATGTCGTTCAACGAATACATAGCCAACCTCCGCCTCAAGGAAGTCCTTTCCCTCCTGGCCAAGACCGACCTGAGCATCGAAGATATCTCCCAGCAGGCGGGCTTCGGTACCACCCGTACCCTGCGCCGGCAGTTCAACGATAAGTATGGCATGTCGCCTGCCGACTACCGCCGCTTGCAGAAGTAGTTCTCTGCCGCTACTCTCTCCCTGCGGAAAAAGTGATTTTATCCGTCACGCTGTCACTTTTTCCGACTTACCGCTCTGGTTATGTGATGATTGTCGAGTGACAGATACCCTTTTTATCTGTCACTCGTCCGTCACTTTTCGGGGTATCTTACACGCTTGCCTCCGCATCTGTCCTCCGCACCTTCCTGCATACTCGTTGTTTCATAGGATGAAACAACGAGTTTCACTTGATGAAACAGTGAGTTTCACTTGATGAAACAGTGAGTTTCACTTGATGAAACAGTGAGTTTCACTTGGCGAAACAGTGAGTTTCACTTGATGAAACTGAAAGACTGTGGGTAGTAGCCTGAAGTAATTCTTCGTTGGAAAGGGCTTTTTTTGCGCATTGAACGAGATGTCCGCTTTTTGTGACGATGTGTCCGCAGGCTTTGCGCGTTCCACTCTACATTTGTGGAAAGTTTAAAGCCAGCTTACCCTCAAAACAAACTCGTACACATGAAAACAAAAAGCATCAATCTCCATGCAGACATTCGGCAACTCCTGATCGAGGAGAAGCTATACCGCAACCCCACGCTCACCCGCAGGCACATCATAGCCCGCCTGGGTGTAGGGAAGAACCGGTTTGTGGGAGTGTTCCAGGAAACCTTCGGCGTGTCGTTCACCGAGTACGTCAACCGCCTGCGGATGCAGGAAGCCCTCTCGCTACTGCACAGCACGGAACTCACCATCACCGAGGTGGCCGAGAAGACAGGATTCGGTACGCCGCGCACTTTCCGGCGGCAGTTCAGTAGCCGGTATGGTATCTCGCCCGTCGCTTTTCGTAAGCAACTGGACGGTAGGCTGTTCGGGTAAAAACAAAATCCCCTCTCTGCACGCGCAGAGAGGGGATTTTGTTATTTGTTTGTGCCGATCCAGGTGAGCTTATGCCATATAGACTCCAGCGGGCCTTGCTTATGTGTAGTGAGCCACCACCGGCATATCCGGATATGCGCCCACACCAGCACGATGCTGATGAACAAGCTGGCCGTTCCGCCACAGTACAGTCCCAGGTTCAGCCCCACGGGCAGGAACAGGAAGGTACCCACGAGCGATTGGAGCACGTAGTTGGTCAGCGTCATCCGGCCGAAGTAGCGCAGGTTCTCGGTCCACCGCACGAAGAAGGCCTTCTGATAGAGCAACACGAACGAGGAGACGATGACGAAGGTGAAGGCAAACTTCTGCCACATATCGAACACCACGCACAGCGTGCCGCGGAGGATGGGTGTTTCTGCTGCCCGGTCGCCCAGGATGGCTTTGATCTCCAGTAACGGATTGAACAGGAAGGCGGCCACCACCAGGGTGTAGATCCAGAAACGGAGATTCTTCTCCGTAGCGGCAAAGAGCTGCTTGCGTCCCATGAGGTAGCCCAGCATGAACAGCCCGGCGGTTTGCAGGAAGCGTCCCACGCTGACGGTCCACATCACGTTGGCCAGGATGCCCGCCGTCATGTTGGTATAGAAGTAATCCAGCAGGTTGCCTTCCATGGCGGCCCGGGTTACTTCGGCGTAGAGCGGCCCCACCTGGTAGTCGGGTAGGGTATAGGCGGGATTGAACAGGCTGAGGGTGTAATGTACCCATTCTATGGGTTGCGCCAGCAGGATGATGGCGGTGATGAGGATGGCCTTGTTGCTCCACTTCCGCACGATGAAAAGGGAGATTCCGATCATGGCGTACAGGAACAGGATGTCGCCTCCGGGGAAGAACATGCAGTTCACCATACCGAAACCGAAGAGCAACAGCATGCGCCACAGGAAGCGCGGACCGAAGTCTTTGCCTTTCTTCTCCTGGTTGCTGAACTGGATGTAGAAGGTGAAGCCGAACAGCAGGGCGAAGATGGAGTACGACTTCCCGGCAAACATGGAGAAGACGAGGCGGAACACGCTATTGTCCAGCACGTTGAGCCAGGCGGCTTGTGCGTCGGGCGGGGGCATGTTGAAGATGTTGAAGTGTTCCTGACAGTGGATGATGAAGATGATCATGATGGCGAACCCGCGCAGGGCGTCGACCATTTCGATGCGGCTCGAAGAAGTCTTTAGTGGTGTATTCATGCTATTTATTCATTGATTGATTGTTTCAGTATTTTCATTACGTTGGACGGCGGGCGACCTTGCATCAGCTCTCCTTTCATATAGTCCATGTAGGGTGCTGCGTGGCGGAAGAAGCGGTAGTACCCTTCGCACAGGTAGTTCAGCCCCGGCTCCCCGCCGGGCGCGACGGTAAAACGGTTCTTGGGGCACTCGCCGTGGCAGGCGAAGAGGAACTCGCACTCGCGGCACTGGCGCGGGAGGGAGGTTTCCTTCTCGGCTCCGAAGCGTTGTTGGCGTTCGCTGTACATCATCTCTACCAGCGTGTGGGTATGCAGGTTGCCCAACTTATATTCGGGGAAAACGAAGTGGTCGCAGGCATACACGTCGCCGTTGTACTCCATCACCCCGGCATGGCCGCAGGTGCGGGCCAGGGTGCAGATACCGGGCTGCTCGCCTACCCAGTTGGCCAGGGTAGCATCGAACAGCTGGATGTAGTAGGTGCCTACATCTTCCTTGATCCACTCGTCGAACAGCGCACAAAGGAAGTCGCCCCACTGTTGCGGGCTGACGGAGAACGGGGTCACGCCCTCGTCTGGGGTGCTATCGAAGGGAGAAGCCAGTCCGGTGCTTGTCTGCGGGTTCTTCCAACGTTCCACCACCGGGGCAAACTGGATGTACCGGCAATCCATCTCCTTGAAGAAGCGGTAGAACTCCAGCGGATGGTCGGCATTGTAATCGTTCACCACCGCCATGGCGTTCCACTCCACCCCGTGCTTGCGGAGCAGGCGGATGCCTTGCATCACCTTGTGGAAGGAGGGGAGGCCTTGCTTGTTGCGCCGGTATTCGTCGTGAAACTCCTGCGGACCGTCGATGGAAAGGCCCACCAGCCAGTTGTTTTCCTTGAAGAAGCGGCACCACTCGTCGGTGAGCAGGGTACCGTTGGTTTGTATGCAGTTGTCTATCTGTCGCCCCCGTCCGTAGCGGGCTTGCAGCTCCATCGCCCGGCGGTAGAACGACAGCGGGCGCATCAGCGTTTCGCCGCCGTGCCAGGTGAAGAGAATCTGCGGCTGTGTCTGCGAACCGATGTACTCGCGGATAAAGCGTTCCAGAAGCTCGTCGCTCATCGTGGTGTTCGGCGTGGGCTTCCCATCATGCAGCAAAGCATTCTTTTCGAGGTAATAGCAATACTCGCACGCCAGGTTGCAGAGCGATCCGGCGGGCTTCAGCATGACATACAATGGACGGGCAAAGGGGGCGAAAGTACTCATCGGCAGGGTGGTCGGGACTTATTGTACATCGATGAATCCGTCCACGGTTGCCGCTTTGCCGGTGGTTCCGGCTGCTTTGGCTTGCTCGATGGCGTCCTGTCGTTGCTTCTGCAGGTAGGCGTTGGAGTTATGTCCCCAGACCAAGAGAGGGGGAGGTACCTCGCCGAAGTTCTCTGTATAGGCTTTCAACTTCGCAAGCATTTCCGCAGCTTTCTCCGGATACTTGTGTGCGAGGTTGTGCTGCTCGCTCACATCGTCGCGGAGGTTGAACAGCAGAATATCATGAGCGGCGGTGGAGGTACGCCAGAAGTTGCCCTGTATGGCGGGTGCGGGGAGGGATATCTTCCAGTCGCCCGAGCGGAAGTCGGTAACTTTACCGTCGTCTTGCCGGAAATAGGCATACTCGTTGCTGGCCCGTTGGCCGGTGCCGTTCAATACACCGGAAAGGTCGTGTCCATCGATCTTCACGTCCGGCAGCGGGGCGTTGGTCAGTGCGCCCACAGTAGGGAACCAGTCCATCAGGCTGATGACGTCGTGGTTCACGTCGGGTTTCACATGCCCCTTCCAGTAAGCGATGCACGGTACACGTACGCCGCCTTCGAAAGTGGTAGCTTTTCCTTCGCGCAGCGGCAGGGCGCATCCGCCCAGCGGACCTTCCTGCAACCAGGGGCCGTTGTCGCTGGTGAACACGATGACGGTGTTTTCTTCCAGCCCCAGTTCACGGAGTGTCTGCACTACCTGTCCCACGCTCCAGTCTATTTCCAGGGCAGCATCGCCGTAAATGCCCGCACCCGATTTCCCTTCGAACTCCTTCGAAACGTAGATGGGAACGTGCATCATGCTGTGCGCCAGGTAGAGGAAGAAAGGCTTGTCGGCATTTCGCCGGATGAAGCTTATGGCTTCCTGGGTGTATCGCTGTGTCAATTGGTTGATGTCGATGTGATACTCTTCCACTTCGTTGCCCCGCAGGTACACCTGTGCGCTCATGTCGTTGCTGTAGGGAATACCGAAATACTCGTCGAAGCCTTGTTGCAAGGGGAGGAACTTGTCGCGATGACCCAGGTGCCACTTGCCGATGCAGGCGGTGGTGTAGCCTTGTGGTTTCAGCAGTTCGGCGATGGTGACTTCTTCCTGTGCCATGCCGGTGTAACTATCGGGAAAGAATACTCCTTGAATGCCCATGCGCACGGGGTAACGTCCGGTGAGCAGGCCTGCCCGTGACGGGCTGGAAACCGGGGACGCAGAATAGCAGTCGGTGAAGCGGGTGCCGTTTCGGGCCAGTTCGTCAATATGCGGGGTGGTCCAGCGGGTTTCCCCGTAGCAACTAAGGTCGGCATAGCCCATGTCGTCCATGAAAATGAAAACGAAGTTGGGTGTCTTTCCGTCGGAAGCAGCTTGTGCCTGTTGAGCCATTCCTAAGGAGCCCAGCACACCGCCGCAGAGTAAGGTGAGTTGTTTCTTCATAAGATATATGTATGAAACAGATTAGATAAATGTTATATGCCGACAAATATAATCAATAAATCGGAAGCGAACGGATGCATATGCTTCAAAAGTGTACGTACACGATCGGATTCGTTGCTAAAAAGAAAGAATTTCGTCCGGCTATATATAAATAAGGTAGAAACGGTCGGTGAGTTCCACTCGGCTGTTTTTCCGGTAAAGCTCCAGATAATCAGTGCGGGTGGGATTGAGCAGATAGGCCCGGTACAGGTCTTTGCAAAACTCCTGTTGCTTGTAATCCCATTCACTGATCTGCTGGTAAGGCCAGGCGGTGACTTCCTTGCCTGCATAGGGTGTGAGGAAATCCACGGCCTTGTAGAAGTTGCGCCCGTCGGTCGAGGTAGAGTCGTCGATGGAAAGGCCTATTTTGCTTCCCATGACGAACATGTCAATCATGTGGTGGAGGTTGAACTCCGAATAGCCGAACGCCAAGGTACGGCCGAGCTCTGCCGGCTGACTGCCGTCCGGCTCTATTTGTACATAAATGCGTTTCCCAGGAAATTCGCGAATGCACTGTTCGGCTACCTGTTTGTTGCCGGCATAGAGGGCGAAGGATACTGCTTGCACGTCATACGCTACGCTGTGATTGTTACCCACGCGACTTTCTTCCTGCCCCATGTCGCTGGTGAGGAGCCAGTCCAACAACGCGCCAAACCACGCTTTGAGTGCTTTCGAGTCTTTGGCGGTGAAGCTTTTGGAGGATTCCAGGAGTTGCACGGCATCCAGCATTTCAACGAACGAGTAAGTGTCTATTACGCCGTAGCATCGTCCGCGATCACCGTTCTCACCCGGTACGACTTGTGCGTAGGTGAGGTGTGGATTCATCCGGGTCTTCTTGTCTAAAAACCATACGCGGAGTTGCTCGGTAGCTTTTCGGGCATACTTCTCATCGTTGCTGAAGTAGTAGGCCAGCGACCAGGCAGTGACGTTGTCGGCCATCCGGCCCAGCCGTACGCGGTCCAGCTTTTCCAGTTCCGGATTCGACTCCCCGTCGCGGGTGATGTAAGGCAGTCCGTCCGGTTTCGAGGGGTCGGGCCAGAAGTAACGCGCCTGGCTCATGTAATCGTGTTTATTTCCGCTCGCCGGAGTTTTCTCTTTCATCATGACCGACAAGGGGGTGGCCGACAGTTTCTCGTCGGCTTCGTCTATCAGCGCGCGGTAGGCCAGGGCATACGTTGGCAGTGTGAGCGACTGTTTGACTTGTTCTAAGTGGGAACGATCCCAAATGGACTGTGCGAATGCGGCGGCGGTGAGGCAGCAAAGTCCTAACATAGCAAATAGTTTTTTCATGGCGATATTATTATGCCGATGATCGCTCATTGAGCGATTATCGGTTGCTTTGTTGCAGTATCAGTAAGCTTTCCGGCCCCATATTGAACAGCAGGTCTACGATGCTGAGGTTGGGCAGGAAGCCGTGGCGTGCTTCGAACACCTGATAGTAAGGCACAGGTACGAAGGCAGGGTCGGTCGTCCGGAAATCTTTTTTGGGATGGATGAGTTCACGGAAGTCGTCCTCATCGGGAGTGAGGACGGTTTTGTATTCCGATGTACGCTCTATAGTAGGCTGCATGTCTATCAACCCGCAGACGAGACGGCACAATTCCTCGTTGAAATCGACCAAAAACTCATATTTCTTCTCGTAGAAGGGGCGGAAGTCGTCCTTGTAGTATTCAAAGAAAGGAGACATGTTGTAAGCGGCTTCGAGCGCATTCCAGTGCAGGTGACGCCAGTTGCCGTGATCAGAGATACGGATATCCTTCAGGACGCATTTCAGTGTGTCCGGTTTCACGGTGGGGATGGAAAGTGCCAGTTCACCGTTCGGTGCGGCGATGGTGCAACGGTTGCGATACGTCTGCTTCATGTAGTGATCATGCTGCTCGATGAACACCTTCTCATAGGTGAGCAACTTTACATAATACTCCACAGGTGCCAGGTAGGCCGAAGAGAGATAGACAGAGGTGAGATGTTCCATGCGCTTCATCAGAGTTTACCGGCTATCATTCCACCGTCTGGAAGAAGCGATTCCAACGAAACCCTTTCAGCAGGCTGGTGTCGGGCTCCTTGGAGAGCCAGATGAGCATGGCTTTCCCGATCAGGTGGTCTTGCGGCAGGAAGCCGAAGAGGCGGGAGTCGGACAGATTGACAGAATTATCGGACACCATCCAGTAGTAGTCCTTGCTGAAGATGCACTCTTGTACGGCTTCTCCTTCAATATACAGCGTGTCGTCTATAATCTCGGCTTGCTTATTTTCATGCAGCATCAGCATATTCCGGAGGAGCACGATGTTCCACGGATAGACGCGGACGGGCTTCCCTTTGCCGGGTATGATCAAGGGGCGGGCATGGGAATCTGTCGATTGTCGCTGTATCCAGTTGTCCGTATCGAGGGCCTGTTCCAACAGGTAATATTCGTACAGGCTGAAGCCACGTACATTCCGGGCAGAATCTTGTCCCATCAGGTCGTTGCCGGTGATGGACAGCAGGGTGAGCAGGGAATCCATCCGGCCTTCGTACTCGCGCGGATAAGCGTAGAGCTGTTTGCGGTCGGGGTTGATCCTGTTCTCCGATGGAATCAGGGAAAAAAGCGAATCTACCCAGAGCGTGTCTCCGGGTATGCCGGTGCAACGGCTGATGTATGTCTCCCGGCGGTCGATGTAGGGCGAACCCAGATCGGCCGGGTTATTGAACACCACGATGTCGCCTCTGCCGGCTGTCCGGCTGTTCCACCGGTGATAGCCGAACCACCGCATCAACGGGGTGCGAAGCCCATAGCTCCACTTGTTTACCAGGACGCGGTCACCGCAAAGGAGGGAGTTCTCCATCCCTTCCGAAGGGATGAGGTAAGAGGTAAAGCCAAACCCGCGGAGCAATACGGCAATAGCGATGGCTCCGGCAAAAATGGCTAACCATTTCAGAATCTTCCTTATCCAGTCCTGCATGGGCTAAAAGATTAGTGTACCCACTTGAATATACGGTTCCAACGGATCTTTCCATCGAACCAACCGCGGTCTTTGTCCAGCGACAGCCATACCACGATGGGCTTGCCTACCACATGGTCTTCGGGAACGAAGCCCCAGTAGCGGGAGTCGGCCGAGTTGTGGCGATTGTCACCCATCATCCAGTAGTAATCCAGCTTAAATGTATATGTATCTGTTTTTACACCATTGATGTAGATGCCATCTTCCTTTTCTTCGAGAGTATTTCCTTCATAAGCACGAATGCAACGTTCGTAGATCGGCAGATTATCTGGTGTAAGAGTGATGGTAGCGCCTTTGGCTGGTATCCAGATAGGCCCGTAATTATTTCTGTCCCATTTGGTATAGAGATTGAGTGGATACATTTGCCCGGCTGCATACTCTTCGGGTTCCATTACAATCTTGGCAACGAGCTTTTTGTTTGCCGACAGTGTTTCATGCATCTTCTTAGTAAGTGGCAAGTAATATGTCGGATTCAATACCCCTTGTGCATTTCTTTCGGTTATTCCGCTTTCCAGCAGGAATGGGCCCCATCCGTCTTTTTCAAGCATCAGTTCCTGATCATCGAGACTGATACCCAGTTCACGGAACATATCTTCGGGTATGTATGGACCTGTAGTTTGTACCAGATAATTTAACTGCAATCCTTCCGGATCTTCGGATTGAACTCCGTTTATATACACTTTAGCATCTATCATCTGCAATGTATCTCCGGGTAACCCTAAGCAACGTTTTACGTAGTTCTCGCGGCGGTCTACGGGACGTGTAACTACCTTTCCATACATCTGGGGATTAGTCAGAATCATTTTGCGACCGGCATTGTAATAGAGATCGAAAACGATCTTCTGCTGTTCACGGTTCAGACTATCCATATTTACCTTCTTGGGATACATCCTTCTTCCTTCCCGGAAAGCCAGAGAATAGAAGTCTGTTTGCTGCTCGTTAAGTGCAACAGTATCTCCAGCAGGAAAGTTGAACACTACGATATCATTGTGTTTCACCTTACCAAAACCCTTCACACGTTTGTAAGGCCACTGTGGATACTCAATATACGATTTGGTATTTACTATCGGCAAAGTATGTTGAGCCAACGGCATGGAAAGGGGGGTATTCGGTACGCGGGGACCGTAGCTTACTTTGCTTACATAAAGGAAGTCGCCTACCAATAATGTTTTTTCCAGAGATGACGATGGAATCTGGTAATTCTGAAACAGATAGATGTTAACGAAATATACAGCTATCAGTGAAAAAACAATGGCATCCACCCAACTCATTATACTTTTAACAGCCGGATTTTTGGAGTCTTTCCAGAACACCCATGGTATTTTCTTACTGATATAAATATCAAAGATAAACGGAACCAACAGGAGTCCCCACCAACTTCTTACCCATAGGAGGAATAATAGATAAAGGAATAATACAATGGCAAATGTTGTCCATTGCCGGCGTGATGCTTTTCTCATTTCAGACTTATTTTATTCGGAGATTACTTTAAAAACGGAAATAAATCGCTCATACCCAGAAAACCTTGCTTTCCGGCGGTATATTCGGCAGCCAAAAGGGCGCCCAGAACAAATCCCCGGCGGTTTTTGGCATCGTGTGTGATAGAAATGCTGTCGGCAACGGAATCGTAACGAATGGTATGGATACCAAAGACTTCTCCTTCACGGATCGATTTGATGGGAAGTTCGGATACATTTTGAGCTTCTTCCTTTACCCATTTTTCTTTGCGGTCTAATTGCTCCAGCACGCCTTCGGCCAATGTAATGGCTGTTCCGCTGGGTGCATCCATCTTGTGAACGTGGTGGGTTTCGGTCATCGACACGTCATACTCAGGAAACTGGTTCATGATCCCTGCTAAGTATTTGTTTACGGCCGAGAATATAACTACCCCCAGGCTGAAATTGGATGCCCAGAACAGCGTCTTTCCTTCTTTCCGGCATAATTCCCTGATTTCATCGCCATGTTCTTCCATCCATCCGGTACTGCCCGATACAAGTTTTACACCTGCGTTGAATGTCTTTATATAGTTGTTATATGCCACCAATGGGTTTGTGAATTCAATGGCTACATCGGCCGATCGGAACGCTTCCGACTCGAAGTCTTCCTGGTTATTAATGTCGATGATACAGACTATCTCATGTCCACGGGCAATGGCCATCTTTTCTATTTCCTTGCCCATCTTGCCGTATCCGATTAATGCTATTTTCATATTATACATTATTAAATTGAGGCAAAGATAAGGTTTTTGCAGGTTAAGTCATTAACTTTGTGGTATATTAATACCTTGTTAACACAAAAATGGAACGACTATTACACTATGCATGGCGACACAAGATCTTTCCTTTGGAGGAAATGAGGACAACCTCAGGATTATCTGTAGAAATTATTGATCCGGGTTTACCTAATCATGATGCCGGACCGGATTTCTTCAATGCCAAAATTAAGATAGATGGCAATCTTTGGGTGGGGAATGTAGAATTGCATACCCTTTCTTCCGATTGGAACCGGCACGGACACCATCTGGATAAGGCGTACGACTCGGTGATTCTTCATGTAGCCGGGCAAATAGATACCGAGGTGTATCGATCGAATGGCGAAGCAATCCCTCAAATGCAACTGACTTGCCCCGGTTATATCCAGGCTCGTTATGATGAACTTATCCGGGGTGACATGCGTCCGCCTTGTTACTCTGTAATCCCGTCACTGCCCGTCTTTACCGTACACTCCTGGCTTACTGCTTTGCAGACAGAGCGGTTGGAGCAGAAAACCAATCTTATTACCGATCGGTTGAAACGGCACAACAACCATTGGGAAGATGTGTTTTTCATTACGCTCTGCCGTAATTTCGGCTTTGGTATCAATGGAGATGCTTTTGAAACATGGGCAAACCAGGTTTCTTTCCGTTCGGCAGATAAGCACAGGGACACTGAGCAACAGGT